>CAYYID010000037.1:0-53940 GCA_964471915.1 uncultured Solibacteraceae bacterium | reverse complement strand
AAGATCCGGATCTTGTCGAGTCGTCTTTTTCGTTGGCTTCGGAGATCACTACTCAAGAGCTAACGGAGATAGCGGGTCCGGCGGAACGGCGGCACGCAACGCCGCGCTAGTAAGCCAAAACTCGCGACAAGAAACTGCACCCGCCGGATCGATGCGCATGAACATCGATCCGGCGCCCTCGCGAACCGTGCGGCCGTAGTGTGTCCACACGCCGCAACGGCCATCGTTCTTCGTTCTGCCGGACGCTACCGCTTCACCGGCAACGGCAGCGCCTTCCGCGGGAACAGTTCCGGCCGCGTCGCCGCGTGGTACACCATGCTCGCGATGATCGCCGACGCCTGCATCAGATCCCCCGGCTGCACGTGATCGTACACGTCCAGATCCGAGTGGTGCGTGATCGACATGTACGCCGCCGGATCCTGGATGAACTGGAAACCCGGCAGACCCACCGCATCGAACGACTGGTGGTCCGTACCGCCGGTGTTCCGGATGGTGATCGTCTTCGCCCCCAGATCCGCGAACGGCGCGAGCCACGCCTCGAAAATCGGCCGCGCGGCGTCGTTCTCCTGGAGGTATACGCCCCGGATCTTGCCGGTTCCGTTGTCGTGGTTGAAGTACACGCTGAACTTCTGGTGCGCCGGCGTGAGCTTCATCGTCTCCGGATCCCCGAAGGTCTTCTTCACGTAACCCTGGGACCCGAACAGCCCCTGCTCCTCGCCGTCCCACAACCCGAGCCGCACCGTCCGGTCCATCTTCAGGTTAAGCGTCTTGAGAATCCGCATCACCTCGATCATGACGGCAGATCCGGTGGCGTTGTCCGTCGCGCCCGTGCCGGTGTGCCACGAATCGAAGTGCGCGCCGATCATGACCACTTCGTCCTTCTTCGCGCCGCCCGGAATCTCGGCCAGGATATTGCGCCCGTCCACGTCGGTATCCGACGCCTTTACCTTCAGGTTCAGGCGCACCTCGACGGTTTTCTTGAGTTCCGTCAGCCGCACCAGCCGGTTGTACTGCTCGCGCGTCACCACGAACTTGGGCGGCGACAGCGGATCCGCCGCCTTGTAGGACCCCGCCGCCTCCGCGAACACCATGCCGTTCACCGACCGCCGGTCCGTGGTCAGGACGCCCACCACTCCTTCGGCCGCCAGGAACTGGTTCACCTTGGTTTCCAGCGCCTCCAGCCGGTTGAAGAACTTCTCCATCGTCGCGAGCGACATGCTGTCGTAGAACGCGCCGAGCTTGGCGGGATCCTCGGGCGGTTCGATGTTGTTCGGATCGATCGGCATCCGCGCGGCCGGTTCCGGCGCCGCCGCCGTCGCCGCCAGCGCCTCGGCCGAGTAACGCTGGAAGTCCGCGCTCGTCGCCGGCGTCACCGGCGTCAGCGGCGACAGCAGCACGATCCGGCCCTTCAGCTTGCCCTTGTGCTCGGTCATGAACTTCTCGATCGCCGCCGCCAGCTTCTTGGGGCCGGGGCTGGAGCCGCCGTCCAGGGGCGCGAACACCACCGCCGCCGCCACCGGACCCGGCGTCGAGCCGCTCCAGGCCAGCGGCCGGGCCGTCAGCACCGAGTAGGACGGCTGGGTCACCTCGGCCGAGTACTGCTCTACGGTCCAACTGCGGCCGAACTTGCCCCATGGCTCCATCCGGGCGTTGGCGATCCCCCATTCCTTGAGTTGGGCAACGGTCCATTCGGCGGCCTTCTGGTACTCGGGCGAGGCCGTGAGCCGCGGCCCGTGGACGTCGGTCAACTGCTGCAAGTGACTCATTACCTTGGAGTTCTGGAACGCCTCCTGCTTGATTAGGTTGATCACCCCCAGGTCGACTTTCTCCTGGGCGGTCAACAGGCCGGCGGCGGTGGCGAGAAGCATCCCGCGGTGGAGGACGGACATAGGGTTCAGTATAGTCTCATCCCCGGGCCCGAAACCTCCGATGGAGAAGTGTGGAATCGCGTTCCCAGCGCCGGCGCGGCGTGATCGTGCTCGCCGCCTGCTTCTCCCTCGGACTGCTAGTCCTCATGGCGGGGCTGGCGGTGGACGTGGGCCGGATCTACGTGGTGAAGAACGAGGCCCAGGCCTATGCGGACGCCGCGGCGCTGCTCGCGGCCCGCGAATGGGACGGCACGGCCGCCGGCCAGGATCGCGCGCGGCAGGCCATCGACCGGAGCCCCAACCGCTGGGACTTCGGCACCGCCGAGTTCGCCACCGCGGATCGCACGGTGGAGTTCGCCGCGGACGGCGCGGTGCGGGTGCTGGTGCAGCCGCGCGTCCCCGTGACCTTCCTGGCGGTGCTGGGATCGACGGAGCAGAAAGTTGCGGCCCGGGCGGCGGCGGCGCGCGCCGGCGGCCGCGTGAGGTTGGTGGAATGAGGCGGCGGCGCGGCAGTGTCCTGATCGAGTTCACGCTCGCCGCGGCGGTGCTGGCGGCGCTGCTGGCCGGCACGTTCCAGATGGGCGCCGCGATCGCCACCTATAACAGCCTGGTGACCGCCGTGCGCGCGGGCGCGGGCTATGCCGCGCAGCACGGCCCCGAATCCGCCTGGGCAGTGAAGAACGTCGTCGTCTACGGCGTGGCCACCCCGCCGCGCGGCGCCCGCCCGCGCGTGGACGGCCTGCATGTGGATCGCGTCGAGGTGCTCGCGGCCGGCGGCGTCATCACCGTGCGGATCCGCGAGTTCGAAACCGGCACGCTCGGCTTCCCGGTGCGCTGGCAGAACAAGCCCAGCCTGACGTTCCCGCTGCTCGGGGGTGACCGGTGAAACGCGGCGAGCGCGGCAACACGCTGGTGGAGACGTCGCTGGTGGTGACGCTCTTCGTCCTGCTGCTGGCCGGGATCTTCGACCTCGGCCGCGTGCTCTACATCGAGCAGACGCTGGAGGAGCGCGTCCGCGCCGCGGCTCGCTTCGCCGCCCTGCACCCGGACGAGGACGCCGCCATCCGGAACTACGCCCTCGCCAGCGATGCCGCGCCGCCCGTGCCCGGCCTGCGCCCCGAGATGTGCACCGTCACCCGGGATCCGGAGGGGCTGATCACCGTCGCCATCGAGAACTATCCCGTCGGGTTCCTGCTGCGCGCGCTCGGCGGCAGCTACCGGGCTTCAGCCCGCGCGACCCTGCCCGTCGAGTCCCCCGCTACACTGAAGAAGTGAGCCGCGCCCGGGTCCTGTTCCTTTGCATCGGTAATTCCTGCCGTAGCCAGATGGCGGAGGCGTACGCGCGCGCCTACGGCGCCGACGTCATCGAGCCCGCCAGCGCGGGCCTGGCTCCGGCGTCCATCATCCAGCCGCTCACACGCCAGACACTCGAGGAGCGCAACATCAAAGTGGACGGCCAGTTCCCCAAAGGCCCCGACGCGTTTCCCGGCATGACCTTCGATCTGATCGTCAACCTCACGGGCGACCGCATCCCGGTGAGCCGCACCAAGGTGCTCGACTGGAAGGTCCGCGATCCGATCGGGCAGAAGCCGGAGGTCTACCGGGCGGTGGCTGATCAGTTGGAGCAGCTCGTGATGCGGCTGATTCTGGACCTGCGCAAGGCGGGGCGCGTTGACACGGCGGCGAAACCTGTTTGACAATGAAGGTGTTCGATCCTGCCTCGTGCGGATGTGGCGGAATTGGCAGACGCGCTAGATTCAGGTTCTAGTGCTCGCAAGGGCGTGGAGGTTCAAGTCCTCTCATCCGCACCAAAGATTTCCTGCCTTACCAATTAGTTACGGGGATCCCCCCTCGCCTCGCCCAAATCCATGGGTGGGCCTTGACCAGCCCAAGGAACATTGCAGCCGGCGCGGTGTCTATGGTGACATCGACCCGGGAACGCGGTGTGGTTCCCGCCGGGCATGGCTGCTGCGGTAAAGGAGGGCGGGTTTGCTGAGAACAATTTGGATTCTCGTTGTGGCCGTACCCCTTCTGCACACTCCGCTCGGGGCACAAGCGTTCGATGCCCTTCACCAGCGCGATCTGGCGGCCAATTCGAGCGACCTTCACTTCCGCCTGGGAACCGCCGGCGGTGTCACCACCTTTCATCGCGGAGAGCGCATTCCCCTGACGCTCGAATTCTGGAGCGACGCGCCGGACAAGTACAAACTGAACGGCGCGACCTACGACCGCAGCGGGCGGCTCCCCACCGAGCAGTTCGTACTCGACCGCAACGATGTCGTCGATCCCTGTGCCGACTATTTCTTCAGCGGCGTGATGAACGGAATGGCAGGCGGACTCCGCGGCACGCCGGTACTCGACGCGAAGCCCTACAAGATCGAACTGGACCTCAACGACTGGTTTCGCTTCGACGCGCCGGGGACGTATCGCCTGTACCTCAAGTCTCATCGCCTGAGCCGCGAGCGCAATCCCGGGGAAAGCGGAAACCGCGTTATTCAGTTTGCCGCTGTCTCGAACGTGCTGGAACTCCAGATCGTGCCGGATGACGCTGCTTGGGCGGAGTCGAAGCTGCGAAGTCTCGAAGCAGTTCTGGAGCAGCCGGAACCGGAAATGCCGAAACCCGGCGGACCTCCGGTGGCCTGGAATCCGTTGGAGAACCCTTGGCGTTCGGCACGGCGAGACCTGCGGTACCTGGCTACGCCCGGCGCGCTGGCCCTGTCATTCCGGGAGGCACGCAAGCGCGGAGAAAGCCCCGATACGCTGCTGCTTCTGGGGTGCCGGGACCGCGAACAGGCGGTTGCCGCGTTCGATCGCTACCTTGCAGACCGGACCACTCCCATTCGCATTGGGGACATCCGGCTGCGTGCGCTCTTTACGTTCTTGCGGAAGGAAGCACCGGCTCCGCTGCCGGTCTACTCCTGGCAGATCCCAACGACGGCGGAACCGCGGAAGATCTGGGCCGAAGCGGAGGCGAGGCAGAAGCGCTTCGCGGACGTGGTGAAGGCGGAAGCGATTCGGCTGATTCCCGTGGCGTCATCCAAAGACGCGGCCGCTCGCAGGATCTCGGGCGAGGCCATTGCCGGAGTTGCGCCGGCGGAGGCCAGGGCGGCGCTCCTCGTGCCTCCCGATGACTATGGGTTGTCCCGGGCGGAACTGATCGCGGGGTTCGCGTCGTTCCCGGCGGAGCAGCAGTCCGAACTGCTTGGCAAGAAGTGGGACCTGGTGCGTGGTCCGGAAATGATCCCAGCACTGCGCGCGGTGATCGATCGAGTCGAACCAGGCAGCCTGCCGCAGGACGCGCTGGGAATCCAGGCGTGGGGCGGCGGAGGTGGAGTAGGCTCCGTTGCGCTCCGCCGGCTCAGCGAGCTCGCTCCGGAAGATGCCCAGCGAATCGTCGCGAAGGACATCGCGAGCGGCAGACCTCGTTTCGCCGGTTTCGCGGTCCGCGAGATCGACGAGCGCGACCTCCCCGAGGCGGACGCGGTCTTTGCGAAGTGGCTCGCCGCGGGAGAATTCGGCGTGTTGCCCTTGATCGGCAAGTTCGGCACCGCGAAGCTGGCCGACGAGATGCGCAAGCGCTACCTGGCCGAATCCTGGCCGTGTGCCGAAGAGGCGGCGTTCCTCATCTACTTCGTTCGCAAGCTGCCGGCCTCGGAGCCCGAGTCTGCAGGCGAACTGCTCCAACGTGCTCTTAACGATCGCGCGCAACGGGGCTGTCATCGCTCTCTGTTAAGCCAGCTAGCGCGGACTGTCTGGAATCCGGTGCTTGAAAAGCAAGCGATCGCCAGTCTGGATGATCCCGATCCGGAGACGGTTGGCTCAGCCGTGCAGGCACTCAGCGCGCGCGGCAGCGCCGCGATGGAGCCGTTCCTTTGGAAGCGCCTCGAGCAATGGAGTGAGAAGTGGCGTGGCCGGACGTCTGAGTTCGACGTCCACCCCATCACCGGACGCTTGCCGAACCCCGAAAGCCGCCTGGGGGCTGTCTTGTTTCGCGCGATCGCGTCGGCCAAGTCGTGGCTCTTGGACGATCAACGGCGCCAGCGGCTTCGTGTCCTCTGCCTGGATGAGGCATGCCGGCAGGAGTGGGCTCTGCCGCGCCCGGCGGACCCGCTTAAGATCGACGTCTCCAACGGTGGCGAAATCTACCCGACGGCGTTCCGCGTGGACGGCTATCAAGCATCCACTTTCGGCGCACTCAAGGAGAAACTGCTCCAGTACCCGGCGGGCACCCAGTTCCGCTGGTGCCCGCAAGCGTTCAACCCCTTCGATGGCTTCTCGCCCGGACAGCGCGAGGACATGTACCGGGAGCTGAAACCGCTGCTGGCCGCGCGATCGCTTGCGATCGAACCATACGTGGAGGACAAGTGTCTGCCTGGCCGGAACTGACGATCGGACCGGTCTGTTGACGAGGTCAGTTGTTGACGGGAGTTGTTGAGGGTTGTTGAGGGTCGGTTGTTGAGGGTCAGTTCGGCGCAGGCCTCTTCGGGCAACCACCTGGTTCATCCCATTCCACGCGACCGTCCCCCGCCTGTGCTAGCATCGCGCCCAATGACCGCCCTCCTCGCCGAACTGCGCCAGGCGGCGCGCGCGCTGCTCCGCCGGCCGCTGTTCGCCTCCGCCGCCGTGCTCTCGCTCGCCATCGGCATCGGCGCCAACACTGCGATGTTCTCCGTCGCCAACGCCCTGCTGCTGCGCCCGCTGCCCTACCCGGACCCCGGACGCCTCGCCATTCTCTGGAACCGCTCCCCCGGGATCGGCATTGCCGAAGACTGGTTCTCCACCGCGCAGTACTTCGACATCCTGCGCGGCAACCTGGCGCTGGAAGCGACCGCGATCGCCTTCGGCACCACCGCGACCCTCACTGGCGACGCGGAGCCGGAGCGCGCCGGGATCCTGCGCCAAAGCTCCAACCTGCTCCCCATGCTCGGCGCGCGCCCGCTGCTCGGCCGCCTGTTCCTCGAAAGCGACGACCGGCCCGGCCGCGCCCGCACCGTGATCCTCAGCCACGGCCTCTGGCAGCGGCGCTACGGCGGCGACCCCCACATCGCCGGCCGCGTGATCCGCATCAACGGGGAGCCGCACGAAGTGGCCGGCGTCCTCCCCGCCGATTTCTCCATCCCCCGCGAGGTGCTGCCCACGCTCTACGGGGCGCCCCAGCACGACCTGCACGTCCCGCTGCCGCTGGCCGAATCCGCCGCCCAGAACCGCCGCGGCGAGGACTTCAACCTGCTGGCGCGCCTCAAACCCGGCGTCAGCGCCGCCACCGCGCAGGCGGCGATGGAAACCATCACCGCGCGCCTCCGCCGCGAGCACCCGGACTTCTATCCGCCCAACGGCCGCCTGACCTTCTCCGTAGTGCCGCTGCAGCAGCAGGTGGCGGGCGAGGCGCGCGGCGCGGTGCTGCTGCTGACCGGCGCGGTGGCTTGCGTGCTGCTGATCGCATGCGCCAA
This sequence comes from uncultured Solibacteraceae bacterium, assembly GCA_964471915.1. Lineage (GTDB taxonomy): Bacteria > Acidobacteriota > Terriglobia > Bryobacterales > Bryobacteraceae > JAIEPW01. The sequence continues at coordinate 46,622 of CAYYID010000037.1, read as the reverse complement.
CGTCGCGAACCTGGTGCTTTCGTTCGGCCTGGCCCGGAGGCGCGAACTCGCCGTGCGCGCGGCCCTGGGCGCTTCGCGCGCCCGCCTGATGCGGCAACTGCTTACCGAAAGCCTGCTGCTCGCGCTCGCCGGCGGCGCGCTGGGCGTCACCCTCGCCGCCTTCGCCCTGGGCCTGCTGCGGACCCTCGGCGCGGGCAGCCTGCCCCGCCTCTCCGAAGTGACGCTGCGCCCCGAGGTCCTGCTGTTCACCTGCGCCGTCGCGCTGGCTTCGGGACTCCTTTGTGGACTGCTGCCCGCGTGGCGCATGGCGGCGCGCGATCCCGGCGCGGCCCTGCAGCAAGATGCGCGCGGCGCCGCCTCCGGGTCGCTGTGGGCGCGCGGTCACGGGTTCCGGCGCGTCCTGGTGGCCGCGGAAGTGGCGCTCGCCGTCGTGCTGCTCGCCGGCGCCGGAGTCCTGTTGCGCAGCTTCGCCCGAGTCGCCGGCGTCGCGCCGGGCTTCAACCCGGAGAACGTGCTCACCTTCGATCTGGCGCTTCCCGCGAACCGGTACAAGGACGCCGGCGAAGTCGCGAAGACCTACCAGGAACTGTGGCGGCGGCTCGCGGAGGCGCCGGGCGTGGCCGCGGTGGGCGCGGTCACCGCGCCGCCGCTCAGCCAGTCGTTCGCCTGGGGTCCCATCGTGGTGGAAGGCCGGGTGCCCGCGGCGGGCGAGAAGTTTCTCAACGCCGACATGCGCGTCGCCACGCCCGGCTACTTCGCCGCGATGCAGATCCCCGTGCGGCGCGGCAGGCTGTTCACGGAGCACGACACGCCGGACCAGCCGCTGGCCGTGGTGATCGACGAAGCGCTGGCCGCGCAGGTGTGGCCGAACGAGGATCCGCTCGGCAAGCGCCTGAAGCCGGGCGGCATCGACGCGCGGCCGGACGCGCCCTGGTGGATCGTGGTGGGCGTGGTGGGCCGCGTGAAGCAATACGCCCTCGACGCGGACTCCCGCATGGCGCTGTACCGCGCGCACACGCAGTTCCCTTCGCGCGCGCTGACTGTGGTGGTGCGCGCAGCGGGCGACCCCGCGGCGCTCACCGCGGCCCTCAAGCGCGAGATCGCCGCCCTCGATCCGGACCTGCCCGTGTACCAGGCACGCACCATGGAGGACCGGATCGGCGCCTCGCTGGCGCCCCGCCGCTTCACGCTCGCGCTGCTCGGCGCGTTCGCGGGCGTCGCGCTGGCGCTCGCGGCGCTCGGCGTCTACGGGGTGATGGCCTATCTGGTCGGGCAGAGCACCAAGGAGATCGGGATCCGCATGGCGCTGGGCGCGCCGGCGGGGCGAATCGTCCGCGAGGTCCTGGCGCAGGGCGCGGTCGTGGTGGCGATCGGCCTCGCCGTGGGACTAGCCGCGGCGGTGGCGCTGTCGCGCTTCCTGAAGTCGATGGTGTTCGGCGTGGAGGCCGCGGATCCGGTGTCGTTCGCGGTGACGGCGGCGGCGCTCGCGCTGGTTGCGCTGGCGGCGTGCGTCATCCCGGCGCGGCGCGCGGCGCGGGTGGATCCGCTGGCGAGCCTACGGGCAGAATGATCACGGCTGGCGCGAGGCCTGTTCCAACTTCCGCCTGAGGAAATTCAGCGCCGCCTGCGTGCCCCACAACCGGACGCGCTCGCGATCACCCGGAAACTGCACCATCTGCGCCTCGCTGCCCCGGGGACCCGCGACCGCGAGGAACACCGTGCCCACCGGCGCGGGCGTGGACGGTTTGGGACCTGCTTCGCCGGTGACGGCGAGGCCCCAATCGGCGCCGGTGGCGGCGCGAACGCCCTCGGCCATGGCGAGCGCGGCCGGTTCGCTGACCGCGGTGTGCTGCGCCAGCAGCGCGGGGTCCACGCCGAGCAGCTTCACCTTCATCGCGTCGGTGTAGGTGAGCGCGCCGCCGACGAAGTATTGCGAGCTGCCCGCGATGCCGGTGAGCCGGCCGCCGACGAGGCCGCCGGTGCAGGACTCGGCGACGGCGAGCGCCTGGCCCGCCGCGCGGAGCCGGTGGCCGATGACGGCCTCGAGCGGGTCGCCGTTGGTGGAGTAGATGCGGTCGCCGAGCAGTTCGGCGATGGGGTCGCCGCACTGGGCGAGCAGGACGTCGGCTTCCTCGGCCGTGGCGCAGCGCGCCCGCAGGTGGATCTGCACGTCGCCCGCGGTGGCGAGGATGGTGGTCACCGGGTTCGTGAACTTCGTGTAGATCGGGGCGATTTGAGAATCGAGATCGCTTTCGCCCATGCCGGCGACGCGGTAGAACCGGGTGCGGATCACCTGCGGCGGCAGCCGCCGCGCGATCCGCGGGACGACGTCGTCGAGGACCATCGGCTTCAGTTCGCGCGGCGGACCCGGCAGCAGCGCGACCACGCGGCCGGCGTGCTCGATCCACTGGCCGCACGCGGTGCCGCGCGGGTTGTCGAGGATCTCCGCTCCCTCCAGGATGTACGCCTGACGCTTGTTGTTCTCGGCCATCTTCCGGCCGAACTTGCGGAACTTGTCTTCGAGGTCCTGGAGCAGGCGGTCGACGAAGACCAGCGGGCGGCCGAGCGCCTGGGCCACGGCGTCGCGCGTGACGTCGTCCTCGGTGGGGCCGAGCCCGCCGGTGACCAGCACGAGTTCGGCGCGGCCCAGCGCCGCGCGCACGGTCTCGGCGAGCAGGTCCCGCTCGTCGCCGGTGATCGTCTTGCGGATCACCTCGACGCCGAGGGCGTTCAACTGACCGGTGACGAACAGGGAGTTCGTGTCGACTTTGTCCGGCGTCAGCATTTCGGTGCCGACGGCGATGATTTCTGCGTTTGCCATTTGCCTGGGAGCTTGCCGCTCGCTTACGCTCGCGGCCCTGAAGAACATAAGAAACCGAGCCGGGCCGTCCGCCAGCTAGAACAGGGGCAAGCCGGCGATGCCGGCGTCCACGCGGAACAGCGCGTTATTGGTCGTCACCAGCAGGCCACGGCCGGGCCCGAACGCCAGGCCCACGATGCCGGGACCCGAGAGGAACAGCTCCGCCTTCCGGTCCGCGCCGATGCGCACCACGCCGCGCCGCCCGCCGACGGACGCCGCCACGTACAGGCGGCCCTCCGCGTCGAAGGCCAGGCCCTGCGGGCGTCCCAGCCCGCGGTAGAACACTTCCACTTCCCCGCCCGGCGACACGCGGTGCACGACGTCGAAGCTCGAGGTCGTAGGTCCGGTCAGGTACAGGTAGCCGTCCGGGCCGAAGGCCAGGTGGTAGGCCGCGATGGACGGCTCGACGGTGGCGAAGACGTAGATCTGGCGCGACGGGCTGATCTTGAAAATGGTGCCGCTGCGGTCGCCAACGTACAGGTTGCCCTCGGCGTCGAACGCCATGCCCGTGGCGACGCCCATGCCTTCGATGTACTGCGTCATCTTGCCCTGCGGCGTCGCCTGGTAGACCACTCCGTCATAGCGGCTGGAGACGTAGAGCAAGCCTTCGCGGTCGCACACGACGGCGGTAGCGTTCATCACGTCGTTGAGGAATGGCTTCAGCCGGTAGTTGGCGTCGATCTTGTACACCGACACCGGCGTCTTCTGTCCGCGGGATCCGCTGAACGTGGTGTAGATGTTCCCCTCGGGATCCACGCAGGGGCTGGTGACGGGATGCAGGCTGTCGGCGATCTGGATGCCGACGTCGCAGTTCCAGGCGGGGGAGCTGTCGCCATTGGTTTTAACGATGAGGTCGCCGACCGCCGCGCCGTCGGGTACGCGGGCGACCACGTACGATTCCGAGCCGATCACCACCGGAGCCAGGACATCGCCGATCATCACCACGGGACGGTCGCCGCCCGCCAGCGCCGTGCCGCGAATCTGGAACTCGCCGCCCGGAATTGCTGCCGGCGGAGTCACTTGCGTTATCTGAGGTCGGCCGTTGGCGGCCTTGCGGGATGCCATGCTCTTTACCGATTGAACCACCCTGCCGCCCATAAGACAAGCGCGGCGTAGACGCCGGCGAGCACGTCGTCCGCCATCACGCCCACACCGCCCGGCAGCGCCTCCGCGCGCCGCACCGGCCAGGGCTTCCAGATGTCGAAGAGGCGGAACAGGACGAAAGCGCCCGCGCAGGGGATCCAGCCGAGGTGACTCGCGCCCGCGCAGGCGATCCACTGGCCGGCCACTTCGTCGATCACTACCTGCTGGGGGTCCTCGAGCCCGCTCTGGCGAATGAGGACGTTCGCGGCCCACACACCCGCCGGCACGATGGCGAGGCCCAGCGCGGCGATCGCCAGCGGCGGCCAGCCGAGGTAGTGTCCCGCGAGCCACGCGGGCACGATGGCGCCCAGGGATCCCGCAGTGCCGGGGCCTTTGGGCGCGTAGCCGCACCCGAACCAGGTGGCGAGCGCGCGGGCGAGCGCGGTCAAACCTCGTCCTCTTCGTCTTCCGCCGGCGGCGGCCGGACCGGCGTCGAGATGACGTATTTCTCGCTCGCCCAGTTCCCGAGGTCGATCACCTTGCAGCGCTCGCTGCAGAACGGCAGGAAGGGATCCGTGCGTGCGACTTCCTTGCGGCAAATCGGACACTTCATGGTGAGATTCGCAGTCTACCGCGAGAACGGGCCGATCGGCGGCCGGTCGAGCGGAACAATCTGGAACAGCGGCGCGGCGGGGGCCGGCGTCTCCAGCGGCGCGTCATCGACGAGTTCCCCGACCAGGTCGTAGTCGTGCGCTTCGGTGATGCGCATCCGGCGGAATTGCCCGGCGCGCGGCGCGGTTTCGCCGGGATCGGAGATGTAGCAGACGCCGTCGATCTCCGGCGCCTGGCTGGCCATGCGGGCGGTCCACACCAATTCCGAATCGGCCGAGGGACCTTCCACCAGCACCGGAAACTCGCGCCCGATCAGCTTGCGGTTGCGCGCCTTCGAGATTTTGCGCTGCAGGGCCATCAGCTTGCGCTGCCGGTTGTAAATGGTCCGCTGGTCCACCTTGCCGTCGAGCGCGAAGCTCTTGCTCGAGTCCTCGTCGGAGTAGCGGAACACGCCGAGGCGGTCGAACTGCGCGGCCTCGACGAACTGGCACAGGATCTCGAAGTCGGCCTCGGTTTCGCCCGGAAAGCCGACGATCATGCTGGTGCGGAGGGCGACGCCGGGAATGGTCCGGCGCATCTGTTCCAGCAATTTCAGGAAGAAATCGCCGCTCGAGCCGCGCTTCATCCGCTTCAGCACCTCGCGCGAGGCGTGCTGCAACGGCATGTCCACGTACTTCACCAGCGCGTCGTGCTGCGCGATGGTCTCGAGCAGTTGCGGCGTCACGCGGTTCGGGTAGCAGTAAAGGAAGCGGATCCACTTCGGGTGCGGCGTTTCGATCTGCGCGAGGCGCTCCAGCAGGACGGCGAGCCCGTTCTTGATCCCGATGTCCTCGCCGTAGCTGGTGGTGTCCTGGCCGATGAGGTTGATCTCGCGGACGCCCTGCGCGAAGAGCTTCGTGGCCTCGTTCACCAGGCTCTCGAAGCGCCGGCTGCGGAACGCGCCGCGGTACTGCGGGATCACGCAGAAGGTGCAGGGATGGTCACAGCCTTCGGCGATCTTGATGTAGGCGTGGTGGCCGGGCGTGGCGCGCACGCGGGGCGAAAGGTCGTGGTACAAGTACGGGGTGAGCGGATTCGCCGCCGGTTCCAGGCCTTCGCAGAGCGCGTTGATCTGGTCCAGTTCGTTGGTGCCGAGCACGGCGTCCACTTCGGGGATCTGCTTGCGGATATCGGCGCGGTAGCGCTCGACAAGGCACCCGGCGACGATCAGCCGCTGCGCCCGCCCGGACTTCTTGAACTCCGCCATTTCGAGGATGGTGTTGACCGACTCTTCCTTGGCGGGATCGATGAAGCTGCAGGTGTTGACGACGATGACGTCGGCTTCATCGGGCTGGGAGGTGAGTTCGTGGCCGCCCTGCACGAGCGAACCCATCATTACCTCGCTATCGACGAGGTTCTTGGGACAACCGAGACTGACGAAACCGATTTTCACGTGCGTGGAGCCTTAGGAAAGAGCCGGGGTGAATCTTTAGGATATCAGCATATGAAGTCCCTGTCCGTTTTCACCCGGTCGCTGACGCTGCTCGGCGGAGGAGCCTTGTCCGAGTCTTTTTCCGCGACGCGGTGTTCCATACTCGGGAGAGGAGCATGCACCCTTCGCGACAGATCGTAGCCGCGCTGGCGGCCGGCATCGTCGCCCTCCAGGCGTACGCGCAATTGCCGCCCCCGCCGCCGGACAGCCGTACCGGGCGGGCGGCCGCGCCAGCGCCCTTCCGCCTCGAGTCCTGCCAGCCGGAGCCGTGTCCCCGGGGATTCAACTGCGCGCTGTGGCCGCCCGAAACGTCCGGCTCCATGACTCTGTGCCGCAGCACCGAACTGTTTCGGGGCAAGACGCTGCAGCGCACGTTTCACGTTTACACGCCCGCGCGCGCCACTGGACCCGTGCCCCTGGTGCTGTACCTGCACGGTGGCGCGCCCGATACCACTACCGCCGCGCTCGACCAGCTCGCCCGCGGCTTCGACGAACTGGCGGATGGCCGCCCCGCGCGGTGGTCCCGCAATACGGAGGACTGCCGGGCCTCTTTCCCCACGCCCCCTCCCGCCTTCGACCAGCGCTTCGAGAACGCGGCCGGGCAGCCGTGCACGCCCTTCGCGACCAGCGTGCGGACTTCGCAGCCCTTCGTGCTGGTGCTGCCCGACGGCATCCCGGATGATCCGGCAGACCCGCAGAGCACGGACGGCCAGCACTGGGAGGACGGCCGGGTGCCGTCGCCCGGCCAGCTCGGGGACGCGGAGCAGCGCGACGATGCCGGCTTCCTTGACCACGTCGTCGGGGTGCTGCTCGCGGGCCGCGTGCCGGAGATCGACCCCGAGCGCGTCTATCTCACCGGCGGCTCGAACGGCGGCATGATGGCCTTGCGCGCCGCGTGCTCCGTGAATAACCCGGCGTACCCGCACCTCGGCCAGGTGGCCGCGTTCGCGATCCAGGTCGCCACGCTGCCCGAACCCCTGGCGCTCGGGCTTTCGGGGCGGCCCCGGTGCGCGCGCAGCGGCACCGAGGCGCCCATCGCCTTCTACGCGGGCAACGAGATCCCGACGCCGCAGTGCCGGGTGTTTCCATGCTTGTCGCCGGTGATCAACGGCGATTCACGCATGCCGTACGGCGAACCGGGCGGGGTCTATCTGATCAACTCCCCGGACTCCGGGCGGGTGATCGCCGCCGCCGATGCCCACCGCTGGTGGCGGGACTACGCCACGGCGTCCGGCGCCGGCCCGGGCACGACAGCGACAGCCGCGCTGGGCTACTTCACCCGCGTCCGCACCACGGCGTTCCCCGGCTCGCAGGCTCAGGTGGTGGTCTACGAGACCGCGGGCGGCCTCCACGGCGCCAACTTCGGACGCGGTGATTACCATCCCGCCGCCCGTCCAGTGCAGTTCCTGTTCTCGTTCCGGCGCGAGGCGAGCGGCAGAATCCGGTTCTCACCGGCCGACGCTCTGTTCCTCGGGGACTTTTAGAGGTATCCGCTACCGGCCGCGGGACCCGGGCGTCCCCCGCCCCGCTCGCGACGCCGCCCCCCCCGGCAGCGCCGTTCCAAAAAGACGGAACCCCGGGACCGCCGCCCGCGTAACTCCTATTGCTTACCCATAGCAATCGTGATATTGGTATCCCATAGGACCTCCATGAAAGAAAAATCCGGCGTCTGGCAAGGCACCCTCGACCTCATGATCCTGCGCACGCTCGAGACCCTGGGCGCGCAACACGGCTACGGCATCGCCCGCCGCATCGAGCAAACCAGCGGGGACCGGCTCTCCCTGAACTACGGCACCCTCTATCCGGCGCTCCTCAAGCTCGAACAGGAGGGCGCGATCGCCTCCGAGTGGGGCGTCTCGGAGAACAACCGCCGCGCGAAGTTCTACCGGCTGACCCGGAGCGGCCGCAGGCAACTCGAAAAGGAAGCCCGCGCCTGGTCCGAAACCACGGGGATCGTGGCCCGCTTCTTCACACCCTCGGAGGAAAAACCGTGAGAGCCCTCTTCGCCCGCATAATCGGGACCTTCCGCCGCGGGGACGCGGAGCTCGACGCCGAGTTCGCCTCCCACCTCGAGCACGAGATCGACGCCCGGATCCGCGCCGGGCACTCCCCCGCCGAAGCCCGCCGCGCCGCGCTGCTCAAGCTCGGCCCCGCCGAACCGGCCAAGGAGCTGTACCGCGACCGCCAGGGGCTTCCCTTTCTGGAAACGCTCGCCCAGGACCTCCGGCATGGCGCCCGCCGCCTGCGGCAGCACCCGGTCTTTGCCTCCGTGGCGATCCTGTCGGTCGCGCTGGGCATCGGCGCCAACACCGCGATCTTCAGCCTGGTGAACGCGATCCTGCTCCGGCCCCTGCCCGGCGCCGACCCTGCCCGCCTCACGGCCCTCTACACCAGTGATTTCTCCGGTCCCGCGCCCGGAGCGAACTCCTACGCCGACTTCCTCGACATCCGGGACCAGGCGCGCGACATCTTCGAGAGCATGACGGCCTTCGCGCCGTTCGGCGCGAGCTACGTCTCCGCCGGCAAGTCCGAGGTCGTCTTTTGCGAACTCACCAGCGAGGAGTTCTTCTCCGCGCTGGGCGTGCAGCTCGCGCTCGGCCGCGGGTTCCTGGCCCGCGAATCCACCCCCGTGACGGTGATCAGCCACGAGTTCTGGACCTCCCGTTTCCAGCGCGACCCGGGCGTGCTCGGCCGCACGCTGGCGCTCAACGGCAGTCTGTTCACCGTAGTGGGCGTGGCGCCCCCGAAGTTCAGCTCGCCGTTGCGGGTGCTGCGCATCGACGCCTGGATCCCGCACCAGTTCCAGGCGGCCGCCCGGCCGGGCGAGACGGGCGCGGACTCCCGCGGCAACCGCGGCACCATGATCCTGGCGCGGTTGCGCCCGGGCGTCACTCTGCCGCAGGCGCAGGCGCGCCTCGACACCCTGGCGCAACAATTCTTTCAGGCGTACCCCGAGTGGGCAAACGTCGACCGGCAGGCCCGCAAGCTCTCCATCTACTCCGAGGCGGACTCGCGGGTGCCGCCGTTTGCCCGGCTGCCCGCGATCGGTTTCCTCGGCATGCTGACGGCGGTGGTGATCCTCCTGCTGCTGATCGCCTGCGCGAACCTCGGGAATCTGCTGCTCGCGCAGGCGAGCGCCCGCCGCCAGGAGATGTCGATCCGGCTGGCGATCGGCGGCTCCCGCCGCCGCCTCATCCGGCAACTGCTCACCGAGAGCGTCCTGCTCTCGCTCGCCGGGGGCGCCGTGGGCATCCTCATCGCGGTGTTCGTCACCCGCGGAATCGCGGCGTTCCGCCCGCCGCTGCCCGTGCCTATCCGCTTGGACCTCGGGCTCGAACCCCTGGTGCTCGCGGGCGCCGCGCTCCTCTCCATCCTGGCCGGACTCGCGATGGCCGTGATCCCCGCGTTCCATGCCACCCGCCCGCAGCCGCCTTCCGGCCGCGCGCCCCGGGTCACCTGGCGGGGATCGCTGGTGGTGACCCAGACCGCCGCTTCGGTGCTGCTGCTGGTGGTCGCGGGACTCTTCGTCCGTAGTCTGGCCGGAGCGTACGCCGTTCCGGTCGGCTTCAACACCGCCGGAATCACCATTGCCGAACTGGATCTAAAGCTCACCGGATACACCGAGGCGCGCGGCCGCGCGTTCTACCAGGCCGCGCTGGAGAGGTTCCCGGCGTCGGCCCTCTCGGAAGCGCCCGTGCTCTCGCTGCAGGCCCAGCAACGCACGCGCGTTGCCGTCGCCGGCTACACGCCGGGCCGGGGCGAGGACATGGAGTACCATTTCTCCACCGTCAGCCCCGGGTTCTTCCAGTTCCTCGGCGTCCCGCTCGAGCAGGGCCGGGAGTTCGGCCGCGGCGAGAAGAACTATGCCATCGTCAACCGCGCTTTCGCCCGCAAGTTCTGGCCGGGGGAATCGGCATTGGGCAAGCGTGTCCGGCGGGGCGACGAGGAGGGCACGGATCCGTACCTCGAAGTCGCCGGCGTGGTCGCCGACGCGCGCCTGGTGTCGTTCTCCGAAGCGGCGCTGCCGATGATCTTCTTTTCCACCGAGGAGAACTATGCGCCGTCGATGGCGCTGCATGTGCGGGGCGTTTCCAGTGTCCAGGCGCTGCGCGAAGAACTGCTGCGGCTGGACCCGAATCTGCCGCTGCTGAACGTCATGACCATGAACCAGAACCTGGCGGCAGCTCTGCTGCCGATGCGGGTGGCGCGCGACCTGATCGGCGCCTTCGGTTTGCTGGGGCTGGCGCTCGCCGCCATCGGCATTTACGGCCTGCTGGCGTATAGCGTCGCGCGCCGCACCCGGGAGATCGGAGTCCGCGTCGCCATCGGCGCGTCTTCCGGCGATGTGCTGCGCGCCGTGCTGCTGCAGGGGCTCCGCCTGGTGCTGGCCGGCGCGGTGGCGGGTCTCGCCTTGGCGTTCGCGGTCACCCGCCTGCTGGCCTCGTTCCTCTACGGGGTCAGCCCCGCCGACCCGGTCACCTTCGCCGGCGTGGCGCTGCTATTGACGCTCGTCGCGGGGGCTGCCGCGGCGGGCCCCGCGCGCCGCGCCCTGCGCATCAACCCGACGGAAGCCCTCCGGTACGAGTGACGGGCCGCCTACGACAGCCGCGCGAGCGACTCGCCGATGGTCGGACTCGCACCCGCGGCTACATCTTCGCGCCGCAGGCGGTGGAACGTGCTCAGCACCTGGTTGGCCTTCGCCAGTGTGGCGATCCGCTCCACGTAGCCCGCCAGGTTGTTTCCCGGCAGCGCGTAGAGCGCCACGTCGTCCGTTAGCGCGTCCACGTAAGCCCGCGCGCCGCAGCAGCCGAGCGAGAGCGCCGTCCGGCCCGAGTTCTTCGCCTGCGGCACGATCGCGCAGGCCGGACGCCCGAGCAGCGGCGCGAGCGCGCCTTCCACCTGTTGCGCGGCTTCCGAGAGGATCAGCGTTTGGCTCGCCTTCACGAACAGCAGGACCACATCGGGCGGCGCCGGCGCTTCGCCGAGCGGCCCGTACACCACCGCTTTCGGCTGGCTCTGCAACACGGGAATCAGCGGGAGATCCTCGTTGCGAACGTAACCTAGCTCCGCGAAGACCTTCAGCGCCTGCCCGAGTTCGGCTTCGGCCGCGGGCGTGAACCCGAGATTATGAGTGTACAGGCCGATGGAGCAAAGCCCGTGGTCCGCGGCGGTCGTCGCGAAGACATGCTCCTCCGCCTCCTGCCAGAATGTGCAACCCGCGGGAGCGTGCCCCGTGTATGCCGGCACGCCCGCGGGAACCTGATCCGTCAGCACCACTGCCACCGGACGCCGGGTGAGCGAGAGGCTCTCCATGAGCGTCCGTTCCATTCGCGAATAGTCCATGCCCAACACGCTACCATCGCGCAGGGGCGCCCGTCCGGAACCGGAGTCCCCCAACCAACAATCGTTGCTTTGGTCAACGAATCCGGCGGCGCGGCGATGCCGGGAGCCGCTACTGGACCACGCTGCCCCAGCCGCGGCGCGAGAGGTTCCAATACAGGAACGCCCCGCTTGCCGCGCTGATGCCGAGCATCAGCGCGCCGTTGCCCAGGTCCCCCAGCAGCACCTTGCCCACGCCGAACAGCGCGCCGTAAATCAGCGCGCACCCGGCGATCCAGCAGGTGAAGTTCGCCCAGCCGTCCTGCACCGGCCGGACCTCCGGCGCCAGCTTCGCCACCGGCCCCCAGCCCGGCCCCGAAGGCCGCGTCTTCCGGTAGAACGACGTCAGCACCTCTTCGCGCTCCGGCTTGGTGAGGAACGTCACCGCCACCCACACCGCCGTCGTGATGCCCACCGTGATGATCATCAGCCAGGCGAAGTCGCGCGGCTTATCGGAGTCCATGCGCCAGCCGAGTTGCAGCGTGAAGCTCACCACGAACGCCGCCACCATTGCCGACACCTCGCTCCAGGCGTTGATGCGCCACCAGTACCAGCGCAGCAGCAGGACCCCGCCCGTGCCCGCGCCGGTCACCAGCAGCAGCTTCCACGCCCCGGCGATCGAATCGATATAGAACGCGATCACCGCGCTCGCGACGGTGAGGATCACCGTCGAAACCTGCGAGATCCCCACGTAGTGCCGCTCGCTCTCGTTCGGCTTCCAGAACCGGCGGTAGAAATCGTTCACCAGGTAGCTGGCGCCCCAGTTCAGGTGCGTGCCGATGGTGGACATGAAGGCCGCGGCGAACGCCGCCACCATCAGCCCGCGCAGCGAGGGCGGCAGATGGTCGACCATCACCTTGACATAGCCGTGCTCGGGATTCGCCAGGTTCGGATACAGGATCACGCTCGCCAGCGCCGTGAGGATCCACGGCCAGGGCCGCACGGCGTAGTGCGCGATGTTGAACCACAGGGTGGCGAGCAGCGAGTTCTTCTCGTCCTTCGCCGAGAACATGCGCTGCGCGACGTAACCGCCGCCGCCTGGCTCCGCGCCGGGGCTCCAGGTGGCCCACCAGTTCAGGCCCAGGTAGACGAAGAAGGTGATCATCGGCATCCACGCGGAGTCGAGGTCCGGCGTGAAGCTGAGGATCGACCCGCCGCCGCGCGCGGCGTCGAGCTGCACCAGCCGCGCCTTCATCTGGTCCATGCCGCCGACGGCCTGCACGGCGTACACCGCCAGCGCAATCACCATGCCCATCTTGATCACGAACTGGACGAGGTCCATCACCAGCACGCCCCACAGACCGGAGAGCGTGGATATGAACGAGGTCAGCGCGATGATGGCGATCACCAGCGCCAGCGCGGTTTCCTTCGAGACGCCGAGCACCAGCATCAGGATGTCGACCATCGCCTTGTTCACCCAGCCGAGGATGATGCAGTTGATGGGCAGGGCCAGGTACACCGCGCGGAAGCCGCGCAGGAACGCCGCGGGCTTACCGGAATAGCGCAGTTCGGCGAACTCGATGTCGGTCATCACGCCGCTGCGCCGCCACAGGCGCGCGTAGAAGAATACCGTCATCATGCCGCTCGCCACCATGCACCACCACAGCCAGTTGCCGGCGATGCCGTTGCGCGCGACGAGGCCGGTGACCGCAAGCGGTGTGTCGGCGGCGAAGGTAGTGGCGACCATCGAGGTGCCCGCCAGCCACCAGCTGACGTTGCGGCCGGAGAGAAAGAACTCGCTGGTGTTGGCGCCGGCGCGGCGGCGGTAGTAGAAACCGATCGCGATGTTCAGCGCGAAGTACGCCGCGATGACGATCCAGTCAAGGGTCGTGAGGGTCAAGCGGCCATTATACAGCCGCGTTCTCCGGCGGCACTTCCAGCCAGCACGCGAACTCGGCGACGGCCGTGCGAATATCCGGGATCATCCCGTCCGCTCCGGCGTCGGCCCAGAGCCGCTCGTCCTCGAGAAACGCGCGCCCGCCCACCACGACCCGCGGCGGATATTCGAGCGACTTAAGGGCGTGCAACAGCAGTTTCACGGTCGGCAGGTTCGCGGTCAGCGTGGCGGAGAGCGCCACGATGCGCGGATGAAAGTCGAGCACCGCTTCCACGACGGCCATGTTCGGGACGTCGCCGCCGAGGAACCGGACGTTCCAGCCCGCGACGGTCAGGGCATCGGCAAGCATGCGCGGCCCGATCTCGTGCCGCTCGCCCGCCACCGCGGTCACCAGGACCCTGGGCCGCGCATCCGGCGGCGGCGCGGCATCCGGCTCATCCAGCCGCGCGAACACCGCGGCCAGCGCATACTCGGCCGTCTTCGTCGCCGCGTGCTCGTCGGCGACGGTGATGCGGTTGGTCTCCCACAGTTCGCCGACCCGAGTCAGCGCGGGCTCGAAGGTGCCGGCGTACAGCGCCTCCAGACCCGCGGCGTCGTGACGCTCCAGCGCGAGGCGAATGGCCGCGGGACGGTCCGCGCGCAGCAGGCAGGAAAGGAACGGATCGTCCTCGCGGGACGTTGCTTCGCGGGAAGCGCCGCCGGCGCTCGCGAGCGCGCTCTCGGCCGCCTGGAAGTACTCGTCCAGCGACTCACGGTGCAGCGGATCGCTGCGCCGGGCGATGATCGCGTGCGTTTCGTTCAGGAACCGGCGGACCTCCGCCGTCGAGGATCCCCGGGCCACCATCACCCGCCCCAGCCACGCCGCGTAGTTGGCGAACAGGCGCGGGCGGCGGAATTCCACCGCCGCGCGCAGCACCCGGATCTGAAGGTCGTATTCGTTCATGAGCTGCTGTCGATCACTCCGTTATCAGGAAGAAGGCGGCGCCTGCGGTGGCCTTGCCATGATCAGCAGGCACCTGAAATTCGACGGCCCGGGCCTGGACCGCACCACCCATGCGCGATCCGGCCAGCGGGCCGCCCGGCAGCAGTGGACTCCCTCACTGCCGCCTGGATGACCCGAGCGTAGAACCGGCGTCAAGCGCGTCCTCCGCCGGCGAACCGCGCGGTGTACCCGCAACCGGCATAGGGTCAGAGCCTTACGCGGATTTCGGGAAATTCGCGAAGCCTGTGACCGGCGCGGCGGTAAGATCGTGGTGTGGAAACCCGCCGCATCTCCGCCGCGCTGGCGCCCGGGCATGAAGAAGTGATCGCCTTCGAGGACCGCTCCTGCGGGCTTCGCGGATTCCTGGCGCTGCACAGCACGCGCCGCGGCCCCGCTTGCGGCGGCGTGCGGCTATATCCGTACCAGTCCGACGGGGATGCGCTGGCCGACGCGCTGCGCCTGTCGCAGGGCATGACCTACAAGTCCGCGCTGGCGGAACTGCCGGCCGGCGGCGGCAAGGCCGTGATCTTCCGCCGCCGGGAAATGGTTCGTAACGTCGCCTTCGTGCGCTTCGGTGAGCTGGTCGAGTCGCTGCACGGCCGCTACCTCACGGGGCCGGACGTCGGCATCGAACCCGAGGATCTCGCCGCGGTCGCGCGCTCCACCGCCCATGTCGCCGACGAAACCGACCCCAAGCTCGGCGACATCTCGCTCCACACGGCCCTCGGCGTGTGGCACGCCGTCGAGGCCGCGCTGCAACTCACCGGCATCGCGACCGCGCAGATCCTGATCCAGGGGCTCGGCCACGTCGGTATGCGCCTGGCCCGGCTGGCGCACCGCGCCGGCCATCCGCTGCTCGTCGCCGACACCGATGCGGAGCGCGTCCGCACCGCGGTGGAGGAACTGGGCGCGCGCGCCGTGCCGCCGGAAACCGCGCTGGACGTGGAGTGCGACGTCTTTGCGCCCTGCGCTCTCGGCGGCATCCTGATGGCGGGCACGGCGGCGTCCCTGAAGTGCCGCGTCGTCTGCGGCGCCGCCAATAACCAGCTCGCCACGCCCGCCGCCGCGGAGATCCTGCGCGACCGCGGGATCCTCTACGCGCCGGATTATCTGGTCAATGCGGGCGGCGTGATCCGCGGCGTCGAGTACTTCCTGCTGGGCCGCGAGGACAGCCTCAAGAGCCTGCCGGCTATCGGCACGCGGCTGCGCACCGTGGCGGAGCTGGCGCGCCAATCCGGCGAGAGCACCGCGGCCGTGGCGGACCGGCTGGCCGAGGAGCGGTTCCGCGGCTGACGCCCGCGCCTCACGGGCGTGCGAGGTTCTGGAGGCGGCGCGAGTTGAGGATCACCGAGAGGCTCGAGATCACCATGGCGCCCGCGGCGAGGATCGGGTTCAGCACGCCGGCGATGGCGAGCGTGATGCCCAATCCGTTATAGAAAAAAGCCCAGAACAGATTCTGATGCACCACGCGGAGCGTGCGGCGGGCGAGGTCGACGATTTCGGCGATGCGCGCGAGCGAGGGGTGCATCAGCACCACGGGCGCGGTTTCGAGCGCCAGCGCCGCGCCGGAGCCGATGGCGATGCCCAGATCGGCGGCGGCGAGCGCGGGAGCATCGTTGACGCCGTCGCCGACCATCGCCACGCGGCGTCCTTCGCGTTGGGCATCGCGGACGGCCGCGGCCTTTTCCAGCGGCAGCACGCCGCCGCGCTGGGCAGCTGCGCCAATGCGCGCGGCGATGGCGGCGGTGGTGGCCGGGCTGTCGCCGCTGAGCAGCAGCGTGCGGATGCCGCGCGCGTGCAGCGAGGCGATGAGCTGCCTGGCGTCCGCGCGGGGTTCATCGCCCAGCGCCCAGGCCGCGGCGGGCGCGCCGTCGATCGCGGCGTAGACCACGGTCCAGCCCTGCTGCTCCCAGTCGCGCGTCTGGCCGGCGAAGGCGGCGGCCGCGTCCGGAAGCAGGAGAGCATTGCCGGCGACCACGCGGCGGCCCGCGACGGATCCCGACAGGCCGAGACCTTTTTCGGAGACGACATCCCGGACGGCGAGCGTTGCCGCGGCGGCGTGCGCGACCAGCGCGTGGGCGAGGGGATGCTGCGAGTAGCGTTCCAACGCGGCAGCCAGCGCCGGGGCGTCCGGGTGGAGCAGCGCTTGGTCACGGACGCGGAACGAACCTTCGGTGGCGGTGCCGGTCTTGTCGAGGATCACGGTGTCGATGCGCGGCAGCGTTTCGAGCACCCGCGCGTCGCGGATCAGGATGCCGCGGCGCGAAGCCGCGCCGATGGCCGCGGTGGTGGCCAGCGGCGTCGCGATGCCGAGGGCGCAGGGGCAGGCGATCACCAGGACGGCGATGGCGCGGAGCAGCGCGGTTTCGAAGCTCGCGCCGGCCAGCATCCAGCCGGCGCAGGTGGCGAAGGCGACCAGCATCACGGCGGGAGCGAAGATGCGCGAGATCCGGTCCACCGCGCGTTCGAGCGGCGTCTTCGAGGCGAGCGCGGCTTCGACGTTGCGGATCATGCGCGCGAGCGTCGAGTGGTCGCCCGCGCCGGTGACGCGGATCACCAGCGGGCTGGAGACGTTCAGGCTGCCGGCGATCACCGGGCTGCCGGCGGTCTTTTCGCGCGGCAGTGATTCGCCGGTGAGCACGGACTCGTCGGCGGAGGAGGCGCCCTCGACCACCAGGCCGTCGGCGGGGATGCGCTCGCCGGGCTTGACCAGCAGGGTCATGCCCGTTTCGATGGTGTCGATAGCCACGAACTTCTCGAGCGTGTTCTCCCAGCGGCGCGCCTTGGTGGGCATCATGCGATAGAGGCTGGCGATGGAACGCGCCGCGCGCTCCTTGGCGCCGCGCTCCAGCGCCTTGCCCGCCAGCACCAGGGTGATGATGGCGCAGGCGGTGTCGAAGTAGTAATGCTGTCCGCCGCGGAAGGCCTGGATCGAGGAGTAGGCGAACGCCGCGAGGATCCCGACCGAGACCAGCGCCTCCATGCGGAGCACGCCTTCGCGCAAGCCGGTGGCGGCGGCGCGCAGGATCGGCCACGCGGAGTAGAGCACGGCGGGCACGGTGAGCCCCAGCAGCACGAACGGAATGCCGCGGCGCGCCGCCTCGGCGATGCCCTCGAAGTAGCTGGTGTAGATGACGAGCGAGAACGTCATCACGTTGGCCCACAGGAAGGCGGCGAGGCCGAGCCGGAGCAGCAGGTCCCGCCGTTCGGCGCCCGAGGGATCGCGGGTCGCATCGAAGACTTCGGCGGTGTAGCCGAGCGACGCCACGCGCTCCGGGATCCGGGTGGGCGCGAGATACTGCGGGCAGTAGCGGACCTTCAGCAGGTCCGACGCGAACATCACTTCGGCCGCGACGATGCCGGGCTCGCGCGCGAGCGCGTGCTCAATCAGCCAGCCGCAGGAGGTGCACCAGAGTCCGCCGACGTGAAAGAGCGCCTCGCGCTGCTCGGCGTCCGGCGGGATCGTCACCGCGGGGTCCGCCGGCCGGGAGATCAGGCCGAGTTTGAGGCTCTGGCGAAAGATCTCGGTATCGCGGAAGTCGCCGCCCTGCGCGATGACGCCGCTTTCCTCGAGGATCGTGTAGACGTGGCTGCAGCCGGGGCAGCAGAAGCGGCGTCCCGCGTGCTCGAGGGGATGGCGGCCGCAGTCCAGCCCGCAAAGGTCGCAGGCGACGGCGGCGGGCGCGGGGGCAGCGCTCACCGCGGCTGGCTCCCGCGGACGCGGCCGCGCTCGTCGAGGATGACGGGGTTCGCCTTCTCGGCGAAGTACCAGGAGGCGGCCAGAATGCCCAGGAACAGCACCACGATGCCGCCCAGCAGGCTGGGAAAGAAGATCGATCGTTGCTTCATTGCTTGGCCGCCGGAAGTAAGAAATTGTTGGCGAAGACTTCGGGGTCCTTTTCGCTGGAGGACTGCGCGACGATGCGGAACGGATTGACGTCCGTGGCGCCCGGCCACGGCGGGGCGACGATCTCGAAGGTCCGCTCGAGGGACTCGCCGGGCGCAAGCCGGACCGGGGTTTCGAGCAGCAGGCGCGCGGCGGGCAGGCCTTCGGCGCGCAGTTCCACCGCGACGGGCTGGCTGGAGCGGTTGGCGAGCTTCAGCCGGAACTTGTTCGCGACATTCCCGTCGTCGAGCTTGCGGAAGAGCGTGGCCCGGTCCGGAATGATGGCGACGAGCACCGGCCGGCGCAGCGAGAGCGCGGTGATGAGTCCAGTCGCATAGAACAGGAGCACGGCGAGGATCACAAAGCGCTTGGCGTCCCGGAATCCGAGCCGCATGTACCAGGGTTCGGCGCGGTTGCCGGTGAGTTCGCCCTTTTCGCCCCAGGCGTAGTGGATCAGGGTCTGCTTGCCGAGCCGCCGCAGGACATCCGCGCAGGCGTCGATGCACTCCCCGCAGTGGATGCACTCGATCTGGTACGGCGAGTCGCGGATGTCGATTTCCATCTCGCAGACGCGGACGCACTTCTTGCACTCGATGCACTCTTTTTTTTCGTCCCGGTAGAGCACCAGCAGGGTGTTCTTGTCGACCATCATGCCCTGCAGGTAGCCGTAGGGGCAGACCGTGACGCAGAACTTCTGGCGGACGAAAGCGAAGTCGAGGAAGGTGATCAGCGTCACCACGGCGCCGGTGATGCCGCCGGCGGTCTGGATATCCAGACGGGCGAGGCGCGCCAGCAGGTCGCGCGGTTCCACAAAGTAAGAAGTGAAGACAAACGCCAGGAACACGGACGCGAGCCCCAGCACCGTGGAGAAGGCGATCCGGGACACCAGCTTGCGGCGCGCGAGCGGCCATTGAATGAAGTGCTTGTTGACGTACTTGGTGATGCGTGTTTCGAGCGCGTGGCTCGCCTCGCTGAAGATCATCTGCGGGCAGAGGTAGCCGCAGTACATGCGCCCGTAGATCAGGGCCATGGCCATGATCAGGAACATGCAGAACATCAGCGAGAAGAAAATGATGGCGAACTCGCTGATCCAAAGCTCGAAGCCGGCGAAGTAGAAGCGCTGGCGCGGGATGTCGAAGCGAATGACGTTGAAGAACGGCAACGCGACGAACAGCAGAAAACAGAACAGGTGGACGCGCTTGCGGAACGAGTGGTACGTCGGTCCGGCGGGAAGCACGGGGAGCTTGGCGGAACCTGTGGGGGTCTTAACCGGAGTGGACATGGCGGTGGCCTCCGGAGGCGGGGAACGCCGTGGTCATCCCCCGGTAGATGAGGAACACGCCAACCACCGCGGCGCTGACCGCCGCCAGCATGGGCGCGAAACGCGCAAACCGCGGCGCGAGAGCCGAAGCGCCGAGCCCGATGGCCAGCAGCGAGACGGACGTCCCCGCGCCGAAGGCGCACATCGTGGCGGCGCCGCCCCAGGCGGAGCCGGTATCGACGGCCTTGAAGAGGGCGGCATAGACCATTCCGCAGGGCAGGAACCCGAGCGCAAGGCCCAACGCGAGGCGCGCGCGGACGGTGGCGGCCTGCAGATGCTTCGCGGCCCAGCGCACCGGCGAAGGGTTGAGCTGGACAAGGTCGGACTTCGGGAGCCAGCCGGCCAGGAGCATCGCGGCGAGGAGCAGCGCCGCGCCGGCGACGATGCTCGCCGTGCTCTCCCAGCCGGCCAGGCGGCCGATCCAGGTCATGCCGCCGCCGAACGCGCCGGCCAGCGCGCCGAGCAGCGAGTAGGTAGCGATGCGCCCGGCGTTGTAGGCGAGCTGCCCCTGCCAGCGGGGTCCGCGGAGGCTTGACGCGAGCACGATGGGACCGCACATCTGGGCGCAGTGGAGGCTGGAAACCAGTCCGAAGCCGAGCGGGATGGCGAGGTCAAGCGCGGTCATCGGTTCACCCCGCGCCGTAGAGAATCGCCGGGTTGCGCGCCGGGTACGAGACGCATTCCCAAGAGAAGTCGAAGTGCTGCATCGTGATCGCGTGGGTCGGACAGCGCGACGCGCACATGGAGCAGCGGATGCATGTCGTCTCGTCCTTCAGCATAACGCCGCCGAGCTCGTCTTTCTGCGGGTCCGGGAGCGCGCGGAACTCGGCCTCGCCGATCCCGAACCCGGCCTGGGAAATCCGGGCCCAGGCGTCGTCCACGGGCAGGCACGACAGCCCGACCAGCTTGATCAGATTCTCGGGGCAGACGTCGACGCAGCCGTTGCAGGCGATGCACAGCGACGTGTCGAAGACGGTATTGACGTTGCAACGGAGACAGCGGGCGGCCTGCTGCCGCGCCAGCGCCTCGGGATAGTTCTCCTCAGTGTTGTCAAGCGACGCCGCGCGGCGCTCGCTGGGCAGCGCCGGCGGATTCTCGCGCTCCCATCCGTACCAGCCCTCGGCCATCGTATAGGCGGCGGGCTTCCACTGCTTGCGGAGGACGACGTCGGTGCGGGTCTGGCGCAGGAAGTCGTGCATGGAGCGCGCGGCGGTGTGCGCCGAGGCGACGGCGTCGATGAACAGCCGGGGTCCGTGCGCGATGTCGCCGCAGGCGAAGACGTCGGGCGCGGTGGTCTGGTAGGTCTTTGGGTTCACCTTGATCAGGCCGCGCTCGGAGGCGACGCCGTCCTCCGGCGCGAGGAACGACAGGTCCGACGTCTGGCCGATGGCGAAGATCACCGTGTCGGCGGCGATGTCCTCGACGGCGGCTTCGTCATAGCGGGGTTCGAAGCGTCCCGCGGCATTGAACACCGAGAGGCACCTCACGACGCGCAGCCCGCCGACCTTGCCCTTCTGGACAATCACCTCGCGCGGACCCCGGCCGTCGTGCAGCCGGATCCCTTCCTCTTCGCCTTCGACGATCTCGACCTCGTCAGCCGGCATCTCCGTCCGCGACTCCAGACACACCACGTGGACTTCCTTGTCGCCGCTCATGCGCAGCGCCGAGCGCGCCACGTCGTACGCCACCTGCTCGCCGCGCCCCATCTCGCCGAGCGCTTCGTCGCGGTCCAGCGCCTCCACCGGGCGGATCGCCGAGCGCGCGACGTCGTACGCGACATTGCCGCCGCCGATCACCACCACGCGGCGTCCCAACGGCAGCGGTTTGCCTTCATTGAAGGCGCGCAGAAACTCCATGCCGTCGTAAACGCCCGGCGTATCGGCGCCGGGCAGGTCGAGCTTGCGTCCGCGGGGCAGGCCGATGCCGAGGAAAATCGCTTTGTAGCCTTCCTGGCGCAGGCTCTGGATGGTGAAGTCGCGCCCCAGCCGCATGTTGCACTGGAGTTCGACGCCCAGCGAAAGGATCGCCTGGATCTCGTGGCGCACCAGGTCGCGGGGCAGGCGGAACACGGGCACGCCCGCGGTGAGCATGCCGCCCGGCTCCGCACTCGCCTCGAAGACGGTCACCTTGTAGCCGGTCTGGATCAGGTCGTGCGCGACGGTGAGGCCCGAGACGCCGCCGCCGACGATCGCGACGCGCTCGTAGTCGCCGCGTTCGGGTGGGAGCATGCGGGGGTTGCCGAACTCGCGGTACTTCCCGTAGTCGCCGGTTTCGGGACCGTGCAGCGTGGTTACGAAGCGCTTCAGCGCCCGGATGGCGATTGGCGAATCGAGGTCGCCGCGCCGGCAGTTCGCTTCACAGGGCGCGCCGCACACGCGGCCGCAGATCGAGGCGAAGGGATTCGTCGCCCGCGCAATGCGGTAAGCGTCCTCGTAGCGCCCTTCGGCGATCGCCGTAACGTAGCCGCAGGCGTCGGTATGAACGGGGCAGGCATGGCGGCACTTGACCATCTCCGTCCAATAGGTGGAGTCGTCGAGCACGCGCAGTTGCCAGGAGGCGGTTTGCAAGTTCAATCCTCGTGGAATTTCCGGATCGCGAACGATACCACCAGCACCACATAAACCAGCGCCATCGCCGCGATGATGTACATCAGCGTGTCCGCCGGAATGGTCATGGAATTGAACGTCCGCACCAGCGCGCCGCGGTCGGAGTGATCGACTTCGCCATTCATGTAAACGACGAGATAAGCAGCGCAGAACAGGCCGATCACCGGAAAGGCGAGCTTCAGGAAGCCGGGCACCGGCGCCCCTTTGCGCTCGGTGATCCAGCCGCCCGCGTACTCCTTCAGTTCTTCCTTCGGTTTGGTGTCGCTCATGAGCGGATCCTCTCGTTCGGTTCGTCCTCGAGCATCTGGTACTTTACGTCCTCGCTGTGCTTGCCGAAGTAGCCGTCGCGGAAGGTGCGGACGAAGAAGTACCCCGCGAGCAGGAACATCAGCGCGAAGAACACGTAGGCGAAGTAGACGCTGGGCCAGGTGTAGTCCATGAAGTCCTCACTTCTCGTAGTCGTTGTCGGGGCGCCAGTTCTTGGCGCGGCCGAGCGTCTGCAGATAGGCGACGATGGCCTTGAACTCGTCCTGGTTCGTCACCAGCCACGGATAGGGGGGCATGATGGAGCCGCTCACCAGGTCCCGCGGGTTGCGGAAGTGCGACTTATGCCACTGCTCGTCGTACTTGCCGCCCACGCGCGACAGATCGGGCCCCGTGCGCTTGGTGCCGAACAGGTGCGGGCTGTCGTAGACGAACTCGTCCGGCGTCGAGACCGGAGAATCGACCCCCTTCCAGCCCGAGCGCTTGACGTCGGAAAGCAGCGTGCGGGTCTGCTGCGTGTGGCAATACCAGCATCCTTCGCGCACGTAAATGGCGCGCCCCTTCAGTTCCAGCTCGTTCAGGGGCTGCAGTTTGCCGGTGGGTCCCTTGGCGGGATCGGTGTTCTCGAACGGCTGCGCCCAGGTCTTGTCGACCAGCGGGGGCACCACGGTGGTCAGCAGGCCGCCGATGAAGAACAGGACCAGCGATACGGCAACGGCCCAACCCGCGCTGTTATCGGCTTTGCGTAGCATGGCGGATCTCCTTTCCTACGCGGCGGACTTCTGCGGCTCGTTCCCGAGGAACGTCGCCAGGATGTTGTAGCCGAACATCGTGATGCCGGTGAACATGAGGATCCCGGAGAAGAAGCGCACCAGCCACACCGGCTGCAGCGCGATCACGGTATCGATGAACGGAATCGCCGGGTTGTTCCACTGCCAGCCCTGCCAGAATCCGCCGAGCCACAGCGTGACGAAGAAGCCGAGGCCGCCGAGCATCAGCATCCAATAGCTCCAGTTGGCGAGCGCGTCGGAGTACAGTTTCTTGTTGCAGATCCGCGGGATCGTGTAGTAGCTACCCGCGATGGCGAAGAAGCTGAAGGCGCCGAGCACCGCCATATGGGCGTGTCCGGGGATCCAGTCGGTCTTCGAGACGATTGCGTTTACGGCACGCAGGCTGTGCATCGGCCCTTGGAAGCAGGTGAGCAGGTAGAATACGACGCCCGACATGAGGAACTTCAACGGCACGCTCTCCTTTAACTGATGCCAGTTGCCGCGCATCGTGGAGAACAGGTTGTACACCACCGCCCACACGGGAATCAGCAGCATCACCGAGAAGGCGATGGAGATGGTCTGCAGCCACTGCGAGATCGGCCCGTGGAGCATGTGGTGCGCGCCGGTCCAGACGTAGACGAACGCCAGCGACCAGAAGCCGACCATGGAGAGCTGGTGGCTGTAGAGCGGCGTGTTCGACGTCTTCGGAATGAAGTAGTAGGCCAGCGCCAGGCCCACCGGCGTGAAGATGAGGCCGACGGCGTTGTGCACGTACATCCAGTTGAGGTTGGCCTGGTTGACGCCGGTGGCGAAGAGCACCGCGAAATTGCCCGTCAGGTAGACGAACGCGGTCCAGACGATGGTCCCCATGATGTACCAGACCGAGACGTACATCTGCGGGTACTTGCGCTGCGCGATGGTCAGGAAGATGTTCGCGCCGAAGGCGATCCAGGCCACCACGACGAGGATGTCGAGCGCCAGCGGCAGCTCCGCGTACTCCAGTCCCTGGTTCCAGCCGGCCAGCAGGCAGACCACGGCGCTGAGCACGATCACGTTCCACAGCGCGGCGGTGGCGAGGCCGAGTTTTTCGCTCCAGAGCTTCACGCCGCACAGGCGCGGTACCAGGAAGTACGTCAGGCCCATGTCGGCCGCCAGCAGCCAGCCGAACAGCATCCCGTTCACGTGCAGGGGCCGGAGCCGCCCGTAGCTCAGCGCCGGGATGGTGCCCATCAACCCCGGCCAGACGAACTTGGCCGCGATGATGATCGCCACAATGCCGACGATGAAAAAGTAGACGATGGAGCTCACCAGGAACCATTTCGCGGTGGCGTCCTCATGGACGACGACACCGGCCGGCGCCTCCGCGCCGGGTTTCAGCTCGGTACGGCTAATTTGCTCGAGCATGGGCACTCCCTTGAGGTTTGCGATGGATGCTGCGGATGAAGTTGACGAGGTCACCGACGTCGTTATTGGAAAGGCCGTAGTCGATCCAGCTCGGCATCGCGGAGCCCTGGACGCCGTAGAGGATCGCCTCGAACAGGCGCCGGTCGGAGACCGAGTTCACGAACGCCGCGTTCCGCAGGTTGCGCGGGCGCGGCAGGATATCGAGCGAGTTGGGACCCTTGCCGTCAGCCTTGCGGCCGTGGCAGCCGGCGCAGCGCAGTACGAAGGTCGTTTCGCCGCGCGCCGCGGAGTCCGCCGTGAAGGCGACCGGGTTGGTGTCCGGGGCTTTGCGCGGCTTCACCTCGGGCCGCGCCTGCTTCACGAAGATGGTTTGGACGTAGTCGAGCAGCCCGCTGACCTGGCTGTCGTCGAGGACCTTGCCCCACGCGGGCATCGAAGTTCCTGCGACGCCCGCTTTGATGGACTTCGTCAGGCGGTCCAGCGGTTTGCTGTTCATGAAACCGGCTTTGGTCAGATCACGCGGATAGGGATCCAGGTAGATCGCGATCGGGCCATGCCCGTCGCCCTGCTCGCCGTGGCACCGCAGGCAGAAGGTCTTGTAGGCGTCGGCCGGGGACATCGCCGCGGGCTTCGCCGTGCGCGACGCGAGGAACGCCGACAGCGCGCGGAACTCCGGCTCCGGGAACCGGAACGACGGCATGATCGAGTCCGAGATCAGCGCCCGGGGATCCCGGAAGTGGTCATAGATCCACTTCTCGTCGCGCATCAAGCCGGACCAGGTGAGGTCCGGCGCGATGCCGCCGTCCTTGTCGCCGAGCTTGTGGCACGCGAGGCAGGCGCGGTCCGTAACCAGTTTTTCGCCGAACGCCACCGGATTCGCGGGCGGGGCCGCCGTGGTGACCGCCGGCGCCGCGACGCCTTCGTTCAGCTTCGCCCGGTAGCGCTGGATCTCCGTTTCCGCGAAGTTCATGCCGCGGCGGCTCTTGAGGAAGATCACGAGCGACCGGATCTCGCCGTCGTTCAGGCGGAACTTCGGCATCACCGACGTGGCGCTGTTGGCGCGCGGATCGGCGATCGACTCCCACAGGTAATCGATCTTGAACTTCTTACCCGATTCGGTCAGGTCCGGACCGATGGCGCCGTCCGACAGTCCTTCCACTTTGTGACAGCCGTAGCAGTTGGAACTGAAGAACAACTGGCGTCCCTTGGTGACCTCCGGCGTGCCCGCGAAGGTGTCCTCCGTATGACACAGGGCGCAATTGGCCTGCATGTATTCCTTGCCCTTGAGCTTCGGCAGGTAGTCCTGCCGCCAGCCGGCCTGGGTGACGTAGCCCAGCATCGGGTCCGGCCAGTAGTGGTCTTCGCCGTGCGAGTAATGCGGTTTCAGGCCGCGGCCCTGGCCGTCGTGGCACACCGTACAGCCGAAGTCGGCGAATTTGTGCCGCCGTTCCCAGCGCCCGTTCTCCTGCCGGTCCCCGAGCGCCACGGAGTAAGGATGCGACTTCATGGGGTGCGCATACTTCTCGAAGCGCGGATCGTCCGCGGCGATGTGACACGTGGTGCAACGGTCGACGCGCGTGTCGCCGAACTGGGTGACGATGATCTGCTCGATGCGCGGCGAGCGCGCCTCCAGCGCCGCGCGCTCCGCCGGGGTCTTCGCGAGGCCGCGCGCCTGGTCGAAGTACGCGGTCTGGTTGCGCTCCCAGGCGTGGAAGAACTGCGCGTAGAACACGACGCCGTGCACGGCGAGGATCACGAAACTACCGATGGCAAGTGCGAGTCTCATGGTTCTCCTCACCAGGGGACGACGAAGTCCCAGTTCGGGCCGCGGAAGTAGGTCCCGATGATGATCATCACGATGTTGAACAGCACGAAGCTCAGGAAGATCGTGTTCGCCAGCAGCCGCTCCCGGGCGAACCACTTCCCGACGCCCTCCGTGCCGCGGTCGATGTAGGGCACTACCAGCAGCAGCAGCACGAAAAGCGTCGGCACGCCGATGCCGCCCCAGAATGCCGAGTAGCTGACCATTTCCTGCAGGCCCAGGAAGTACCAGGGCGCCTTCGCGGGATTCGGCGGATGCATGACGTTCACCGGCTCTTCGAGCGGCGCGTCGAACAGCAGCGAGAGCACCAGGATCACCGCCAGCGTCACGACGAAGGCGAACAGCTCGGCGATCAACAGGTTCGGCCACGAGAAAACCGCGTTATCCGGAATGTTGCCCACCTTGGGCAGCGGCCCGCGCACCAGGCCCTGCAGCCCATAGGTCTTGCGGGGCTCGAGTTGCACGGCCTTCACGGTCACCGCGATCGGCGATGGTTCCATGCCGAGGGTCACGGCCGGGTCCGCTTCCGCCGGGCGCGAGAGCCCGCCATCCTTGCGGATCCGCCAGAAGTGCACCGCGATCATCAGCGTCATCACGGCGGGCAGCACCGCGACGTGCAGCACGTAGAACCGCAGCAGCGCTTCCTGGCCCACGGCGGTGTCGCCGAGCAGCAGGAACTGGATGTCCTTGCCCACCACCGGAGCGTAGCCGGCGATCGCCGCGCCCACCGTGATCGCCCAGAAGGCCAACTGGTCCCACGGCAGCAGGTAGCCGGTGAAGCTCAACAGCAGCGTAATCAGGAACAGCGCCACGCCCAGCACCCAGTTGAACTCGCGCGGCTTCTTGTAGGAACCCGTGAAGAACACGCGGCACATGTGCAGGAACACCACCGCCACCATGCCGTGCGCGGCCCAGCGGTGCATGTTGCGCAGGAAGGTCCCGAAGGCCACCGAGCCGCGCAGGTCGAGCATCCGGTCATAGGCCTGCGCCGTCGAAGGCACGTAGTAGAACATCAGCAGGATCCCGGTCACCACCAGAATCACGAACAGGAAGAACGAGATCAGGCCGAGGCCCATCGTGTACAAGGGCCGCAGCGTATTCCGGTGAACCTTGACGGGATGGATATGCAGGAAGAAGTTCGTGAAGCTGGTGGCGGACCGCTCGAGATCGTTCGAGGGCAGCGGATTGCGGAACACCGACGACCAGACGTTGTGCGGCATCTCGCGCAGCGACCCCCACAGGCCGCCGGGCTTCGGAGGAGTAGCGGTGCTCATACGGAGAGGTAGCTCCCAGGCGCGACTTCGGTGTCTTTGTCGACCTCGATTTCGCCGTTCGGCGCCACCGAGACCTTGTACCAGGGCAGCGGCCGCGGCGCCGGACCGCCCGTGACGTTGCCGTCCTGATCGAAACGGGACCCATGGCACGGGCACGCAAACCCGGTGTCCGAGATGCCGATGATGCAACCCAGGTGCGTGCAGGTGGTGGAGATGGCGGCGATGCGATCGCCGTCGCGGACGATGCAGACGCGGCGAGCTTCCAGAGCGATCCGCGTGCCGGGCGCGTATTCGTCCGGCTTACCGGCCAGGAACCGCTGCGGCTGGCCGTAGGTCGCCCGCGGCTTGATGAAGACGAAGTTCGAGAAGGCGCTCAGCACCGCCGAGCCCGCCAGGC
Source organism: uncultured Solibacteraceae bacterium (assembly GCA_964471915.1). GTDB lineage: Bacteria > Acidobacteriota > Terriglobia > Bryobacterales > Bryobacteraceae > JAIEPW01. The sequence goes on along the minus strand of CAYYID010000037.1, from coordinate 18,654 downwards.
CGACGCTCGAGAGCCACCCCAGCATGCGGCGGCGCGATGTCGCCTCGGGATTCGGACGGACCGCGTGACGGGCGTTATGAGTCATGCTTCGGTTGCTCCTGTGCGGGTTTCGGGGGATCCACCAGGGTCTCGAGGTCGGACCAGAACACCTGGTACTTGGTGTCCTCGAGGTCGCGGAAGTAGTCACGCTTGACGGCAAAGATGAAAATGCAGGCTGCAGAAAGAGCCATGCAGACACTCGCGGCAATCGCGACCCAGGTAGATTCCATGAGTGAGCAGCCCTTGATGCACGTGGCGCGCCACAAGTGGATATTGCAAACAAAGGGACTTAACTGTCCCTAGCCCGCGGACTTGGGCGATCTCCCGCAGGGTTCTGGGTGAAATCCCCGAGCCTCGGCGGTGCCGGGTCGGAAGGCTGCGTTGCCACCGGACTGACGTACCCGTCCGGAAAACCCGTGGCGAGCATTGCGGCAAACGTGTGGGCTGTTACCGCCACCAACGGACGAGGAAATACACCACCGGCACCGCGAACAGCGACGAGTCGACGCGATCCAGCCATCCGCCGTGACCCGGCAGCAGGCGTGAAGAGTCCTTGACGTGGGCGCCGCGCTTCAGCGCGGACTCGCACAGATCGCCGACCTGCCCGGCGATGTTCGCCGCGGCGCAGATCACCAGGACCTTTTCCAGCGGGACGCCGGGGAGGAACCGCGCCCAAGCCCAGCCAAAGAGCAACGAGGTCGCGAGCGAGCCGGCCGCGCCCTCCCAGGTCTTGCCGGGGCTGACCAGCGGCGCGAGCTTATGCCGCCCGAAGGTGCGGCCGGCGGCGAGCGCGCCGGTGTCGCCGACCCAGTTCAGGCCGAGCGCGAACATCAGCCAGTAGGGATCGATCCAGCGGAGTTCCGCGGCGCACCGCCAGGAGCCGAAGATGTAGACCACGCCGAGCAGGCCGGCGCCCGCCCCGGGCAGCACGGCCGCGAGATCGGTGGCACGCAACGTCACCACGCCGAGCAGCAGCATCGCGATGATGGCCGCGCCGCCCTCGAAGCCGGGCGCGATCATCAGGGCGAGCCCCGCGGCGAGGGCGAGCCAGCGCGGGAAGTGCGCTCCGTGTCCGGCGGCGAGATCCGCGAACTCATAGAAGCACAGCCCGCCGACCGTGCCGAGCACCAGCAGGAACGCCCACGGCGGCGCGGCGAGCACGATGTAGAGGATGAAAGGGACGAGGATCGCCGCGGTGGCGATGCGCTGGATCACCGTGACACGTCCAAAGGCTCGGCGGATTCGGACTCGGCGCGCAATCCTCCGAAGCGGCGCTCCCGCCGCTGGAAATCGAGGATGGCGGACAGCAGCGCGGCGCGATCGAAATCCGGCCAGAGCGTTTCGGTGACGTACAGTTCGGCGTAGGCGATCTGCCAGAGCAGGAAATTTGAGACGCGCATTTCGCCGGAGGTGCGGATGAGGAGATCGGGATCCGGCAGATCGGGGGCATACAGGCGCGACGCAATGGCGGCTTCGTCGATGGCGGCGGGCGGGACGCCCTCGCGGACCAGCGCCTGGACGGCGTCGACGATCTCGGCACGGCCGCCGTAGTTCAACGCGAGATTCAGCCGCATGCCGCGGTTATCCGCGGTGGCCGCGGCGACGAAGTCGAGCTCGCGGCGCACCTGCTCGGGCAGTTGCGAGACGCGGCCGATGGCGCCGAAGCGGATCCCGTTGCGCACCAGGGTCTGCAACTCGCGGCGCAGGTAGACGCGGAGCAGGCGCCACAGCGACTCGACCTCCGGGCGCGGGCGCTTCCAGTTCTCGACCGAGAAAGCGTAAAGCGTCAGCGCTCCGACGCCCAGTTGCGCGCAGGTCTCCACGGTGGTGCGGACCGAGTTCACGCCCGCTTTGTGTCCGGCGATGCGCGGCAAGCCGCGGCGATGCGCCCAGCGGCCGTTGCCGTCCATGATGACGGCAATGTGACGGGGAAGGCGTCCGGGGTCGACGGCCTCCGCGAGCGGACGCTCGGCGTCGCCTGGTTTCAGGATCTCGAGCAGCGCCTTCATGGACTCGAATGTCCCATTCATGTTAGCCCGATCAACCGGCTCCTCGCGAGTACCAGCCCCAGAGGAACGTGCCGCCCGCGGCGACGACGAGGCTGGCGACGCCGAGGAAGCTGCCGAAGGGCAGCTCGTAGGTGTCGGGGTCCTCGCCTTTCCAGCGGATATAGAGGAGCCCGAGCACGGCGCCGGAGATACTGCCGCCCAGCAGCGCGAGCAGAGCTCCCTGTAAGCCGAGGAATGCGCCCATCATGGCGAGCATCTTGACATCGCCGAAGCCCAGGCCCTCCTTGTGCCGGATCTTCTCATAGCCCGCGCCGACCGCCCAGATGAGGCCGCTGGCGACGGCGGCGGAGAACGCGGCTTCGAGCACGGAAACCCAGCGCAGATCCAGGAAGACGATCCAGCGGGTGGGGATGAACAGTCCGGCGAGCCCCTGCAGCGGAACGAAGTAGGCGAAGACGATGCCTAGGGCGGCGCCGCCGATGGTGAACTCGTCGGGGAGGATGCGTTCCTCCAGGTCGGACGCGATCAGCGTGATCAGGATGGCGCTGAAGACGGCAAGCTTTCCGGCTTCGGCGGTGAGGCCGAGCCCCCAGAACGATGCGCCGAAGGCGGCGGCCGTGGCGAGTTCCACCAGCGGATAGCGCCAGGGGATCGGCGCGGCGCAATGGCGGCACTTCCGGCCGAGCGCCAGCCAGCTGACGACCGGCACGTTGTCGTACCAGGCGATCGGCTTTTCGCACGCGGGGCAGAAGCTGCGGGCAGGCCGCATGACGGAGAGGTCCCGCGGCAGGCGGTAGACGCAGACGTTCAGGAAGCTCCCGATCAGCAAGCCGAACAGGAACGCGAGCAGCGCGAGCATCATCGGGCAAGGACCTTTCGATAAGCGGCGAGGGTGGCCTCGACCATTGTAGAAGTGGAGAAGAGCCGGGCGGCGCGTTCGCGGGCTTGGGTGGCGCAGGCGGCGGCGAAGGTCCGGTCGTCGCGCAACCGAAGGACGGCGGCGCGAATGGCGTCCGGCTCATTCGCGGTGAGGATGCCGGTGCGGCCGTCGTCGACGGCCTCCAGCAGTCCGCCGGTGCGGCTGGCGACCACCGGGACGCCGTGGGCCATGGCCAGGAGGGCGGCGGATCCGAGTCCCTCGGAGCGCGAGAGGTAGACGAACACGCCGGCGCCCGGCAGGTCGCGCGGCAGGTCGGTGGAGTAAGCGATGGGGAGACCTGTGGCGTCCAGCAGATCGTTGGCTTTCAGCGGATCTTCGGAGCGGAGCGCGACGATGCGGTCGCCGTCACGCGGCGGGACGACGCCGGGCAGGTCGACGCCGTCGTAGACCACGCTGATCCGCTCCGGCGGGACGCCCGCGCGCTCCAGTTCGCCGGCGACGAAGCGGGAGACGGCGAGAAAGCGCGCCGCGCGCGCGTACTTCCAGCGGGCGGCGAAAGAGCGGCCGGCGGGGAACGCCACGCGCCGCGCGACCACCAGCGGGGCGCGCGCGGAGACCGCGGCGAAGGTGTGCGAACGCGAATCGTGCGCGTGGACCAGATCCGCCTTGCGCGACGCCGAGTGGATCGCGCCCAGGGTGAGCGGCTCCGCCGCCGCCCGCGCGAAGAAGGGTGTGCCGGGGCGCGCGAGCACCCGGACCTCGTGTCCCGCCGCGCGCAGTCCCTCGAGGATCGCCAGGGCCTGGTACTGGCCGCCGCGCATCTCGCGCCCGGAGTCGAGATGCAGGATGGTCATCGTTATTCGGCGCCGCTCATGTAACGGGCCTTGGCGTACTTCAAGAAGTTGTAGAGCGCGGCCATGTTGGCGATGGCCAGGCCCTCGACGCCGTCCAGAAAGCCGCGCTTCAGCACGTAGGTGCGGAAGAAGGTCCACGGGGGATCGAGCACCAGGCGGGTCCAGGTGGGCTCCACTTTCTGGGCGATCAACTGCTCGGCCGCCAGGGTCGTATAGCGGTCCATGGTCTTGAGATGCTCGCTCAGGGAATCGCAGGTGAAGTGGAGCAGGTTGCTTTCCAGGTGACCGAGCTTGCCTTCCACCTTCACCGACTCGTGGACGAAGTCGCCGACCCAGGTCGCCTTGGCGCGGTGGTACAGGCGGACCTTGCGGTCGGGATACCAGCCCGAATGGTGGATCCACTTGCCGAGGTACTGCGCCAGCCGCGGCATGGTGTAGGCGTCGCAATCCGGCCCGTTCTTCTTGAGGCGCCAGATCTCGGCCTCCAGCGATTCGGAGAGCGCTTCGTCCGCGTCGAGCGACAGGATCCAGTCGTGCGCGGCGCGGTCCGCGGCCAGGTTCTTCTGCTTGGCGTAGCCGGGCCAGGGCGACTCGAGGATCCGGGCGCCGAGCTTCTCGGCGAGTTCCACCGTGCGGTCGTTCGAGCCCGAATCGACGATCAGGACTTCGTCGGCGCAGCGCAGGCTTTCGATGGCGCGCGCGATCTTGCGCTCCTCGTTGTACGTGATGATAGTCGCCGAGATCTTCACGGTCAGTCGAGTTTCGGCAGCACGGGCGTCAAGGTAAAGGACACGAGGAAGATGGCGAGGGCCACCCAGCCGAGCCGCATCCTTAGGGGTCCAACGGGGCGCGGATCGTAGATCACCGGATGCCGCATCCCGAACACCAGCAACAGGGCTACCCAGATGAGCCAGGTGAGCGGATAGCCGCTGAAGAACATGGCGGCGATGGCGAGCGCCACCAGCATGGCGCGCGAGAACCACTTGGTCTTGTCGCCGAGAAAGGCGTACACAATGTGGCCGCCGTCGAGTTGCCCGATGGGGAGCAGGTTCAGCGCCGTGGCCAGAAGTCCGGCCCAGGCGGCGCGGGCCACCGGGTGGAGCGCGATGTCGGCGGGCGCCACGCCCGGAAAGAAGAGGGACTCCAGCGCCAGCAGAATCAACGGCGTGCCGAAGACCAGATCGCCCTGGGCGGCCACGCCGGGTTGGATGCGGGAGAGGGCGACGCCGGCGATCAGCGGTGGCAGCAGGCACACGAAGCCGGCGATGGGTCCCGCGATGCCGATGTCGAACAGGATTCGTTTGGAATAGATGGGCGAGCGGATACGGATGAAAGCGCCCAGGGTCCCGATCAGCGTAGGGGCGGGCAGGAAGTACGGCAGGGAGGCGTCCACGCCGTAGCGGACGCAGGCGAGGTAGTGGCCCATCTCGTGGGCGAACAGGATCGCCAGCAGGGTGAGGGAAAAGGGCAGGCCGGAGAGGACGTAAGCGGGGTCGCGCAGGGCGTGGGCCAGGGCGACCAGGTCGGTTTCGACGCGGAAGGGCTGGCCGGAATAGAAGGCGTGGCTGAGGCCCGCGCCCACCATAGTAGTGGAGCCGAGGGTCAGCAGGAGCAGCCCGAGGTGCAGCCAGTAGCGGGGGCGGGTCCTCCGGCGGAGCAGTTCCCATCCCTCCAGCAGACCGCCGGGGATGGGCGGAGACGGAGCGGCCGGGATGCCGGAGCTGGACACGCTATTGCAGGGACTGGAGTTCTTTGCCCGGCTTGAAGCGGACAGCTTTGCCCGGCGGAATGGCGACTTCGGCGCCAGTGCGCGGGTTGCGTCCGATGCCCGTCTTGCGCGGGCGCACGTTGAAGATCCCGAAGCCGCGCAATTCGATGCGCTCGCCCTGAGCCAAGGCCTTCTTCATGCTGTTGAAGACCGTCTCCACCGCCATCTCGGCTTTCGTTTTCGTGATGCCGGTGCGGTTGACAACTTCATTGATGATGTCGAGCTTGATCAAAGGGCTGCCTCCTCGCCTGATTCGACCTAAATGCGAAACCTCATGATAGGATTGGAGTTAGAACGATGTCAAGCGAGGCAGTTCCAGGGCCGGAAACACAGGAGGCGCAATTCCGCCGCGCGTGCGGCCGATTTGCCACCGGCGTGGCCATCGCTACGCTCCGCGCCGCGGACGGATCGCCACACGGAATCACCATTAATTCCTTCACTTCCGTGTCGTTGCGGCCGCCTCTGGTCCTCATCTGCATCGACCGCCAGGCGGCGAGCCGAGAGCACTTCCAGACCCAGGAACTCTTCGCGATCAACATCTTGCAAGCCACCCAGCAGGAGCTTTCGGTACGGTTCGCCGAGTGGCCAGAGGGCCGCTTCGAGGGGATAGCGTGGCGCGAAGGCACGGGCGGGGTCCCGGTGCTGGAGGGTTCGCTGGCGGTGTTCGAATGCCGGAAGCAGATGGTGGTTCCGGTCGGCGATCATGACGTAGTGTTCGGTGAGGTTCTCTCCGCCACCACCGCCGACGGCTCGCCGCTTTTGTACTTCGGCGGGCAGTACCGGGAATTATCTTAGAACCGATTCCGTAAAAGTACTGGATTCCTGGCTCAGACTCGGCTAACATGTCGAGCTACCTGCAGTACCCAAAACGTCCATGCACGGGAGGGTTCGAGAACCATGTCCATGATGGGTGAGTTCAAGGATTTCATCAAGCAGGGCAACGTGATGCAGTTGGCCGTCGGTGTTATCATCGGCGGCGCCTTCGGCAAGATCGTTTCCTCGCTGACCGACGACGTGCTGATGCCGATTATCAGCCTGGCGACCGGGAAAGTGGACTTCGGCAACCTGTTTGTGCCGCTCGACGGTGCGAAGTACGCGACGCTGGCGGAGGCGAAGAAAGCCACCGCGGCGGTCGCCTATGGCAACTTCATCAATGCGGTTTTCAACTTCCTGATCATCGCGTTCGTGATCTTCATCATTGTGAAGCAGGTGAACCGGGTGATCCCGCCGCCACCTCCTCCGCCGCCTCCCGGTCCGACGCCGACCGAAAAACTGCTCGGCGACATCCGGGATCTGCTGGCGAAGCGGTAAGCGGAGCGCGTCGGGAAGCGCGCGCGACGGCTGCGGCCGTTTCGCGCGCTTTTCCTTTCGCGCTAGGATGAAGATTCCAGTTCCCGCACCATGTTCAAATCCCTTTTCGGATCCCCTGCTGCCGGCCCTTCGGCCGAGCCATCCCTTCTGGAACGGCTGAAGGCCGGCATACAGAAAACGCGCACGGGGCTTTCCGAGCGCCTGGACGACGTCTTTCAGGGGCGCAAGGAGATCGACGCGGAAGCGCTGGAGGAGCTCGAGTACGCGCTTTACACGGCGGATTTGGGAGTCGCCACGACGCAGGAGATCCTGGAGCGGGTGCGCCAGCGGATGGAGCGCAGCGCGGCGGGCGACCTGGGGCAGTTGAAGGCCTTGATCCGGGAGCACGTGCTCGAAGTGCTGGATGCCACGGAGCGTCCGGTGCCGGTGGTCGCCGAACCACCCGCGGTGATCATGGTGATCGGCGTCAACGGCGCGGGCAAGACGACCACCATCGGGAAGCTGGCCAACCGTTTCAAGAATGAAGGGCGCAGCGTGTTGCTGTGTGCCGCCGATACGTTCCGCGCGGCGGCCATCGAGCAACTGGAAGTGTGGGCGGGCCGGAATCAGGTGGATTTGATCCGCCAGCAGACCGGGGCGGACCCGAGCGCGGTGCTCTTCGACGCTCTGCAAGCGGCCAAGGCGCGCAAGATCGATTACCTGATCGTGGACACGGCCGGAAGGTTGCACACCAAGGACAACCTGATGGCGGAACTCGAGAAAATGAAGCGCACCGCGGAGCGGGTGGTGCCCGGATCGCCGCACGAAGTGCTGCTGGTGCTGGACGGAACGACGGGGCAGAACGGCCTGGAGCAGGCGCGCAAGTTTACCGAAAGCGCCGGGGTGACGGGGATCGTGTTAACGAAGCTCGACGGCACCGCGAAAGGCGGGGTGGTGGTGGCGATTTCGCGGGAATTGAACCTGCCGGTGCGGTACATCGGGGTGGGGGAGAAGATCGAGGACCTGCTGCCGTTCGAAGCGGAGAGCTTCGCGGCATCGCTTTTCGATTAGGAGCGTATCGAGGTGAACGAATCCAGCGCTTGCCGGCCGGTTATGCTTCGGGCGGCGTCTTCGCGGCGCTTGCCGCTCGCTCACGCGCGCGGCCCTGTGGACCGGGCGCCAGCCCCGAGCCGCCGACGAACTTGGCCCCCGGCTGCCGCCGGGGGCGCATTGCCGCCCGGAAGCCGCACTCATGAGCCCCCGCCGGTAGGCGGGGGCCGAAGACCGGAGGGGGCCGGAGCCTAACCGATGAGTGACCGCAAGTACATGGAGGAGGCGCTGCAACTCGCCGCGCGCGGCGTCGGCCTGGTAAGCCCCAATCCCGCGGTCGGCTGCGTCGTGGTGCGCGACGGAGGGGTGGTGGGCCGCGGGTTCCACACCTGGGCCGGGCTGAAACACGCCGAGGCGCTGGCGCTGGCGGAAGCAGGTCCGCTGGCGAAGGGATCCACGGTGTACGTCACGCTGGAGCCTTGCTCCCACGATGGGCGGACGCCGCCTTGCGCCGACGCGCTAATCCACGCCGGGGTGACAAAAGTTGTGGCGGCGATGGCCGATCCGAATCCGCTGGTGAACGGCGGCGGCTTCGCGAAGCTGCGCGCCGCCGGTATCGAGACCGTGGTGGATGCGCGCTTCACCGCCGAGGCGGCAGGGCTGAATGAGGGCTTCCTGCATTTCATGCGGACGGGCAAGCCGCTGGTGACCCTGAAGGCCGCGGTGACGCTGGACGGCAAGATCGCCGCGCCGGAAGACAACCGCGGGTGGATTACGTCGGAGACCGCCCGCGCGCATGTCCAGACGCTGCGCCACCGCTCGGATGCGATCGTCACCGGCATCGGCACCGTGCTGGCCGACGATTGCCTGCTGACGGACCGCAGCGGCCAGGAGCGCGCGCGGCCGCTGCTGCGCCTGGTGCTCGATTCGCAGTTGCGGCTGCCCGTTACTTCCCGCATGGTGGAGACGCACCACGGCGATCTGGCAGTGATCACCACCAGCATCGCCCCGGCGGAGCGTCGCGAGCGCCTGGAAGCGCGCGGCGTGCGCGTGGTGGCGCTGGACGGCGACGACGGGCGCACGAGTTTCCCGCGCCTGGTCGAGTGGCTGGGCTCGGAGGGAATCCAGTCGCTGATGATCGAGGCCGGCAGCCGCGTCAACTGGGCCGCGCTCGAATCCGGCGCCGTGAACAAGATCTTTTTCTATTACGCGCCGAAGATCCTCGGCGGCATGCAGAGCCTGCCGGTGGCGGGCGGCGTGGGCCGCCTGCGCCGCAGCGATGCGATCGTTTTTCACGGGGTGAGGCTGCACGCCATCGCGGAGGACGAGTTCGCGGTGGAGGCCTGGCTGTAGGAGGAATGGCTCTAGGATGTTCACCGGGATCATCGAGGAAGTCGGCGAAGTCCGGGAGGTGACGCCGCGCGACACCGGCGCACGGATCACCATCGAGTGCCGCACCGTGCTCGCGGACGCGAGCGAGGGTTCGAGCATCGCGGTGAACGGGGTGTGCCTCACGGCGCGCGCGTTGACCCCGGGGTCTTTTTCCGCCGATCTCGCGCCGGAGACGCTCGCCCGGACGAACCTCGGCGCGCTGCAGCCGGGATCCCGCGTGAATCTCGAGCGGCCGCTCGCCGCCGGCGGACGCCTGTCCGGACACATCGTACAGGGCCATGTCGACGGCACGGGCAAGTTCAGCGTGCTGCGGGACCTCGGCGACGGCAATTGGTGGCTGCAGATCCAGGTGCCGTCCGCGCTGACGCGCTACCTGGTGGAGAAGGGTTCGATCGCGATCGACGGGATCAGCCTGACCATCGCGAAGCTGGACGCGGATCTGCTGAGCGTGGCGATTATCCCGCACACTTACGCCAATACGACGCTCGGCGGCTATGGTATCGGGGATGCGGTGAACCTCGAGGTCGATATCCTGGCGAAGCACGTCGAGAAGCTGCTGGACTTTTCGAAAGCCAAGTAAGCCCAGCGCCGTCGCGGGGTTGCCGGCGGCCGTGCGATCCCCTATCCTCGAGGCATGTCTGGCCTGCGCGACCGGATCCGCATCAGCCATCCGTGCGCCGAGAATTGGGACGCCATGCCCGGGGACGATAGAGCGCGTTTCTGCGCGGTCTGCGACAAGCCGGTGCACCGGCTCGAAGCGCTGACCGATGACGAACTCGCCGGGCTGCTGGCTGGCGGGCCCGTGTGCCTGCGGCGGGAGACCAATCCGGTGTCGCGGCGCGCGGCGCTGGCACTGCTCGTGACGATTTCGGCCGCGGCTCAGCAACCGCCAGGAATCTACGGGGTGGTGGTCGATCCGTCGGGAGCGGTGCTGCCGGCGGCCATGGTGACGCTACCGGACGGACGATCCGCGCGCACGGGCGAAACGGGCCGGTTCGCTTTTCCGGACCTGCCGCCGGGGCGCTACGTGCTGACGGTAACGGGGTACGGTTTCCAGACCGGCAGGGCGCAGGTGGACCTCGCCACCGCTCGCGCGGAACTGACCATCACGCTGCAGGTGACCCAGGAAGTAATGGGAATAGTGGTCGAGACCGGTACCCCTTCGCGGTGGAAGCGGACACTTCGCCGTCTGTTCCGGTAGCCCTTGGCCGAGAGGGTTTTGCTATCGTGTTAGGCGCTGTGTTGTTAGTCAAGTCCAGGAGGATTTCTTGACCCGTACTGCGTTCTTGAAGGCCACGGCGCTCGCGGCGCTCGTGATGGCGTCGCAGAGCGACGCGCTGGCCCAGCGGGGCCGCTGGGAGCGGCTTGGAGAAGCGAATGTCGATGGCGGATCCGACCATGACACCATTCGCGTGGGGCGTGACGAGGGCATCTATTCAGCCATTCGCTTCCGGGTGGAGAGAGGACCCATCGAGTTCGACCGCATCGTGATCGAATACGGGGACGGGGGGCGCCAGGAATTGCGGGTTGCCAACCGGCTGCGCCCCGGCGAGCAGTCGCGGGTGATCGACCTGCCGGGCAACCGGCGGGTAATCAAGAAGGTCGAGATCTGGTACGAAAGGGCGCGGCCTGGATCCGCCAAGCCGCGGTTGGTCCTGTTCGGCCGCCGCTGACCCGCGGCTGGGGATTTGGCCCGCTCAAGGGATCTTGAGGGCCGGCGCCGAGGCCCGGTACCGGCCCAGGATCTTTTGCCAGGCTGCGCGGTCCTTGTTGCGGGCCCACAGGTTGAGGTTGAGGATGCACCACGTGCCCCCGCCGTAGGAGATCCCGTGCGCGGGGGACACGCAGCCGTCCACCACGGTGCCAGGCCGGCTGCGTTTCAGGAAGTTCTGGATATGGAAGACGTGGTAGCCCGTGATGGCGTCGAACTGGCCGCTGGGCCACGGGGCGCCGAGCTTCCAGCCCGGTGTGCCCCGCAACACCAGCGCAATCAGCGATTGCACCGCCTGGACGTCCGAGCGGTGGTTCGGACAATCGCTGTCGCCGCCGACCTTGCCATCGAGGTTCACGAACTCGGTCAGGTCCACGTCCGGGGCCAGGAGTTGGGCAACATATGCCATAAGGTTTCTCCTTGAGCGGCGTGGGCTGCCTCAGGCGGGCTGCCGCTTGGCGGGCGCCGCTTCGCTCTCCGCGGGGCCGCGATAGGGCAGCAGCATCGGCACGCGATTCCGGTAGTCGAGATAGTCGTCGCCGTGGATTTTCACCAGGTCCCGCTCCTCGAACTGGATGCCGGCCAGAATGTAGCCCGTGGTCATCAGGGAGAACACCAGGTGCCCCATGCTCATGGACGGCGTCGCCCAGAAGGCGATCAGGAAGCCGAGCATCAGCGGATGGCGCACCAGCCGGTAGAGCGAGGTCATGCGGAAGGCCACCGGCGTGGGCTTGCTCTCCCGCAAGTGGAGCCAGACCTGCCGCAGGCCGAACAGATCGAAGTGGTTGATCAGGAAAGTGGAGAGCAGCACAATCCCGAAGCCGAGTGCGTAGAGGCCCCACATCGCGGCGCGGCCCGCCGGGCTGGTGATTTCCCACACCGGCTCCGGCAGTGGCCGCCACTGCCAGTACATCAGGCAGAGCACCGCGCAGGTGGCCAGCACGAACGTGCTGCGTTCGATGGCCTTGGGGATGATGGTGGTCCACCAGGCCTTGAACGCCGGGCGCGCCATGATGGTGTGCTGCACCGCGAACAGCGACAGCAGGACGCAATTGACCGCGACCGAAGACCAGATGTCGCCGGGCGTGCCGGTATCGATCGTTTTCGGAACGCCGAAGTTGCCGAGGAAGCCAATGACGTACAGGAAGGTGGCCAGGAACAACAGGTACGCCACCGCACCGTAAAGAAACACGAAGACTCTCTGCATGGGGGTTCTCCTTTTTGAGTTAGCTATTGGTGATGGACAGTTGCACGGAAACGGGGTTGGAGAGCACGTCGAGAACGGGGGAGTGCCGCAGCAGTTGCTCGAGGCGCGCGGCGTCGGCGCCGGACCGGATCCGCAGTTCTGCGCGGATCTGCCGGTAGCCCGGACGCACGCCCGGAGCCATGTCCAGAAACCCGCGCAGATCTACGTCGCCCTCGATGCTGGATTCGACGGATTCGACCTCGATGCCCTGAGCGGCAGCGTGATAGACCAAAGCCGTGGTGAGCGAGGCGGCGAGCGCGTGGAGCACGACCTCCAGCGGGCTGGCGCCCCGGTCCTCGCCGAGCAGGGCCTCAGGCTCGTCGGCCTCCAGCACGAACGGCTCGGTACGCGACTCGATCTCGCGGCCGGCGCCCTGGAAGTCGAGGATCACACTACGGCTATGGGCGCCGCGGAACCAGCGGTTCACATTGCGGAACGTGAAAGCCGCGAGCGCGGGCCGGGCTTCGATCGCCTCCATCGTCTGGACCAGCTTCAGCACATCGACACCGTTGCTGGCTGGCGTTGCCGTTTGACTCATTGTTCCCTCCGGCCCACCATGCGCGAAGGCGCGGCCAATCGGTCAACGGATCGCCATGACGTTTTTGCCCCGCGGCTCACGCATTGTTAGGCTGGAGAACCGCATGCCCGATACCGACATCACCCGGATTCTGCGCGCCGCCGGCGCGGGCGAGCCGGACGCCGCCGAGGAACTGGTCCGCGTGCTGTACGCCGAACTGCGCCGGCTGGCGGGATCCTTTCTGGCGGGAGAACGCCCAGGGCACACGCTGCAGCCCACGGCGCTGGTGAACGAGGTGTACCTCCGGCTGCTGGGAGCGCCGCGCGACTGGGACAGCCGGGCGCACTTTTTCGGCGCGGCGGCGCGCGCGATGCGCCAGATCCTGGTGGATTACGCGCGCAAGCGCAACGCCGCCAAGCGCCGGGGCGGGGAGCGGATCACACTCTCGGACCTGAACGTGGAATCGCCGGAGAACCAGTTGGACCTGGTGCTGCTGGACGGCGCCTTGGAGGCGCTGGCGAAGGAGGATCCGCGCCTGGTGCGGGTAGTGGAACTGCGGGTGTTCGCGGGCTGCAGTTTCGACGAGATCGCGGCCGCGCTGGGGTACTCCGCGCCGACGGCGCGGCGGGACTGGACGTTCGCCCGCGCCTGGCTGTACGACTATCTGGCGCCCAAGCCGTAAGGGCGCAGTTCCTCTTCTACTTCCACGAAGTTCCACACCAGGATCCGCCGCGCCGTGGTCGCGAGCGCGAGGTACTTGCCGTCCGCGCTGAAAGCGATGTCGCTGATCGCCTGGGGCGTCGGCAACAGGATGGCGCCGCGTCGCTCGCCGGAAGGCATGGCGCGGAGTTCCACGGTGCGCGGGTTCAGTTCGATGGCGACTAGGCCGCCCTGAGCCGGGAAGGCGATGATGCCCGGCAGATTCGACCGGTTGCCCGGTCGCGGCGCCCGCCACAGTGTGCCGAGGCCGGCGGTGGTCCAGGCACGGTACTCGGTGGTGGTTCCGGTGACGAACCACTGGCCCCCTGGATGGAAGACCGCGTTCACCGAGGTCTCGCCGTCCAGCACATGGTGGCGCAATGCGCCGGTGCGGGTATCGAAGAGGACTGTCCGGTCGCCGCGCCAGTTGCCCGCCACGGCGAGGTTGGCGCCGGCATCCAGGGAAGGGCGGCCGATTCGCGGGCGCCGTTCCGGCAGCCGCTCCGCGGTCTCTCCGGCTAGGGCGTAGCGATAGAGATCCCTGGATTCGAGCACGGCCAGGACCTCGGCGCCGGCCGGGTCGATCCCCAGGTGCCGGCAAGGCTCCGGCACCAGCGTAACCCCGCGGTTACCGCGCCACCGCACCAGGCCGCGCTGGCCGCAGGCCAGAATGTCGTCTTTGGATAGCATCACGACGTCGCGCAGCGGACCGGCTTCGATGTGGCGGACCGCGCGGGACTGGCGCAAGTCCCAGACGATCGCGCCGTCCGCGCCCGCCGAGGCCAGCCAGTCGCTGGTTCCGAGAAAGCTGATCGCCAGGGGGCTCTTACCGGTGTGGCCGTGCAGCGTGCTCGCGGCGCCGCCGTGCAGGACGTCCCACACGCCCAGCGCCTCGCCGTCCAGATAAGCGATGCGGCGGCCGTCCAGCGAGAACCCGAATGCCCGCTTGCTCTCGATCAGCAATTGCTCGCCGGTGTCGGTATCCCAGAGCCGGGTGGTTTCGTCCCAGGCGTAGGTGAGCGCGAGCGGCAAGTAGGGATGCAAATAAACCCGCACGATCTCGGCCTGATGTCCCGCCAGCCGCTGGATCCACGTGCCGTCGAGACTGGCGATGCGGGCGGTGCCGTCCTCCAATCCCAGGAGCAGGCGCTTCCCGTCCGAGCTCCAGTCGAGATGGTAAACCCCGGTGCCGGCCGGCACTCGGTGCCGCAGCTGCCCGGTGGCCACGTCGCGGATCTCGACCATCTGGGCGGAAAAGGAAGCAATCGCCACGAGGTCGCCGGCCGGATTGAGTTGCAAGTGGATCGGGCCCGAGGCGATCAGGTGGTCCTGGTCGCGGTCCGCCCGGTCGAGGTCGATGCTGTGCAAATGGCCGTCCCAGGTGGCAAAGAGCAACACGCGGCCATCGGGGCTGAGTTCGAGAGCGGGCGCGGCGAGGCGGGCCCGAAAACGGCGGATTTCGCGGCAGGAATCGACGTCCCACACCACCAGATCCTCGGGTGGAACGCCATCGTCAAACCGGCCCACCAACCGGCGCCCGTCGCGCGAGAACCGGAGCCCCCAGGCTTCGCCGCCGGGTCCGGTCAACCGGCAGAAGGGGACCCCGGGGACGCCGCGCAAAATCTCGACCGTGCCGCCCCGGTGGCCCACTGCCTGCAGGTTCAGGGTGGGCGACCAAGCGATGCCGGTAACCGGTGCGCCGCCCGCGGGCCATTGGGCCGCGGTCCGCAGGTCCGTGAGCAGCAGGCTCGCGATGGCTTCATCCCGGACGTCGGCGCCCTGGGCAATGGAAGCGGCCCGGCTGAGGAGTTCGAGACTTTGGTGGCGGCGTCCGGTGGAGCCGGAGGAGCGGAGCGTCCGGGCCTGTTCGATCAGGGAAGCGCGCAACAACCCGAGCGCTTGCTTTTCGGTGCCGCGGGCGCGCTCCGCCTGGCGGCCCGCCTCGCGCAGGCCGGCGACGAGGCCCAGGATGCCGAGCGCCACGGCGAACGCCGCAAACAGGCCCATGGCGAGCAACGGCCGATGCCGCTGCGCAAAGCGCGACGCGCGGTAGGCGAAGCTCGGCGGGCGGGCGAGTACGGGTTCGCTGTCGAGGAACCGCTGCAGGTCCTCGGCCAGGGCGCTGGCGGTCGGGTAGCGCGCCGCCCGGTCGCGCCGGATGGCTTTCAGGACGATCCAGTCGAGATCGCCCTCCAGCTCCCGCGCCCGCTCCGGCGTGGTCCGGCGGCTGGGGGGCGGCGCCTCGCCCAGAGGATCCGAAAGGCGCTTCAGGTACTCGGCCAGGCCGGTTTCGCCGCGCTCGAGCGGCAAAGCGCCAGCCAGGATCTGGTAGAGCAGAACCCCCAGCGCGTAAATGTCGGTGCGCGTATCGAGGTCCTGGCCGGAGGCCTGCTCCGGGCTCATGTAATCGGGCGTGCCGAGCACCTCAATGGTGTTGCGGCTGTCATCGGCGGCTTTGGCGATGCCGAAGTCGATGATCTTCGGCGCGGGCTTGCCGTCGCGCATCGCGACCAGGATGTTCGATGGCTTCAGGTCGCGGTGGATCAGGCCCTTCTGGTGCGCGTGCTCGAGCGCGGCGCAGATTTCGATCACCAGCTCCACGCGCGCGTGCAGCGGCAGGCGGCGCTCCTCGCAGAAGCGGGTGACGGGCAGGCCGTCGATCAGCTCCATCGCGAAGAACGGGCGGCCGTCGGTGGTGGCGCCGGCGGCAAAGATCTGCGCGATGCCGGGATGATTCATCGCGGCGAGCGCCTGGCGCTCGCTGGCGAAGCGCTGGGCGATCTTGCCGGAGCTGAGCCCGGCCCGGACCACTTTCAAGGCGACGCGGCGCTGCACAGGGGCTTTCTGTTCGGCCTCCCAGACGACACCCATGCCGCCTTCGCCGATTACGCGCAGCAGTTCGTAGTCGCCGGCCTCGGGCGGGAGTTCGGGGGCGTGCGGCGGCACGGGGACCATCAGGTCCCGGGTCTGGGCGTGGGCGAGCAGGAGACGGCGGACGCGCGCGGCAAGGTCCGGGTTCTGCGCCGCGGCGTCGGCGAGCAGGCGTGCCTGGGCCGGGCCGGTTTCGGCAAGGCAGGCTTCAAAGAGCGCGCGCTCGCTTGCAAGGTTCGCCATGGGCGGTGCGCCGGTTCCCAGATCCGGTGATGATGTCATTATTTCCACAAGCCGCACGCGTGCGCCACCCGGAGATGGCCCCAAGGGATCCATGCGTGGACCGGGGCGGGTTTCCGTCATGCTGCGACGGAAACACGGCGGGATTTCTTAGCCGGCGGCCAGGGTCATGGGTTCCGCCTGCGCCAGGCTCCAGCCGGTGGCGGCCAGCGTCCGGACCCCGGCTCCGGCTTGCAGGGCCCGTTCGGAACTGGCGTTGCCTTTGAGGCCGCGGGCGTAGACCCCCTGCAGGATGCTCGCGCTGCGGAACAGCGAGAAGCTCACATAGAAATTCCAGTTCTCGATCGCCGCGCGGCCCGTGCGGCGGCAGTAGGCCGCGACGTACTCGGCCTCGGACGGGATCCCGAGCGCCGCGTAGTCGAGCCCGCCCAGCGAGCCGGAGAACGCGTCGTGCATGTGATAGAGCATGCAGTTGTACGCCAAGTCGCCGAGTGGATGGCCGAGCGTGGACAGCTCCCAGTCGAGCACGGCGAGCACGCGCGGCTCGGTTTCGTGCCAGATCATGTTCTCGAGGCGATAGTCGCCGTGGATCAGCTTGGTCTCGTCGGAGGCCGGGGTGCTGGCTTCGAGCCACGCGATCAGCCGGTCCATCTCCGGGAGTTCGTCCGTCTTGCTGGCCTCGTACTGGCGCTTCCAGCGGCTCACCTGGCGGGCGAAGTAGCTGCCGGGCTTGCCGAAATCGACGAGGCCCACGGCCGCGTAGTCCACCTGGTGCAGGCGCGCCAGCACGGAGTTCATTTCGTCGTAGATAGCCGCGCGCTCGGCCGGCGCCAGGCCGGGGAGTTGCGGATTGCGGAAGACGCGGCCGCGCAGGTACTCGATGATGTAGAACGGCGTGCCGATCACCGCGCGGTCTTCGCAAAAGAGATGCGCCCGGCAGACCGGGACGTTGGTCTCAGCGAGCGCGCGGACCACGCGGTACTCGCGGTCCACGGCGTGGGCGGAGGGCAGCAGTTCGCCGGGCGGCTGCTTGCGCAGCACCCATTCCCGCGCGCCGGAGCGGAGGTAGAAAGTCGGGTTGGATTGGCCGCCGGCGAACTGCCGGACTTCGAGGGGCGGCGCGAATCCCTCCAGGCGGCCGGTGAGGTAGGCGGCGAGGGCGGTTTCATCGATGCGGTGCGCGGGGCGCACCGGGATGGTTTCGGCGGGTTCCGTCATGGAGCGTCGAGGATCATTCTTTCACGATCCTGAGGCGGCCGGGTCCGGAGAGCCGCTATCCCTCGCAACCGAAGCATACGAGTGCGAGCCCTTCGCGGAACGGCCTCGGGCGGTAGCCGAACTGCGGCGGGATCACAAACCTGCCGGTCTTGTCCATGAAGCCCCAACTCCGTTTTCCACCTGAGGGGCCACAGTCGCTGCGGCAGGCGGGGGCAAGCCCCTCTGAATAGGAACCTACGCTCTGGTATCCCGGGCGCAGCACCACTTGGCCCGTGGTGTCGATGAAAACGGCCTTCCCCGCTTCGAGCACCGCAGCCCAACCATCCGAAAACCCGTCTCCGTCGCCCGCGACGCTCCGTTCGATCCGTACTTTCCCGGCTCTATCGACGAAGCCTCGGTCGGTGGCGGCCAAACCGTGAGAGAAAGGGTGAGCCCAACCGAACCGATTCCCGGACACCGGTTCTCCAGAGCGTTGCATGAGCCAGGTGCGGCGACTGAGGATCGGTGCTCCCAGGTCCGACACCCAGGCGCGGCCTTCCGAGAACTCCCCCGCGGACCCCCAGCGGGGTGCTAGCGCATATCGGCCGGTGCGGTCGATGTAGCCCACCGGCGACCTGGGGCCTTCCAGTCCGCGGCACGTTCCGGTGCACACGGGCGCGAGACCCTCGGCAAAGGATCGAGCCCAGTTGAAGACGGGCTGGATGGCAAACTCGCCGCTCCGATCGATGTAACCGAACAGCGTGGTGGAGTCCCAATACTTGTCCTGCGGGGCCAGAGTGACGAGCGCGCGATCCTCCGAGAACTGGTCGGCAGATCCGAAGCGCGGAGGGATCACGAAGCGCCCACTGGTATCGATGTAGCCCCAGGCGT
>CAYYID010000036.1:0-54270 GCA_964471915.1 uncultured Solibacteraceae bacterium | reverse complement strand
CGCGGCGGAGGCGGTGCGCCAGCTCGGGACGATCCAGGGGCTGATGGAGAAGACCGCGGCGCTGGGCCTGACGCACAACGAGCCGGACGCGGTGCGCGCGTCGGCCGCCGAGTTCGTACTGGAGGGGCTGCACGCCCACAAGCGGATCAGCCGGAACGAAGAGATCGGGTTCGCCGCTGAAGAACGCAAGCGCGAGGCCCAGGGCGAGGCCGAAGAGCGCAAGAAGTCCAAGCGCCAGTTCATGTAAGGAGCCGGCCATGAAGTGGGTCCGCTATACGCGCTACACCGGCGAGGACTTCGGCCTTTCGGCCGAGGATCTGTTGAAAGCTCTCTCGGACTATTTCCTGTCGAGCGGCTTCGATAACCCCTACATGCGTTTCGGCGAGATGAACGCAAACTCGCTCGAAGCCCTGAAACAAGCCATCGAGAACGCGCTGCTCAACGGGGAGATGTTCGACCCGGAGCAGGCGGAGCAGGTGCGGCAGCAGCTCGAGAACATGACGCCGGAGGAGCTGGACCAGTTGCTGGAACGGCTGGCGCAGAAGCTGATCGACGAGGGCTATCTGACGGCGCAACAGCCGGAGCAGGGCGAGGGCGGTCCGGGCGTGGGCGAGCGCGGCGACGTCAAGGTGGAGATCACCGACAAGAGCATCGACTTCCTGGGCTTCAAGACGCTGAAGGACCTGCTGGGCGCGCTCGGCAAGTCGAGCTTCGGCTCGCACGACACGCGGGACATGGCGACCGGGGTGGAGGCGAGCGGCGCGGCGAAGACGTATGAGTTCGGCGACTCCATGAACCTGGACGTGCCGGCGACGCTGTTCAGCGCCATCCAGCGCGAGGGTCTGAATGTGCCCCTGAACCTCGAATACCACGACCTGCACGTCCACCAGAGCGAGTACCAAAGCTCCTGCGCGACGGTGCTGATGCTGGATTGCTCGCACTCGATGATCCTGTACGGCGAGGATCGCTTCACGCCGGCGAAGAAGGTGGCGCTGGCGCTGGCGCACCTGATCAAGACGCAGTATCCGGGCGACAGCCTGCGCTGCGTGCTGTTCCACGACTCGGCCGAGGAGCTGCGGATCGCGGATCTGGCGCGGGTGCAGGTGGGGCCCTATTACACGAACACGCGGGACGGGCTGATCCTGGCGCAGCGGATCCTGGCGGCCGAGAAGAAGGACATGAAGCAGATCATTATGATCACCGACGGCAAGCCGTCGGCGCTGACGCTCGACGACGGGCGCATGTACCGCAACGCCTTCGGGCTGGATCCGCTGGTGATCTCGCGAACGCTCGAGGAAGTGAACCGCTGCAAGCGCCAGGGGATCCTGATCAACACCTTCATGCTGGCGAGCGACTACGGCCTGGTGAACTTCGTGCAGAAGGTGACGGAGCTATGCCGCGGCAAGGCGTACTTCACCACGCCGTACACGCTCGGCCAGTATCTGCTGATGGACTACATGAACCGCAAGACGCGCACGATACACTAACGGCGTGCGCCCGTTACTCTTCCTCGCCGCCGTCAGCGCTTGCGCCCAATACCGGACGTGGACCGTCGCCGGGGGCGCGAACCACATCCGCTACTCCGCGCTGGACCAGATCAATACGAGGAATGTCGGCCAGTTGCAGGTCGCCTGGACCTTCGACTCCGGCGACGCCTTTCCGGACTCCGAGATGGAAGCCAACCCGGTGGTGGTGGACGGGGTGCTGTACACGACGACGCCGAAGCTGCGGGTGATCGCGCTGGACGCCGCAACCGGGGCACTCAGGTGGGCGTTCGATCCGAAGCCGGGTCAGTCAAAGTTCCGCAACCGCGGCGTCACGGTGCACAACGGGCGCGTGTACTTCGCGGCGCGGCAGTGGCTGTACTCGCTGGACGCGCGCACCGGCCAGCCGGACCCGGCGTTCGGCGAGAACGGGCGCATCGACCTGCGCGCGGGGCTCGGCAGGCCGGTGGAGACGCTGTCGGTTTCGGCTTCGAGTCCCGGCGTAGTGTACCGGGACCTGCTGATCGTGGGCTCGATTGTCGCGGAGTCGCTGCCCGCGGCGCCGGGCGATATCCGCGCCTACGACCTCAAGACCGGCAAGCTGCGCTGGATCTTCCACACTATCCCGCACCCGGGGGAGTTCGGCTACGAGACGTGGCCCAAGGACGCGTGGCAGTACATCGGCGGCGCCAATGCCTGGGCCGGTCTGTCGCTGGATGAGAAGCGCGGGATCGTCTTCGCGCCCACGGGCTCCGCGGCGTTCGATTTCTACGGCCAGAACCGGCACGGCGACAACCTGTTCGCCAACAGCCTGCTGGCGCTGGACGCGGCGACGGGCAAGCGGATCTGGCATTTTCAGTTCGTGCGGCACGACGTGTGGGATCGCGACTTGCCGGCGCCGCCGAGCCTGATCACGCTGCAGCGCGGCGGCCGGACGGTGGACGCGCTGGCGCAGATTACGAAATCCGGGCACGTGTTTCTGTTCGAGCGCGCGACGGGCAAGCCGCTGGAGCCGATCGAGGAGTTCCCGGCCCCGCCGTCGGAGGTGCCCGGGGAGAAGCTGGCGCGCTCGCAGCCGCTGCCGGTGCGGCCGCCGCCGTTCACGCGGCAGGTGTACACGGCGGACCTGGCTCCGAACGACGAGATCCGCGAGAAGCTGAAGTCGCTGCGCTTCGGCGCGCAGTTTACGCCGCCGAGCTTCGCGGGCACGGTGGTGTTCCCGGGCTTCGACGGGGGCGGCGAATGGGGCGGCGGATCCTGGGATCCGGAGACGGGCTACTTCTACGTGAACGCCAACGACATGCCGTGGCTGGCGCGGATGGTGAAGTCGCCGCCGCCGGCGGAGCGCATGGACGCGCGGGGCGCGTACGCGAAGTATTGCGCAAGCTGCCACCGCGCGGATCTGGCGGGCGCGCCGCCGGAGTTCCCCGCCCTGAAGAACCTGCCGCGCTCCGCGGCGGAGATCGCGGGCGTGATCCGCGGAGGCGCGGGCCGGATGCCGGCGTTCGCGAACATTCCGGAAGCCGCGGCGACGGCTCTCGCGAACTATCTGCTGAAGGGCGAGAACCCGCGGGTGGAGATCCCGCGCGAGAAGCTGCCGATCGACCAGGACTACACGTTCGACGGCTACAAGAAGTTCGTGGACGTGGACGGCTTTCCCGGCGTGAAGCCGCCGTGGGGAACGCTGACCTGCTATGACCTGGCAGCGAGCAAGATCCTGTGGCAGATCCCGTTCGGCGAGATCCCGAAGGCGATGGCGAAGGGCCTCGGCGTCACGGGCAGCGAGAACTACGGCGGCGGCATCGTCACGAAGGGCGGACTGCTGTTCATCGGGGCGACGAACTTCGATAAGAAATTCCGGGCTTTCGATAAGCGTACTGGCAAGGTGCTGTGGGAGACCGTGCTGCCGGCGGCGGGCAATGCCACGCCGGCGATGTACGAGGTGAACGGCAATCAGTATGTCGTGATCGGCGCGGGCGGCGGCAAGTGGGGGAACCCGTCAGGCGGGTCCTACGTGGCGTTCCGGCTGCCGTAACGGCTTGCCGTTATGATGAGTTCAGTGCAGGAGTACGCGATATGACCACCCGAGTGGATAAGTTCAGCGCGGGCGCCGGCGCGGCCGGCAGCGTCGCGGCGGGAGCGGCGGGGCTCGGCGCGCTGGCGGTAGGGGCGCTGGCCGTGGGAGCGCTCGCGATCGGCGCGCTGGCGGTCGGCCGCCTGGCGATCCGCCGCTTCACCGCGGACCGGGCGCAGGTCCGGGCGATGAAGATCGGCACGCTGGAGATCGATTCACTGCGCGTGCGGGATCTGCAGGTGCTCGACCGGCAATAGCGCTTGCCACTCCCTCACGGTCGCGGCCCCGCTTGGGCTCGTCACCGTACCGCGATGGTCACCGGCGGCGATGCGACCCCGGCCACCGTCGCCACCACTTCCAGCGCGCTGCCCGTCAGGCCGGCGGGCAACGCGACGTTGAGCTGGTAGAGCCCCGGGAAGCCTGGGGTCAGCCCCGCGAAGTCCACCCGCGCCGGCTGCCCGCCCACCGTGACCGTCACCGGATTCACCGTGCGCGACAGCGGCCCCGCCGCCGGAGCTGCCGCGCCCGAAGCCACCGGCGGATCCACGGCGCCCAACCCGTTCGCGTACAGCACCACCACTTCACCGGCGCGCGCGGGATTGGCCGCCGTCACCACGCTGTTGTCCACGCCACGCACGATCACGCCAGGACCCTTGCCGCTCTGATCCTGCGTGTAGATCGCGGGCTGCGCCGCCGCCACCACGACGGTCTCCGGCACCGAGACCGTCTCGCCGCGCCGCACGATCACCTGCTGCTGCGAGTTCACCGGCAGGTCGTAAGGCACCAGAGCGTTGATCTGCCCTTCGCTCGAGTAGTTCAACGGCAGGGACCGGCCGCCGATGAGGACCTCGGTATCGCGCAACTGCGTGGGCAGGGGAACGGACTGCGCCTGCCCCACGCCCGTGGCGAGGCCGAGCCCGAACACGGAGACATACCCGCCGGGCGCGAGGAATCCGCTTTCGTAGCTCGCGGCGTTGACTACCGCGCCGGCACCGACGCTGGGCGCATTCGCCCGCCCGGCCAGCACGCCGCCGATCTCGGTCTGCCCGGCGAGCGTCGTGGTGCCGCGCACCACGAAGACGCTGGCCGAGACGCGCACCTGCGGCTGGTTCGCGTTGCGCGGCTGCCAGGTGGCGGTCCAGGTCCCGTTGCCGATGTGATTCAGATTCAGCCGCGGATCCCCGTTCGAGAACCCGAGCGTCGCCGCGCCCGCCGTGATCGCGTCGCCGCAATCGTCCACGATGCGGACCTCCACCGTCACCGGCTGCAAAGACGCCGCCGTGAAGCCCTGCCGCAGCGTCGTGAACTGCGGCAGCAGGTTCCGCGGTGTGCAGTTGCCCGCGTAGATGCGGCCCGGCTCGCCTTTCTCCGCGCCGCTCACCGAGGGGGCCACGACGGTCAGCAGGCTGACCGTGCGGATGGAGCCGTCGGCGAACAGCAGCGTGATCGCGCCGCGCCGCACGCCGGCGGTGAGATCCTTGAAGTCCGGCTGCACCAGGATCCGGGCGGGCTGATCCCCAGCGATGGAGGCCGCCACCGGCTCGTGCATGAACCAGTTCTGCCCCGAGTCGGTGATCCGCCCGCTGTTGAACGCCACGTCGGCAGACTGCGGGTTCGCTACCACCACCGCCTGCGAGCCCGGCGTCGTCCCGGCCAGTCCCGTGAACACCAGCCCGGAAGGACGCACGTCCGGGCCGGGATTCGAGCCCGCGGGCAGAACGTTGAGCACCACGGAGACCGTCTGCGGCGTATTGTCGGCGCCGTCTGCCGTAATCCGGATCTGCCCGTAGTAGTCGCCTGGCGAGAGGCCGGCTGCGTTGATCCCTACTTCGACGGCGGCAAACTCGAGGAACGGCTGCGTCACCGATCCGCCGCCCGGCGTCACGGTCAGCCAGTTGCCGCCGGCGAAGGTGCGCGCGGCGGCGGCGAAGGTCATGGCGCCGTCGCCGATGTTCAGCACGGCGAGCGACTGCGGCAGCGGGGTGCCGCCGCCCGCCACGGCGGTGAAGGTGAGCCCGGTCTGCGACACCAGGATCCGCCGCGGCGATCCAGTGATGGTCATGACTACCGGTGTGGTGATGCGGTCTCCGGTGGCCGCGCTGGTCACCACCACGGAGCCCGAGTAGACGCCCGCCGCGAGCGAGCCCGGCGTGACGTTGACCGCTACGGTGGCGCTTTGCCCGGCGCCGAGGTTCCCCGAAGTGGGCGCGACCGCGAGCCACGCGCCGCCCGTGGCGCTGGCGGCGAAGTCCAGCGTGCCGCTGCCCGCGTTCCGCACGGTGAGTTGCGCGGAAGCCGGACCGGCGCCGCGTGAGAACGTGAACGCGAAGCGCGGGCTCTCCAGCACCAGTTTCGGCGGATCGCCCGGCGCGACGGTCAGCGTCACGGGGATGCTGCGGGACGGGGGCGTCGCCGCCGGCACGTTTACCCGCACGGAGCCGCTGTAGTTGCCGGGCGGGAGGCCCGCGAGGTCGGCCGCAAGGCGCAGTTGCGCGGGCAGAACGCCCGCCGTGGAGGAGGCGCGCAGCCACGGCGCGCCGGTGATTTCGAGGGCGAAGGCCAGGCCGGGCGTGGAGCTGGTGAGCGCGAGTGTCTGGTCCGGCGGATTCTGCCCGGCGCGGGCGGCGCCGAAGGAAATCGCGTCCGGCGCCGCCGTGAAGCTGCCGCCGCCGGTGTTCAAAATCGCGCGCACCCGCGCGTTGCTGGCGTCCGCGATGTGAAGGTTCCCGGCAGCGTCCACCGCCATCCCTTCCGGCTGCGCCAGGAAGGCCTGCAACGGCGGCCCGCCGTCGCCACCGAATCCGGCTACCGAGCTGCCGGCGATGGTGGTTAGGATGCCCTGGGCGTTCACCTGGCGCACGCGCCCGCGCTGTTCGGAGATCAGCAGGTTGCCGGCGCGGTCCCGGATCACGGCGAGGGGAGCAAAGACGGAGGTAGCTGTCGCCACCACGTTGTCCGCCGTGCTGGTGGTGGTCCCGTTGCCGGCGATCGTGGTGATGATGCCCTGAGGATCCACGCGCCGCACACGATGGTTCGACGTGTCCGCGATCAGCAGCGAGCCGTCGCTGTCGACCCAGATTTTGGATGGAAAGCTCAACTGCGCGTTGCGGGCTGGTCCGCCGTCTCCGGAATAGCCTGCGTTACCCGTGCCCGCGAGGGTCGTCAGTAATCCGTCGGTCCCGATCTTGCGGACGCGGTGTGACGGAGTTTCGGAGATGTAGATGTTGTTGGCGCTGTCCACGGCGACGCCGCGGGGCGGGCTGAGTCCCGCATTCGCCAGCGTAGCGCCGTCGTTCGTGGGGGAACAGCCGCGGCTGGTGAGCTGCGACACCGCGCCTGCGGGCGTCACGCGGTACAGGGCGCAGCGAAAAGCGGCCTCCACGACATAGCCGTTGCCCGCGCTGTCGAACGCGATGTCGGTCGGGTTGCCCCACGGGGCGCAATAGCGGCAGCCGTAAGGTCGCGGGTACTCGTTCAACGTCCCGTTGGCGCTGAGGGCCCGGATGGCGCCGAGCTGGCTGTCGAGAATCAGCAGCCGCCCGCCCGGGTCGAAGCGCAGCCCCGTGGGCCGGCCCAGCCAGGCGGCGGTGCCGGGAATTCCGTCGGCGGGAATCCGGAACTGTCCGTTCCCGGCCACAGTGTTGACGACGCCGCCCTGCACGCGCCGGATGCGTCCATTGCCGCTGTCGGCGACGAAGAGCGACCCCGCCGCATCCACGGCCAGTCCGCCGGTGAAGCGGAACGCAGCGTCTACGGCCGGGCCGCCGTCCCCGCTGAAGCCGCTGGCGCCGGGTTGGTTGACGATGGTCGCCACCAACCCGGCGGGATTGATCCGCCGCACCCGCGTGCTACCCCCGAAATAGAGATTCCCCGCACTGTCCAGCGCCATGAAGTTCGGCGATTCCCCGAGCGCGGAGGTCGCCGCCGGCAGGTTCTCACCGAAGGTCCCGCCCGTCCCCACGCCGTACCTCGACGTGATCGTACCCGCCGGGCTCACCTGGCGGATGCGCAGATTGTTGGCGTCACCGATCAGGATGTTGCCCTGCGCGTCCACCACAAGCCCTCCCGGGAAGTTCAACTGGGCGCTGGTCGCGGGACCTCCATCGCCCGAAAAGCCGGAAGTACCGGTTCCCGCGACGGTGCGGATGGTGCCGTTCGGAGCCAGCCGCCAGACCTTGTGTTGGTTGGAATCCGCGATCAGCAGGTTCCCGGCGGGGTCCAGGGCGATCTGGGCGGGAGAAATCCGGACGGTGAGCGCCGGTTGGCCCTCGGCCGCCGCACCGGTGAGCCCGCCGCCTCCGGCGATTTGCCGCTGCAGTCCGTCCGGAGTGAGGCGCAGGATCCGGAAGCTGTCGCCGAAGTAAACGACACCCGCCGGGTCGACCGTAACCGCTGACGGGCTGAGCAGGGAGCGCTCCCGCGCCGGGCCGTCGGAGGTATTGAGGCTGTTACTTGCGCCGTTGCCGGCCAGGATCCGGAGGGTGCCTTGCGGGTCGACACGAAAGACGAGCCGGTTGTCGGGGTCCGCGATGTAGAGGTTGCCGCCGCGGTCCACATGGATGCCGCGGACGAACCCGAGCGGGGCTTGCAGCGCCGGCCGGCCGTCGGCCGGGAACACCCAGTCGGTGCCCGCCCGGGTGGTGATGATGCTCTGCGCCGCAAGTCCCGCTGCCCACAGCCCAACGATGCTCCGGATCAAAGGGTACCCTCCACTAGAAAAACAGCGCAATCGGCGGTGCAACGGGATCAGCCGCGTCCGCATCCAACCAGACAGGCTACACTAGTAGCCGAAAGGAGGGGGCGTCACGGTTTCGACGGGATTGTTTTGTTTTGGAGAGTCGTGCCGGGTTCCGAGCTCCCGTAAAACGATCGGAAAAACACAACTGCCAACAACACGCAGTTTGCTTACGCTGCCTAATTAACTAGGTAGCCGCCGGGGTTCTCAGGCCCGCATGGGGATCTCAAGGCGTCATATGGCGGGGGTAGGTCCAAGGCTGCTGCGCGAAGCTGAAAACCGAAACCAATCGCGATAAGCCGTCGTTTTCTTGCCGGTGTCTTATGCGGCGGCCGACAACTACCGAACCGGAAACGCACGTAGTCTTTTCAGAGCAGGCTTTTTCGGACGCGGGTTCGACTCCCGCCGCCTCCACCATCCGAACCGGGAACTCATGAGACGCCGGGTCTCGTGGGTTCCCTTACTCCACCCGCCAGTCAGTCTCTCTTACCTGGATAACGCATCAGTATCTCCACCCGTGCGCCGCAGGCCACGGTGAGCCCCGCCGCATCGAACCCGGGCGTCTTCAAGGTCGCTTTGGGGTTGTTCGACATCCCCCAGCCCTCGCGAGGGCGGCCGCTTGGACGCCGGTCGAGTTTCCGGTTGCCGTTCTCGTCGTGAACCACAGCGACCGCATACCGGCCCGGAACTAGGGCCAGGGTCACCGCTACCGCTCCTGCCTGCGCCGGCGCGGCCTGACGTCCGGCGGCTTTCTCATGGTTCTCCGGCCAGCCGTCGCGGGAGCCGAAAACGACGAATCCCACCGATCCGGGGGAGCCGCTCACCCCCTGGGCAATCAGCGTAACCGGGCACCCGGGCTCCCCCGCCGCCGGTCCAGGGAGGCTAAGCAGCAGAAAACACAGGACCCCGATGTCCCGGAGCACCAGGGGGCGAAATCGCAGGGATTGAGGAATACTCACGATCGGTTCCGAGATAGCATCCATAAGTATGCCGAAAGCACTCTACCTCGCGCTGGTTCTTGCAGCGGCCCTGGCCGCCGCCGACACCGTGGCACCCGTCTACCAGGACGATGGCGCGGCGATCAAGGGATACGACCCGGTCGCCTACTTCACCGTCGGACAGCCCACCAAGGGCGACCCCAAGTTCTCGTACAAGTGGATGGGGGCGACCTGGCACTTTGCGAACCAGCAGCATCTGGATCTCTTCAAGACCAACCCGGAGAAGTACGCGCCGCAATACGGCGGCTACTGCAGCTACGCGGTGAGCATCAACAAGACCGCCAGCATCTCCCCCAAGGCCTGGAAGATCGTGAATGGCAAACTGTACCTGAACCACGCCTGGGCGCAGGGAAAGTGGGAGAAGCAGATTCCCGAAAACATCCAGAAGGCCGACAAGAACTGGCCCGCGATCCCCAAGAGGCCGGTACAGTAGGTCATGGCCGAGACGCCGCGCATCGTTTCGTTGGCGACGGCCGTGCCGCCAGCGCGGTATCCGCAAGAGGTGATCCTCGAGCACTTGGCGGGACACTTCGAGTTCTACCGCAGCCCGCGGGTGCGAGCGATCTTTCTGAACGCGGATATCGACTCCCGGCACCTGGCGCTGCCGGCGGAGCGGTTTCGCGCCGATAACTCGGCCGGCGAGTTACACGCGGTGTTCCGCGAGTTCGCGCCGCCGCTGGGCCGCGAGGCGGCGGAACTCGCGCTGTGCCGCGCGGGCCTGGGACCGCGCGACGTGGACCTGATCGTCGTGGCCACCTGCACCGGCTATCTCTGTCCGGGACTTTCCGCGCGGCTGGCCGCGGAGCTGGGCATGGCCGACCACGTGCAGCGCGCGGACCTGGTGGGGATGGGCTGCGCCGGCGCGATGCCGGCGCTGCAGCGCGCGCACGACTTCGTGCGGGCGTACCCGGACAAGCGCGCGCTGGTGGTGACGGTCGAAGTGAGTTCCGCCTGCTGGTTCGTGGACGAAACGCTCGAAACGGTAGTGGGCAACACGATCTGCGCGGACGGCGCGGCGGCGGCGGTGGTCGCCGCGGGAGGCGGCGCGGGGCCGAAGCTGGAGCGCTTTGCAACACTGCTCGACTCCCGGTACCTCGAAAGCGTGGGATTTTCCTTCGAAGAGGGCAAGAACCGGATTGTGCTGGCGGGCAGCCTGCGGCACGACGCGGGTCCGATGGTGAAGCAGGCGGTGGAACGCCTGCTGGACGGCGGGAGCGCCCCGGCGGACGAGATGCAGCACTGGGTGGTGCACGCCGGCGGCCGAAAGGTGCTCGACGGCATCGGCGAGTCGCTCGGCTTCCGCAACGGCGAGCTGCGCCATAGCCGCGAGATCCTGCGGACGCACGGGAACATGTCCTCGCCGACCGTGCTTTTCGTGCTGGAACAGACCATGCAGACGGCGCAGCCCGGCGAGCGCGGCGTGATGATCGCGCTGGGGCCCGGCCTGGCGGCCGAAACGGCCTTGTTGCAGTGGTAGGAGATCCGATGAGCGAAACGCTGGTTTTCGAAGGCTACAAGCAGCGCGTCAGCGAGTTCTGGGACAAGCTCTCGCCGCATTTCCGCGACCTGTGGGGCGAGCACCTCCACGACGGTTTCTACGAGACGGGCGCCGAGTCGAAGGAAGCCGCGCAGGAGAAGCTGGTGGCGTACCTGGCGGATTTCGCCGGCCTGCCGCGCGACGCCCGGGGCCTCGACATCGGCTGCGGCATGGGCGCGACTTCGGTGTGGCTGGCCAAACACCTCGGCGCGCTCATGACAGGACTGACGCTCAGCGCCACGCAGGTACGCATCGCGCGGGAACTCGCGGCGCGGGAGGGCGTTTCCGCGGAGTTCCTGCATCAGGACGCCGACCGCTTCGAAACGGCCGCGCCGTTCGACTTCGCCTGGATGGTGGGTGTGCTGGGTCACTTCGAGGATCAGCGCGGTTTTCTCGCCCGGTCGGGGCGGCTGGTGCGGAGCGGCGGGCGGTTTGTGCTGGCGGATTGGGTGGCCGCGCCGGAACTCAGCGCGGCGGACCGCAAGCGCTGGGTGGATCCGGTGCTCGAAGGCATGCTGATGCCGGACATCGCGAGCCTGGAAGATTACGCCGGCTGGATGAGCGCGAGCGGCTACCACGTGCTCGAAACGCGCGACCTGACGCGCGAGACGGCGAAGACCTGGGACGAGGGCGTGTCGATCCTCAAGGGTCCCGAGCTGTTGCGCATGGCCTGGGACGTGGGCCGCGAGGCGGTGAGCCTCATCGCCGCGGTGCAGGGCATGAAGACCGCGATGGCGCGGGGCCTGATCCGCTACGGCGTGCTTACCGCCGAAAGGCGGTAGCGTGACGCGCATCGCCGCGGCAGTGCTGCTGGTGACGGCGGCGCTGTGCTGGCGCCTGCCGGAGTTGCGCATCGACAACACCGCGCGGGTCTGGCTGCCCTCCGGATCGGCCGGTGTGCGCGACTACCAGGACTTCCGGGCCCGCTTCGGCGAGGACTCCCTGCTGCTCGCGTTCGTCACCGGCGGCGGCCGGGCGGACCGCGCCGAAGAGTGGAAGCAACTGATCGCGGACCTGCGCTCCACACCCGGCGTGGCGCGGGTGCTGGCGCCGCCCTTCCTCGAGGACGCCGGGGCGGGTCCTGGCCCGGCGCCGCTGCGCTACTACCTGGCGAGCGCGGACGGCCGCGCCGCGGCGGTCGCGATCGTCCCGGAGGCCGCTCTGGAGGTGGCGGCGCGCACCCAACTCGTCGACCGCCTCGAACAGCAACTGGCGCGATGGAAGCTGCGCCTCGGCGACTTCCAACTCGCCGGTGCCGACGTGATCACGCACGACCTCGATGCCGGATCCCGCGAGTCGATGCAGACCCTCGCCCCGCTGGTCGTGGCCGTGATGGCGCTGGTTCTGTTCGGCGCCACGCGCGCCTGGCCGGCGGTGCTCGCGGCGTTCCTGGCGGTGGGACTCGCCGCGGCGTGGTCACTCGGACTGATGGCGCTGGCCGGCCGGCCCCTGACGCTGGTCGTCGCGACCCTGCCGGCCATTCTCGCCGTCGTGTGCGTCATCCAGACGCTGCACCTGGTGTCGTGTTACCACGCGCTGCCCGCGGTGGCGAACCTGTCCCGCGCGAAGCGCGAAAAGCGGTGGCGCAAGGCCGCACGCGCCACCTTCCGGCCCGCCTTCCTGTGCGCCGCCACCACCGCGGCCGGCTTCGTTTCGCTCGCCACTTCCCGGATCGCGCCGCTCCGCGACCTGGGAATCTTCGCCGCGGCCGGCGTCGGGTTCAGCTTCGCGCTCGGCGTGACACTCGTGCCGGCGCTGCTCGCGGCCTTCCCGTCCGTCCTGCCGCGCGGCGATGCGGCCCACGGTTTCTGGACCCCGGCTCGAGCGGCCGGCTACACGTCCTGGATCCGCCGGCACACCACCGCGATTCTCGCGGCCTCCGGAGTTTTCCTGGCCGCCGCCGGGGCCGGCATCGCGGGCCTGCGCTTCGAAAGCCACATCCTCGAGTTCTTCCCCGCCAGTCACCGGATCCCGCAGGGCTACGGCGCGCTCGAGCGCCGCCTGCTCGCCCCGACCCCCCTGGAACTGGTGGTGGAGGGCGCGCCCGACGTCCTGCTCGCGGACCGTGCGCTGGAAAGTTATCGTGCCCTGCTCGAGTCGATCCTGCGGGAGGAACCGCAGGTTCGCCAGGTGGTCTCTGTGCTACTCGAACCCGGGCGCGGGACGAACCTCGAGTTCGCCGTGCCTCCGGCGGAACTCCGCGAGGCGCTGGAGCGCGAGGGGTTGCCCGAAGGCGCCGAAGCTTTCGTCCGCCTGGAGAGCGGCCGGTACTGGGTGCGGACCACGCTGCTCGCCTCCACCGGGTCCTCGCACGCCGTGCAAGCGCTGGTGGAGCGGCTGCGGGTCCGGATCGCCGCCGCTTTGCCTCCAGGCGTGAACGCCCGGATCACCGGCGGCGCGGTGCTGCTGATCGAGGGTCAGGTGGCGCTGCTCATCACGCAGATCCAGTCCTTCGCCGTGGCGCTGGCGCTCATCCTGTTGCTGGTCCTGCCCGCGTTCCGCGAGTGGCGGCTGGCCGCCGTGGTGGCGCCGCCGAACCTGCTGCCGATCGCGGCGACACTCGGCGCCATGGGCTTTGCCGGAATCGCGGTTGACACGGCCACCGTGACGGTGGCCGGCATCGCTCTGGGGATCGCTTTCGACAATACGATCCACATCCTGCACCGGACACTTCAGGCGCGCCGCGAAGGGCTGGATCTGGAACCGGCGGTGGCGCGCGCCTTGTGGGAGGCGGGGCGTCCGGCCGCGGTCTCCGGCCTGGCGCTGGCGGCCGGCTTTGCCGTGTTCGGTCTCGCCCCCTTTCCGCCTACGGCGTATTTCGGGTTGCTGGTGGGAGGAACGGCGCTGACCGGCGCGTTATGCGACGTCCTGGTTCTGCCGGCGCTCGCGTTCCGGCTCGCGCCACTGCTCCAGCCGCGGCGGGAACGGAAAAGTACCCGGGCGCTCAATCCACCCGGTGTTTCTTGAGCAGGTTCTTGGCAATGATCAGGCGCTGCAGTTCGTTGGTGCCGCCGCCGATCACGGTGAGCGGCGCGTCGCGGTAGTAGCGCTCCACCGGAAAATCCTTCGAGAACCCGTTGGCCCCGAGGATCCGCATGGCGTCCCAGGAGACTTCCTGCGCGGTCTCGGTGGCGAAGAGCTTGGCCATGCCGGCTTCGAGATCGCAGCGCTCCCCTTTGTCTTTCTTGTCTGCGGCGGAGAAGATCAGCAGCCGCGCGGCTTCGATCTTGGTCGCCATGTCGGCCAGCTTCAACTGGATCGCCTGGTGCTCGGAGATCGGCTTGCCGAAGGTCACGCGCTTTTGGGCGTAGTGGATGGCCTGTTCGAAGGCGGCCTGGGCGATGCCGAGTCCGCGAGCCGCGACGTTGATGCGCTCGGCTTCGAGCCCGGTCATCACGTGGTAGAAGCCCTCGCCCTCGACGCCGCCGATGAGGTTTTCGGCCGGCACCCGGAAGTCCGAAAACAGCAGCTCACAGGTTTCGACGCCGCGGTACCCCATCTTGCCGATATCGCGCGACACGGTGAGCCCGGGCGCGCCCTTTTCGATGATGAACGCCGAGATGCCTTTGAAGGCCGGCTGCGCCTGGGGATCGGTCTTGGCCATCAGCAGGAAGATGGACCCGTGGCGCGCATTGGTAATCCACATCTTGGAGCCGTTGATGACGTAGTGATCGCCGTCGCGCACCGCGAGCGTCCGGATGCGCTGCAGGTCCGTACCGGCGTTGGGCTCGGAGAGGCAAATGCCGCCGCGCTTTTCAGCGCGGGCGAGCAGCGGCAGATACTTCTGCTTCTGCTGCGGCGTTCCGTACCGGGCGATGACGTCGTTCAGCACCAGGTGGGTCCCGAGTATTCCGGCCAGGCCCAGCCAGCCGCGCGCCAGTTCGGTGAAGACCATGGCGAAGGTAGTGTAGTCGGCGTCCGCGCCGCCGAACTCCTCCGGGATGTTCAGCGCGAACAGGCCCATGTCGATCATCTTGTCCACCAGGGCGTGCGGGTATTCGTCGCGGTGTTCCATGTCGCTCGCGACTGGGATCACCTCACGGTCCACGAACTGGCGGACGGTTTGCACGATCAGGCGGCGTTCTTCGAGCGTGGTGGCAGTGGCCATGGCGCTTAGGATTTTATCGCGGAGGAGCGTAGATGCGTTCGACCAGGTCCGCGATGGGCGCGGGGACCAGGTGCCGCCAGGGTTCGCCGCGCGCGATGCGCTCGCGGACCGTGGTGGACGAGACGTCGTCGAAAGCGCCGGGCAGTTCGAGCGAGCGGACGCGTGCGGCAAGGTGCGGCGGCGGCTGGTACTCGCCCTGGCGGGCGGCGACCAGCAGGGAAAAGGACTCGAGCATGGCTTCGACGGAGAAGCCCGGGCCGTAGTCCCACGCGAGGATGCGCTCGGCGGCATCGCGTCCGCAGACCAGGTGGATTTCGGGCTCGGTGGGGGCAAAGAGGAGGCGGGCTTCTTCAGCCAGTTCGAGGAACAGCGCGCCGTCGGAGAGGGCGATGGCATAGCCGGAGCCGGCCTGTTCGAGCATGGCGAGGCGGTCGGCCGGGGAGGCGCCGTCGAGGGGCTTGTGGGGATAGGACCTGGGCACGGCGAGTACCACGAGATCGCAGAAATGGCGGGCGGCATCGGCCAGGGCCAAGTGGGCGGCGGTGAGGGGATTAAAGGCTCCGGGGAGGATCCCGAGACTGCGGGGGGCGGAGGAAAGTGGGTTGCGAATCAGTTGCATGGCAGGTCGCGATGGGGAAAGCACCGAGCCGGGGAACTTAGATCGAATCCCTAGCCACCTAAGGCACCCTAGGTTTCTCTCGTAGGGTAGTTCCCTGAAAGGCGAAAAAGCCTTTTCGCTGTAGAGTATAGCCATGTTCCACTGGATCTGCCCGGAGTGCGGACACGAAAATCCGCCCTCGAGCCGGGAGTGCCCGGTTTGCGAGGCGCTTGCGAAGGGCAAGGGCGCCGTAGAGCCCCAGGCCCCGCCGCCGGTCGAGCAGACCATCGAGATGCCGGTGCCCCAGTGGCTGGCCGTGGAATTGAAGGCCGAAGAGCGAAAAGCGGCAGAAGCGAAAGCCCAGGAAGCCAAAGCCCACGAAGCCAAATCCCAGGAAGCGACGGCGCTGGCTGCCCCGCCGGAGCCGGTGCAGCCGCAGGTAGAGACGAAGCCGGAACTCGAAGAGACGGCGGAGATCCCGGTTACGGTTCCGCCGGCGCCCCCGGCTCCTGAGCCGGCGGTGGATGAGTTTGCGGAACCGGCGGAGCCGGTGGTCGCGGTGACGCCGGAAGTCGTGGAGTCCGCTGCCGTGGACTCGGCGGCCGGTCCAGTTGCGGAGGAAGTGGCCGTCACGGAGGAAGTTGTCGAAACTCCGGAGGCGGAGGCAGAGGCAATCGAGGCGCCCAAGGCCGCGGAGCCGGTCGCGGAGACTGCGGTCGCAGAGTCCACGCCGCTGGCCGTCACCACGATCGAGGCGCTGCAGCCGGCAGCGGATCTCGCCGTCGAGGAGACGCCCGAAGCGACTGCCGAGGTTCCGGCCGCCGAAGCTGAAACCGAAACGCTCCCGCAAACGGGACCGGTTCAGGACGAAGTGGAAGCCGAGTCGACCGAGAGGGCTGCCGCGGAAACTTGGGAGGAAGCGCCGGTCGCGCCCATCGCCGCCGCTTTGCCGGAGACGGACGAAACCGCGGCCGAAGCCGTGGAGGAAGTCGCGGTCGCCGAGTCTGAGCCCACGCCCGTCGACACCGTTCCGACTGAGGCTGAGGCACTCGATGCTGCGGCAGCCGACATTGAATCCGTCGAGACTGCGGCAGTCCAGGTCGAAGCAGTCGAGGCTGAGATTGTCGAGGTTGCATCGGTCGAGGTTGCATCGGTCGAAGTTGACGCTGTCGAGGCTGAGGCTGTCGAGGTCGAAGCAGTCGAAGCTGAGACGGTCGAGGCAGAAGTCGCAGAGGCGGAAGCACTCGAGCCCGAAGCGAGCGAGGTTCCCGCCCTGGAGGTCGAGACCGTCGAAGCCGTCCCCAGCGAGGCCGCGTTGATCGAAGTTGCCGAAGCGGAAGTGAGCGAAGTCGCTTCACCGGCCGAACCAACACCGGCGGCGGCAGAGTCCGTGTGGGATCTGGTGGCGGAAGAGGTGGAACCCGCGGCAGCCGCAGAGCCGGTTCCCGCGAGTGAGGAGCGCGCAGCGCCGGTCGCCCTGGTCAACAATGGCGACGACGGATTCGAAGCAGCGTTCCAGGAGATTTTCGGTTCCGAGATCGTGGAGGCGGAGACTGCCGCCGCGGCGCCGGAACCCGCGTACCCGGACGACGGCGCCTTCGAAGCGCTGTTCGGCTTGGAGCCTGCGGCTCAAGCAGCGGAGTCCCGCGAGTCGCGATTCGACGAGGCGGAGTTCGCGGCGGCATTCGGAATGACGCCGGACGCGCAGGCCGCCCAGGTGACGGAGTCGACGCCGGTGGAAGAGCCGGTGGCGGAAGCGCCGGTAATCGCCGAAGAGCCGGTGTCGTTGCCGGTCGCACCGGCAGTCGCTGCGGAAGAGACCCCCGAACCGGTTGCGCTTGTGCCGGAACCGGAACCAGCGGAAGAGCTGGTGGCCGAAACCTCTTCGATCTGGGAAGAGCCTGAAGCCGTGGCGGCGGCTGAACCGCCGCAGGAAGTGACGGCGGCCGCGAGTCCCGAGCCGGAAACGGTTGAGCCGGAGCCGCAGTATGCGAATGCGGCCCTGGGCCTGGCGGCGGCGGGAGCGGGAATTGCAGCCCTGGCGACGGCGATCACCAATGAAGCCGAACCGGCGATGACGGAACCCGCGGTCGCCGCCGCGGCCGAGGTCCGCCCGGTGGAGCATCCGGCCGTGCCCACCGTGGGCGCGGAGTTGCAGCCCGTGGAGGAAGCGTCTACAGCCGTGGCGCTCGCCGAACCGGAGGTCGCGCAGCCGCTGCTTGCGCCGCAACCGGAAGACGACAACGAACCCGTGCCGCCGTACGCCGGATTGCGGCATATCGGGGCGACCACGCGCTTCGAGATCGCGCCGTCGGATGCGCCCTTCGTGATCCTGGCGCAGGCTCCGGAGCCGGAGTTCACGCTGCCGGGCCCGCAGTTGACCGCGTCGCTGCAGCGCTTCCAGGACCTGAGCATCATCACGGTGATCGGGCGCGCTCCGAAGAAGCCCGCCGCGTCCGGAGGCATTCCGGGCTGGCTGGTGGGAACGATGGTGGCGCTGATCGTGGTGCTGGCGGGGGCGGCGCTGCTCATGCAGAAACCCGCGGATCCGGTGCCCGCGGCTACCGCGACGGCCGCGGCCGCGCCGGTCAGTTCCCCGGCGCCGGCATCGGCGAGCCCGCTGGCGAAGTATGTGCAGGTGACTGGGGTCCGGCTGCTGGCTGAGCAACAGGGCCGGAACGAAGTGCAGTACCTGGTCGTGAATCAGTCGCCGGCGGAGATCGCCGACTTCACGGTGCACATCACGCTGAAGTCGCCGCGTTCCGAGACGCCGATCTGCAGCTTCTCGGTGAAGCTGGCGCGGCTCGCGCCCTACGAGTCCAAGGAACTGTCGACGGCGTTGCAGGGCTTGCCGAAGCCGTTCCAGGCTCCCGACTGGCGGGAGCTGCGGACGGAAGTGGACTTCACGCAGCCGTAAGGAGCCCGGCGCGTTTGCGGTACTCTGATCTGGCTTGTCGCGAATCCGCCCCGAGCCCGGAATCCGTGTCTGCGCGCCCGCGGAGGCGGCGCCGCCTTTCTTCCTGTTCGTGACCGAGGGTTACTTCCGTGCCCGGGGCGCGCGCGCGCGCTACCTGGCGCCCGCGGGGCGCGGCTTGTGGGCGCCGGACGCGGTGGCGCTGGAGCCGCACGGCAGCGCCACGGCTTTCGTCTTTGATCCTCCGCCGGCGCGGCGTCTGCCGCGCGAGACGCAAGTGGTGCGTCCCGGGGCGCTGCTCGCCGAGCTGCTGCGTCACGCCGGGGAGACGGAGAATCCGTCGGCGGCGGCGCGCGTTCTATTGGTGGAGCAACTCCGGATCTGCCCGGCCGAGCCGCTGGCGCTCCCCGCGCCGCGGAGCACGCGCGCACGCCAAGCCGCGGCGATCCTCACCGAGAACCCGGGCGAGCGGATTTCGCTCGCCGAGCTGGCGCGCTACGCGGGCGCGAGCGCGCGCACGCTGGAGCGGGCGTTCGCCGTCGAGACCGGCTGGACCTTCGAGCGCTGGCGCCAGCAGTTGCGGCTACTGGTGGCGCTGGAACGGCTGGCCGAGGGCGCGGCGGTGTCCGTAGTGGCGTTGGAGGCGGGTTACGACTCGACGAGCGCGTTCATCGCGATGTTCCGCCGCATCACGGGAGCGACGCCGCGGCGGTATCTGGAGAAGTGATCGCGCGCCCTAGATGCCCAGTTCGCGCTTCGCTTCGGCGAACTTCGCCGCGGCGAATTCGAGGTCCTCGCGCGAATGCGCCGCCGACACCTGGGTCCGGATGCGCGCCTTGCCGAGCGGCACCACCGGGTAGGAGAACCCGATCACGTACACGCCCTTGGTGAGCAGCAGGTCCGCCATGCGGGCGGCGAGCGCAGCGTCGCCGATCATCACCGGGACGATCGGATGCTCGCCCGGCAGGATGTGGAACCCGAGCGCGGTCATCTTCTCGCGGAAGAAGCGGGCGTTGCCGCGAACCCTCTCCTGCAGTTCGGTGGACCGCGTGAGCAGGTTGAGCACTTCGAGCGAGGCCGCGCAGATCACCGGCGCGAGGGAGTTCGAGAACAGATACGGCCGGGAGCGCTGGCGCAGCAGGTCGATGATCTCCTTGCGGCCCGACGTGTAGCCGCCGGACGCCCCGCCCAGCGCCTTGCCGAGCGTCCCGGTGATGATGTCGATCTTCCCGAGCAGGCCATGGTGCTCGTGGGTGCCCCGCCCGGTGGGTCCCACGAAGCCGACGGCGTGGGAATCGTCGACCATGACCAGCGCGTTGTGCCGCTCGGCCAGCGCGACGATCTCCGGCAGCTTGGCGATGTAGCCGTCCATGGAGAAGACGCCGTCGGTGGCGATGAGCTTGCGCCGGGCGTCGCTCGCCTCGGCGAGCTTCGCTGCGAGGTCCGCCATGTCGCCGTTCTTGTAGCGCAGGCGCTGCGCTTTCGAAAGCCGGATGCCGTCGATGATGGAGGCGTGGTTCAGTTCGTCCGAGATGACGGCGTCCTCTTCGCCGAGGACGGTCTCGAAGAGACCGCCGTTCGCGTCGAAGCACGACGAGTAGAGGATGGTGTCCTCGGTGCCGAGGAACTCGCTGATCCGCCGCTCCAGTTCCTTGTGGATCTGCTGGGTGCCGCAGATAAAGCGGACGCTGGCCATGCCGAAGCCCCACTGGTCGAGCGCGAGCTTCGCGGCGCCGATCACCTGGGGATGGTCGGCGAGGCCGAGGTAGTTGTTGGCGCAGAGGTTCAGCACCTGGCTGCCGGAGGCGACGCGGATGTGGGCGTCCTGCGGGGTCGCGATCACGCGCTCGGGCTTCCAGAGCCCCGCGTCGCGGATCTCGTCCAGGGTGTGCTTCAGGTGGCTTTCGACGTCTCCGTACATGACTACCTCAGCATGCTCCAATCCAGGATCACTTTGCCGGACTTGCCGGTCTTCATCGCCGCGAACCCTTGCTCGAACTCGTCATAGCGGAAGCGGTGCGTGATCACTGGCGTAATGTCGAGCCCTTGCTCCACCATCACCGACATTTTGTACCAGGTCTCGTACATCTCCCGGCCGTAGATGCCTTTGATGGTGAGCATGTTGAACACGAGCTTGTTCCAATCGATCGCGATCTCCTGGCTGGGGATGCCGAGCATGGCGATGCGTCCGCCGTGCGCCATGTTCTCGAGCATTTCGCGCAAGGCCGGCGCCTGGCCCGACATTTCGAGGCCGACGTCGAAGCCCTCCTTCATGCCCAGTTCGCGCTGGACGTCCTGGAGTTTTCCCTTCGCGGGATTCACGGTGCGGGTGACGCCGAGGCGCTGGGCCAGCGCCAGGCGGTCGTCGTTGACGTCGGTGATGACAACGAAACGCGCGGCG
Organism: uncultured Solibacteraceae bacterium; assembly: GCA_964471915.1. GTDB lineage: Bacteria > Acidobacteriota > Terriglobia > Bryobacterales > Bryobacteraceae > JAIEPW01. Next base: position 33,421 of record CAYYID010000036.1, on the reverse strand, counting down.
GCGAACTTCGCGACGGCAGCGGCCATGATGCCGATGGGTCCGGCGCCGGTAATCAGCACGTCCTCGCCCATCACGGGAAACTGCAGCGCGGTGTGCACGGCGTTGCCGAAGGGGTCAAAGATGGCGGCGACATCCAGATCCACATTGTCGTGGTGCTTCCAGATGTTGGTCATGGGGAGCACGATGTACTCGGCGAACGCGCCCGGGCGGTTCACGCCGACGCCGGAGGTGTGCGCGCACAGGTGCCGGCGGCCGGCCATGCAGTTGCGGCAGCGGCCGCACACGACGTGGCCCTCGCCGGAGACGATTTCGCCGGGGTGAAAATCGTTGACGTTCGAGCCGACGGCGACGATCTCGCCGACGAACTCATGGCCGATCGCCATGGGGACGGGAATGGTCTTTTGGGCCCAGGCGTCCCAGTTGTAGATGTGGAGGTCGGTGCCGCAGATGCCGGTGCGGAGCACGCGGATCTTGACGTCGTTGATGCCGTTCTCGGGTTCGGGGAGGTCCTGGAGCCAGATGCCCGGCTCCGCTTTGGCTTTGACGAGGGCCTTCATAGCTGGAGATCAGCTTATCGAACCGCCTGGAGCGCCGTCACGCAGAAAACACAAAAATGTGCGAATATTTCTGTGTATGGTTGCCGAGTTCTGCCCGTCCTCGTTCGTCGAACGCGACCCGGAAACCGGCCGGCTCGTGGGATTCGCACCTGGGATTCCGAGCCTGCACGCCGAAGCGGAAGACTGGAATCACCTGATCGAGCAATTGCGGACTTTGGCGGCTTGCCAGCCGGCGGAGTTGCCCGAAGTGCTCGAGTGCCTATAGGCCGCGCTTGGATTCGGCCGCGCGCATGACCCTGAGGAAGTTGCCGCCCCAGATCTTGCGGATTTCGTCTGCGGAGTAGCCTTTTTCGAGCAGCGCGCGCGTCAGGTTGGGCCACTCGGCCACCGTCGCCAGACCTTCGGGCACGCAGCCGACGCCGTCGAAGTCGCTGCCGATCCCGATGTTCTCGACCGAACCGGTCAGCTTCCTGATGTGTTCGATGTGGGCCACGATGTCGGCGAGGGTGGCGCGCACCGGTTTCATGCCCATTGCCTCCATCTTCTTGGCGGCCGCCGCGCGCCGTTCGCCCATGGGGAGCTTGGCATCGGTTTCCTGCATCAGCTTCTGCATGACCCCTCGGCGGCTGGCCGAGGCGTCCGCGGACTTCTGCGACAGGAACTCGCAGCCGAAGTTGATCTGCACCACGCCGCCTTTCTTGGCGAGCGCCTGGATCATCTCGTCGGTCATGTTGCGCGGGATGTTGGCGAGGGCGCGGCAGGAGGAGTGCGACGCAAACGGCGGCGCGCTCGACGTTTCGAGCACGTCCCAGAAGGTCTTGTCGGAGACGTGCGAGATGTCGACGAGCATGCCGAGCCGGTTCATTTCGCGGACCACCTGCTTGCCGAAGTCGGTCAGGCCCGTGTTGCGGGGGTCGCCCGAGGAGCCGGCCCAGTTGTTCGAGTTGGAATGGGTCAGCGTCATGTAGCGGACGCCCAGGGCGTAGAAGTCGCGGAGCAGGCGCAGGGAATCCTCGATGGCGTGGCCGCCCTCGATGCCGAGCAGCGCGGCGATCTTGCCGGTCTTCTTGGCGCGCACGATGTCGTCGGCCGTGGCAGCGAAGAGGAAGTCGTTGGGATAGCGGCCGATGATGTCGTGGCGGACGGTGTCGATCATCTCGAGCGCCCGGTTGGCGGAACGGTTCCCTTCGACGTAGCTGGCGGCGACGTACACGGCAAAGAACTCGGCGGTCTGGCCGCCCTGTTTCATGCGCGGCAGGTCCGTGTGGGTATCCGTGGAGGGCTTGCCGATATCGAAGCCCTGCACCGTGCGCGAGGTGATGTCGTTGTGGGTGTCGATCAGGATCGCTGAGCGATGCACTTTCTGGACTTCGGCGTCCGAAACGGGCCGCTGGGCGAGCAGCATGGAGAGGGCGAGGGTAACCGCGAGTTCCATTTGGCCGTTGAGTCTAGCGAACCCGGGCCAGTACTGTCTAGGGCGCCCGGCCCGCCTGGGTGAGCGTGGACTGCCGTCCGGCGACGGTGATGGTGGCGGTGCGGGGCGTGGTGTCGGGGTTGGCGGCGACGTTCATGAAGATGTTCGCCGAGCCGGTGCCGACGGGGGTGGTGATGGTGAGCCAGGATACGTCGGCGATGGCGGTCCAGTTGCAGCCCGCGCCGGTGGTAAGGGCGTACCACAGGGTGCGCGCGCCGGGGCCGGTGTTGGCGGTGGAGGGGAACAGCGAGTAGACGCAAGCGCTGGCGTCGGTGATCTTGGTGACGAAAGCGTCGACGCCGCCCGCGAGAGAGGAGCGCACCGGTGCGGCGAGCGGAAAGTCCACCGACTGGGTCTGTCCCGCGACAAAGGCCTGGCCGATGCTGTCCACGGCGACGGCGTTGGCGGTGTCGGCTCCGGCGCCGCCGAGGAAGGTCGAGTAGGCGAAGCCGATGCCGCTGGGATTGAGCTTCGAGAGGAAGGCGTCGAACATGCCGCGAAAACTGGTCAGCCCGGGAAGTCCGCGGACCACGGGGTAATCCCACGAGGAGGTCTGTCCGGTAACGTAAGCGCTGCCGGTCGAGTCCACGGCGATGCCGGTGGCGTAGTCGATCCCCGAGCCGCCGAGGAAGGTCGAGTACGGGAGAGCGCTGCCGGGCGGCGAGAACTTGGCGACGAAGCCGTCGAGCGGTCCCTGCAGCAGCGGCTTGTTCGGGGACGACATCGGGAAGTTCGGTGAGGGCGTTGTCCCGGTGATGTAGGCGCTGCCGAAGGCGTCGACGGCGACCGCGGTGGCCTGTTCCGGGTAGGACGCCGTGCCGCCGGCGCCGCCGAGGGTCGTCGCGTATTGCAGCGAAGTGCCGCCGGAGCGGAACTTGACGAGGAAGGCGTCCATCTGCCCGCCGAAAAAGGGCTGCGCGGCGTTGACGCGCGGAAAATTGACCGAGGTGGTGCCGCCGGCGACGTACGGCGCCCGCTCGCCGGTCACAGCGACCCCGAGGGCGCGGTCGTCGCCCGATCCGCCGAGGTAGGTCGCATAGAAGACGGTTCCGTTGGGGTTGAAGCGCACCAAGAACGCGTCGGTGAGGCCGGCGTTGGCCGGCTGGAGCGCTCCCGCGACGGGGAAATCGGTGGAGCCGGTCTCGCCCGCCAGGTACACGGCCTGGAAGGGATCGACGGCGACGGCGTTGGCGATGTCCACGCCGCTGCCGCCGTAGTAGGTGGAGAAGACGAACCCGTTTCCCTGGGGATTCAGCCGCGCCACGAAAGCATCGCGCGAGCCGCGGAGCGTGCGCTGCGCCGCATTCACGGCGGGGAAGTTGAACGACGTCGTGGACCCCGCCACGGCGACGCTGTTGGCAACATCGGCGGCGACGCCCAGCGCGCGGTCGTCGCCGGAACCTCCGAGATAGGTGCAGTAGACCATCTGCCGGGTCTGCTGATCGAACTTCGCGACGAAGGCATCGGTGCCGCGGCCCCGGAAACTGGCCGGCGCCACCACCGGGAAATCGGCCGAGTCCGTCCACCCGGCAACATATAGGCCGCCCGAGGGATCCACCGCCACCGCAGTGGCGTTGTCGATTCCGCCGCCACCGAGGTACGTCGAGAAGTCGATCTCCGGGTCGATCACCAGCGGCCATCGAGGATCGGGTTCCGGAATGGAAAAGCCCGCGGTCCGTTCCGGTCCTGTGTTCCATTCCGCCCGCACGGGGATCCGCCCCTCGGGCGTCTCCTGCCAGGCAACCGGCGCGCGCTCGTACCAAACTCCGCCGGGGATCCGCACGACCAGGTCGCCGTGCGCACCGACAACCACGCTGGTAGCGCCCTGATAGGCCATGCGGATCACCGCGGGCGAGACGCCCGGGGCGAGCCGGAACTCGCTCTTGAGCCGTCCTCCCGCGATGCTGTACTCGAGATCCACGCCCGGGTATAGACCGAGCAGCCGCACCTGGCCGTAAACCGGGAGATCGGTGCGCCAGGTGGCGGCCTCGCTCCCAGTCAAGAAATTGGCGCGGCCCGGCAGTCTTCCGGCGCCGGCAAGCCGCACCTCGGGCGAGGAGCCCGGATAGATGACGCGCAGCCGTGCGGGCTCGCCGGCGCCCGCCGCCGCGCGGAACTGGACCCCGCCAGGATGGACCTCGGCCGCCAGGCCTTGGGTCTGCAGCACGAAACGACCGGGCGTGCGCTCGACGAAGAAGGCCGGCACCGCCACGGTCTCGGCAAGGGCGGCGAGCGCCGGGAGCAGGGCCGCGATACCAAGCCGCAATTCGATCCACAACCAACGAGCCTTCGCGCGGATACGCATCGGCAAACTGCTATGCACCCGGCGTGCCAAATCGTCCAACGCGGCTACCGGACTGAAGTGGTAAGATCCTCGTTTTGCAAAACCATTACAGGAGACTGCAAGGATGAAAGTCTACGACGGTGTGGATGTCAGAAATGTCGCGCTGATCGGACACGGGCATTCCGGAAAGACGTCGCTCGCCGCCGGAATGCTCTTCGCCACCGGCGCGAGCAACCGGCTGACCCGCGTGGACGAAGGCAACACGCTGACGGACTTCGACGACGAGGAGATCGCGCGCAAAGTCACCATCGCCACCTCGGTGGCCTCGCCGGAATGGAAGAAGACGAAGGTCAACCTGCTGGATACTCCGGGCTTCAATCTCTTCTTGAACGACACGAAGCTGTCGCTGATCGCCGCCGATGCCGCGCTGGTGCTGGTGGACGGCGTGGCGGGCGTGGAGGTGCAGACCGAAAAGACCTGGTCCTTCGCCGAGGAGTTTGGTCTGCCGCGCGCGATCGTCATCAACAAGCTGGATCGGGAGCGGTCGAGCTATGAGCGCGCGCTGGAGAGCATCCACGCCGTGTTCGGCCGCGCGGCGGTGCCGATCCATCTGCCGATCGGCAGCGAACGGGACTTCAAGGGCGTGATCGATTTGATCAACATGAAGGCCTACCTCTATAAGGCCGACGGGGACGGCAAGGCGCAGGAAACCGACATCCCCGCCGACCTCGCCGACGCGGCCCAGGCCGCCCACGAGGTGCTGGTGGAGGCCGTCGCCGAGGGCAAGGACGAACTCATGGAGGAGTTCTTCGAAACCGGCACGCTGCCCGTGGAGCACATCATTGAGGGCCTGAAGCTGGAGGTCGCCGACCGGCGGGTTTATCCGGTGCTGGCGGCCAGTGCGCTGCACAACATCGGGACGGACCGGATCCTGGACTTCATTGCCGACTACTTCCCGTCGGCCGTCGCTCGGGAGAAGGTCCACGGCAAGAACGCGGGGGCCGAGGTGACGCGCAAGGTCGCCAACGGTGAACCCGCCAGCGTGTTCGTCTTCAAGACCATGGCGGACGCTTTTGCCGGCCGCGTAACGTACTTCAAGGTGATGTCGGGCACGCTGAAGAACGACCACAACCTGGTCAACATGCGGAACTCCGGAGCCGAACGGCTGTCGCACATCGGGTGCCTGATGGGCAAGACGCTGTTGCCGGTCACCGAGTTGCATGCCGGGGATATCGGAGCGGTGGCGAAGCTGAAGGAAACGCTCACCGGCGACACCCTGGCCGAGAAGTCCGCGCCCATCGCTTATGATCCGGTGACGGTCCCCGAGCCCTCGATTGCCTACGCGATCACGGCCAAGAGCCGGAACGACGAAGACAAGATGGGTCACGCGATCCACAAGATCCTGGAAGAAGATCCCACGCTGCGGTTCTACCGCGACCCGCAGACCAAGGAGTTCCTGCTGGGCGGCAACGGCCAGCAGCACGTCGAGGTGATCGTCAGCCGCCTGCGCAAGCGCTACCACGTCGATGTGGAGCTGAAGGCGCCCAAGATCCCGTACCGCGAGACCATCCGCGGCTCGGCCGATGTCCACGGGCGGCACAAGAAGCAGACGGGCGGCCACGGCCAGTTCGGCGATTGCCGGATCCGGATGTCGCCGCTGGCGCGCGGCGAGAAGTTCCAGTTCGTCAACGCCATCTTCGGCGGTTCGATTCCGAAGCAGTACATCCCCGCCGTGGAAAAGGGGATCATCGAAGCCGCGGAGAAGGGCTACCTGGCCGGTTATCCGGTGGTGGACTTCAAGGTGGAGTTGTACGACGGGTCCTATCACGATGTCGACTCGAACGAGCTTTCCTTTAAGACGGCCGCGCGCAAAGCCTTCAAGCTGGGCATGGAGGCGGCAAAGCCCGCGCTGCTGGAGCCGGTGATGAAGGTGGAGGTCCAGGCGCCGGTGGAGTATGCGGGCGACCTGATGGGCGACTTCAACGGCCGGCGTGGCCGCATTTCGGGCACGGATACGAAGGGCGGCACGCAGATCATCAAGGCGCAGGTCCCGATGGCCGAGATGCTGAACTACCAGAACGACCTGATTTCGATGACCCAGGGCCGGGCGTCGTTCGCGATGGAATTCGATCACTACGACTACGTGCCGGCGCTGCAGGCGGACAAGATTGTCGCGGCGGCGCGGGCCGCGCGGACGGGCGAAGAGGAAGAAGAGGAATAGTCCCGGGGTGCAGAGAACCGGCGCCCGCGCCGATGGAACCTGTGAAGGTGGCTCGGGTGCGGTTCGCGCAAGCTATTGTGAACAAAAGCAGTAGCGTCTGCCACCCCCTTCGAGTGGGTGGCCGGGCGGGGATTTTCCAGCTTGACCAACGAGTTACGGCTGGTGTAGATTGGGGCGTTCGGCTTGCGAATAGTAGTATTAAGTGGACAGCAGTACTAGCGGCAACGCTAGCGGAAAACGAATGAAGCGACCGGTCCGCGTCCCAGCAGCTATCTCCGGTGTCGCCTTGGCGGCGGCGCTGTTGACGGGCTGCGCTACCACTGGCACCACGCCGGGCCAAGTGTTTCGGACATCTTTCCTGCCGCCCGCTCCCAAGCGCTCGGTAGCCACCGAGGCTCTGTCGGAACCGCCCAAGATTGAGGCGAATCCCTTCCTGAAGCGCGCTCCCGGGACTTCGATCCTGACGGAGGTTCTGCCCAAGCCGACCGAAACGGACTTCCGGTTGAAGTCGTCCGAGGATCGTTTCGAGGCGGGGCGCAAGGCGTACCAGGAAGCACGCTACGACGATGCCCGCCGCGAGTTCAACCGCGCGATCGACATCCTGTTGGCGACGCCGGAATCGGCTCCGGACCGCTGGCGGGTGGAGCGCCGGCTGGAGTCGCTGGTCGATTCGGTGTTCAAGTACGACGTGAACGGTCTGGGCGCGGCCCAGAGCGAAGAGCAGGTAGCGTACGAGAAGAGCCCGCTGAATGGACTGCTGGAGTTGAACCTGACGCCGGATCCGAAGATCCGGAACAAGGTGCTGGCGGAGCTGGCGGCCACGCGGTCGCAGTTGCCGCTGGACGTCACCGATGAGGTCCTGAGCTACATCAACTACCTGACCAGCGAGCGCGGCAAGTGGACCATGATCGCGGGCCTGAAGCGCGCGGGCCGGTACCGGGCGATGATCGAGCGGGTGCTGACGGAAGAAGGGCTGCCGCTGGAACTGATTCATCTGGCGCAGGCCGAGTCCGGCTTTGCGCCGCGCGCGGTGTCCTGGGCAGCAGCGGTGGGGATGTGGCAGTTCGTCCAGTTCCGGGGCCGGGAGTACGGCCTGATGCAGAGCACCTACCACGACGACCGGCTGGACCCCGAGAAGGCCACGCGGGCTGCGGCGCGTCACTTGAAGGACCTGTACCACGCCCTGGGCGACTGGAATCTGGCGCTGGCGGGATACAACTGCGGTCCGGAATGTGTCAACCGGGCCGTGCAGCGGACGGGTTACGCGGATTTCTGGAAGCTGCGGGAAATGCGGGTGCTGCCGCGCGAGACGATGAACTATGTGCCGCTGATCCTGGCGATGGCGATTATCGCGAAGAACCCGGGCGATTACGGGATTCAGGCGACGCCGGATGCGCCGCTGGAGTATGAGTCGCTGGCGCTGGACGCGCCCACCAGTCTCCAATTGCTGGCGGACGCTGCGGACCGGCCGCTGGTCGAGATCCGGGAACTGAACCCGGCGCTGACGGGCACGGTGGCGCCGGCGGGATACACGGCGCGGCTGCCCCAGGGCTCGCGCGCGGCAGTCGAGGCAGCGCTCACGGAAGTGCCGGCGGCGCAGCGGATCTCCGCCCGCATCCACCGGGTGGAACGCGGCGAAACGATGGCGATGCTCGCGGCCCGGTACCGGACCAGCGCTACGGCGCTGGCGGCGGCGAACCAGGGCTCGACGGCGCTGGCGGCGGGCGACATCGTGGTGATCCCCGCGGCGGCTCCCGTGGCGGCCCCGAGGCGGGCGGCGCCCGCGCGGTGGACGCCGCCGGTACAGACCGCGCGCGCCGCGCAGCGGGTGCCGGTGTCGGCAAAGAAGGCTCCGGCCAAGCCGCTGGTGGTGCGCAAGGTGTCCACCAAGATCGCGTCCAACGCCGGCTACTGAGCCCTTACGAACCGTGGCGAAGTTTTTCCGCCGCTCCCTCTTGCCAAGCCTGCAAAACGCGGTATTCTATCTCTGACTTAGCTCAGACTTCTTCTCACGGGAGCCCCGCAGAATGTTTGAAGAGTATCGCTTCACCATCGACGACGACGAGTTCGACGACTACGAGGAGGGCGACGCGTTGGACGTCGATTCCGAGGTCGGCGACTACAACGCCGACGACGATGACGACGATACGATCGATCTGACGCCCGCCGCGCCTGCTGCTCCGGCGCCGGCCCCGGTCGAAGTCGTGGTGGTGGATGAGGTGGTCGCAACCGGATTCGCCTCCGAAGACGAAATTCCTCCCGCCAAGAAGCCGGTGAAGAAGGCCGCGCAGCCCAAGGCCCCGGCCAAAGCTCCGGTGAAGAAGGCTGCGGCGAAGAAAGCACCGGCCGAGAAAGCCGCATCGGCGAAGAAAGCACCGGCCAAGAAGGCAGCTCCAGCCAAGAAAGCGGCGGCCAAGAAAGCCGCGCCGGCGAAGAAAGCCGTGAAGAAGGCTGCGCCTAAGAAAGCTGCGCCGAAAAAGGCCGCCAAGAAAGCCGCAGTTCGCGCTACGCCGAAGAAGGCCGCCAAGGTAGTGAAGAGCAAGAAAGCGGACAAGAAGTCGAAGAAGGCGGGCAAGAAGGACGCCAAGAAGGGCGGCAAGAAGGGCAAGAAGAAGTAGCCCTCCGCCGCATCGAGACACAAAAAGGGAGAGGCGCCGCGGCGCCTCTCCCTTTCGTATTCTGGGACCCGTTACTTGCGCACGACGTCGCGGCACTTCTCGAAAAGCTGCAGCAGCGCGTCGGCCTGCTCTTCGGGCGACTTCGCTTTCCCGGGGGCGAAGCCCGCGCCGGTGCCCAAGCGGCCATAGCCGGTGGTGGTGGCGACGAACTTCATCAGCTCCAGCGCAACTTCGTCCTTCGAACGCGCCGGGGGTGTCTGGTGGTTGGTTTCTTCAGCCATGATGGTCTTTCTGGGGAAGGATCTTCAGGTACTCTAATCATTCTAAGCTGCCCATGCCGATTCGCGCCGCACGTCTGATCCGGAAAATGCGCGGCGGAGCACAGGCGCACCTCATTGAGGCCGCCGACGGGCACTGCTACGTAGTAAAGTTCCGCAACAACCCGCAGCACCGGCGGATCCTGGTGAATGAGCTGGTGGCGAACACGCTGCTCGAGTACCTCGAGATCGCGACGCCCCCCGTGGCCGTCGTGGAGCTTACGCCGGAGTTCCTGGCGGCCAACCCGGAGGCCGCGGTTACACTCGGCAGCCGGAGGGAGCCGGCGCCGCCCGGGGTCCATTTCGGCTCCCGTTACCCAGGCGACCCCGAACGCCTGGCCATCTACGACTACCTGCCCGACGCGCTGCTGGACCGCGTCGCCAACCGCCGCGACTTCCTGGGCGTGCTGGCCTTCGACAAATGGGCCGGCAACGCCGACGCCCGCCAGGCGATCTTCTACCGGGCCCGGGTGACGAACCGGGAGGCCCAGGCGGCCTTCGTCGCGCAGATGATGGACAACGGCTTCCTCTTCGACGGGCCGCACTGGCGCTTCCCGGATTCGCCGCTGCAGGGACTTTACTTCCGGCCCGCCGTCTACCGGGAAGTGACTTCCCTCGACGATTTTCAACCGTGGCTGGACCGGATCCGCCACCTGCCGGATGCCATACTCGACGCCGCGCTGAAGCGCGTCCCGCCCGACTGGATCGCCGGGGACCACGACGACCTCGAGAACCTGCTGCAGCGGCTGTGGCGGCGCCGCACCCGCCTGGACGATCTTATCTCCGGCAGCCGGACCGGCCGGATGAACCCATTCCCCAACTGGAACTGACCCGCATGCGGACCCTCAGCCTGGCCGAAACCCGCGCCCTGGTCCTGGCCGCCCAGGGCCTGGCGGAACCGCGCCCGCGGCGGGCCACCGCGCGCGCCGTGACGGAGCTGATCCGTCGCCTCGGCGTCCTGCAGCTCGACTACGTGAACGTGCTGGCGCCGGCGCACTACCAGGTGGCGTTCACGCGCCTGGGGCCACACGCCCGCGAGGTGTTCGACCGGGCCGTGTACGGCTCCGGCTTGTGCACCGAACAGTGGGCGCACGAGGCGTCCATCGTCCCGGTGGAAAGCTGGCCGTTGCTCGAATACCGGCGGGCGGCGCACCGGGTGCGGCCCTACGGGTTCGAGAAGATCCTCGGGAAGCACGCCGGGTACGCGCGGTGGGTGGTGGAAGAGATCCGGCGGCGGGGACCCCTGGCGGCGGAAGATCTGCCGGTGCCGGAAGGCGCGCCGCGGCGGATCCCGGATGCGTGGTCCGGCAGCGTCGCCCGCGCCGTGCTGGAGGCCCACTTCGGGCGGGGCGTGTTAGCCGTAGCGCGCCGCCGGGCTAACTTCACCCGCGAGTACGACCTGGCGGAGCGGCTGATCCCGGCGGCGCACCATGGCCGGGAGCTCGCCAGCGGCGAGCAGGTCCGCGAGTTGTTGCGGCGGGCCGCCCGGTCGCTCGGCATCGCCACGGCGCGCGACCTCGGCGACTACTGGCGGATGCCGGCGAGCCTCGCAAATCCGCAGGTGGCAGCGCTGGCGTCGGCAGGGGAGCTGGAACCGGTGCGCGTGGAGGGCTGGCGCGAGACTGCGTATCTGGCGCCGGGCATCCGCTTCCCCGCCCGGCTCGCTGCCGCGACGCTGGTCTCGCCGTTCGATCCGCTGATCTGGTTCCGGCCGCGCGTCGCCCGGCTGTTCGGCTTCGAGTATCGCGTGGAGATCTTCGTGCCCGCGGCGCAACGGCGCTGGGGATACTACGTGCTGCCGTTCCTGCTCGGCGACCGGCTGGTGGCGCGCGTGGACCTCAAGGCGGACCGCACGAACCGGGTGCTGCGCGTGCTGGCGGCGCACCTGGAACCCGGGGCAAAGGCGGCGGAGGTGGCCGCGGCGCTCGAGCCGGAACTCGCCGGGTGGGCGGAGTGGCTGGGCATGGAAGAGGTTCAGGTAGAGGCGCGAGGTCCGCTGGCGCGGGGATTAAGCAACCTTCCGTGAGCGCCCGTATCGGTATTTTCGTTCAACAAAACAAGACATATCACTCCCAGCGTGTTGCACCGTCGCTACATACTGCGTGTCGATGTGGGCACAATCAATATAAGTCCAACAGAGCAAAGATTAAAGATTTTTATCACTCCCATTGACAAGCAGATCCGCCCACCGTATTCTGCGGTCATGTCAATTCGCCGCGCGCAAATCTTTACTCTGGCGATCGCCGCGCTCCTCGCAGCTTTCGTTGGACACCAAGTGGCATACGCAGATTGCACGCCTGATTCGGTGACCAGTGGAGTTCTCGCAGACTGTGATTAGTGGCCCCTCATGCGGTGGTTTTCAGTATTGCGTTTTCGTGAGTTGTGGGACGAACGGAGAGATCGGGTGTAACGCGGGATACAAAGCAGAAATGCGCTCTGTTCGGTTGCCTGGGTGAAACCTGTCCTGGGTGTTAACCACCTGCACAAGACTGGAAAGGATGGTGAGCCATGAAGAATCGTTTTTGGGTGTTGCTGCTGGGCGTCGCGGCGCTCGCGGCTGGGATTTCCTTCCTCTCGACGAAAGAGCGGATCGTATCCGCGAACGTCCAAGTCCGGCCGTTCGTCGCCGAGTTCTGGGGCGTGGATTTCAGCAAGCAGCCGGAAGGCGCCGTAGTATCCCGAAACTCGGTCGGCATGAAGGCGGATGGTTCGAAGGCGACCTTGTGGGTGGAAGAGGGAGCGGCGGGATCGCGGCGCCGGATCGACTCGATCGACGGCCGGTCAGAAGGGATCTGGGAAGGGATTCAGGCGAAGATGACTTCGTACTTCCGCCCGCGGGAAATCGCGGCGCGCAAAGCGTTGCTGCTGACGCCGCCGGCGGATTGCGTCCTGGGGCTGCAGGAACGCATCGTGCGCACGGAGCAGATCTTCGGCGAGGACCTCTCCGTCGTCGAGTCCACGATCGCGCAGGGGACGCGCCGCATCACGCAGTGGCGCCTCCGTTCGAACGGCTGCGTCACGCTGCAGTCGATGTGGGAGGATCGCCAGCCTGGCGGGGCCCATCGCAAGACCTTCGAGAACCGGCTGGTGTTTCTGGCGCGCACGGAACCCGACGCCCGGCTGTTCGCCTCCGGCGACGGGTACCGCGAGATGCCGCCGTCGCAGGCGCGCAATGAGTACCTGGCGAAAGCGGGAGTGACTCCCGAGGCCTGTCCGTCCTGTTTCAGCCAGGACATCGCCGACAAAGACGCGGAGTACTATCGCCGGCTGGCGCGCTGAACGAACCGGAATCAATTGCGCGGCTTGAGCTTCCCGACCACGGCGTCCATCCACCGGACCCCGACCTTTTCCGGCAACGTGTCGGGGTTCGCGGCGGCGTACTCCATCGCCTGGATCAGCGGGACGAAAGGCACCTGCGGACGCGGACCGGGCGCGGCGAGCATGAAGGCCTCGCTCACCGACCCCGGCAACTTCACGCGGGCAATGGTTTCGGGCGAAGGGTTCGAGCAGTTCACCGCGGGAGAAGACACCAGGTATTCGCGGCAGGCGAGCGGCCGGTCCCGATGGATGGAACACGACTCGTCTTCCAGGAACGGACACGCGACCCCGGCATGGAAGTACGCCAGGCCGAGCTGGGCGAGCTGCTCGCGGTTCGAGGCGCCCTGGTTCAGGATCGGGTCCAGCAGGCCGGCGGTGCGCAGTTTCGCGACCCCGGCCGCGAACCGTTCGCGCACCGCGGACCGGCGCGGCTCCGGCAGGGCCTCCACCACATCGCGCACGTGGTACGCCTCAGGCACGGAGATCGGCACCACCTGACGGCAGCAAGCCCCGCAGCCTTTCTGACACGAGACCTTGCGGCCCTCCGCCGCGAGATCCGCTTCCGCGTTGGCCACTACGGCATTGGTGAGGTCCTGCAGGACCGGCAACAGAGCTTGAGGCTTCACCGCCGCCTTGGGCAGCCGCGCGGCCAGGTTGGCCGGCGCGTCGAAGGCCTTCGCCAGCGCGTCCTCGACGAAGGTCCGGTGGGGATCGATCTTCTCCGAAGTCCGCTCCTTGAGGGCCTTGAGATAGATCTGCATCCATTGCGGGCCGGGCTTTTCTTCCGCCGCCTCGGGAGTGGCGGCGGTGTATTCGAGCAGCCGGATGAGCGGAATCGCGCCCGGACGCCCCGGCCGGCCGCCGTGCTCGGCGATGATCAGCGCATCGGACGGCCGGGCCACGATGGGAAGCCGCTCAATGCCCCGGCCGTCGATGTTGGCGCAGTTCGCCGCGGGCGACGTCACCAGAAACTGCCGGCAGATCAGCGGCCGTTCGTCGTAGATAGAGCAGGACTCTTCCTCGAGGAACGGGCAGGCGACGTGCTCCGCCTGGTAGGCCTCCAACACCCGCATCTGCTGCTTCTCTTCCTCTTCGTCGCTGGCGTGCTGAAAGACCCGGTCCAGCAGGCCTTTGCCGCGGAAGTGCGCGACCGCGGCGGCAAACCGCTCGCGGACCGCGGATTGCCGGGGCTCCGGCATCGACTCAATCACCTCGCGCAAGCGGTAGGCCTCGGGTATCGTCACCGGCACCGCCATGCGGCAACATTCGCCGCACCCCTTGGTGCACGAAATGGGCTTGCCGATCTGGGCCGTGGCGTCCTCCGCGATCTGCACCAGGCCGTTGGTCAGCTTGCGCATCACGGGCAGCAGCTCGCGGAGCTTTACTGGGCCCGCGGGCAACGTCATCTGCATGTCGAAGTCGACGCCGCTGAGCGCGACGTGCACGGTGCCGGTGACCATCTCGGGAGTTTGGGCCATGGTTGTTCCTTGCGGAGGTGCTGTAAGTATATTGCGCGCGGAGCGGCCGAAGTTCGGGTCAGCCGAGGCGGGAGCGCACCAGCGCGCCGAACGGCGTCGGCGCGTAGCGCGTCATCAGGTGCGGGAAGTCCGTGAAGCTCCAGGCGGTCCAACCGACTTGCAGGCGGTCGAAGTAGTCGGCGAGCTCGAAGCCCCAGCCCTGCTCGTCCTCCCGGCCGCCCCATTCCCCGGCGAACACGGGCACCCGGCCCGCAAGCTGACCGAACGCCTCGTCCCAGTTCCAGCCCTTGTTCGGGTAGACGTGGGTTGAGTACACGAGGTTCGGCGCGTCGAGTTCGATGCCGCGCAGGTCGTAGGCCCATTCGATCCCGGGCACCCAGACGACGGACTCAGGGTGCCGCCCGCGGATGGCGGCCACCAGCCGCTCCGCCCAGGGACGCCATTCCGCCATGGTCACCGCGCTCCAGGTCTCCGGATAGGCTGTTCCGTCCGGCCGCAGGAGAGGATGCGGGTCGCCGTCCAGCTTGTCGTGCGGCTCGTTGAAGATGTCGTAGAGCACGGCCGGCTCGTCGCGGTAGCGGTCCGCGAGTGTTTCCCACAGGCGGATCGAGTCAAGGTTGGGGAGCGGGGCGACGAAGTTGCGTTCGCCGCCGTAGGGGACGTCGGCCTGCAGCCATTGGAGGTCCAGCAGCGTGTAGGCCCCGTAGCGCGCGGCCCATTCGATCACGCGGTCGAGCACCAGGAGGTACTGCTCGGCGGACTGTCCGCGCCGCCCGCGGAGCGCCCAGTCCTGATTGAACGGGATCCGCAGGATGTCGCAGTTCCAGGTTTCGACCAGGTGGCGGATCTCGGCGCGGGAGATGTCCGCGGCGGAAAGGAACCCGTCCTCGTCGGGCTCCGAGTATTCGAGCCCGCTGCGATTCACGCCGCGCAGCAGGACGGGGGTTCCGGTGGCGGCGAGGATGAGGCGATTCCCCCGGGTCGCCAGGCGGGGCAGGTCGTGCGAGAGGCGGGGCACAGAACCAGATTACGCGAGCGCCGGGCACTGCCACGCGGTACGCTCGGGGAGTGCGGATGACGGCCACATGGTGGATCGCGTGCTTCGTTTCGGCGGTTCCGACGCTGAGTCAGATCGTGGAGGGCTCGCGGGAAGAGCTTCCGCGGAACCCGCCGCAGGTTGCAGCACTGCCTGCCGCCCAAGCCCGGTTGGATCCAGATAGCGCACTCGCGCTGCTGGATTCCCGGGACTCCGCCCAGATCCAGTCAGCCCTGGAGAGGCTCGGGCTAGCGCCTTACAGCAGCCTTCCTCCCCGCGCGGTGGTGCTCTCTGCGGTGAACCTCGATCAGGATCGGGATTTGGAAAGGGTACTGCAGATCGACATGGGTACGTCGGCTGCCGCGGTGGTATTCAAGAAGCGAGAAGAAGGGTGGTGGCAGATCGGCGTGTTCGGGTGCTGCGAGGCCCGCGCCGGGGTTGCGCGTCCTTTTGTGGAACTACGGGAGACGGTGTGGCCTGGGACCACCGACTTAGTGGTGCACG
This sequence comes from uncultured Solibacteraceae bacterium, assembly GCA_964471915.1. Classification (GTDB taxonomy): domain Bacteria; phylum Acidobacteriota; class Terriglobia; order Bryobacterales; family Bryobacteraceae; genus JAIEPW01. Next base: position 17,614 of record CAYYID010000036.1, on the reverse strand, counting down.
CGGGCGGGTCGCAGGGCACCGGGGTCGGGCAGATGACTCTGGGGATCTATCGGATGTGGCAAGGCCGCCTGTATCCGGTCCTGGATGTCGTGGAGAGCGCGTGGAACTGGGCCGGGTCCGAATTCGACGAAGATCACCTATACCGACCTTGAGAACGGATCGAAGCCCATGATCCTGGTCCGGCGCACGAAGGAGGCAGGCGGCCGGCGCACGCAAGCCTGCACCGCGTATCGTTGGGACCTTCGCCAGTTCACGTTCATTCCGGGGCTGTGCCCGGCGTCGCGCTGAAACCAGGTTCAAACGTCGACCAACCGGAGTATCCTGAAGACGATGAGTTCGGCACTGCCCACGAACGAGTACGTCGAGGTCCGGAATGGCGGATACTATGTCACCGGAACACGCATCGGGCTGGACGTTCTCGTGTGGGATTTCCGGCGAGGCCGCTCCGCGGAAGCCATTTTTGAAGCTTACCCGGCGGTCGGATCCCTGGCGAAAGTGTACGGCGCGATCGCCTTCGCGCTAGACCATCCGGCCGCGGTAGAAGAGTACTTGAGGGACCAGGAGCGATTGCTTCGCGAGGTCGAGGCCGAGTACCCGATACCCCCGGAAACGTTAGAACGCTTCCACAAAGCGCGCGCTGAGGCGGAAGCCGGCACGCCGTGAAGATCCGCTTCCAAGCGGATGCCAATATCGATCCCGCCATCCAAAGGGGTCTTCTCCGCCGGGAACCTGCTGTCGATTTCCGGGCAGCCTCGGGGGTCATCCCTGACGGAGCCACCGATCTCGAAGTGCTGCGATTGGCGGCAGCCGGCGGCCGAGTTCTGGTAACCGCCGATGTGCGGACGATGATTCCGCACCTGCGGGAGTTTCTGCGAGAACAGGAGTCCCCGGGGGTGTTGCTTATCCCTTCGTCGCGGTCGATCGGTACGGCAATCGGCGGGCTCCTGTTCGCATGGATGAACTGGACACCCGAGGACCTGAGCAATCGGGCCACCTGGCTGCCCGACGGGGATCGCTCGCGCTAGTTGAGATACTTCGCGAAGAACTCGTAGATCTTGGGCAGCGCCTTCGGCACGATGTCCGAGTGATTCGCCCCCGGGATCTCCAGGTACTCCGGCGCCAGGCCCGCCGCGCGCGCCTTCTCCACCATGGTTCGGCTGGCCACCACCGGCACCGTCGGATCCTTGTCGCCGTGCGCCACGATCATCGGGACATCCTTCATCTTGTCCCACGGGTACCGCTCCGGCAGCACCGCCGGACCCGCGATCGGGCCTAGTGCCCGCCACTTCTTTGGGTACTTCTGGCCCAGGTACCAGGTGCCCGCGCCACCCATGGAATGGCCCATGAGGAACGTCCGCGAGGGATCGGTCCCATACTCCTTGGCCACCAGCTCCACGACGTTCAGCGCGTCCTGCTCGCTCAATTCGAGCACCCGTGCGCGGGCCGGCTCCGGCGGCGTAGGCTGCGCGTGGTTCCCGTAGGCGCCGTTGGTCCGGTAGCCCAGCGGCGAGACGACCACGAAACCATGCTTCTCGGCGAGCTGGATCGCCAGCTTGTCGTCGCGCACCAGCGGTCCGTCCTCCGTGCCGCCGAGGCCATGCAGCGTCAGAATCAGCGGCAGCTTCGTCTTGCCGTCGTACTTCGCCGGGACATACAGCCGGTACGGCATCACCTCGTCCGCCGCGGCGAAGTAGTAGTGCCGCGCCTGCTCGCCCTTGGCCTTCTCGACGATGTCTTTGCCCGCCTCCAGGTTCTTCACGATCTCGAGCGAGCGCGCGATCTCCTTCGTATAGTCGAGCGGGAAGAACTCGCGGCGGCCGGCGTTCACCTGGCGGGCGAGGTCGAAGGGATAGCGCGCGGTGGCCTTCGCCGAGTCGTGTGCCGCGACCTTCTTCAGCCGTTGTTCGACGGCGGCGCGGTGCTTATCGAAGTCCGTGACGACGGCGATGCGGATCCCCAGGTCGCGCACCGGCGTGTAGAAGTCCATGGGACCGGCGACCAGCATATAGTTGCCCTCGGGCAGTCCGGCCAGGTCCAGGTCGAAGGTGTACGGCTCCTCGATCAGGTCCCGCGAGACGCCGTCGAAGATCCCGAAGTCGCGGACCACTTTGCCGGGACGCGCAATGCGGCCCTGCCCCTGCATCTCGTGCAGCGAGGCGTGCATGCGCAGGCCCTGCGGTGCCTTGATCGACGCCGGGTAAACCTGCGTCAGCGTCACGATGAGCGGCCGCGATGGGTCGAGCACGCTGGTGTTCGTGCGCAACACCAGCGACGACGCGTAGATCTCGTTCTCGTCCCACTTGGTGCCGGCCATGATCGCGCCGGCTTGCGCGAGGATGCGCCGCGCCTCACCCTGGCGTCCCGCGGCGAGGTGCCCGCGGCCTTCCCCCAGCAGTTTGTCGACTTCGGCTTTCTTCTCGTCGGTGAGCGCGGCCGAATTGCGCTGCGTCAGCACCACGACCGACGCCAACTGCAGTGTCTGGCGGTTCTGGTCCACGCGGACCTGCTGGGCGCAGAGGACCACGGCGAACAAACTGAGAGCAAGCACGCGTCGCATAATCTCAGGATCGTACTACAATCAAGACTTCATGGTCCTAGCGGTTCTGCTCTTTCTCGCGCAGACCGGCCCTCCCCCCGCGATGCCGAAGATCGATTGGGCGAAGGCCAAGCGAATGTTCGAAGCCAATTGCGGGGCGTGCCACGGCCTGGACGGCAAAGGCGGCCGCGGCCCCAACCTCGTGTCGCAACCCCTGGCCCGCGCACGCAACGACGAGCAACTGATGCTCGTGATCGCGCGCGGCGTGCCGGGCACGGAAATGCCGCCCTCGGGGTTCCTCGGCGGCGACGGCGTGATCCACTTGACCGCATACGTGCGCAAGCTGGCCGCCGAGGCCAAGCCCCAGAAAGCCGACGGCGACTCCGCGAAAGGCCGCGCGCTCTACGCCGGCAAAGGCAACTGCGCGGCGTGCCACACCGTCGCGGGGGAAGGCCGCTTCTTCGGACCCGACCTCTCGGCGATCGGCGCGCGCCGCAGCCCGGAGCATCTGAAACAATCGATCGAGAATCCCGCCGCCGAAGTCCCCGAGGGCTTCCTCATGATCCGCGCCGTGACGCGCGAAGGCTCCGAAGTGAACGGCGCGCGCGTCAACGAAGACAGCTTCACCATCCAACTGGTGGACGGCGGGGGCCGGTTCCATAGCTTCCGCAAGTCCGAACTGCAGACTCTCGACAAGCGCAAGGGCGCGACGCCGATGCCCGGGTACCAGGGCATCTTTACCGATACGGAGCTGCGGGATCTCGTAGCCTATCTTTCTTCCCTACGAGGTGCGCCATGAGAATCGTCTTGATGCTGGCCGCGGCCGGCGTGCTGGCGGCGCAGGTCCCCTTCGAGCGGATCCGGAACGCCGACAAGGAGCCGCACAACTGGCTCACCTACTCGCGGACCCTCGACGGACACCGGTATTCGCCGCTCACGCAGATCAACCGGACCACGGTGGCGCGCCTGAAGCCGCTGTGGATCTACCAGATCGACCAGCTCGACAAGTTCGAGGCCACGCCGCTGGCGGTGGACGGCGTGCTCTACCTCACCGAGCCGCCGGACGCGGTCTCGGCGCTGGACGCGCGCACCGGCCGCCGCCTGTGGCGCTTCCAGCGGCCGATGCCGGCGGATCAGAACGTCTGCTGCGGGCGGGTGAACCGAGGAGTCGCCGTGCTCGGTGACACCGTCTATTGGGCGGCGCTCGACGCGCACCTCATTGCCCTGAACGCGAAGAACGGCACGGTGAAGTGGATCACCAAGGTGGCCGACTACAAGCTGGGCCACGCGCTGACGCTCGCGCCGCTGGCCCTCGACGGCAAGATCATCGTCGGCATCGCCGGCGGGGAGTTCGGCATCCGGGGCTTCATCGACGCCTACGACGCGAAGACCGGCCAGCAGCTCTGGCGTTTCTACACCGTGCCTTCGCCCGATCAGCCCGGCGGCAACACCTGGGCCGGCGACTCCTGGAAAACCGGCGGCGCGCCCGCCTGGGTCACCGGATCCTATGACCCGCAAACCCATCTGCTCTATTGGGGCACGGGCAATCCCGGACCCGACTGGAACGGCGACGTCCGCGCCGGCGACAACCTCTATAGCTGCTCGCTGCTCGCGATCGAGGCCGACACCGGCAAGCTCCGCTGGCATTTTCAGTTCACGCCGCACGACACGCACGACTACGACGCGACCCACGTGCCGATGCTCTTCGACGGCGTCGTGCGTGGCCAGCCACGCAAGCTGATCGCGGTAGCGAACCGCAATGCCTATTACTACGTGCTCGACCGCCTCACCGGCGAGTTCCTATCCGGCACGCCGTTCGCCAAGCAGACCTGGTCCAAGGGCCTGGATGACCGGGGCCGTCCCATCGTCGATCCCGCCATGGAACCCTCAGAGAACGGTACGCTGGCCTGGCCCAGCCTCTTCGGCTCCACGAACTGGTATAGCCCCTCGTACTCGCCGCAGACGAAGCTGGTCTACGTCGCGGCGCGCGAGCAGAGCTCCTACTATTTCAAGACCGAGGTCGAATACAAGCCCGGGGCGAACTTCACGGGCGGCGGCGAACGGGCCATCCGCGGCGACGCCGCCACCGGCGCCGTGCGCGCTTTGGACGCGCTCAGCGGCAAGCTGAAGTGGGAGTTCCCGCTCCAGTCGCCGCCGTGGAGCGGCGTGCTCTCCACCGCGGGCGGCCTGGTCTTCGGCGGCTCGATGGAGGGCAACTTCTACGCGCTCGACGCGCTGACCGGTAAGCCGCTGTGGGAGTTCCAGACCGGCGGCACGATGTACACCAACCCGATGTCGTTCGCGGTGGACGGCCAGCAGCGTATCGTGGTGACTTCGGGACACGCGCTGTTCGTGTTCGGCCTGTAGCGCCCGCCGGGCGAAGGGCCTCGCAGTCCGCCCTTCAGGCGGTCCTTAAGACCCAACCTGCGGCAACCGGGTGATGAGCACCTTGTCGATCCGGTTGCGATCCATGTCGAGCACCTCGAAGCGCCAGCCCGCGACCGTGCAGTGGTCCCCAGGGGCCGGGATACGGCGCATGTGCGCGAGGACCAGGCCGGCGACCGTCGCGAAGCCCTCTTCCTCGCCCGGAACCTCGCGCAAGCCGAGCTGCTCCTGAAAATCCGCGATCGGGAGCGAACCGTCGGCCAGCCAAGTGCCGTCCTCGCGCTTGGTGATCCGGGCGCGCGGAGCCTCCCCCGGCCCCCGCAGTTGCCCAACGATGGCCTCCAGGACGTCGGTTAGCGTTACCAGTCCCTGCACGCCGCCGTGTTCGTCGACGATCAGGGCCATCTGCTCGCCGGAGTCCTGCAGGCGCTCCAGCACCTCGAGGGCGGGCGCCAGTTCGGGCAGAATCACCAGCCGGCGGACGAGGGCCCGCAAATCCGGCGGCTCGGGCACGCCGAACAGATCCTTCACATGGACGACGCCGATCACCCGGTCCAGATCGCCCTCCACCACCGGGAAACGCGAGTGCGCACTGTTGCGCACCACCTCGCGATTCGTAGCCCAGGGATCGGCCGCGTCGAGGTAGGTCACCTTGCCGCGAGGCCGCATGATGTCCACGGCGCGCCGGTCGCCGAGGCGGAACACGCCGGCCACCATCTCCTGCTCAGCTTCCTCGAACGTCCCGTGCTCGGTGCCCTGCGCGATCAGGACCTTGATCTCTTCTTCCGTGACGGGCGCCTCGCCGGACTTCGGCAGGGGGATCACCTTCATCACCAGCCGGGTGGAGAAGGTGAGGAAGCGCACGGCAGGCGCACCGGCCTTCGCCAGCCACCGCATGGGCGGCGCCAGCACGGCGGCAATGCCCTCGGCGTTCGCCAGGGCGACGTTCTTCGGGACCAGCTCGCCCAGAATGAGCGACAGGTAGCTGATCACCAGCACGACGCCGGTGATCGCGAGGGTGTCGCTGTAGGGCGCGACTTGCGGGAATTGCTTCAGGAAGAAACCGAATTTCTCCGCGATCGTCGCCCCGCCGAATGCCCCGGCCAAGGTGCCGATGAGCGTGATCCCCACCTGCACGGTGGAGAGGAAGTCGTGCGGGTTGGCCGCCAGCTCAAGCGCCACCGCGGCGCCCCGGCTGCCCTCTTCGGAACGCTGGCGCAGCCGGGCCTTGCGCGCGGAGACGACCGCCATCTCCGCCATCGAGAACACTCCGTTGGCGAGCACGAGCAGGAAAACGAGCGCGGCTTCCAGTCCGAGGTTACTCATCTCGAGCAGTGTGTCAGAATCTCCAGGCGAAACGGAAGGGCGGGCGGAACCGTCACCGGCCCGCCCGCCTGCGCCCGCGAACCTCGCGGAGTCTAGAAGTACAGCTTCAGCGCCAACTGGACAATGCGCGGATCGAACGTCGAGGTCACGCGTCCGAAGGCCGCGCTACGGAAATCCACGGTCGGCGCGCCGAAGTTGGTCCGGTTGAAGAAGTTGAAGAACTCGCCGCGGAATTGCAGGCGCGACACTTCGTTGATGAAGGGCAGCGCGAAGTTCTTCTGCAGCGCGAAGTCCACCTGGTAGAGCGGGTAGCCGTACACGACGTTGCGGCCGAGATTGCCGAAGGTCTGCGTGGCCGGCGGAATCGCCAGATTCGCCGCGTTGAAGTAGTTGTTGAAGGTGCGGACGCCGCTGGGCGCGCGCGCGCCCAACGCCGGATCGATCAGATTCGGCCGCAGCGCGACGTTGCCCAGGAAGTCCGGCTGGCCATCCGAGGCGCGGCCGTCGATATCGCCATAGCGGATGTTCAGCGGCTGGCCCGCGGTAAGGGTAATGACGCTCGAAGCCTCCCAGCCGCCCAGCACATACTCCAGGGCTCCCGGCATGTTCGAGGCAAAGCGCCGCCCCTTGCCGAACGGCATCTGCCAGACCACCGAGGTCGTGTTGTTGAACCGCTGGTCGAAGCTCGACGCGCCTTTGTCGTTATTCGGATTGCGGATATCCTGCGGGTTCGGCGACCCGCCGTTCGTGGTTTCGAGCACCTGCCCGACGTTGTCGATCGCCTTCCCGTAAGTGAAGGCGTTCAGCACCAGCAACTGGTCGCCGCGGTACTCGAACTTGCCCTGCAGCGCATGGTAGTTCGAGAAGCCGGTGGGCACCACCGCGGTGATGTTGCCGAAGCCCGGGAACGGCCGCCGGGCGTTCAGGGTGCCCAGCGTCGTCAGGCCCGCGGCCAGTTCCGCCGCCGTGATCGGCCGGGCCTGGTTCAGATCGCCGAGCAAGGGCAGCTTCACGCCCTTATTGCCGACGTACGCCACGTCGATCAGCGTCTTGCGCGTCAACTGGTGTTGCACCGTGAAGTGCCAGTTCTGGACGTAGCTCCACGGCGCCCGCGGATCCATGTGCAGCACCACGTTCGAGGGCGGGTTCACCGGATAGCCCTGCTCCCGCGTCCGGAAGCAGTTCGCGAAGTTGTTGCCCGTGCACAGAGCCCCCAGGTTCGCCGCCGAATTCTGCGCCGAGAAGCGCGTGACGAACGGCGCGTTCGTGCCCAGCAACTCGGCCGAGGCCATCCGGTTCCAGTAGTTGTAGCCGACGCCGTAGCCGCCGCGCAGCACGGTGTTCGACGTGAGCTGGTAGGCGAAGCCGACGCGCGGCGCGAAATTGTTCCAGTCGTTGTCGCGCAAGCCGCGTGCGCTCCAGCCGCCGTCCCGCGCCAGCTCCAGGCTATTGGTCCGGGGATTGAAGTTGGCGAGCTTGTTGTCGGCGTCGTAGATCGGCGACGTCAGCTCATACCGGATGCCGAGGTTCAAGGTCAGCTTCGAATTCACCTTGAAATCGTCCTGGAGATACATCCAGTGCATCTGCTGGCGGACCCTGGCGACGCGCTGCGTGGCGAGCTGGTAAGAGCCGCGGGCGCCGAAGTAGAAGTCCGCGAGCGAGAAGTTCGTGTTGGAGGCGCCCGGCGTCGGCCGCGAGAAGCCCCCGCCGTAGCCGTCAATCCCGTACAGCGGATTCGTGTCGTCCACGTCGATGTACAGCCCCAGCCACTCGTAGCCGGCCTTCACGTTGTGCTTGCCCAGGATCTTCGAGTAATTCAGCCGCGAGTTCAGCGAAGTCGGGAACTGCGCCTGCGGATTCGTCGACTGGCGGCCGATGCGCGTGAAGCCCACGATGTCCTGCGGCGTCACGCCGCCCTGGATGCGCGGGCCTTCCGGAAGCCCGGTGATGCCGAACAGCTCCCGCATGCTCGGCCCGCCGATCGACGCCGGCAGCCGGTCCGCGCCGATCCGCGTCACCGCGAAGCGGTACTCCCACACCGTCGTCGGATTCTGCGTGAAGGTCATGCCCGCGATACCCTGCTGGTTGAACACGTCCAGGAAGCCGATCGAGTTGCCGCCCGAGAAGCCCGTGATCAGCCCCGGCTGCTCGATGTTCTGCTTGCGGTGGGCGTAGCGGAAGAAACTGGTCAGGCGATCCGTGAACTTGTGGTCCACCTTGATCGCACCCTTATCTTCGAACAACTGGTTGCGGATGAAGCCCCCGAAGTTGTTCGCGACCCCGAACGCCCCGCCGCCCGCGCGATTCGGCGCCGGCAACTGCCGCAGCACCTCGCGCGCGAAACGCGTCATCGGCACTGCCTGACCGGCGGGAATGATAGTGCCCGCCTGGATCGCCCGGCCCTGATCGTCCGTGAAGTTGTACGGCACGCGCACGTCGGCCGTCAGGATCCCCTGCCGCTGCGCCAGCGACGGGATCGACGTCAGCCCGAACGGGCTCTGGATCCACCGCGAGCCTTCGTAATCCGCGAAGAAGAACGTCCGGTCCTTGACGATCGGCCCGCCGAACACCCCGCCGAACTGGTTCCGGTTCACCTGCGGCTTGCGGCCCTCGGCCGGCTTGAAGAACCCCGTCGCGTTCAGCGAAGTGTTCTGGAAGAAGTTCCACACCGTGCCGCGGAACTGGTTCGAGCCCGACCGCGAGGACACGTTCATCACCGCGCCGCCCGTGCGGCCGAATTCCGCCGAGTACGCGTTGACCGACATCCGGAACTCGGCCACGCTGTCCGGCGACGGCTGGATCGACTGGTTCGAGAAGCCCTGGTTCGTCGTTCCGTAGAAATTGTTATCCACGCCGTCCAGCAGGAAGTTGTTGTACACGCTCCGCAGCCCGTTCACGTTGTAGGAGCCCTCGCGGCGGAACGCGATGTCGCCTTGGTTGCCCACCTGCGATTGCCGCACGCCGGGCACCAGCAGCGCCAGGTTCGCATACGCGCGCCCCAGGATCGGAATGTTCACCAATTGCTTCTGGCCGATGATCTGCCCCTTCGAGCTCGACTCGGTTTCGAGCAGCGGCGTCTGATCCACCACGTTCACGATCTCCGTCACCTGCCCCACCTGCAGCGTGATGTCCACGCGCTGGCGCGCTTCCACGGTCAGGGTGACGCCCTCCACCTTCGCGGTGGAAAAGCCCGTCGACTCCGCGGTGATCGTGTACTGGCCGATCCGCAGCGCCGGGAAAATGTAGTCGCCGTTGTTGTCGGTGTTCGCGCGCTGCGAAATGCCCGTGGCGATGTTCGTAACCGTTACGGTAGCGCCGCTTACGGCGCCGCCCTTGGCATCGCGAATGGTGCCCAGGACACTCGCGGTGTCGAACTGCGCGAACAGCCCCTGAGCGAATAGACAGACGAGCAGCAAAGAAACAGTAAGGTTGCGTTGGAATTGGGTCATACGAATCCCCGATCGAGTGGTCTTGAAGGGGCAGGCGAGATCTGCCCACGAGTTAGCGAGTCTCTCCGAGGCTAGCATCGCGAGATAAAAAACTGATGAATGGTCCGATTGTAATACGTCGCCGCTTACGGCGCGGGCTTGGTGGCCAAGTAACGTTTCAGGACCCGGTCAACATATTGCACCGTCTCGGGATACGGCGGTACACCCTGGTGCCGGTCCACCGCTCCGGGACCTGCATTGTACGCCGCCAGCGCCTTGGTCACATCCCCGTCGTAGCGCAGCAGCAGTTCCTTGAGATACTGCGTCCCCGCCATGACGTTCTGCTTCGGATCCCGCGGGTCAGCCTTCAATTCAGCGGCCGTCGCGGGCATCAGTTGCATGATCCCGATCGCGCCCTTCGGCGACACCGCATTCTGGCGGTACGCCGACTCCGCCAACGCCACCGACCGCACGAACTCCTTCGGCAATCCGTGGTGCTCTGCCGCGCGGTCCACCAGTTCCCGCGCCGTCAGTTCCCGCGCCCGCACCGGCTCCGGCAGCGCCGCCATCGGCTTCGGCGGCTCGGGCGGGGCGTCGTCAGCCTCGATGTCCAGGATCTCGCTCGCCGGGATCTCCGTCACCCCGGCCGCCGCGTGCAGCCGGACCTTGTCCCCCGCGCGCTCCACGCGGTCCACGCGCATGCGGAAACCGTTGCGCAGCACGGCGTACTCCCCCGCGCACAGGGGCATCGCCAGGCACACCGCGAGCAGCACTCGCATCACACCATCCTAGACGAACCCGCCGGCCGCCGCGTGCAAAACTATCCACTATATGGAACGTTGCGCCTGGGCCAGAAACGACCTCGCCATCCGCTACCACGACGAGGAATGGGGCGTCCCCGTCCACGACGACCTCCGCTTCTTCGAGTTTCTGATCCTGGAGGGCGCGCAAGCCGGCCTGAGCTGGGATACGATCCTCGCCAAGCGCGACCACTACCGCAAGGTGTATGCGGGCTTCGATCCGGCCAAGGTCGCCCGCTTCACCGCCGAAAAACAGCAGAAGCTGCTCGCGGACCCCGGCATTGTCCGCAACCGGCTCAAAGTCGCCGCCTCCGTCGACAACGCCCGCGCCTTTCTCAAGGTCCAGCAGGAGTTCGGGAGCTTCGACCACTATGTCTGGAGGTTCGTCGACGGCCGCCCGCTCGTCGGCCGCTGGCGCTCGCTCCAGGAGGTCCCCGCGCGGACCCTGGTCTCCGACGCCCTGAGCCAGGACCTCAAAGCGCGCGGCTTCCGCTTCGTGGGGTCCACCATCTGCTACGCGTTTCTGCAGGCGACGGGGCTCGTGGACGACCACCTGGTCACCTGCTTCCGTAGAAACCCGTGACCGTCCCGCGGCATCGACAGGTTCCCCATCTAAGTCGTCGATCCCCCGTGCGGGTTCGTCACCACGCTCGGCCGCGTCGCCGAGTCATAACTCACCGACGTCGTCGCCCCGTTCGGATTCGTCGCTCCCGTCATCCCCAGGAACGAGTTCCAGTTCATCGTTTTCTGAGAGGCTCCCCTGCGTGATCGCCGTCGGCACCGCGTACGCCGAATTGCTCGACGTTTCCAAACGTTCGTCTGCGTCCCCGTCACCGCCTGGCTCGTCTTCGCCGTCCCGGTCTCTTCGTAGCAGCCGTACGTCGCTTCCGGCAACAACTCCTCAGTTGATGCTCGGCTTCACGGGTCTCGTCAGGATTGAGAAGTGATTTGGGCTCTCGAACTCAACCCACGATGTGGGGTACAGGAGCGCCTCTCCGTTGATCACGAACGAGAAGCGCATCTCCAGGGTGCGTCCCGCGCACCTCGGCGCAAACTTCGACTCTCTCAGATAAGTTGACACTTCGGAACGGTGTTGGTCTTCGCCGCCAGAAAGCTTCAATTGAACGGCGTAACCGTTTCGGTCGATGTTGAACGTCGCAACTACGGGTCCACCAGATCCCGCCACTCTCGATGCAGGCCCAAATCTCGGCAACACCAGGTTGACCGCGCAAGTCGCCCAACCAGTTCCATGAGCTTCACCGTGCAGCAAAGCGGGGCCTGACAACAGCAGGAGTAGACACCAAGCAATCTGTCGTAAGTTGTGCATGTGACTTCCTCGCTAATTTCTCAGTGCGCTGATTGCTTTGCTACAATTTGCAGCGATTGTGTTGTTGTTCATAACTTGCGTCGATGAAGCAACATCGTTACCAGCGATCAAACCTAGCACATGAGCGAATTCATGCAAGAGAAGAAACCCTTGTGCCCGTTGGGTCGCCGCGTTGATGCCAGTGACCAGTGAATTGCTGCTCTGGATTCCAGCCGGACCTTGGCCTCTGAAAAACACTCCGTTTCGATTCATGACAACGTTAAAAACAGGTACGCCGAACTGCTGGACGTTTGCGACGCCAGAGATGCCGCCCGCGCTCGTAACACTACCACCGTCCGCGATAGTAGCTACTCCTGTACTGGATCGTTGCGACTCGAAGAAGTTGATCAATAGCGATCTGGAGGCCGCTGTAGGTGCGGTCATCAGCCATTTCATGCAATCAGAGTCTTTGAGCACAGCAGCCTTTAGCGCCGTGATGGCTGCGTTTACTGTTCGGGAGCCAGCGAGATCACTCAGGGTTAGCTTTGTGCCCGCAACGCGGTACGTCGTCAAGAGGTCCAAACCATCGACCGTATACTCATCTTCTTCTGTTTCCCCAGCCCCGCCGCCGCCTTCACTTCCGTCCGTTTTCTCCTGCATGTCTCCCTGATCGCTCGCGCCCCCTCCGTTGCCTGAAGATCCGCCGCCTGGCTCTTCACCGCCGCCGCCGCCTTCGAGCTTTCCTGTTCCAGTCACGCAGAAGTCAACTGGACAACCCTCAAAGCCGGTGCGATCGACCTGATTCGCGGGATCCCCCGTTACATACGCATATCGGTTCCAGGTCGATGGGCTTGGAAGCCTAGAGCTCGCACGGTACGGATCCGGGACCTGGAACCTCCCATTCGTCCCATGCCACCGCTGATCCGCATAGTTCATCGCCGCCTGCACATCGTGGTAGTACGTCGCGAACTTCTCGCCCGAGGCTCCCGTCGGCGTCCGCTCCTCGCCCCACGGATAGAACTTCCCAACACTTCCCAACCGGTCCGTCTTCACCGCAGCCCCACCCGACATCACCAGCTTCGACCCCATATACAAGTTCGTCGAAGTCAGCGTAAACACCGGATTCCCGCTCGCCGTCAGCGAATAAAACGCCATCCGCTGCCCCGTCACGCCCCAGAACCACACTTCTTCCTTGTCCACCCACGTCCCGCCGATATCCCGCTTCCCCCGGTTCCACACCCGCTTCCCCGCCGGCGAATACGCGTAATACTCCTGGTACGAACTCCCCGCCGTCGTCGCGATCATCCGGTTGTCGTTATCGAACTGCGCCCCCGCCGTCGGCAACCCCGCCGCCGAATACCCGCTATACGGCTTGTTCGTCGCCGGATCGATCGACACGTTCATATACGGAGCCGTCCCTTTGACGACATTCTTCTGCAACAGGTTCCCGAACCCGTCATACCCATACGAGTTCCCCCACTCCGGACCCACCGTCACCGCCGACGCCAGCCGCTTCAACTCGTCGTAGGCGTAATTCACTTCCTCGCCCGACTGCCAGTCCTTCATCGCGGTAATTTGCCCGTTATTCTGCGTCGCCGAATACTTGTACTCCAGATCGAGAACCCCATGCGTGATCCGCGTCACCTGCAACCGCGAATTGTACTGCCGCGTCTCGTTCCCCATCGTCAGCAACTCACCCGCCGGCCCGTACGTAGCCGACCCGACCACCGTCGTCTGCGTCCCCGCGTCGATCATCGTCTTCGGACGCCCCATCTCATCGTAGCCGTGCTGATACACCGCGCCAAGGGGGTACCGCACCGTCGTCAGCTTGCCGTCGTTGTCGTACGTCCACTCCGCGTCGAGATCCGCGTCCACGCTGTTCCGGTTCACCCGGAACCGCTTCTTCAGCAGCAGCCCGCCCGGCGAGTAGGAGTACATCTCGTAGAACGTCGCCCCGATCGGCGTGTAGCACGGCCGGTACCGCACCGCCGCCAGCCGCCCATTGATGTTCTGCGAATAGTTCGCGTCGAAGATGTTCGCGTCGTAGTAAAACTCCTTCAGCTCGCACGTCTTCTCCACCCATTGCGACGTCCCGCTGTCCCACGAATACCCCCGCTGCGCCGTCACCCGCTTATAGCTGTCGTACGTGTACGCCGTCTTCCGGTTGTCCGCGTCCACCTTGTACGCCAGCGTCTTGTCCGCGTTGTACGTGTACGCCGTCGTCCCGTTCTCCGGCTGCGTCGCCGACAACAGCAACGGACCGTTCCCGTAATTGAACGTCCGCGTCTGCGTCGTTCCGTCCCGCGGCATCGAGACCCCGCTCAGGTTCCCAACAAGGTCATACGTGTACGTCGTCGTGTACGTCCCGCCGCCCGGCCGCGGCTCCTCCACCTTCCACAACTGCCCCAGCCCGTTCATGTGGAACTTCTTCCACTTGCCCGCCGGATCCGTCACCTTCACCGTCACGCCTTCGTAGACATACGCCGTCGTCGACGCGTGGTCCGCCTCCTGCACGCTCACGGTCCTGCCCAGCGCATCGTACGTGTTCGTCTTCCACCACTTCGTCCCGCCCGGCGCGTACGGCATCGTGCTGCGCTTCAGCTTCCCCACCGGCGAGCACGCGCACGAATCGTACTCCGTCTCCGCGATCGACTTCGTGACCGTCGAATATCCGGTCTCCACCTTGATCGTTCTGCCGAGCCCGTCGAGCGTCGTCCGCGTCCACCGCCCGTTCCCGTCGCCGGTCGTGTTGATCGTCGCGGTAACCGTCGGCGGCGAGTTCGTGTACGTGAACGTCGTCGATCCCCCGTGCGGGTTCGTCACCACGCTCGGCCGCGTCGCCGAGTCATAACTCACCGACGTCGTCGCCCCGTTCGGATTCGTCGCCCCCGTCATCCCCAGGAACGAGTTCCAGTTCATCGTCTCTGAGAGGCTGCCCTGCGTGATCGCCGTCGGCACGGCATACGACGAATTGCTCGACGTCTGCACGTTCGTCTGCGTCCCCGTCACGGCCTGGCTCGTCTTCGCCGTCCCCGTCTCGTCGTAGCACCCGTACGTCGTCCCCGCCAGGCTCACCGACCTCGTCACGTTCCCGCGATACTGCGTCACCGCGGAGTCGCACGGCGAGGGGGCGGGCCGACCTCGGCTTACTCGGATCGGAACGGTCCGGGACGGAGGTGACTGTCCCTCAGCCTCCGCAACCGGGAACGATTTGCCCCGCACGCGCGGCAGGTCGCTTTCCTGGACTAACCCAGCTGGCGCGCCGGAGCGGATCCGGCGCGCCGCTCTTCAGCTCTCATCAGTTCGGGTCAATGCCCCACTTTGCCCCGAATTCGCCGCAACGATACCATCGCGCGGACCAATGCGGGCATCAGGAACAAAGATGTCCTTCCCCTTAGCCGTCCGGCTCGCCTTTTCCCTGAGTCTCCCCGCTCTCCTCGCCGCCCAAGACACTACGGGTGTCGGTTCTCTCTCCGGCGTTGTTCTCAGCGCGGCCAACCAGCCTTTGGCCAACGCCCGCGTTTGCCTCAATTCCACATTCCGCTGTGCCACCAGCGACCCCCAGGGCGCCTTTCGCCTGATAGATATCCGCGCCGGCCTTTACCGCCTCACCGTCACGCCGCCCGATCAGCCGGCGCTCCAAGGCGCCGACGTCGACATCCGCGCCGGCGGCGACGTCCGCATCGATGTTTCCGTCGCCGCCCTTGACGCCGTCGCTCAATCGGTCACCGTCACCGAAGGCGCCTTCGTCGCGCCCGAAGAAGTGAAGAACTCCGGCTTCCTCGTCCGCGGCCGGGAGATCTACAAGGCGGCCGGCGCGCTGCAAGACGTTACCCGTTACGTGCAGACGCTGCCCGGCGTCGTCATCGGCTCGGACGACATTCGCAACGACATCATTGTCCGCGGCGGCAGTCCGCTGGAAAACCTGTTCGTCGTTGACAACATCGAGATTCCCAACATCAACGCGTTCGCCAACTTCGCTTCGGCCGGCGGCACCGTCAGCCTGCTCGACGCCCAGTTGATTCGCGACGTCACCTTTCTCACCGGGGGCTATCCCGCGCCTTTCATCAACCGCACCTCATCCGTCCTCCAGATCACCCAGCGTGAAGGCGACCGCGAACGGTTCCGCGGCCGGGCCACGCTCGGCTTCGCCGGCGGCGGCGCCATCCTGGAGGGGCCCATTACGAAGAACAAGGGCTCCTGGGTCGTGTCGGCACGGCGCAGCTTTCTCGACGCGTTCACCAAGGATGTCGGCTTTGGCGGCGTGCCGATCGTCTACACCCTTACCGCCAAAGCCGTCTACGACCTCACGCCGCGTGATCGCGTCTGGGGTGTCACCGTCTCAGGCTGGGACAAGGTCCGCCTCGGGGCGAACGACGACATTCCAGAGAAGGACCAAGCCGACGAGGTCTTCAACCTCGACATCCGCTACCAGGGCTGGCGCAGCGCCAACGGCTTCAACTGGCAGCGCCTCTACGGCGGCAAAGGTGTCGGTCTGTTGGGCGTCACTCACTCCGCCGCCAACGTCAACGCCAACGTCCGCGACCTTGTCCGCAACGGCCCCCGCCCCCCCGGCGTACCCGCCGCGGACCTCATCTCCCGCAGCCCCACCATCTTCCGCGAAAACTCCCGCGAAAACGAATCCACCATCAAGTACGACCACACCCTCTTGTTCGGCGGCTCCGGCAAGATCCAAGCCGGCGGCGCGTTCAAGATCTTCAACGTCAGCTACGCCGTCGCCTCGCCGTTCGGCAACGACAACCCCTATTCGCCGGTCAACGACGTTAATCCCTTCGAGGTCAACAAAGCCTTTCGCGCCTACCAGAGCGGCTTCTACGCGCAAACGACCAAGGACTTGACGGCGCGCCTCAACCTCACCATCGGCGCCCGCATCGACAACTATCAGTATGTCGGCCGGACGCGCCTCAGCCCCCGCGCCGGCCTCAGCTATCGCCTCACCAACAAGCTCTCCTGGCGCGGGAGCTTCGGCAGCTACTATCAGCAACCCTTCCTGATCTTCCTGGCGACGTTTCCCCAAAACCGCAACCTGGTTCCGTTCCGCGCCGACCACTACGTCACCGGCTTCTCGTACCTCGTGAACCCGGCTTTCCGCGTCACCGTGGAGGGCTACCGGAAGGACTACAAGGACTACCCGGTCTCGACGCAGTTCCCCGCGCTTACGCTCGCCGCCGTCGGCGATACCTTTGCCATCGCCGACATCCTCTTCCCGCTAACTAGCGCCGGCCGCGGCCGCGTGCAAGGCATCGAATTGTTCGCCGAAAAGAAGTTCACCAACAAGTGGTTCGGCCAAGCGAACCTGGCTTTCTCCCGCAACCGCCAAGGTGGACTCGACGGCATACTGCGCCCGGCCGCCTTCGACTACCCCGTGGTCGCCAATGCCGTCGCCGGCTACCGGCTTAATGCCAAGTGGGAATTCTCCGGCCGCTGGGTGGGTCTCTCCGGCCGGCCTTTCACGCCCTACAACGAAGCCATCTCCCGGCGGCAGCGCCGCGGGGTGTTCGATCTGGCCCGCCTCAACGCCGAACGTCTCCCCGCCTACCTCCGCCTCGACGTCCGCGTCGACCGCACGTTCATGGTGCGCGACAAACCCCTGCTGGTGTTCATCGGCGCCCAGAACATTCTCAACCGCCGCAACGTCGGCGGCGTGGGTTGGAATCGCACGCGGAACTCCAGTGAGTTCGGCGAGCAGCTTGGCCTCTTCCCGAACATCGGCCTTGATTGGCGATTCTGATTCTTCCAGGGCCAAACGGGACAGATCGGCCGAACGGGACAGCCCGCATCGAGCACTTCGTTTTTCCCGCGAAAGCACCAG
>CAYYID010000035.1:0-55719 GCA_964471915.1 uncultured Solibacteraceae bacterium | reverse complement strand
AAGCAGAGCGGGAGCACGTATTTCCAGTACGACGCGGCGAACAAGCGGGTGTGGACGGGCACGGTGGCGGGCGGCGCGATTACGAGCGAGGAGTTTTACTTCTACGCTCCGTGGGGCGCGAAGCTGGCGGCGTACAAGCCGACGAATTACCTGAACGTGGCGACGATGACGATCGTGTCGTCGAACGAGTATTTCGGCGGGAAGCTGATCAAGATCAATGGGACGGCGGTGTTGACGGACCGGTTGGGGTCCAATGTGTCGAACGGGAAGCGGTATTTTCCGTATGGTGAGGAGCGGGGGTCCACGGCGAACAACATCGAGAAGTTCGGGACGTACTTCCGGGACGCGGAGACGGGGTTGGATTATGCGGACCAGAGGTATTACAAGGGGTCCTGGGGGAGGTTTGGGAGTGCGGACACTTATCGAGAAACATCGATCCCGCGTGACGTCACCGGATTCAACCGCTATAGTTACGTCTCCGGCGATCCAATCAACTTGAATGACGTCACTGGGCAGGATCCCTACGTTATCGGATGGTTGATCGAAATTCATCAGCCTATAATAGGAAGTGTGACTGTTCGTGCTCCCGCGATCATCGAAATTGCCTACAACCGCGGGTTTGGTTTCATCGAGTGGTCGTGGTTTACGGTAGGTCTTGAGATCGAGCACCTTCGGAATACATCGCTGCTGTCTCCACATTCAGCGGCAAATTTATTGCGTGGATTGATTGCGAATGGCGACATTACTGAATGCGAAGGTCTTGCTTTGTTCGCCGATTCGGCTGCCGAGCAAGGTGGAACCTTGGGAGGTTTCATTTCGTCGTTTGGCGAGCTGACGCCTACGACGACCATAGGAACCGTCGTGCCAGGAATCTCAGCCGGCGGACAGAATTTGGCGGTTAACGGCACCTCTGCGGCCGGAGGTGGTTTCAAGGGAATATTCCAAGATGGCGGCGATCAGTCACACCACTTCGCAGCGTTCTTTCAGATCGGTTTTCTTTACGGCGAGACCCTGGGCGGAGCACTTGGAAGCGTTGGCTATGAGGTTGGTCAAGCAGCGCTAGTAGCTTTCGCAAACTTAGTGAATACTGTGGTCGGTGCGGAGGTGTTTAAGACTCATGGGCAATCGGGAGACGTGAACACGGCAGACATCCTCTTGGGCTACGTTGCCGCCCAGCTCGGGTCTCAGGTTGCGAGCGGTGCTCTGAGCCCATCGCAAGTCGGTGGCAAGATTCGTTCGAACGTCTGTGGAAAATGAAACGCCTCACGCTTGTAGCAATTGCGGCTGTCTTGCTGTCGAGCTCTGCCGCACTCTGGCAGTGCGGCAGACGAGCACTCGGGGAGACGATCTATGCAAGTTCCGAATCCCCCGATGGCAAGCACCGGATTGAGGTGCTGGAGCCGAGAGTCGTAGGCAATCCTTGGTTTCGTGTTGTTTATCGGTCCGGATCGAGGGTGCTCCAGATCGCGGACGCTGGGCCCCACGAAGGGCTCGCTGGCCTTGTCCTCGTTGCGTGGAGTTCAAACTCTGAGAAGGTTGTTGTGCTCGCGTGCAATGAATTCAATGGGCGACCTGCCCTGGCCGGGCTTGACGTCCGTGACCTCACGGCCCTTCCTCCGAGCCAAGTCCACGAGTGGATTGGCCAATCGCTACGCAGACAATACGGCGCCGCAGCGAAGGGAGATGTTGACTTGAAGTGGGCGTGTGGATTCGAGGGTAGGAACGCTTACCGACTCCATCACACACTCGGTGAGAAGGCCCGACTTAGTTGGTCGAACGAAGGGGATCGGCTGTGATCCCCTCCGACTGATCCGCGGGCCGCGAACCGCCCGAAGCACCGGACACGTCGCCGGCGTACGGGCCGTTCCACCGGCTGGGGTACGACTCGATGGGGCGGTTGAGCGGCCTGAAAGACTTTAACAACGCGGATATCGTCAACAACGTGACCTACGGCCCGGCGGGGCAGTTGCTGACGCTTTCGTGGATGAACTACACCGAGACGCGGCAGTACAACAACCTGCTGCAGAGGACGCGGCTGACGGCGGCGGGCGGGAGCCAGGGGTCGCTTGACTTGGAGCATAAGTTTTCGTCCAATCAGAACAACGGCAGAATCACGGCCATGAAAGACTGGGTGACGGGCGAGGAAGTGCAATACACGTACGACGCGCTGCAGCGGTTGACGCGGGCGGAGACGATCGGGCCGGAGTGGGGCGCGACGTACGGGTATGACGGCTTCGGGAACCTGCTGCAGAAGACGCCGGTGAAGGGGGCGGGCGTGCCGCTGCTGAACATCGCGGTGGATCCGTGGACGAACCGGGTGTCGGGGTTGTCGGGCGGGTCGTATGACGCGAACGGGGGTTGGACCGGGACAAACTGGTGGCCCCGCCGACCAGCTCCCTGCGTCACCGCCACCACACGCTTGCCCGTCATCGGCGGCGCGAAGCGCCATGGACAACTGCCCTGAGGACGCCCCGGAGCGGTCTAGACTGATAAGTGCGGATGCGACCCTTTACTGCCTGTCTCCTGGCTGCCGGTCTGGCGATGCTGCTCGCGGGCTGCCGCAAGCCGGCCCCCGCCCCCGCGGGTCCGGTACGGCTCGCCGTGCTGCCCTTCGAGAACCTGTCGGGCGACGCGGCGCTGGACTGGGTGCCGCTGGCCGCCTCCGGACTGCTGGCCGCCCAGCTCACCGGCGGCGAAGCGGTGGCGGTGCGGGTGGCCGCGCTGCGCGAGGCTTACGAGAATCGAGCCACCCGCGTGGTGCACGGCTTCGTCACCCGGCGCGGTTTCGCCGCCCAGGTGGAGAACCTGGAAACGCACAAGATGACCGGGCGCTTCGAATTCACCGGCAGCGCGGACCAGATCTTCGCCGCCATGGACGGCCTGGCCCACCAGTTGAACAGCCAGGCGCAGCCCGCGCCTACCGCCAACCTCACCGCTCTCAAAGAATGGAGCGCGGCGCTCGACGCGCGGGATCGCGACGCCGCGCGCGCGGCGCTGGAGCGGGCGACTGCTGCTGATCCCGACTTCGGCGCTGCCTGGGTGCTGCGCGTGCAGCAGACGGCCGCTACCGGCGACCGGGAAGGCGCGCTGCGCCTGCTGGGGGAGGCCCAGGTGCGGACCGGTCTGCGTCCGGCGGCCGAGAAAGCCCGGCTGAATCTGCTGGCGGCGGATCTCTCGGGCGACGCGGCGGCGCGGCGCACCGCGCTCGCGGCGCTCACCAAGGACGCACCCGGCGATCCCGGCGCGCTGCGGGCGCTCGCCGAGGCCGAGAATAACGCCCGGCGCTTCCCCGAAGCCGTCGCGCGCTACGAGGCGCTGCGCAAGCTGGTCCCCGACGACCCGGCCGTCAT
Organism: uncultured Solibacteraceae bacterium; assembly: GCA_964471915.1. GTDB lineage: Bacteria > Acidobacteriota > Terriglobia > Bryobacterales > Bryobacteraceae > JAIEPW01. Next base: position 52,369 of record CAYYID010000035.1, on the reverse strand, counting down.
CAATCTGCTGGGCTACGCCAAGGCTTTCGCGGGTGATCTCGCTGGCGCGAAGACGGCTCTCGAAGAGTACGCCAAGGTTGCCGGGCAGGAGGCGAACGGACTGGACTCGCTAGGCGAGGTCCAGTTTCTGCACGGGCAGTTCACCGACGCGGCGCGCTACTTCGTCGCCGCGCACCAGAAGTCCCCCGGGTTCCTGGGGGGCGCGGCGCTGCGCAAAGCGGCGCTTGCTCTCTGGCTCGGCGGACAAGTGGCGGCTGCCGATCAGCACTACAACCTCTACGCGCAAGCCCGCGCCGGTGACCCGCGGCTCGAACTGGACCGCGCCCAATGGGAGCGGTCCACCGGCCGCCGGGCGGAGGCGCTGGCCCGCGCCGATAAGGCCTCTCGTGCGCTGGAAGGCGACCTCGGCGCCGTCGCGGCGGCCATGCTGTCGTTCTGGAAGCGCGAGGACGGCGACCTGGCCGGTTCCTCGGCGGCGGCGCGCCTGGCGCAACGCAACGCCAAGAGCCCCGGCAGCGCCAGCGCCGCGCTGCTGGTCCGGCTGCTCGCCGAGCCGGACGTCCCGCTCGACGCGCTGCTCTCCGATCCCCGCCAGGCCGGTCTCCGTTCCGCCGTGGAACTGAACCGCGCGCTGCTGGACGGGCGCTTTCCGGCTACCGTAACCGAACTGGAAAAAGCGTACCGGGCGTCGGTCCCCGCGGGCGACGCCACCGCGCGGACGCTCTACGCCTGGGCGCTGGTCGAGACCGGCAAGAAAAAAGAGGCGGAACCGTTGCTGCGGCTGTATCCCGTGCCGCCCCCTGGCTCCGAACTCGGGGTGGGGTTCTCCGCGTATCCCCGCTTCGCCGACCTGCGCAAGAAAGTTTTTGGGAACTGATGTAAAGATTCGTCCGTATTGTCGTCTTAGGGCTGAATGAAGGTGTTCTCAGCGATGCGGAGGTACCCTCAATGAAGACGCTGATTGTCGTGCTGCTGGTGGCGGCAGGATTAGCCGCTTTCGAGGACCGTGACCGGGACCGGCGCCTCTGTGACCTCGATCGCCGCGTGGAGCGGAAGATCGAGCGGATCGCGCAACGGATCGGGGACCGCTTCGAACGCCGGGGTCCGGAGATCGAGCGGCGGATCGAGGAGCGCTTCGAACGTCTCGGCGACCGGCTGGAGCGGGCCGGGCATCGGCTGGAGCGGGCTTTCGAGCGCGCGGCCTCCCGCCTCTGCCTGGACTAGGTTCCGAGAGGGCCGCTGTGCGATAGTCGTCACCATGGCGGATATCAAGGTCCTGTTCTGGGACATCGGCGGCGTCAGCCTCTCCAACGGCTGGGATCGCGAGCGGCGCGAACGCGGCACCAAACACTTCGGACTTTCGAACGCCGAGTTCGAGTACCGCCACAAAGCCGTGGATCGCGACCTCGAAGTGGGGCGCATCAGCCTCGATCAATATCTGAACTGGACCATGTTCCACCAGCCGCGGAGCTTCACCGTCGCCGAGGTCCGCGAGTTCCTGTGCGCGCAGACGGAGCCGCGAGCCGACGTCATCGCCTTCGCCCACGCCCTGCGCGACACCCGGCGCTGGCTGATGGTGACCCTGAACAACGAATCCGCCGAGCTGAATCAGTTCCGGATCGCGAAGTTCGGCCTCCGCGACTGCTTCGATATGTTCCTCAGCTCCTGTTACCTGCGGACGCGCAAGCCGGAACTTGCCATCTACGAGCAGGCGCTGCGCATCACGCAACGTCTGCCCGAGGAGTGCGTCTTCATCGACGACCGGCCTGAGAATCTCGAGCCGGCGCGATCCCTGGGCATCCACGGGATCCGTTTCGAATCGCTTGCGCAGTTGCAGCGGGAACTCGCGGATCTGGGCGTCGTGCCATGAAAATGAAAGAATCTACATCATCCGCCTGGCTGCCCGCATCCTTCTCAGTGACGGCGCTCTTTAGCGCGCCGCTGAAGCTCAAAACTCACTGAGGCTAGAAAAAAGAGAATGCGTACTGCATCGCAAGCGCTATTTGTGTGCCTATTTTTGCTCGCCAGCGTGGCCTTCGGCCAGAACGCCGGCCTGCGCGTGATTCACCTGTCGCCGGACGCTCCCGCGGTGGATGTGTTGGTGAACAACGCGCCTGTATTGGAAGGACTTCCGTATCTGGGCTGGACCCCGTACCTGCCGTTGCCGGCGGGTAGCTATGATGTCCGCGTCAATGTCGCCGGCACCGCCACCACGGTGCTGCGGGCGCAGGTGACTCTGCGCGGCGGCATCGACTACACGGTCTTCGCCGGCGGCTTTGCGGCGCGCGCGGGCCATCCCGAACTGCAACTGGTGATCTCCGAGGACGACAATGCGGTGGACCGCACCCGCGCCCGCGTGCGGGCCATCCACGGCGCGCCGAGCGCTCCCAAGGTGGACATCTACGCGACCGCGCCGTTTGCCGCGATCAGCAACGCGGCGCCGACGGTTCCGAACCGCGGCTGGGGCGAAGTGACCCCGACGCTGACCGTGCCGCCCGGGCTCTATCAGGCGCGCGTGGCGCTGGCGGGCACGAAGACCGTGGCAATCGCGAGCGGTCCGTTGGCCCTCGAAGCCGGCGTGATCTACACCGTGATCGCGGTGGATGCCCCCGGCGCGGGCGCGCCGTTCAGCCTCCTGGTAATTCCGGACCGCCGGTAGCACCTTAGCGCAGTCGTAAGGAGAAAGCCGGGCCAGAACATTGGCCCGGCTTTTTGTTTTGGTGCGGATTCGCTTACAATCGGACTCAGTATGCGTTACCTGCACATCTGTTCGCTCGCGGCGGTTGCGCTGACAGCGGCGACGCCACAGTTCGACCGCGGGTTCGGCAAGCTGCCGCTCCGGTTCGAGGCGAATACCGGCCAGACGGATGCCGCCGTGCGCTACCTGGCGCGCGGCTCGGCGTACGCGCTGTTTCTCACCGAGCAGCACGCCACGCTGGCCCTGCCGCAGGGCGATCAAACGGCGGTGCTGCGCATGGCCTGGCGCGGGGCGCAGCGTCCCGTGGCCATCGAGGGACTGGAGAACGCGGGGGTCAGCCATTACCTGCGCGGCGGATCGCGTGTCGCGGGCGAAGTGCCGAACTTCCAGCGCGTGCGCTACCGCGCGCTGTATCCAGGGATCGATCTGGTTTACTACGGCGTGGAGCGGCAGCTCGAATACGATTTCGTGGTCGCGCCGGGCGCGGACCCGGGCGTCATCCGGCTGGCCTTCGAAGGCGTGGAAAACGCGCGGATCGACGCAGAAGGCAACCTGCGGCTCGCCACCGCCTTCGGCGAGCTGCAACAGAAAAAGCCGGTCCTTTATCAGGAGCGCAACGGCCGCCGCGAACCCGTGGCCGGCGCCTACCGCCGGCTCCCCAACGGTGAGTTCGGCTTCACCGTCGGATCCTATGACCGGTCCCGCCCGCTGGTGATCGACCCCGTACTGGTCTACTCGTTGTTCCTCGGCGGCGCCAGCGAGGACAGCGCGCGCTACGTTGCCACCGACGCGCAGGGTAGCACCTACGTCCTCGGCAACACGATCTCCCTCGACTTTCCCACCTCCACCGGAGTGCTGCGCACCGCGAACGGCGGCGGCAGGGATCTGTTCCTCTCCAAGATCTCGCCCTCCGGGAACCTCTTCGTGTTCTCCACGTACCTGGGCGGCGCCCGCGACGACTCTGCCGCCGGGCTCCACCTGGCCGCCGACGGCACCATCTACGTCGCGGGCAGCACGGTCTCGGACGACATTCCCACCACGCGCAACGCCTACCAGCGCAACCGGAGGTCCCTGGCCGACCGCCTGAACGGGTTCGTCATGCGCCTGAACGCCACCGGATCCGCGCTGCAGTGGGCCAGCTACTTCGGCGCGGACGACGACGAGATCACCGCGATGGCGGTGGACACGCGCGGCGCTGTTTATCTCACCGGACAAACGCGCTCCACCAACTTTCCGGCGACGGCGAACGCGTTCCAGACCGCCGGATTCCAGCGCGCCTTCGTCGCCAAGCTCAGCGCCGACGGCCAGGATCTGGCCTACGCCACCTACCTGGGCGGCACCCGCAGCCGCGGCGGGCTGAACGACGACTTCGCGCGCGCCATCGCCGTCGATGCCGCCGGCAACGCTTATGTGGCCGGGAACACCACTTCCACTGACTTCCCGACCACTGCTTCCGCCTACCAGCGGCAGTTCCTGCCCCAGGAGTTCGACGCCACCACCGCGTTCATCACGAAGCTGAACCCCGAGGGCTCGGGGCTCATCTGGTCCACGTATCTGGGCGGGCGGGTGCTCGACGAGTTGCGCGCCATGGCCGTCAACGCGCGCGGCGAAGTGTTCGTATCCGGCGTAACCAAGAGCGAAACCTTCCCCACTACGCAGAACGCTTACAGCCGGGCTTACGCCGGCGCGCTTACCGGTGAGTTCGACATCTTCCTGACCCGGCTGGAGGCCGACGGCTCCCGGCCCATCTACTCCACCTTCATCGGCGGCAAAGAGCGCGACGACGTCAATGCCATGACCGTCGATAACTTCGGCAACGCGTACCTCTGCGGCTCCACCCTCTCCGCCGAGGACTTTCCGCGCACTTCGCCGGCGCTGCAGGCCTCTACCGCCGGCGGACAGGACGCCATCGTTCTCGCCATGAACACCAACGGGGAACAGTTGGTGTTTTCCACGTTTCTGGGCGGTAGCGTCGCCGACGCCGCCAACGCCATCACGCTCGACAGCCGCGGCAATGTCGTCGTCGCCGGCGTCACCTCCTCGCCCGACTTCCCGGTGACCCGCGGCCTCGCGCAGTTCTTCTTTGGCGGCGTGCGCGACGCCTTCCTCACCCGCATGGCGCCCGTGTACCTGCCGCCGGATCCCGTGGTGAGCGCCGCCGGCTTCGTGCGCGGCCCGCTCACCGTCGGCCAGATCGTCACCATCTTCGGCCTCGGCTTCGGTCCGCCCGTCGCCGCCGAAACGCAGCTCGATCCCGATGGCCGCGTCGCCCGCGCGCTCGCGCAAACCGAGGTCTTCTTCGACGAATTCGCCGCGCCCCTGTTCTTCGTCCGCGACGATCAGATCAACGCCCAGGTGCCTTACGAACTCGGCAACCGCCGCACGGCGAAAATCCGCGTCGTGTACCGCGGCAAGCCCACCGCCGACCGCGTGGTGGACCTTGCCGTCTCCGCGCCGTCCATCTTCACCTACTCCACCGAGAACAACCGCGCGATCGTGCTGAACCAGAACGGCTCGTTCAACTCCGCCGCGAATCCCGCGGCGGCCGGTGAAGTGGTTGTCTTCTTCGCCACGGGCGAAGGCGTCATCAGCCCCAATCCGGTCACCGGACGCCCGGCTACCACGCCGCTGCCCGCGCCGGTGCTGCCGGTGAGCGTCAACATCGGCGGACAGCGCGTTCCAGCCGGCGACGTGCGCTACGCCGGTGCCGCGCCCGGCTTCGTCGGGCTCATGCAGGTGAACGTCGTGGTGCCGCGCTCGGCGCCGGGACGCGTCCCGCTGGTGCTGACCGTGGGCCCGAACTCGAGCCCGCTCACCGTGGAGATGTTCGTCCGCTAAGCGCCCGCCGGACGTCGTCGCCGCGGAACACCAGAAAGTTCTTCGCGCCGCTGTTCATCACCACCAGCAGGCCGCGCGGGAACGCCGGCCCGAGGCTCTGGTCCGTCGCGTCGATCCCATCGGTGGAGTCCGCGCCGCCCAGCAGAATCGCGACGGGCCGCGTCTGGTCCCCGCGCCGCGGGTACGCGACATAGCGCGAGCCGCCCGCGATCTGGTCCGTCACCAGGAGCCAGTCGCCGTGGAACGCGATCCCCTCGCGCTGCGCCTGGAACCCCTCGCGCGCCAGTACGCCCTGTTCCGCGTTGCCGTGATCCGGATCCGCCCAATACTTGCGGACCCCGAAGGTCTCGTCCGAGTAGTACACGAACCCGTAGCGCGGATCCACGGCGATCGCCTCGATCTCGTCGTCCTCGCCCGTGCCCGCGAACTTGCCGAACTCGCGGACCTTCACCGCCCGCACCTGCCCCCGGCCGTTGTCTTCCAGGCGGTACTGCCAAAGGTAGCCCTCCGCCGGTCCCGACTTCCGGCTCACGATCGCGAACATCGCGCGGTCGCGCGGGCGTTCGTAGAGCGCGATCCCCATCGGCGCGGCGCGCCGCCCGGTTTCGCCCGCGAAAACGCGGGTCCCTTCGGGATCGCCGATGTCTTCCAGGCGCCCCTCGCGAATGGCGAAGATCCGCAGCCGCGACTGGTTCCGCTCCGTCACCACCGCGATATCCACCCGGCTGCCGCCGACCGGGAGCCCATAGGCGACATCGACGTTGTTCGGCCGGTCGAGATTCCCGATCCGCTGGCGGACTTTGCCGTCCAGCCCCCAGACATACAGCGCCCCGCGCGGCGCCGCGGACTTGTTCGTTCCCAGAATCAGGCTGGCCGCCCGGTTCTTCCGGTTCACCCAGATCGCCGGATCGTCAGGATCGTCGCTGACCGCTTCGAGCGCCAGTGCCGGCGGGATCCGGATCTCCGGCTGCGCCCAGACCGCCGCACCCGGCAGGACCAGCAACAGCATCACCCGGCTGCAATACATGCGAGACTTCTCCTGCCCCAGAAAACGGGGCCGCGACCGTCAGGGAGCGGCAAGCCCCCAGGCCGCTAGCGTGCCAGCAACACCACGGCCTGCGCCTCGCCCGACAGCCGTTCGCCCACGGGACCCACGCGCTCGTGCGTCTTGAACTTCACCGACACCCGCTCCGCGACAATCCCCATCGTCTCGGCGAGCGTCTCCCGGATCGCCACTCGATAGTCTTTGAGCTTCGGCTTCTCCAACAGCACGCTCGCGTCGACGTTCCCGATCGCCCAGCCGTGCTCCCGCGCCAGCGCCACCGCGTGCGCCAGAAACCGCTTCGAATCCGCGCCCTTCCACTGTGGATCCGTGTCCGGAAAGTGCATGCCGATATCGCCCAGCGCCAGCGCGCCCAGAATCGCGTCCGTAATCGCGTGCGACAGGATGTCGGCGTCCGAATGCCCGTCGAGCCCCAGGTCGCTTGGGATCTCCACGCCCCCCAGGATCAGCTTCCGCCCCTCCGCCAGCCGGTGCGTATCCCAGCCCTGGCCCACCCGGAACTCGATCATTGCGCCTTGCCGCCTTCGTCGTGCATCAGCCGCGCGGCCAGCTCCAGGTCCGACGGCTTCGTGATCTTGAGATTCCGGTCCGAGCCCTGCACCACGGTCACCTCGATGTTGTCGAGGCGCTCCACCAGGCTCGATTCATCGGTCCCCGTGAACTGGTCCGCCCGCGCCTTGTCGAAAGCCTGCTTCAGCAGCAGGAACCGGAACACCTGCGGCGTCTGCGCCAGCGCCAGGTGCTCGCGCGGCATCGTGTCGCGGATCTTGTCTTTATGCACGCGCTTCACGGTGTCCACCGGCACGATGCCCAGGATCGCCGCGCCGGTTTCCGCCGCCGTGGCGATCACCTGCTCGACAAGCTGCGTCGTCACGAACGGCCGCACCGCGTCGTGTACGGCGACGAGGTCGGTATCCGCGTCGAGCGTCGCCAGCGCATTCTCCACGCTCTGCTGGCGCGATTCGCCGCCTTCCACCAGGCGCACCGGCTTGGCGGGCTTTTCCTGCTCGATCAGCTCGCGCGTCCATTCCTCGTCTTCCTGGCGCAAGGCGATCACGATCTCACTCACCGACGGGCAGGCCAGGAACTTCCGCACCGTGTGGATCAGAATCGGCACGCCCTCGAGCAGGAGAAATTGTTTCCGGCCGTGCGCTTTGTCCTTGCCCATGCGCGTGCCGAGTCCGGCGGCCGGCAATATCACGGAAACTTTCATTGGACTTTCGATTGTACCCTGACCGGCTCCCGGTCCTTCGCTGATGTGAGAGGACTGCCGACAGCCCCCTGGGCACCCTGGGCATTGCGGCCCATTCGTTCGGCCGTTATACTCGGCGGCACTGCGGATCGTATTCGCATTTAAGGAGGTAGCCAGGATGGCGCGCTTGTTCATCACCAATCACCCCGAAGAGGACCTCCCGGTCTTCTACAACGTCGGCGCCGTCGTCGGCGCCACCCCGGCTGAGAACAAACGAGAGGATGTATTGCTGGTTCAGTTCTGTTTCGAGCGGATCGCGAAACAGCCCCTTCCGGACTCCAGTCCCGAAGGCATTGCCTTGGCCAAGCTGGTGAAAGCCACCGGTACCATCGATCTGCCCACAATCAACGCGATCCGGGGCATTCAGACAAGAAACAAGGGAAGCGTCGTGGACGGCCGCGTCAGCCCGTGCAAGATGGAGTACTTCTATGGCAGCGGCGCCTTCACCATCGTCCACTTGAATCTGTCGTTGCACCGCCGCCATTCCGACGTCTGGCCGCGCATCGACAAGATCCCCGGGTGCCCGGACGAGCTTGTCCAAATGGTGAAGCGCACCTGCATCGGCAAGCCGAAGTAGCCGAAACTCCAGCGGGACTTGCCTCGCTCGATTCCAGGTAAGATTGTCGCCATGCGCCGCTGGCTCCTGCTGCTTGCCCCCCTGCTCGCCTCTTCCGAAGTCGTCCGCGTCGAGATCCGCGACCGCGGGGACGCCGGGGGCTACCAGAAGCTCGCCGGCCGCGTCTTCTTCGAACTCGACCCCGCGCTCAATCCCAACGTCCGGGACCTTGCCCTCGCCCCCCGCAACGCCCGCGGCCGCGTCGAGTTCTCGGCCGATCTCTACCTGCTCAAGCCGAAGTCCGGCGCCAGCGGCACGGTGCTGTTCGAGGTCTCGAACCGCGGCGGCAAAGGCATGCTCAGCCGCTTCAACTACGCGGCCGGGTCGATGGATCCCCGCACCCCGGAGCACTTCGGCGACGGCTTCCTGCTGGAGCAAGGCCTCACCCTCGCCTGGCTCGGCTGGCAATACGATGTCCCGCAGCGCGACGGACTCCTGCGCATGTATCCGCCCGCGCTGTCCGGCGTCAAAGGCGTCAGCCGCAGCGAGTTCATCCCCGACCGCAAGACGACGAAGATGCCGCTCTCCGACCGCGGCCACCAGCCCTACCTGGTCGCCGATCCCGCGAGCGTCGCCCTCACCGTGCGCGACACCGTCACCGGCAAGCGCGCCAAAGTGGACGGCTTCCGCGTCGCCGCGTCCCGCGACGGCCTGGAACTCGACGCCGGCTTCCAGCCCGGCCAGATCTACGAGGCGACCTATCAGGCGAGCGACCCGCCGCTGGTCGGGCTCGGCCTCGCCGGCGTCCGCGACCTGATCTCCTATCTCAAGTACGACGGCGGCGAGTTCGGCAAGCACACGCACGCGCTCGGCTTCGGCATCTCCCAAAGCGGGCGCTTCCTCCGCACTTTGCTCTACTTCGGCTTCAATACCGACGAAAAGGGACGCCGCGTCTTCGACGGCGTGTGGGCCGACGTCGCCGGCGGCGGCCGGGGCAGCTTCAACCACCGCTTCGCCCAGGCCTCGCGCGACGGCTACCAGTTCTTCAACCTCTTCTATCCGACGGATCTCTTCCCCTTCACCGACGGCGAGCAGCGCGACCCCGCCACCGGCCTTACCGACGGGCTCCTCACGCACGAGAAGAACCTGCCCAAGATCTTCTACACCAACACGTCGTTCGAGTATTGGAACCGTTCGACGGCGCTGGTCCATGCGAGCCTCGACGGCGCGCGCGATGAGCCGCTCGGCGCGGGCACGCGCTATTACTACGTCGCCTCCGCGCAGCACGGCCCCGGCCGCCTGCCGCCGCCCGCCAACGATACGAAGTTCCCGCAGAACCCGAACGACTTCCGCCCGCTGCAGCGCGGGTTCCTGGCGTCGCTCCTCGCCTGGGTGCGGGAAGGGAAGGAACCGCCGCCCTCGCGCCACCCGGGGGTCGCCGCGAAGTCGCTGGTGCCGCGCGATGCCGTGAAGTTCCCCGCCATCCCCGGCGTCGCGCTACCGGCGACGCCGAAGCTCGCCTGGCGCGCCGACTACGGCCCGGACTTCCGCACCAAGGGCATCGTCACCGTGGATCCCCCGGCGCTGGGGAAACCGTTCGCCGCGCTGGTGCCGCAGGTGAACGAGGACGGCAACGAACTCGGCGGCGTCGCCATGCCGTTTGTCGCCGTACCGCTCGGCACGCACACCGGCTGGAACTTCCGCGCCGCGGAGATCGGCGCGCCGTCGGAAATGGCGCCGGTGGTGGGCAGCTTCTTCCCGTTCGCGAAGACGAAGTCCGCGCGCGGCTCCGATCCGCGGCGGTCGCTCGAGGAGCGCTACGCGAGCCGCGACGAGTATCTGGGCAAGGTCGCCGCGGCGACGACGGCCCTGGTCCGCGAGCGGTTCCTGCTGGGGCGGGACCGGGAGCGGATCCGGAAGTACGCGGGCGAGCTGTGGGATTGGATTGCGCTCCGGCCATGAGCATAGACACCGCCTACGGCTCATGAATCGTCCCGCTGCTGCAGAAGTCGAGCCGCATGTTGTGGGGAAGACCCTCAAATCCGTGTCCCACTCAAGCCACGGCAGGCTAGAGGTTGCGCCTCATCGCCTCTCGGACAGCTCGAAGAAAGACGCTGGTATCAAGGAAGTAGTTCGGGTACGCCCGGCGCAGTTGCTTCATCGACTCAACGGAAACGAGCACCGAATCGGATTCGCCCGCAAAGTGCTCGGCCAGAATGTACTCATCGGTGGCAGTCGCCAACTCACCTCTCTGAAAACTAGTGATCTTCGTCGTCTTCTCACTGGGACGCAGTTCGAGCAAGAAGTAGTGTGCCTTGCCACTGAGGTGTCGAGGCGCAGTAATCGTCTTCATGGCAGCACCGAAAGCTTGCAGCGTTCCTTCTACATTTAGGCGGAGAGCATACTCCTTGATCTCAGTCCGAAGCTTGCTGTTTGAAGTCGGCGTGCCCGGCACAGGGGGTCTACGCTCGCGGATCGCAAGCGCCGTGCCCATTAGCGCGAAGAAACGCAACCAGTCCTGCTTGCCAAGGTTCGACTTCAGCGCCTGCTGCGTGAAGGTGCCGACAGTCTCCACGGCCGTCGCCCAAGCGTGCTGGAGTCTCGACCGAATCTGAATCTCGATTTTCTGATCATTGTAAGTGTCTTGCCTGTCGCTGCGATAGCGATAGACCAAGTGAACACCACGATACCCTGAGGACTTAGGCTCATTGATGTAATCGTTGTGCTTATGGAGAAGGTGCTTGATATGACTTCGCTTGTAATTATCCGTCAGCGTTTCTACCTGTGAGACCGAGGTTACGACCGCCCGGCAACCTCCGATATCCTGCATTTCAGAAAGTCTGAGGTGAGGCAGCGCGCAGAGTTTGAACTCTATGGCCGGCAATCGCTTAATTCTTTGAGCGACCAGCGCGCTGGCGTCGATTGTCCTAGCTCTTTGGCGCAGACCAACTTGAATCGTGTTCAACGGGAAGGCGTGACAAGATCGCCAGTTGTTTATGATCTCCAGGGCGCTCTCTTTGTCGTTCGGGGCCGCCGCTGGGTCGACCCGCAGCCTCCCAGCTTCGTCTATCTCGCCCCGAGTGAACTTACATTGCACCCATGCCATGTTCGAAGTTCGGCTCCTGGAGACAATTGTGATCCTTTTCGACGGCGCCCGTCAAAAAATACTCTGCGAGGGACCGATTCGGGTGGTCAGGGTTAGCTGGGATGTGCTGCAGATGACTTGCGCCTTGAGGAGACCCGGTGCCCTAATTTCCGCGATTCGTCCAGTCGCGCATGACGCCTGGTTAGCGCGCGCGGTCGGTGTCGACCAACGTCACGCCGAGGACCATCGGGCAGACGTTGGGGGGGAAGGTCTCATTCGTGACCAGTATTAGCCTGTTAGCATACTCACATGAGCCACCGCCTCCAGGTCCTCATCCCCGACGACCTCGACGCCGCCCTCAACAAGGCCGCGCAGCGCAACCGCATGTCCAAGGGCGAATGGGTCCGCCGCACCCTCTGGGAAGCCGTGCGCGAGTCCGGCCGCGCCAAGGTCTCGGATCCCGTCGCGCGGCTCGCCGGCCTCGATGGCCCCGCCGCCGATCTCGACTGGATGCTCGCCGAGATCGAGAAGGGCCGCTCATGAACGTCTTCATCGACTCCAACATCCCGATGTTCGTCGCCGGCGCCGAGCACCCGCACCGCGACCCGGCGCGCCGCTTCCTCGCGCAGGTTCACAAAGGCCAGGTGGAAGCCTGCACCAGCACTGCCGTGCTCGAGGAAATCCTGGCGCGCTACTCCGCGATCGGACGCGCGGACCTGGCGCGCGAAGTCTACGACCTGTTTGTCGAGATCTGCCCCGTCGTGCTCGGCGTGACGCTGGCCGACACCGATCGCGCCCGCGATCTCATGTGTGGCGGCGGGAAACTCTCCGGCCGTGACGCCCTGCACACTGCGGTGATGTTGAACCACAAGATCGAGTGGATCGCCACCTTCGACACGGGCTTCGATGGCGTTCCGGGGATCCGCCGGCTGAAGCTCGCCTGAGCCCCTGCGATCCGCCGGACCCCGTTGCAATCGGCCGCCTTGCGCATTAAGATCGCTTCATGAAGTACCAATTCTCTCTCTTGGTCCTTACGGTTGCCGCCGCCAGCGCTCAGATCGGCGCCCAAAGCGAGAAATCCGACGCCCTGGACCGGATCGAAGGTTTCCAGGGCCGCCTCACCCAGAGCCACAACCCTACGTTGCGGCAGACCGTGATCGTGCTCAGCACCACCACGGAGGCTTCCCAGCAAGTCGTGCTCAGGTTCCAGCATGAGACCTCGCCCGGGCTGCCTGCGGAATGGTCCGGTACGGGGCGGCTGCTGGTGGGTCGCGGACTGGTGGCCGTGATCGCCGACGACGGCGCCCGCCGGATGTTCCGTTTTCCAGAACGGCGCGTGCCGGCATCGCTCGACCGGCTGGGGCCGTTCGAGAGCATCGACGTGTTCGGCATCGCCCGCTTTGGCAAGGACGCCCCGTTGCGGTCCGAGCAGATCGAGTTGCTCAAGAGCACCGGGGTCCCGACGGCCGTGAAGAGCGGCGGTCGCGCGCCGGTGGACTAGGGATCCTCGACGCGCGGATCGCCGGCATCGTGGAGGGCGGGTTTCTACTGTAGCGCCGGTGAAACCGCGGCCATCCTGTGTCCCTGCAGACCCAACCTAAGTTATCCTGCTGGGACCGGCCGTGGCCGATACCATGATTCGCCCTCTCGTCCTCCTGGCAATCTCCACCTTTGCGCTTGCCGCGCAATCCTCCAGCAAAGTCGTCAAGATCGATGGCGACGGCCACAAGCTGGTCCTGTTCGCCGACGGCACCGTGGGCGGCTGGGGCGACATGCGCGATGGCCAGCTCGGGCCCCGCGCCGCCATCCCCAACGCCAGCGGCCACACCACCGCTTTCGTGCCCGTCGCCCTTCCCGGGAAAGCCGCCGATATCGCCGCCGGCGAACGCACGTCGTACGTCCTCCTCGACAACGGCACCGTGGTCGCCTTCGGTTACGGGATCTCCGGGCAACTCGGTTGCGGCGAGCGTTGCCTGGGCGGCTCGGAACTGCCGGTTCCCGTGTCGGGATTGAACAACGTCGCCAGTATCGCGGCGCGCGGGGCCACCGCTTACGCGGTCCACCGCGACGGCAGCGTCTCCGCTTGGGGAGCTTCGCATCTTGACGGCCAGCGCCTGGTCGCTCCGGTGCGTCTGGCGAATCTCCCGCTGGTGTCCCAAGTCAGCGCCGGCCAGGGCTTCACCCTCGCGCTGACCACGGGCGGACGCGTCTGGATGTGGGGCAAGCTCCCCTTTGGCATCGTCTACATGGATGATCCGGTGCGCCCGCCCGCCGAAGTCGCGACGCTCACTTCCGTAGTGGCGATCGTCGCCACTCGCGTCGCCGCTGCCCTTAAGTCGGACGGCACCGTGTGGGTCTGGGGCAACAACGCGCAGGGTCAGTTCGGCAACGGCCGCGTCGAAACCGACGAGAAGTCGCTGGTCCCTCTGCGGGTTCCGGGAATCGCCAACGCGATTGCCCTCTCCGGCGCTCTCACCGGACGCCACTTCTTCGCGCTGCTGAAGGACGGCACCCTGCGGGGCTGGGGCAACACCGATTGGGGCCAGATCGGCAATGGCGCCAGCGGCCAGCATCAGCCCACGGTCACCACGCCGCGCATCGCGCAAGTCAGCGCCGTCTTCGCCGCCGGCAACCATTCCTTCGCCGTCCGGCAGGACAACTCGCTCTGGATCTGGGGCGCCGGCAGTCATTACCGCGGGGAGTGGCCCCTGGCCAAGCAGGTGAATCTTCCCGTGCGCCTCGCGATCCCGCAAGGAATCGCCGCGCCGTAGCGCGCCGCGGCTCGCGCGCCCCTCAGCCCGTCCCCTGCACCTGCGCCGGAGCCTCCGGAGCGCCCTTCGCCGGCTGCTTGTCGTGCACCGCGTGCGCCCGCTCGTCGAACTTGCCGAAGATCATCTTGCCCGCCGTCGTCTGCAGCACGCTGGTCACCGAAATGTCGATGGTCTTCGAGATCAGCCGCTTGGCATTGTCCACCACCACCATGGTGCCGTCGTCCAGATACGCGACGCCCTGGTTGTACTCCTTGCCTTCCTTCAGGATGAACACGCGCATGATCTCGCCCGGCAGCACCACGGGCTTCACCGCGTTCGCCAGCTCGTTGATGTTCAACACGCCCACGCCGTGCAGTTGCGCGACCTTGTTCAGATTGAAGTCGTTGGTGACGATCTTGCAGTCGTAGAGCTTGGCCAGCTCGATCAGCTTCATGTCGACATCGCGGACGTTCGGGAAATCGTCCTCGACGATCTGCACCTGCAGCCGCGGCGACTTCTGCACCCGCTGGAGGATATCCAGCCCGCGCCGCCCGCGGTTGCGCTTCAGCGAGTCCGACGAATCGGCCACCATCTGCAGCTCCCGCAGCACGAACTGCGGGATCACCAGGGTCCCGTCCAGAAACCCGGTCTCGACGATGTCGGCGATCCGCCCGTCGATGATCACGCTGGTGTCCAGGATCTTGAAGCTGCGCTGCGTGGTCTTCTCGCCGCCAAACAGCCCGCCCAGGGCCGACAGGTTCAGCATGTCGCCCTTGGCGGCGCCCACCACCAGGCCGACGTACCACATCAGCAGCAGCGTCAGCAGTTGCAGGAACGGCACCGTGGAAGTGTCGTTGGGCAAGGCGCGGCCGATCACCAGCGAGATCAGGTACGCGCCGAAGATCCCCAGCACGCTGCCCGTGGCCGAGCCGATCAGGCGCTTCAGGCTGATTTTGTTCACCCGCGTCTCGAACAGAACCATGGCTCCGCCGCACAGCGCGCCGATCAGGGCGGCCAGCGGGGCGCTCACGTTCCAGGGACGGAGGTAAAACGCAGAGGCAGCGACCAGTATGACGAATAGGCCGCGAAGAAGGAGTAGATCGCTCACTAGGGCCCCCCAACATCCGGCATCCCCGAAATATCAGGATGTGGGACTGAACTTAAGGAACTACAGCGAGAGAGTATATCACTCGCGGCCCATGGACGACCAAGAAGCTTTACAGAGCTTTAGCGAGCTCTTCGGCAAAGGCGCTTTGGGGGCCGTTGTTCTTGCGGCCGTTGGCCGGCTTGCCCGTGCGGGGACCGCCCGCGGGACGCCGGTTGCGATCCTGCGGCACACCGGAGACGGGACCGCGCGCCGCCATAGGCGGACCGCCGGCTTTCGACTTCGGAGGCTGCGCGGGATTGGCGCGGAGCAAGCGGTCTTCGAGCGGCGCCCGGTCGAACCGGCGGATGATGGACTGCATCTCCTCCTGGTTCGGCGCCTCGATGAACGCGAAGCCCTTCGACTCCTGGGTTTCGGGGTTGCGAATCACTTTGATCGCATCGGCTACGAGGTTTTCAGCAGTGAGCCACGCCTTGATATCGTCGGCGGTGACCCAGATGGGAAGGTTGCCAAGAAAAACGGTAAAGCTCATTCGCGGCTTGTCTAGCGCTCCGGCTTCGGGGATTGCCCTGCGGGTGAGGTCCCGGAAGGCATCACCATACTAGCACAGCATACGCAAGGGGTAAACAGGAATGTCGCCCCTAAGCTGCTCGAAACCCAAAGAATATTGTTCTTCACCCGGCTGTGACCGCCCGAACCCCGGTCCCCCGCCGCCGTCACTGCCGCCCCCGGAACAGGTACACCAGATCGATGATCAGGATCACCACCACCATCGCTTCCAGCACCAAGGCGCTCGACTGGTGGAACCGGTCCGTCATGAACTGGTACAGATCCCGCGCGATCGCCAGCTTCTCGTCCACCAGCCGCCGGTAGTCCGGCACCCCCACCTTGGCTTCAGCCAGCCGGTACAGCCGCGCCGAGAACATGTCGCTGAGGAACTTGATCGCCGTGTCGGCGCGCTCGGTCAGCTCGGTGACGTCCAGGCGGATCGTGTTCAGCTTCTCCGCCTCCCGCGCGAGGCGCCAACGCCGCAACGGCCCGGTGCCCTGGTCCAGCAGCCGGTACACGTCGCCCAGCCGCTCCGTCAGCAGATCGTCGTAGTGGCGGAACTCCAGCAGTTGCGTGTTCGCGTACTCCAGCAGCCGGATCGTCGAAACCGACCCCTCCGCCGTGTCGTAGACGAACGCCGCGCTCCAGCCGACCACCAGCAGATCCGTCGGGTAGTACGACATCCTTGACCCCAGGATCTCCGTCACCTCCTCCGGCGACAGCGGCACCGACTCGCCGCGGACCATCTGCGCGATCTCGCCTCCATGGTGCTCGATCAGCCGCGCCGCCGTCACCACGTTGCCCCCCGAATCCACCACCGGATCCAGTTGGACGATGTAATAGTCCTCCACCAGGTGCGCGTCGTACGGCTTCACCAGCGCGGCGGCGGTGCCCTTCAGATGCTGCCGCACCCGCGCCGCCACCTGCTGCTCCAGCTCCGGAGCCTCAATCCACCGCGACGCCAGCGTCACCAGCCGCGGCCAGTCCACCTCGAAGCGCATCTCCAGCTGCACCGATACGACGCCGTAATCGTAGTAGTGAATCTGCCCCGGCAGCCGCTCCCCCGTCTGCGTGAGGATCGGCTCCAGGTTCTCCACCACCGGAGGCTTGGCGAAACGCACGTACTCCGGCGCCGGATGCCGGAACCGCGGCTCCCGCACCGGCGCCTCGGCGCCAAGAATTTTTCGCAGCTCCTCTAATCGAATCTCCTCCGAGATGTCGAATAGGTAAAAGATGCGAAGCGAACCAGACAACATGGTGAGCCCGGTCGATGAGTATAGCTAAAAAACGCTTGTCACGCGGTTGAAACCGTGTTGTAATAGCTTCGTAACTTTCTGCTAGGGGGGATAACGTGCTGGATTTGATACTCTTAGCCGCGTTGTTCTGGCAGGGACCAGCCCGCGACATGGACGTCATGAAAATGGCGATGGACGGCGACATCAAGGCCCATCAGCAGTACCGGGCGCAGTTGGCGGCCTCCCAGAAGGCCTACTTCGAGGAAAACTTCGAGGAACTGGTCAAGGCCATGCAGGCCTTCTCGGCGGAGTACAACCGCTACCGGGGCCAGATTTGGCCGGCCAAGGAAGCCGATAACCTCCGCAAGGCGATGAACCGCCTGCAGTCGGCGGATCGCCGGCTCAGCGCCCGGCACTGACGGCCCGAGTCAGTCGACCGGGATCGAAGACCCCTTCGGGGCCTCCGGCGCGGTCTCCATCCGCTGGATCCGCGCGTCCAGCAACGACCGGACCCCTTTCAGAAACTCCACGTGCGCCTGCTCGAAGTGCCGGCGCGCTTCCTTCGGCGGACCCATGCGCTTCAGCACATCGCGCATCAAGCCCGAGGCTTCCTCGCACCAGCAGTAGTGCGGGTAGCGCCCCGCGTCTTTCTTCTCGTCCTGCGGATCTGCGCTCATGCCGGAACCTCCTCGACGCCCTTCATCTCGATCACCAGCAACTGATCCTCCAGCCGGGCCCGCGCCGGAGTCAGGGCCGCCATCGACGTCGGCAGCCCGATGTGCCGCCGGAAGTTGCCGATCTCGACCACCAGCTCGTCCCCCTTCTTGTATAGCCCGACTTCGCTCTTCGCCGCAAACGGCAGGCGCAGCCGGATCTCGTGCCGGTCGCCCGTCTTGGTGAACTCGTACGGCCGCTCCGTCCGCGTCACCACGGCGGGATCCTCCGCGCCCGGATACAGCACCTCCGCCAGCAGCCGCAGCCGGTCGATTCCCAGCACCTCGGTCTGGAACAGCGGGACCTTCCGCAGGGGCACCGGATCGAAGTACCGGGCCATTTCCTCGAGCGTCGCCGCCTGGTTCGCGCGCGCCTCGGCGAAAAACCCCTGGCCGGCTTCTTCCGACAGCAGCCGGTTCACGATGATCTGGTCCACGGTAAGGCCGTGCAGCGAAAAGTACACGAACGCCCGCTGCGTTTCCTTCAAGACCATTTTCTCGGCGTTGGTCACCAGCCGCGCGCTGGTCTGCGCGGGGTCCTCGAGCAGCGTATCGATGCCCTCGATCTTGTCGAACAGCTCCTTGACGTTGGCGAAGTAGCTGTCGGCGGGCAGCTCCACCGGCGACACCCGGTTCGCCAGCGGGCGGATCATCTTCAGCAGCTTGCGCTCGGTGGGGAAGATATGGCGGATGTACCAGTCGAGCGTGGTCGGCATCGAGATGAAGCGCAGGCTCTCCGCCGTCGGCGCGCAGTCCAGAATGATCACGTCGTAGCGGCCCTCGCGCCGGAACTGGTTGACGTACATCATCGCGGAAAGCTCTTCCATGCCCGGGAAGATGGCGATCTCCTGCGCCTCCACTTCCGACAGCCCGGAGGTGCGGAGCAGGGAGATGATGTAGCTCGAAATCTCGTTCCAGTGACGCTTGATCTCGTGCTGGATGTTCACCTCGTGGATATCCAGGCGGTCCAGCAGCCGCACCGGCTCGGCCGTGCGGGAGGTGAACAGCCCGCCGCCGGTGTCGAACGCGTCGGCGAGCGAGTGGGCGGGGTCCACCGACATCACGAGCGTCCGGTAGCCGAGCTGCGCCAGCTTGACGCCGGTCGCCGCCGCCATCGACGTCTTGCCGACGCCGCCTTTGCCGGAGAAGAGTAGTATGCGCACGGTTATTGGATGCGGCGCAGCGGCGGCGGATTGCTATAATGAAGATTCCCCAACCCTTAAGTTACTGGAGAATCTGCAGATGGCCACCGAAACGACCGTCAACCGGCGGGGCGTTGCGCAACAGACCGAAGTGCTCGATCCCGCCATTGTGAAGCTGCGCGGCGAGCATAACCTCGCCCTCGTGTCCCCCAACGACGAAGGGCTGATGCTCCACCGGCTCGCAGGCGGGCACTACGGCTTCAGCTACGCGCCGCAGCACAACGAAGCGGGTCTGTTCGGCAAGTCCGCCTACCTCACCTACGAGGTCCACAAGCTCGCCGACGGCACGGTCTATATCCTGTGCTACGCGAGCGAGGCCGAAGCGCGCCGCCTGGCCGAAGGCAAAGAAGAGTTCGAAATCGAGGTTTTCCCCGCGCCGGAAGCAGGCAAGAGCGTGCTCGTGAAGCTCCCGCAGGCGCGGTTGCTGCGGCCGAAGCCGCTGGATCGGCTGAAGCGCAACGCGCTGAAAACGTGGGTCCAGCCCGCCTGAACCCGCCCCGAACGGCCGCGGCCGGCGCCGCCCACCAGGCCAGACCGGCTAGCCCGTCAGGACCCTGGTTACCGCTCCGGGGCCTGCCCAGGCTGGATCAGAAATACCGCAGCACGACGTAGATGTGCGCCACCACGATCGACAGGATCATCAGCAGGAAGCAGGACTTCAGGTACGGGATAAACCGGATCGGATGACCGGCGCGCTCCGCCAGGCCCGCCACCACCAGATTCGCCGACGCCCCGATCAACGTGCCGTTGCCGCCCAGGCAGGCGCCGAGCGCCAGCGCCCACCACAAGGGGAGTAGCGCCTCATCGCCGCCGAACGCCGGGGCCATGTTCTTGATCAAGGGGATCATGGTCGCGACGAACGGAATGTTGTCGATGAACGCCGACAGGATCGCCGAGCCCCAGAGGATCGCCAGCGCCGTCAGGTATTTGTCGCCGCCCGTGGCGGCGAGCAGTTTCTCCGCCATCATGCGAATGACGCCCGACTCGTTCAGTCCGTGCACCAGGATGAACAGTCCCACGAAGAACATCAACGTCACCCATTCCACTTCGGCGAACGCCTTCTGCACCGCGTGCGCCTGCTCCTCCGCCGTGCGGTGGTAGTTGTCGAGCAGCAATAGCATCGCCGCGCCGGCCAGCGCGATGGTCGCCGGCGCGATCCCCAAGCCGTGCGCCGCGACGAAGCCCGCGATGACCGCCGCGATCACCGCCAGCGACTGCTTCAGCAGCCGCGGATCCCGGATGGCTTCTCGTTCGTTGTACGCCATCACGCGCTGCCGCGCTTCGGCCGTTGTCACCAGTTCCTTCCGCCAGATGAAGTAGATGGGCACCAGCGTGGCTACCACGACGACGGCGATCACCGGCGACAGGTGGATCACGAAATCGTTAAACGTCAGCCCCACCGAGGACCCGATCATGATGTTGGGCGGATCGCCGATCAGCGTCGCCGTTGCCGCCGATGTTCGCGAACAGCACTTCGGAGATCAGGTAGGGATAAGGCTTCACCTTCAGTTCCTCGGTGATCAGCAGCGTCACCGGCACGATCAGCAGCACCGTGGTGACGTTGTCGAGAAACGCGGATAGCACCGCGGTCACGAGGGACAGCATGAACAGGACGCCGATGGGCTGCGCCTTCACCTGCTTCGCGGACCAGACCGCGACGTATTGAAATACGCCGCTGCGCGCCGTGATGCCGACGATCAGCATCATGCCCAGCAGCAAGCCGATGGTGTTGAAGTCCACGCCGCTGATGGCGGCGTCCTGGGTCACCAGCCCGCCGAAAATCATCAGGCAGGCGCCCAGCAGCGCCAAAATGGCGCGGTTCAATTTTTCGGAAATCACGAGCGCGTAAACCAGCGCGAAGATCCCGGACGCGAACCACATCGCGTTCCAGCCGAACATCACGTGAGGGGTATGCATGTTGATTTCTAACGAATGGCCGCCAGGATCTCCCACGTCGAAACGATGCCGAGCAGACGCCGGGAGGCGTCCACCACGGGCAGGATCCCGCCATGGTGATAGAGCAGGCGCATCGCTTCCTTCACCGAAGTGTCCGGGGGGACCGCGGCCAGTTCTTCGTTGCCGACGAAGTCGGTGGCCGGGCGGCCCGCCGCGGCGGTGAGCCGCGCCTGCATCTCGGCCGGTGTGCCGCCCACGAACGACAGTCCCTGCAGGCTGCGGTCGCCCAGCATGGCGGCCCGCGGCAGCAGCACCGCCCACACGTCCCGGACTTCGAACAGTCCGAGATACCGCCCTTGCTCATCGAGCACCGGCAGGCTGCGGATGCGGCGCTCCTGCAGTATCGCGAAGCCCTCCGCGAAGGTTTGCCGCGCCTGGAGGATCGCGGGCTCGCGGTTCATCACGTCGGCGACGGTCACGGTTGGCCTCCCCGGAAGCGACAGTGTATCAGGGACGCCCCGGCGCCGTCTCGAAGCGGCGGCGGAACCCCTCGGTTTGCTGCCAGCGGCCCGCGGGATCGATCACCAGCGCGTCCACGCCTTCACGCCGCGCCAGCGCCAGACCGTCCTGCGGGCCGAGCACGAAGATCGACGTCGCCAGCGCGTCGGCCTGTTCGGCGGACCCGGCCAGCACCGTTACCGCCATGCTCTTCGCCGCCGGATAGCCGGTGCGCGGGTCGATGAGGTGGTGGTAGCGCACCCCATCCACGATGCGGAAGCGCTCGTAGTCGCCGGACGTCGAGATGGCGCCGTCCGTCAGGAGGACGCGCCCCAGCACGGCGCCGCGCTCCCGCCGCGGGTCCTGCACGCCCACGCGCCACGGCTCGCCGCGCTTCGTTCCGCCGGCGCGGATGTCGCCCGCGCCCGCCACAAGATGATTCGGAAAGCCCGCGGCCTTCAGGACCTCGCACGCGCGGTCCACGGCGTAGCCCTTGGCGATGCCGCCGAGGCCGATCGCCATGCCGGGCAACCGCAGCCGCACGCGGTTCCCTTCGATCGAAACTTCCCGGTAGTCCACGCGGCGCCGCGCGGCGTCGACCTCGGCCGGAGCCGGCACGCGGAACCCATCGTCGAAGCGCCAGATCCGGCCCATGCCGCGCCAGGTGATGTCGAAGGCGCCGCCGGACTTTTCCCCATAGGACTTGCCGCGCTCCAGAATCGCGCGCAGTTCGGCGGGCGTTTCCACGGCTTCGTTGCCGGCGGCGCGATTCAACGCCGACAGCGGCGAGCCCTCCCGCCATTCGCTCATCAGCGCTTCGATGCGCCCGACTTCGGCGATGGCGGCCGCGATCGCCGGCGTGGCGCCCGGAGCCTGGGCCGGGGCCGCGACCTCGAAGGTCCAGAGCGTGCCCATCAAGGGGCGCTCGACACGCACCACTACCGGCTCCGGCGCCGGACGCGTCGCCAGACGCCAAGCCAGCAGCGCCGTCGCCAGGGCGACTCCCAGCAGGGTGAAGCGAAACGCGCGGCGGTCCATCACGACGATCTTACCGTCGCGGCACGGGCCTGCGCGGCGCGAGCCGGCGGAACGAAAAGCGATAGAATACGGGTTGGCAATCGTTCTCACTAAGGAGGCAGAAAACATGTTTCGTATCTCGATATGCACTCTCTTCCTGGCGGCGTCGGCCGCTCTCGCGGCCGAAGACGGCGCGGCGTTGTTCAAAGCCAAGTGCGTCGCCTGTCATGGCGCCGACGGCGCGGGCAAGCCCGCCATCAAGGGATCGAACCTTCTGTCCGCCGAGGCCAAGAAAGCCACCGACGCTCAGATGACGGAAGCGATCATGACCGGCGGCGCCGCGAAGAAGGCAGCGCACTCCTTCGGCAGCAAAGGGATCACCGCCGATCAGGCGAAGGCCCTGGTGGCGCACGTCCGTACGCTCCAGAAGTAGCCGGCTTCGACGGGCAGGCGCGCGTCGCACTTGATGTCCGGCGAAACCAAACGCTCGGTGGTGTCGATCCCGGCCGCCGGAGTTACCCTCGCGGGCGACCTCGCGCTGCCCCGCGCTTGCGCCGGCATCGTGCTCTTCGCGCACGGCAGCGGTAGCAGCCGCCACAGCCCGCGCAACCGCCATGTAGCCGCCGTTCTGCAGGAGGCTGGACTCGGCACGCTCCTCATGGATCTTCTGACGACCGAAGAAGAAACGGGGGATCTCGAGACCGGCGCCTTCCGGTTCGACATCCCGCGCCTGACCGGGCGCCTCACCGCGGCAGTGGATTGGGCCGGCGGGCAGGAGGAACTGGCGCTGTTGCCGGCCGGCTGCTTCGGCGCCAGCACCGGAGCCGCGGCTGCGCTTGCCACCGCCGCCGCGCGGCCGGGTTTGGTTCGTGCCGTCGTCTCGCGCGGCGGCCGGCCGGACCTGGCCGAAGAAGCGCTGGATCGCGTCGTCGCCCCCACGCTGCTGATCGTGGGCGGCGAGGATCACACGGTGGTGCGGCTGAACCGGCTCGCCCTGGCCCGGCTGCCGGAGTCCACTCCGAAGAGCCTGGCCGTGATCGCCGGCGCAACACACCTGTTCGAGGAACCCGGGACCCTGGACGAAGCCGCGCGGCTCGCGTGTTCCTGGTTCCAGAGACACCTCAGCGGTGAGGGCGGAGTGCCGTTACGAAATTGACCCGGGCGGTGGAGGGGCCAACCGGCCCAACGGGGCAGTTCGGTACGGGCCCCGGTGCTCCGGGAGTGCGTCTTGGTCTGCCTCATTCGCTCCACCTCGCATAGGGCAAGGACTGGTCCGGTTCCACCCCCCAGCTTCGCCTTTCCGGCTGACCTGACAGATCACGCGCTATTCCGAGCGGACATATCGTGTGCTACCGATGCGACCGACCCAGTCCGGCCCGCCGGCACGGCGGTGGCATAATTGGCGTATGGCTGAGAAGAACTCGGACGTTTGGACCGCATCGAGGGCATCATCGAAGCGCTGGCCAACCGGCAGCACTTGATCGAGGACGAGTTCGCCCGCCTGCTGAAAGCCCAGGTTCTGATGGCGGATCACATGGAGCGGCTAACTGCGAAAGTCGAGACGCTGGCCGAGGTCCAGAAGTACACCGGCGACCGGATGAACGCCCTGATTGGCGTGGTGGACGACCTCGTGCGCCGCCGCCCGCAGGCTTGAGGTTGCATGAACTTGGGGTGCCCATGAACCTGTTCTGGTACGGCGTGATCGCATCACAGCTCATGGGTGCTGCCTCGAAGCCGGACCCGATCAAGCTCGATCTACAGGTCGAGGACTCGGGCTACTGCCGTCAAGGGAGCACCGTTATGCTGGGCCTTCAGGTCAGGCTGATCATTCGGAACCGGGGCGATTCTCCGCTGATCGTTTCACGGATCCATCGGGCGGCCACCGTTCGTTGGACCTCGGCCGGGGAGCGAAAGCGCGCGAAGCGAATCAAGCTCGAGGGGTTGCTTGATCTGGCGTTCTTGGCCGGTGAGCCGCCACGACGTGACTTGTTCGAGATTGTTCCCGCGGGAGGGGTTTTCGATGCCAGTGCTGCGTTGCTCCGGATTCCGCTGAAGCCCGGGATGCTGGGAAGAGACTACAAGATCACCGCTGACTTTGAAGCGGTCCCGGGCGAACCGGCGCAGGCACGGCGGCTGCGCTAGGAATGGCGGTCCTTCGGGACGCTGCTGCTGGACATACCAGCCAGCGACGACATAGTGTTTCGAGTTCCGCGGGCTCCCTACATCCGTCCGAGTTGTGTGATCACTCTCAAGAACGCGCCAATGCACCCTCAGCCGGGCTCCGCCCTTGGCGAACGGGGTCAGTTCGGGGCAGGCCCCGTCCTGCAGGCCCCGTCCTCTTGGCGACCGGAGCCATGACTGCCCTTTTCGCGAGCGCTTGCGGCGACCTCGAAGCCTCGCGAAAAGGACCCCTGGGCGCTTTTTCGGCCAAAAGCGTCAACGGCCGGCCAGGTGCCGCTCCATCATCTCCCGATACTCTTCCAACCCCGGACCCCGCCATTCCGGATCCTTCGCCATCTCATCCCACGCCCGCAGCCGGAGCATATCCAGCATGTCCGGCTGCGCCGCAAACACCGCGGCGTCCGTCTCGGCCATGGGGCCGCCCTGCAGCGCCAGCGTCTCCCGGCTGGCCGGTGACAGCCGCTCCCCATAGCCGGCCCGGGTGGCCGTCAGATACCGCTTGGCTTCGACGTGACCGCCCACCAGCCGGCCGACCCGTTCCGAAAACCCGCGCTCCAGCAGCCAGCGCGCGCCGATCGCGTCGTGATTGACCACGCCCACCCGGGGATCGCGCACCGTGTCCTCCGCGTCGAACAGGTGACCGACATCGTGCAACAGCGCCGCCAGCACCAGTTCCTCGTCCGCCTTGGCCTGGCGGGCGTGCCAGGCGCACTGCAGGGCGTGCTCGAGTTTCGACACCGCCTCCCCGAAGTACTGGCCGCCTCCGGAGCCCTCCAGCAACGCGAACACTTCGTCCACCACCGCGGCGTTCTGGCTGTTCATTTCCCTAATTCTCCTCCGCTGCGAGGCTCCAGCATCGCCGATCCGGGTCACAGACCGATGACATCCGAGTTTACCCGGCAGTCATCGAACCGTCATCGCCGCGCAGCGCGCAGGGTCTACGCTAACCAATGCGCCACGATTCGCGGGCAGTCGCACAGGTCTTTGCGGGCACCTGGCTGGCCTACGCCGGCCTGTACCTCTGCCGCAAGAATTTCAGCATCCTCATGCCGGCGCTTTCCGCGGACGGCGTCTTCGACAAGGACGGCCTGGCGATGCTGGTGTTCGCGTACGGCGTCGCGTACGCGTTCGGACAGTTTCTCAACGGATCGCTGGCGGACGCCTGGGGCGCCAAGCGCGTCGTGCTCGCCGGGATGGTGATTTCGGCGGCCTGCAACGTGCGCATGGGGCTCGCCACGCCGGATCTCGCCGTTTTCGCTTCGCTGCAGGTGGCCAACGGCCTCGCCCAATCCACCGGCTGGCCAGGACTGCTGAAGCTCACCGCCGAGTGGTTCACGACGCTGCGGCGCGGCGTGGTGATGGCCTGGTGGAGCACCAACATGGTGATCGGCGGACTGGCCGGTACTCTGCTCGCCACCTGGTTCGTCAGCGGCTGGCCGGCCGCGATCCTGCCCGACTGGGGCTGGAGGCTGGGCGCCGTGGGACCCGCCTTCGGGCTGCTCGCCGTCGCCGCGGCCTTCCTGTTCCTGGTCCCGAAGCCGCCGCCGCGCTTGCCTCACTCGCCCACGCGCGCCGCCGGCGCCTGGCGCGCCGTGCTCACTTCGCCCGCGCTGCTCTCCATCGGAGCCTGCTACTTCTGCCTGAAGCTGATGCGCTATTCGTTCCTCTTCTGGCTGCCCCTGTACATGGTGGAACGGCTGAGCTTCAGCCAGGCGGAGGCCGGCTACACGTCTTCGGTTTATGAACTGGCGGGCTTCCTCGGAGTCCCCGTGGCGGGCTATCTCTCGGACCACGCTTTCCGCGGCCGGCGCTTCCCGGTGGGCGCGCTGCTGATGTTCGCGCTCGCCGCCGCCTGCCTCGCGTTTCCGCTGCTGAGCGCCGCCGGACGCGCCGGCAACCTGCTGGCCATCGGGCTGGTCGGGGCGCTGACGTTCGGCCCGGATACGCTCATGGCCGGCGCCGCCACGCAGGAGGCCGCGGGTCCCGAAGCCGCCGCCACCGCCGGCGGCTTCGTGAACGGTTTCGGATCCGTGGGCCAGTTGCTCTCGCCCGTTGTGGTTTCCCTGGCCGTCCGGTTCCTGGGATGGGACGGCCTGTTCGGCATCTTCGTGGGCCTGGCATTTGCTGGCGGCGTGGCGCTGGCGCTCCGCTGGAACCGGGAGCCCGCGGCGGCGCCGGCGCGGTTCGCCAGCGCCTGACCCCGGGGCCCTCCGTTTCCGGAGTCGCTAAGATGGGACATCCCGAAACGGAGGGGGTCCTCACATGCCGTTCTCGCACCGCCAGCTCCTGGAATCCGCCGCGCCCGCACTCGCCGGGGCCCGCTTCGGGAGCACGCAGGCTGTGCCGCTGGGCCGCATCGCCCGCCAAACGGTCAGCCCCTGGCACTTCCGGAACGGCAGCTTCGTGGGGATCCTGCGAAGCACGGGCGGGGGTTCCCGGCGGTCCGGCCAGGCGGAAGCGGCATAGGTCGGGAACCGCGTATGGATTGGCGCACCGGTCAGGATGACTTCCGGCGGCGATACCTCGCCCGTTGCGATGCCGCGGAAGTCGCGCGCTACGAGGCGCTGGTGGGCCGTCTCACCCGCGAAGACGAGGACGCTCATCTGGCCGACCTCGCCGCCGTGCTGGACCTCCGCGAGGGGATGACCGTGCTCGACGCCGGGGCCGGCGCCGGAGCCCTGTGCGGAGTGCTGCTCCGCGTGCCAGGGCTGCGGATCACCGCGCTCGAACCCGCCCCCGCCATGCTCGCCGCCCTGCGCGCCAAGTCCGGCTTGGCCGCGGTCACCGCGGTCGAAGGCTTCTGCGATGCAGCGGCCGACCGACGTCACTTCGGGGCCGGGCAGTTCGATGCGATCCTCTCCCGGCAGCTCGTCAACGGCTTGTACGACCCGCTGGCCGCCTTTCGCAACTGGCACGCCTGGCTCGCGCCAGGGGGCGTGGCCGTGATTCTCGATGGACTCTACACGCGGGACGCCTGGAGCGGCCCCTGGCAGGAGGACGTCGATGTGCTGCCGCTTTCGGCCTGCCAGAGCATGGCCATGGCGCCGTACCTGCTCGAGGCGGCCGGCTTTCGGATCGAGGCGGTGAAGAGCATGGATGCGGTGAATGCCCTGCCAGCGACGAGGACGAAGCGCTATCTGGTTCTGGCTCGCAAGGCTGCGGACGGACACCAATTCCCGAAGCCGGACACCGCCCGCCCCGGCGCTGACCACGAATCCGAAAGATAGCGTGGCCCCCGGGTTGCTGCCGGATCGGGATGCTCCACGACCTGCGCCACGCTTTTCGCCACTTCCGCCGGACTCCGGGGTTTCTGCTGCTGGCGGTGCTCACCATCGCCATCGGGATCGCCAGCAACGCTTCCATTTTCGCGGTGGTACAGGGCGTCCTATTTCGTTCTCTGCCCTACCGCGGGGCGGACCGGATCGTCGTCGTCGGGGAACGGAGCGACATCCCGGGGGCCGCGAACATCGGCTACCAGACGCTGCTCGATTGGCGGGCGCGGACCCGATCGTTCGAGGCGCTGGCTGCGTACAACGAGGCCGACTACACGCTCTCGGGCGCCGGCGAGGCCGAGTACCTGGCCGGGGTCCGCGGGTCCGCGGACTTTTTCCGCGTGATCGGAGTGGATCCGAGCCTGGGCCGAACCTGGAGCGCGGCGGAGGACCGGCCCGGCGCCGCGCGCGTCATAGTCCTGGGACACGCCTTGTGGCAGCGCCGGTTCGGCGGAGATCCGGCGGTGGTGGGCCGCACCATCACCCTGAACGAGAATCCGTATCAGGTGATCGGCGTGTTGCCCGCGGACTTCCGGGCCTACTTCGCCGAGCGGGACGGCCGGCCCGCGGACGTCTTCGTGCCGCTCGGCTACGACGCCAGCCTCCGCGATGCCTGCCGCGATTGCCGTCATCTGCGCGGCCTGGCGCGGATCCGGCAGGGCGTCTCCGGGGAAAGCGCGGCGGCCGATCTGCGGGCGGCGCACGAAGCGATGGTGCGGGAGCATCCGAACGCCTACCCGGCGCGGCGCCCCGTGGTGCTGTTGCCCTTGGCGGAGAAGCTGACCGAGAAGATCCGGCGGCCGCTGGTGATCCTGACGGCGGCGGCGGGCCTGGTGCTGGTGGTAGCGTGCGTGAATGTCGCGAACCTGCTGCTGATGCGCGGCTCCGGGCGCAGCCGGGAACTGGCGGTGCGGGCGGCGCTGGGTGCGACGCGCGCGCGGCTCATCCGGCAGGGCATCGCGGAGAGCGTCGCGCTGACGGCCGCGGGCGGGCTGGCCGGCGCGGTGCTGGCGGCCTGGCTCACGCCCCTGTTGCTCCGGCTCGCGCCGGCGGAGTTGGGCCAGTTGGACCGCGTGCGCGTGGACGGCAGCACGCTGGCCTGGGCAATGGTCGCGTCGGTAGCCGCCGGAATCGCGGCGGGAATTCTGCCGGCGGCCTGGGCGGCGCGCAGCGCGGCGGCCGGACTGCGGGGCGGGCGGAGCACCGAAACCGCCGAACAGCGGTGGGGCCGCCGGAGCCTCGTGGCCGCGGAGCTGGCCTTGACCTTCGGCCTCCTGCTGGCTGCGGGGCTGCTGGTGAAGAGCTTCTGGCGCTTGGCGGAGGTTCCGCCGGGTTTCAAGGCGGAGGGCCTCGTCACCCTGAATTTGAACAGTGTCAGCCCCCGCTACCCGCGCGAGGAAGACGACATCCGTTTCTTCGAGCAGACCCTGGCCGCCATCCGCGCGCAACCGGGCGTTACGGCCGCGGCCGCCACGAGCGTTTTGCCGCTCACCGGCAACTTCGATGGAGCGAGCTTCCGCGTAGCCGGGCGCACCTACGCCCGGGAGTCCGATGTGCCGTCCGCCGACCGGTTCGTCATCACGCCGGAGTATCTGGCGGCCATGAACATCCCGGTGCTGCGGGGCCGCGGGTTTGACGCCGGGGATCGCGCGGGCGCCCCGGCGGTGGCGCTGGTCAGCGAGGCCGCGGCGCGCCGGTACTTCCCCGGCGAGGATCCTCTCGGCAAGGTTCTGGAAGTCGGTTCCCAGCGCGCGCCCCGGCAGGCGACCATCGTCGGCGTCGTGGGGGACGTGCACCAGTTCGGGCTGGATCGCAGCCCGGCGCCGCAGTTCTACCTGCCCATTGCGCAAACCGCACGGGGGTACATGACCCTGGTGGTCCAGGGCGGTCCGGATACAGCGGCGACGCTCGCCGCCGCGCGCCGCGGCATTGCCGCCGTGGATGCCACGCGCGCCGTCTCCAAGGTAGCGACGCTGGAAGAGCTTGTCGCCCGGTCCCTGGCGCAGCGGCGGTTCCTGCTGCTGCTGTTGGGCGGCGCCGCCGGGATCGCGCTGGCGCTCGCCGTGGTCGGGGTGTACTCGACGGCGGCGTTTCACGTCGCGCGCCGCTCGCGGGAGTTCGGGTTGCGCGTGGCGCTCGGGGCGGGCGCGCGAGAACTGACGCGGCTGGTGGCGGCGGAGCTGGTCCTCAGCGTCGTGGCCGGGCTCGCGGCCGGGCTCGCGCTGGGGCTGGCCGCGGGACGGCTGCTCGACGGGCTGTTGTTCGAGGTGCGGTTCACGGACCCCGGGGTGATCGCCGCGGGGGCTGCCGCGCTGCTGCTTTCGGTCGCGGGCGCCGGCTGGGCGCCCTGGCGCCGCGCGCTGCGGTCGGATCCCGCGGTCCTGCTCAAGGACGAGTGAGCCTCAGGCCGGAGCCGTTCTTAGGGCTAGATGGTTGACAAAGTCAACTAAATTACTTGACTTTGGCAACCATCTGGCTCCGCAGTTCCGGTTTCGTTTTGCCAGAAGAATTGCGCATGGTGGTTCATGACGGCTGATCCAGCGGCTACCCATTTGGCGAATGCCGCACATATGCGAAAAAGATGGTCCGAACCGTCCCCCGCGACATCGGATAGGATGAGAGCTTTGGACCACCCTCAGGACATCTCGTCGCCGGACCTTGCCCTATTGCCTTTTTCCGGCGATTGCGAAGTCTGCGCTGCGCCGCCGGCGCCGAAGCCGATGCCCCGCTGGCGGGTGATCCTCGGCTACGGGGTCGTGTACTTTTCGCTGGTCTGCTTCGCGCTGGTACTGGTGATCCCGTTCTTCCCGCTCTCCGCCGGCCTGAGGGCGTCGCTGTGGACCGGGACGCTGATCACGGCCGAGGCCGGGTTCTGGGTGGGGATCCTGATCGCGGGACCCGATCTGCTGCAGAAAGTCCGCGGCTGGACCCAGAGTGCGAAGAATCTGTTCCGCCGCGGCTAACTTTTCGCCGTCTGCCGGTGTTTCAGCTTCCAGCATGCGAGCCTGCGTCCTTTCCCTGTTCGTTGCCGTAGCGGCCTGGGGGCAACTGACCCTGGAAGGCGGCTACGCCAGCGGCGGACCCGGGCCCGGCTCCACGGTGTACCTGTTCGCCAATCCGGACCCGCCCGGGCAGGTGTTCGCCCAGTGGTCCGGGGACCTGGCGGGCGTCGCCGATCCCTTTGCCCGGAACACGACCCTGACCCTGCCTGCGGGTCCGGTGCGGTTGCGCGCGACCTATGCCGCGGCGCCGGCCTGGGCCACCACGACGGACGCCGTGAACGGCGCCCAGATCGTGTACTTTGTGCCGCCGCAGGCGTCCGGGCTCATCTTTCGCTTTCATGGAACCGGCGGATCCGCCGCTGGGCAGTTTCGCGGGGAGAACCTCACCTTTGCGCGCGATGCGGTGGCGGCCGGCTACGGCGTCATCGGGCTGGATAGCGTGGACCGCGTGAACCGGCAATGGAATCCCGTTGCCTCGCTCGAGAACGCGGACGTGCGGAACGTTCAGGCAGCGATCGAAACGCTGCGCGCCCGCGGCCTGATTACCGCCGCGACGCCGGTGTTCGGCGCCGGCACGTCCAACGGAGGGGGCTTCGTCAGCCGGGTGAGCGCGCTGCTTGGCTTTCGCGGCCAGGCGATCTACATTGCCAGCGGCATCGCCGGGGTGCTGGCGCAGTCGAACGCGGCAGCAATCTGGTGCATCGCCAAGAACGATTCGAACGACGGCGTGGGTCCGGCCGGGAACCAGCGGGCGCGCGAGAACTTCGCCGCGATGCGGGCGCGCGGCCTGCCCGCGGCGTTCTTCGAGTTGCAGCCCACCCCGGTGCCGCTGCTGCGCTTCACGGCGATCCCCGGCATCACGGAAGGGGACTCGCGCGAGATACATGCCGGCCTGCGCGCCGCCGGCGCGCTGGACGCCAGCGACTTCCTGCGCCAGGATCCCAGCACGCTGCCCGCAGCGGCCATTCCGGCGCGCCTGCAGGCGTTCAGCGCGTCAATCGCGTCGCTGCTCGAAATCGCCTGGGCCGACCATCAGTTCTACTCCGACGCCGACGCGAAGGTGCTGGGGTTCTTCGATGCGCGGCTGGGGCGCGGCACGCGGTTGCGGACCTTCTCCGCCGCCGCCGAGACCGCGGCGGTGGCGGCGGATTCGCTGGCTTCCTCGTTCGGGCTGGCGCTGAGCCCGATGTCTACCTCGTTCTCCGGCAGCTTGGCGAACGAACTCGGCGGGACTATCGGGTTTCTGCGCGACGGCGCCGGGCAGGAGCGTCCCGTGCCCCTGGTGTTCGTCTCGCCGTTCCAGGTGAACTTCCAGGTCCCCCCAGGCGTGCCGCCGGGCCGGGTGAGTGTTTCTTTCACCAGCATCGCGGGCCTCACCGCTTCCGGACCCCTCGAAGTCGCGGCCGTGGCGCCGGCGGTGTTCGCGATGAACGGCGGCGGCGCCGGTGTGGCCGCGGCGCAGTTTCTCCGGGCCAGCGCCGGACGCCAGACGCTCGAAGACGCCGTGCGGTTCGACGCGGCGGCCCAACGCTGGGTCGCCGCGCCCGTGGAGCTGGGTCCGGAGACGGACCAGGTTTATGTGCTTCTCTATGCCACGGGAATCCGGGGCCGAAGTTCGCTGGGGGCGGTCCGCCTCACCGCCGGCGGCGTGGACCTGGCCGTCAGCTACGCCGGGCCGCAGGGGCAGACGCCGGGCTTCGATCAGGTGAACGCGCTGCTGCCCCGGACGCTGGCCGGGCGCGGAACCGTAACGCTCCAGCTCACCGTGGATGGGCAGCCGGCCAACGCGGTCGAAATCGCGGTTCGTTAGTTCCTAGGCGCTGGCCAGCACGCCGTGGTGGTCGCAGTGACCGGCATGCTGGTGGTGCAGGTGCCCGTCCACCAGATAGTCGACGTGATCCCCGTGCGGCACGGCCGGATGGCCGCACCCCGCGCCGTGCACATGCCCGGCGTCGTGGCCGGCGCAGGCGTGCCCGGAGGTGCAGGTGGCCGGATTCGCGGAGTCGACGTCGACGCTGTGCTCGTCATAGTGCCCGTCATGGGCGTGGTGCAGGTGGCCGTCGTGCAGGTAATCCACGTGGCCGTTGTGCCGCACGGACAGATGTCCGCAACCGGCACCGTGCACATGAGAATGATCGTCGTGAACGTGATGGGTCATAGGCTGGTCTCCCGCTCACCGTCGAAAGGCGTTCGACGGTGCCTGAATTTGATACCGTTCCCAGCCTAATTGGGTCCATTCACCGGGACAAGAAATTTCCGCTGAACGGGCTCAGATTGCCGTATTCAAAAGTCACGAACCCACGATCTCGAGATACCGCTTCACCGACGCAATCCCGTGGAAGAAGTTCGCCAGGTGGAACTTCTCGTTCGGAGCGTGGAGGTTGTCGTCGGGCAGGCCGAAGCCCATCAGCACGCTCGGGATCCCCAGGCACTCGCGGAACAGGCCGACGATGGGGATGGACCCGCCGCTGCGAATGTAGACGGTCTCCTTGCCGAACACTTCGGTGAGCGCCTGCGCGGCCTTCTGGATCAGCGGGTGGCTGGGATCCACGAGGGAGGCCGGGGCGGAGTGGATGGGCCGGAATTCGGCCGTGGCGCCTTTCGGGCACACCGCGCGGACGGCCTGCGCGGTAAGTTCAGCGACCCGGGCGGGGTTCTGGTTCGCCACCAGGCGCAGACTGCACTTCACCACGGCTTTCGCCGGGATCACCGTCTTGGCGCCTTCGGCGGTGAAACCGCCCCGGATGCCGTGGACCTCGAAGGTCGGCCGGGCCCAGGTGCGGTGGAAAACGTCGAAGCCCGGCTCTCCCGTGAGCGCCTTGGACTGGACTTCCTTCTCGCGATACTCGTTCTCGTCGAAGGGCAGGCGCGCCCAGGCCGCGGCTTCGGCGGGGCTGGGAGCGGCGACGTCGTCGTAGAGGCCGGGGATCTGAATCCGGCCGTCGCGGTCCTTGAGTGCGGCGATGATTTCGGCGGCGGCCTGCATCGCGTTCGGCGCGGCGCCGCCGTACATGCCGGAGTGGAGGTCCGTGCGCGAGGTCTCGATGTGGATCTCGCCATAGACCAGGCCGCGCAGGCCAACGCACAGCGTGGGCAGCCCGGGCGCGAACAGCTCGGTGTCGCAGACCAGCGCGGCGTCGGCCTTAAGCAGATCCGGATGGGAGCGGACGAACGCCTCGATATGGTGGCCGCCGACTTCCTCTTCGCCCTCGTAGAGGATCTTGACGTTGACGGGGAGTTTGCCGTCGCGGGCCAGCAGATCGGCGAGCGCGCGGACCTGCAGGTAGAGCTGGCCCTTGTCGTCCACGGCGCCGCGGGCATAGATGTTGCCGTTGCGGATCTGGGGTTCGAAGGGCGGCGAGATCCACTCGTCGAGCGGGTCCGGCGGCTGGACGTCGTAGTGGGCGTAGACCAGCAGGGTCGGCTTGCCGGGCGCGCCCAGCCAGTCGGCGGTGACGAGGGGATGACCGTCGCCTTCGACGAGCTTGGCGTTGCCGAAACCGGCCGCCTGGAGTTCGGCGCGGACCCACTCGGCGGCGCGCCGGACGTCGGCCTTGTGCGCGGGGTCGGTGGAGACGCTGGGGATGCGCAGGAATTCCTGGAATTTTTCGAGAGCTGCTTCGTTAGTCATAGGTTGATTCACCAGCCGGAAGGATGACGGCCCGGCATTCGCCGAAGCCGATGCGGCGCGCGCCTTCCCGTTCGCAATAGCCGCGGAGGATCACTTCGTCGCCATCCTGGAGGAAGGTGCGGGTTTCGCCCGTGGGCAGGGCGACCGGTTCACTGCCGCGCCAGGTGAGTTCCAGCAGGCAGCCGCGCGAGGACTTCTCGCGGCCCGACACGGTACCGCTGCCGATGAGATCGCCGGGGCGCAGGTTGCAGCCGTTCGAGGCATGGTGCGCCAGCATCTGGGCCACGGTCCAGTAGAGGTCGCGGGCGTTGCCGCGCGTCAGCATCACCGGGTCCGTCATACGCGCCGACCGGAGCCAGACTTCGAGCGTCAGGTCGAGCCCGCCGGCCTGGGCGTCGCCGGCGGCATCGAGGTGCGCGAGCGGCGCGGGATCCCCGGCGTCGCGCGCGAAGCGCTCGCAACGGAAGGGCTCCAGCGCCTCGGCCGTGACGACGAACGGTGAAATCGACGTCGCGAAGCTCTTGGCAAGGAACGGCCCCAGCGGCTGATACTCCCAGCGCTGGATGTCGCGGGCGGACCAGTCGTTCAGCAGGCAGAAGCCGAAGATATGCTCCGCGGCCCGGGCGATCGGGATCGGCTCGCCGAGCGCGTTACCCGGCCCGACGAAGAACCCGAGTTCAAGCTCGTAGTCCAGCATCTTCGAGGGGCCGAAGGTGACCGTTCCGTTCTCTTCGGTCTGCCCGCGCGGGCGCCGCACCGGAACGCCGCTGGGGACCACGCTCGACGCGCGGCCGTGGTAACCGACGGGCAGCCACTTGTAGTTCGGCATCAGCGGCGCGTCGGGCCGGAACATCGAGCCGACGTTGGTCGCATGGAAGATGGAGCAGTAGAAGTCGGTGTAGTCGCCGATCGCCGCGGGCAGTTCGAGGCGCGCGTCGCGGAGCGGAGTCAGGAAGTTCTCGAGCCGGGACGCGGCGTCCTCGCGGAGCAGCGCGCTGAGGCGGCGGCGCGTGTCGCTCCACGCCGCGGGGCCGAGGGCGAGGAGCTGGTTGAGGCTCGCGCCGCGTATCGCGGCGCCCGCGGGTTGGCCGTCGACCGGCAGGCAGTGGCAATCGAGGATGAAGTCGCCGATGGCGACTCCGATGCGGGAGTCGGCGTTCCGCGGCGAGCGGAAGACGCAATACGGCAGGTTCTGGATCGGGAAGTCCGTGCCCGGCTGGTTCGCCGAGTCGATCCAACTGCGGAGCGCCGGATGGTGGGTCTCGTTCATAGGTAGTGGAGTTCGCGCAGCTCGCCCAGCGGCTCCTCGAACGAGCAGGAGCCGAAGGAGACCGCGAAGGAGTCGCGGAGCGCTTCGATCTGCCCGAGCGAGACGCGGTGCTCGCGCCACTCGATGCCGCTGTCGCGGACGCGGATCGCCTCGGGGACCTTTTCGTCGAGCAGTTCGGCCGCGAGAGCGTCGTCCAGGCCGTGGTGGATCAGAAGGGCCGCCAGGAAGACGTTGAGGAACCCGAACATCCAGCCGAGGTCGCTGCCGGCGGCATAGGTCAACGGGCGGAGGCAGCGGACGGGATGATGGAGTCCGGCGGTGGCCTTGAAGGGGACCTGGTATTCGGCGCAGCGCCGCAGGAAGCGCACGACGTCCCCGGCGGCGGGAAATGCCTCCGCGGTGACGCCGCCGGTGCGGATCTTGGCGGCGAGGCGCGCCTTCTGCAGTTGCTCGACCAGCGGCGCGGGGTCGGCGTGGACGGGGATCTCGACGAAGCCGCGGAGGGAGAAGGGCAATTGCCGCGCGGCGTCCGTGATCTGTTCGGGAGTCGCCGCCTTGAGTTCGAGGGCGTCGATGACGAAGGCGTCGCGATGGCGGTGGTTGAAGGCGGCGATGGCCTCGAGGTCCGCGTCGAGGCGGGATCCGGCGAGCGCCGAGAGCAGCCACGGCGCTTCCACCGGCGGGGCGGCGGCGGCGAACTCGTCCAGGCGCGAGACTGGGACGACGAAGCGCCCCAGCGCCCAGGCGTCCCCGCCGCTCCGGTAGCCGGCATAAGCGGCGGCGGCGCGCGGCATATCCAGCGCCGCCGGCGGGAACAGCCCGGCGTAGTCCACCAGATGCGTCAGCAGCGCGCGGAGGGCCGTCATGGGCAGATCTTCATCATAGAACTTTCGCTCGCGGGACCGGACGATTTTCGCTACCATGCACTTGTAACGTCGAAGTTGCCCCACTTACTCGAACTCCGCAACCTGGTCAAGCACTTCCCCGGACACCGCGCCGTCAACGGCGTGTCGCTCGAAATCGAGCGCGGCGAGTTCTTTTCGCTGCTGGGCCCGTCAGGCTGCGGCAAGACGACGACGCTACGGCTGATTGCCGGGTTCGAGCAGCCGGACGCGGGCGAAGTGGTGCTGAACGGCGCGGTGCAGAACGGCCGGCCGCCCTACCAGCGCAACGTTTCCACGGTGTTCCAGAACTACGCGCTGTTTCCGCACCTGACGGTGCGCGGCAATGTCGAGTTCGGCCTGCGGCGCAAGGGCGTGGCGGATCTGCTGGGTCCGGTGAATCAGGCGCTGGAGATGCTGCACCTGGCGGGCAAAGAGGATCGCCGCCCCGCGCAGCTTTCGGGCGGCGAGCGGCAGCGCGTGGCGCTGGCGCGTTCGCTGGTGATGACGCCGGAGGTCCTGCTGCTGGACGAGCCGCTTTCGGCGCTCGACCCGCGGTTGCGCAAGCAGGTCCGCGCGGAGCTGAAGGCGATCCAGCGGCGCGTGGGGATCACGTTCGTCTTCATCACGCACGATCAGGAAGAGGCGCTGTCGCTGTCGGACCGGCTGGCGGTGATGAACCAGGGCGTGCTGGAGCAGTTGGGCACGCCGCGCGAGCTGTACCTGGCGCCGAAGACGAAGTTCGTCGCGTCGTTCCTGGGGGCCATGAACTGGGTGGACGGCGTGGGCGTGCGTCCGGAAGCCACGCGGATCGACCGCGCGCAGCCGAACGGCGACTCGCGGTCGTTCGCAGCGAAGGTGGAGGGCACCACGTTCCTCGGCAATCTGGTGCACGTCGAGACGCGGCTGGCAACCGGCGAGGAAGTGATCGCCGAGGTGCCGGCGGCGGACGGCGGGTTCCGCGCCGGGGAATCCGTGTACGTCTGGTGGCGTCCGGCCGACGAGATGCGGCTGTCATGAGCCGGCTGCGGGCGTGGTTTCTGGCGCCGGCCTGGACAGTGCTCGCTTTCGGGTTCTGGGTGCCGCTCGCGATCATCGCCTTGTACGCGATCCTGTCGCGCGGGACTTACGGGGGCGTGGAGCCGCCGCTGACGCTCGACAGCTTCGCGCGGTTCGCGGATCCGCTGTATTTCGGAATCCTGTGGCGGTCGTTCTGGGTGGCGGGCGTCGCGACGGCGCTGTGCCTGGCGCTCGGGTTTCCGCTGGCGCTGTTCATCGTCGAGAGCGGCCCGCGCAAGGGCCTGTTTCTCAACCTGGTGATTCTGCCGTTCTGGACCAGTTTCCTGATCCGCACGTACGCCTGGGTGTTCCTGCTGCGCGATACCGGGCTCTTCAACACGGCGCTGCAGGCGCTGGGCGTGATCCGCGAGCCGCTGCCGCTGCTCTACAACGACGGCGCGGTGATCCTGGGGCTGGTGTACGGCTACCTGCCGTTCATGGTGCTGCCCTTGTACGCGACGCTGGAGCGCATGGACCGGTCGTTGCTCGAGGCCGCCGCCGATCTCGGCGCGCGGCGCTGGGAAGCTTTCTGGCGCGTGACCGTGCCGCTCGCCAAGCCCGGCATCCGCGCGGGCGTGGTGCTGGTGTTCATTCCGTGCCTGGGAACCTACATCACGTCGGACCTGCTGGGCGGTTCGAAGACGGTGCTGATCGGGAACCTGGTGCAGAACCAGTTCACCACCGGCCGCGACTGGCCGTTCGGCGCGGCGGCTTCGCTGGTGCTGATGGCCGTGGTGGCGGCGCTGCTGTTCGCGCTGCTGCGCCGCGAGGAGGACGCGCTGCTATGACCCGCGGCCTCGCCTGGTTCGCGCTGCTGGTGTACCTGTTTCTGCATCTGCCGCTGCTGGTGCTGGCGGCGTTCAGCGTCAATGCGTCGCGCTTCACGGTATGGCAGGGCTTCAGCCTGAAGTGGTACGCCGACGCTTTCCAGAACCGGCAACTGCTGGAGTCGGCGCTCAACAGCCTGTGGATCGCCCTGGCCGCCGCGCTGCTCGCGACGGTGTGCGGGACCCTGGCGGCGTACGCGATGTGGAAACGGCGCTCGCCGTGGCTGGCCGGGTCGCTGTATGTGTCGCTGGTGACGCCGGAGATCGTCACGGGCGTCGCGCTACTGGCGTTCTTCCAGGGGATCTTCCGGTTTCTGGACGTGCGGCTGGGGATGCACACGGTGATCGCGGCGCACGTGGCGTTCTCGATCGCCTACGTCGTGATCGTGGTAATGGCGCGCCTGCGGACGTTCGATCCCGCGCTCGAGGAAGCCGCGCTGGACCTGGGCTCCACCGAGTGGCAGGCTTTCCGGCTGGTGACGCTCCCGAACATTCTGCCCGGCGTGATCGCGGCGGCGCTGCTGGCGTTCACGGTCTCGATCGACGATTTCGTGATCACGAGCCTGGTGGCGGGGGTGGACTCCGAGACGCTGCCCATGGTGATCTACGCCATCGCGCGCCGCGGCGTCAGTCCGACGCTCAACGCGGTTTCGACGCTGATCGTCACCGCGCTGGGCGTCCTGATCCTGGTGTCGGAGAGGCTGCAGCGCGCATGAACCGGCGGACCTTCTTCCTGGGGCTGAGCGGCCTCGCCGGATGCACCACCGCGCAGCGCCCCCGGCTGAACGTCCTGAACTGGTCCGACTACGTCGCCGAAGATACCATCCCGAACTTCGAGCGCGAGTTCGGCGTCGAGGTCCGCTATGGGACGTTCGAGTCGAGCGCGGAGTTGTTCGCGCGCGTGATGAACGGTAACTCGGGCTGGGACGTCGTGTTTCCGCCCGCCGAGGACCTGCCGGGCCTGCGCGCGTTGAATCTGTTGGCGCCGATCGAGCACGCGCGGATTCCGAATCTGGATCGCCTGGCGCCGGAGTTTGCCGCGCCGCCCTGGGATCCGCGGCTGGAATGGAGCGTGCCCTACATGCACGGCTCCACCGGGATCGTGTACCAGTTGGCGCTGGATCCCGCGGTCACGGCCTGGGCCGACCTGTGGCAGCCGCGCCTCGCCGGCCGGATCACGCTGCTCGACGATCCCGCCGAGGTGCTGGGCGCGTGCCTGAAGAAGCTCGGCTATTCGCTGAACAGTACCGATCCGGAACAGCTCCGCGCGGCGCAGAAGGAAGCGCTGGCGCTGAAGCGGCAGCTCCGGGCGTTTCTGAACGCCGAGGTGCGGGACCAGATGATCGCCGGCGACGTACTGGCCGCGCAAGCCTGGGCGATCACGGCGCAGCAGGCGATTTCCGACACGGACCGGCTTGCTTTCAGCCATCCGGCCGAGGGCTTCCCGCTGTTCTGCGATAACGCGGTGATCCTCCGCGAGAGCCGCCGGGGGGCGCTGGCGCACCAGTTCATCGATTACCTGCTGCGTCCGGCAGTGGCGGCCGCGGTGGTGGTCCAGACGAAGACCGCCACGTGCAACGGCGCGGCGCGTATGTTCCTGCCGCCGGAATTGCGCACGAATCCCACGCTGTTTCCGCCGCCGGAGGTCCGCGCGCGCGGGGAATGGCTGGTGGCGCCGCCGCCCGCCGCCCGCCGGCTGCGCGACCGGCTTTGGACGGAAGTCAAGGCGTCCTGATATGCTCCGGTCATGCCGGAACTCGATCCTCAGGGCTTCCTTTCGGGAAAGCGGCTGTACGCCGACGTCCAGGCTTATTGCGATCTGGGCGAGCACCGCACCGGCACGCCGGTCGATCTGAAGACCGCCGACTGGCTGGCGGGGCAGTTCGAGGGCGTCGGCGTGGAGCCTCGGCGCAACACCTTTACCGTGCCGCAGTTCTTCGTCGACCAGTGCGGCCTGCGGGTCGACGGCAAGCCCATCGCCGCCTTTCCAATGTGGATGCCGCGCGCCGGCACGGCCAAGGGACCGCTGGTGGCGTACGAGAAAGGCGTGGAGGTCCGGGGCCGGATCGCGATGCTGCGCGTGCCGGTGGCGGGCGCGTCCATCACGCCGCAGACCGGGCATGTCGAAGCGCTCCAGCCGTTGCTCGACGGCGGCGCGGCGGGCATCATCGCGGTGACGCCGTCGGTTTCCGGCGAGCTGATCGCCCTGAACTGGATGATCCCCGACGGACCCGCGTGGCCCGTCCCGATCGTCCTGATCGGCCTCGATGCCGAGGCTCGCATCCGCGGGCGCGGGGAAGCGGAGATCGTCATTGAAGGCCGCTACAACCCGCGCGCGGAGGCTCGCGAGGTGATCGGCACGGTGGGCCAGGGCGAGCGGCTGATCGTGGTTTCGACGCCCTATTCCGGCTGGTTCCGCTGCGCGGGAGAGCGCGGCGGCGGCGTGGCGCTGTGGCTCGGTGTCGCGCGGTGGGCGAGCCACCGCGAGCAGAACGCGCGGTACCTGTTCGTGGGTTCTTCGGGTCACGAACTGCGGGGCGCCGGGATCCGCAGCTTTCTGGAGAAGCATGCGCCCAAGCCGGACGCCGTCCACACCTGGCTGCATCTGGGAGCCGGCATCGCCGCCTACGAATTCGAGCGGGGACCCGAGGGTCCGAAGCGGCTGGACCGCGCCGCCGCATCGCGCCGCCTGTTGACCAACCACCGCGACTGGACACCGCGCCTGGACCGCGCCTTCG
The DNA here is from genome assembly GCA_964471915.1 of uncultured Solibacteraceae bacterium. Classification (GTDB taxonomy): domain Bacteria; phylum Acidobacteriota; class Terriglobia; order Bryobacterales; family Bryobacteraceae; genus JAIEPW01. The sequence continues at coordinate 11,051 of CAYYID010000035.1, read as the reverse complement.
CCGGCGTGGCCGGGCTGAAGCCCCAGTTCACGGAACAGCCGATCGGCGAACTCGCGGCGATCGCCCAGCGCGGCTACCGCTGCTGGGGGTTCGCGGGCGGCCACGCGTACCACCACGCCCCCGGCGATGTGCCCGAGCGCGTGACCTCGGCTGCGTTGCTCGAACCCGTGGGCCGCGCGATCATCGCGGCGCTCGACGAGTTCGAACGAGCCTGACCGCTACAGACCCAGCAGGACCGCCTGCGCGGGACGCCCGGTGGCCTGCCGCAGCGCGAACACGTACCAGCGCAGTTGCCGCTCGTACGCGGTGCGCCGCGCTTCGAGATCGGCGTCGGTCTTAAAGTCGACGATCGTCCACTGCCCCTGGCTCAGGAACGCGAGGTCCAGCGCGCCCTCCACCACGCCGTTCTCTCCAAACGCCGCGGTAACCGGGAACTCGCGGTGCACCCGTTCGGCGGCGCGGGCGGCGGCGAGCAGCGGCGTACCCCAGGCCGCCAGCGCGCACTCCACCGCGCCGGCCTGCTCCGCCTCCGTGGCGCCGAGCAGCCGCGCGTGCAGGCCCGTCCAGCGCTCGAACCCGGCGCGGTCCGCGTCGAGTGGCGCGTCGCGCAGCACCGCGTGCAAGAGCGTGCCGAAGCGGCGTCCGCCGGGGCGCACACGGTCCCCGGCGACCGTCACGATCGCGACCTCGGCCGCGGGTCCCGGCGGATCGTTCGCCGCCAGGCTCGGCTGCAGCAGCGTGAACCGCGCCGCGCGCCCGCTCTCCAGCGCCGCGGCGCGCGCGGTCTGCCAGGCGGCATAACGCTCCTGGCTGCGAGCCGCCTCGCCGTACTCGTCGGGCGCCAGCAGATCCTCGTTTTGCAAACCCGGCAGCGGCGGCGCCACACGCTCCAGCAGCGCGGGGTCCCACCACACTACTTCGTGCCCGCCGCCCTCGGCCTGGTGCAGCCCCGGCCGCACTGAAGCGTCGCCCTCGCGCTCCCGCCCCAGCGGACGTTCCAGCACGCTCGAACTTCCGAACGCCGGACATCCCGGCGCGGCGGCCGCGTGCCGGTAGGATTCCCGCCGCGGATAGAGCGCTTTGTTCAAGGGCTGCAGCCAGCCGCCCTCGTACGGACCGTCGCCCACGGCCGGTACCACCAGCAGATCCCGCGCCCGCGTCGCGGCGACGTACGCCACGCGCACGCCCTCGGCCTCCTCCCGCGCCGCCTCCACCGCCGCCCGGTCGATCAGTTCCCACGGCGCGCACTTCAGCAGGCGCGTGGCGCACAGGCCGCGCTCCGTGTCGATGTACCGTTCGGGATGTTCCACCGACAGCCGCGCCGTCATGTCCGCCAGGATCACCACGGGAAACTCCAGGCCCTTCGCGTTGTGCACGGTCATCAGCCGGACGCCGTCGGCGTCCTCTTCGAGCACCGGCGCTTCCGCGGACTCGGTCCGCTCGGCCTGCGCCTCCAACTCCTCGACGAACCCGCGAAACGAGATCCCGCCGCTGGTTTCGAAGTTCCGCGCGAGGTCCGCCACGCGCGACACGTTGGCCAGCACCTGGTGTCCGCCGGGGCGCAGCACGAAGCCCGCGTGTGCGCGCGCTGCTTCCAACAGCTCGTTCACCGTATCGGCGAAGGGGCGGCGATTCCGGCGCCGGTGCAGCGCCGCCAGCGCCGCCAGCGCGCTCCACACCGGCGCCAGCCCGCCGGGATCCTCCGGCGCCGGCAGGAATGGATGCAGCCGGCGTTGCTGGTGCCGGAAGCGGAGCAACAGAGCATCGGGCAGCGCGAACAGCGGTCCCTTCAGCGTCGCGAACACCGAGAGCTCGTCGTCCGGCCACTCGACGGCGGTCAGCGCCGCGCGCAGGGTTTCCACTTCCTCGCGCCCGTGGAACGAGCGGGACCCCACCAGCAGGTGCGCGAGACCCCGCTCCTCGAGGCCGCGCACGTAGTCGCGCGTCAAGTCCTTGCCCAGGTTCACGAACCGGCGGAACAGGATCGCGATGTGCCGCGCCTCCAGGGGCGCCAGCGCGCCGGTCTCCGGGTCTCGCACGCGCCACCCGCTCTCGCGGACCAGCCAGTCCGTGAACGCCACGATCGCGCCCGGCAGGCTCGCAAGAATCGCCGTCTTGGTGACATCGCGGTACCCATACGGCTTCGGGACCGGCAGCGCGATCAACTGCGGCTGGCCGGGGATCGCCGGCGCGAACGGCTCCAGCGGCACGTAGTCGGCCTGCCCGGCTTCGACGGAGCCCGTCATCTCCGTCGTGAAAGCCGCGTTCACCAGGTTTTGCAGCGCCGGAGCGGCGCGAAAGCTGCGGCGCAGCGCCACGCAACCCGCGCCGGCCGCCTCCAGGTGATCCCGCACCGCGCGGTACAGGATGAGGTCGGCGCGGCGGAACTTGTAGATCGACTGCTTCGGGTCGCCCACCAGGAAGAGCTTCCCGGGCCGGGGCGCGGCCTTCAGCCAATTGGCCTCGGCGGGCTCCTCCGCCGCCAGCAACAGCAGGATCTCCGCCTGCAGCGGATCCGTATCCTGAAACTCGTCGACGAAGATATGCGTGAACTTCTCCTGGAACGCCGCGCGCACGGACTGGTGCCGCCGCAGCAGATTGCGCGCCTGCAGCAGCAGGTCCACGAAATCCAGCTTGCCGGCGCCGCGCTTCAGCTCCTCGTACTCGGTGAGCAGCGGGGCCATCTCGTCGCGCAGGCCTGCCGCCAGCGACGCGTCGGCATGCTGTTGCAGATAGTCGAGCGCCAGCAGCAGCGCCTCGCGCCGCTCCAGCACCTGCTCCCGCTCCACGCCGTCGCCGTAGGGGCCCGATCCCTTGCGGAAATCCTTCCGCAGGTCGCGCGGCAGCTTCACCAGCAGCGCTTCCAACTGATCGTAGTCGCGCGGCGCGGCGGCCTCCGCCCGCGTGATCCACTGGTGGATGCGCACCACCGGCTGCATGTTCTTCGCCAGCGGATCGTCGGCACGGCGCGCTCGCGCCACCAGCTCCGCGATCGCCGCGATCGCTCCCACCTGGGTGTCGATGCCGGCCTCGCGGTCGAACGGCCGCCGCTCCCAGGGCGTGGTGAAGTCCCGCCACTCCAGCAACCGCCTCGCCGCGAACTGCAACTGCCCGATCGGCTCGGCCTGCTCCCACGAATCCGGCCAGGCCATGCGCGCGAAGGCTCGCCGCAGGGCCGGCGAATCGGCCTCCAGTTGCCGCTCCAGCCAGCGCCGGAAAGCGCGCTGGAACAGGCGCGCGGCCTCCAGTTCCTGCAGCTCCTCGAAGGCCGGATCCACCACCGCCTCCACCGGCCGCTCGCGCAGCAACTGTGCGCAGAAGGAGTGGATGGTGCCGATCGAAGCTTCTTCCAGGCGCGCGAGCGCCCGCTCGAGGTTCTCCCGGACTTCCGGCTCCGCGGCCGCCGCTCGGGCGTCGTCCAGCGCCTGCCGCAGCCGGAGCTTCAGCTCGCCCGCGGCCTTGTGCGTGAAGGTCACCGCCGCCAGCCGCTCGATGCGGGCGCTGCCCGAGGCGAGCACGGCCACGATGCGCGCCACGAGTTCCGTCGTCTTGCCGGTGCCGGCTGCCGCCTCCACCACCAGGCTTTCGTTCAGCGACTCCCGGATCCGCCACCGCGCCAGCTCATCGGGCGTTCCCGCGCGCGGCGTCACGGCAAGCCTCGCAGCGTTTGCAGGTCTTCCAGGCGATCCTGCGGTTTGCGCTTCACGCGCAGTTCCTCATATGGGCCGCAGATCAGCGCGTAGTCGCAGTTCGTGCATTCGCCGGCCTGCGGCGCGGCGGGCAGGAAGCCGCTCTCCACCGCGCCGTCGATCACCGCCAGCGCCCGCTCCAGCCGCAGCCGCGCGTTGGCGTCCGCCGTCAGGGTGATCCGCGTGTAGGCGCCGCGCTGCGTGGCGAAGTACAGGCGTCCGCTTTCCACCGGCGTGCCCAGCAGCTTCTCCGCGGCGGCGGCGTAGAGCAGCGGCTGCAGCAGCTTGCCGCCGCCGGTCCACCGCGGGATGGTCTGCGGAGGCTTGCCCGTTTTGTGATCCGTGATCCGCAGCACGTCGCGGGTCCGGTGCTTCTCCACCAGATCGATAGAGCCGCGCAGCAGCGCGCCCACCGCGTGCACCGGTTCCGGGCGGCTGGCGGGATCGGCGTCCTCGCGGTGCGCCAGCCCGAAGGCCAGCTCGAAGTGCGCGGGCGTCCAGTCGGCGTCCAGTTGCATCACTTCCAGCAGCCAGCCGCGCAGATCCGTCCGCAGATCCTCGATCTGGCTGCGCCAGACGCGCGGCAGCGCGGGTACCAGCTTCCCGGCCAGCTCCTCGGCGGCGCGGTCCAGTTCCGCGTCGGCGAGCGCCAGCACGCGCTCGCGGTGCCACGGGTTCAGCGGCAGCAAGCCTGCCGCGCGCAACCGGGTGAGCAGGGCGAACTGCACGGCGTGGAACAGGCTGCCGCGCGTCAGCGGATCCATGCGCTCCAGCGCGGCGGGCGCTTCGCGGAGGCGCAGTCCGTGGATCGCGTGCAGCAGGAACCGGTACGGACAGCCCGCGAACTGCTGCAGCGCCGACGCCGAGTAGGGCCGCGCCGCCAGCCGGTGCGCCGCCAGGATCTCGCGCTCCGCGGCGCCCGGATCCACCAGGCCGTCCGCCGCCGACCAGTGCTTCTGCCACCGGCGCCACCGCGTGCGCAGGTTCCGGGCGAGCGGCTGGCTGGCGTCCACCAGATAGTGCGCCGCGCCCTTCACGGCCAGCGCTCCGGGCAGCGTCAGCGCGCCCAGCGCCGCCAGGTCGAACTCCGCGTCGTCCACCGCCGCCGCCGGATCCCGGGGCGCGGGCCAGTTCAGGCGGGCCGGCGCGGCCGAGCGCGCCTCGCGCTCGAACGTGCGCAGCTCCGGCAGGCGCCCGGCGGCGGCCCGCGGCAGCTCCACCGCGTAGAACGACGGCACCCGGGGACGCGCCTGCGCCAGTTCCAGCCGCGGATACGACGCGATGAACTTCCGGCCGGCCGCCGCCGCCGCCGTGCGCAGCAACTGCCGCTCCTCGAACACGCGCTGCTCCCGCAGGGCGAGCGCGGGCGAGAGCGCCGCGCGATCCGCGTCCAGCAGCAGCGGATCCTCGAACAGCCGCCGCGGGAACATCCCCTCGGCCAGCCCCGGCAGGAACACGGTGTCGAAGGCGCGGCCCCGCGCCTCCTCGATGGTGCCCACCCACACCCGCCCGTAGCGGGACGCCGGCGGCTCCCGCCGCAGCATCCGCAACCGCGGCGCCAGCACCAGAGACACCTCGTCGAGCGCCACCGGACCGACGTTCGCCATCGGCGCGAGTTCGTGGAGCACCTCGTGCACCGGCTCCGGCCGGCGCAGCGCCAGCGCCGCCAGCGCTCCCAGCGCGTCCAGCCAGTCGCCCCAAGGCGCCCGCCGCGGCAGCTTCCACAGCTCCTCGATCACCGGAGGCGCGAAGCGCTCCAGCGGCGCGAGACGCTCCAGTTGCCGCCGGATCGCTTCCGCGCGCTCTTCGCCCGCTCGTTCCGCCTCCGCGAGCTGCACCGTCAGCTCCTCGCGCAGCCCGGCCAGGCGTTGCCGCCACCGTTCCGGCCCGCCGCCGATCACCGAAGCATCCACCAGCAGGCGTTCCCATCCGGCGGGCGTCTGCAGCGTGCCGGCGGCCACGGCCTGCTCGGGTGACGCGGCGCTCGGGGGCTCGGCGGGTTCCTCCGCCGCCGCGGGTTCCTGATACTCGCCCGCGGGCGGCGTCCACTCCGCGACCACGCGCCGCGGGGCGCCCGCCTCGTCCACCTCGGGGACCTCCCCCAGCGACAGGTACTCCGCGAACCGCGACGCCGAGCCGCCCTCCGCGGCGCACTGCAGCAGCGCGAGAAACGCCCGGCCGGATACGCTGGGGCGCGCCGACCCGCGGCTGAAGTACCCCGGAATCGCGGCCCGGCGCAACGCTTCTTCGATGTGCGGCTGATAACGCTCCGGGCTGCGGAGCAGGATCCCGATCCGGTCGAAGCCCACGCCCTCGCGCGCCAGCGCCAGGATCCGCCGCGCGATCTCCACCGCCTCCAGCCCGTCGCCCGGCGCCGAGAACATCGCGAAGCTATCGTCCTGGTCCGGCGCGGGCGTCACCACGGCTTCGAACAGCCCGCGCCGCAGATGCTCCAGGCGAGTCGCCGGCGGATCCTCCACGCGCTGCGCCGCCGGAGCCTCGCTCGCCAGCGCCACGGTCACCGCTTCCGGCGCACGCTCGATCACCTTCGCCGCCAGCTCCCGCTCCGGCAACGTCCGCAGCGGCGGATCCAGCAGCAGCACCGGGATCCCCAGCAGACGGTGCGCGCCTTCCGCGGCTTCCCGAGCCATCGTGAACAGCTCCGCGCGGTCCGCGAAGCGGTGCTCGGCCAGTTCGCGGGTGAACACCGCCAGCAGCCGCGCCAGATCGGGACCTCCGGCGCCGCGCCGGCGCAACTGCGCCTCGGTCACTCCGGCCAGCCGCAACTCTTCGAGTGTGTTTGCTGCCGCGCCCGCGAACCCCGGCATCCGCGCCACTGGCGCGAAGTACGTCAACTGGTCAGCGGCCAGCGCCACCGTCCGCGCCGCCAGCGCCTCCAGCCCCAGGCGCGATACCGCGGTCCAACCGCGGCGCGCCATCTCGGGCGCCGCCAGCTCGAAGGCCAGTTGCGTCAGCGTCAGCCGGTGGATTCCCGCCGCGCCCTCGCCCGCCGCCTCGCGCACCAGTTCCGCGGCTGCGCCCGCCTGGGCCGCCACCACCAGCCGCTCCCGGGCAGCGTGCCGCGCGAGGAACGCCGCCGCCTCGCGCAGCAGCACCCGGTTCGCGCTCGACTCGATCCGGCGGTGCATCGGTTGCTAACAGTCTGGCAGAAGTCGAGCGAAACCCGGGATCGCTTCGGGACGTCCCAAAGACAACATCCCCGTTCAAGCAGGCGGGCGCCCGCCGCGGGTTTTCTCCGCGTCAGGCGTTCGCCTTTTCACTTTGTTCCTGGAGCCGCTCGAGGAACCGGCGTTCCGGCGCGGAACATTCCAGCGCCAGCGCCAGGCGGCAGCACTCCCGCGCCTGCCCCGGATCCCCCGCCTCCAGCCGGAGTTGCGCCTCCACCGCGTGCAGCAGGTAGTAACGCCGCAGCGCCGGATGCTCGGTCAGCGCGGCGAGGGCCGCCAGCCCCGCCGCCGCGCCGCGCACTTTCGCCAGCGCCACCGCGCGGTTCAGCTCCACCACCGGAGAAGGGAACCGCGCGGCCAGCTCGTCGTACAACTCCAGGATCTCGTCCCACGCGGTCTCTCCCGGGGACGCCGCCACGGCGTGCGCCGCCGCGATTCCCGCCTCCAGGTGGTACTGGCTCACCACGTCGCCGCACGCCGCCCGGTCCAACGCGCGCAGTCCTTCCGCAATCCGGCGGCGGTCCCAACGCGCGCGGTCCTGCTCGGCCAGCACCAGCAGGTTGCCCGCTTCGTCGATCCGCGCTGGGAACCGCGACGCCTGCAGCAGCAGCAAGGCAAGCAGCGCCAGCGCCGGCGACCGCGCCGTCAGCGGATGCTCCGCCAGCATCGCCGCCAGCCGGATCGCCTCCTCGCACAGATCCTCGCGCAGCAGGCGTTCTCCCGCCATCGCGGTGTAGCCTTCGTTGAACATCAGGTACAGCACGGCCAGCACTGCTTCCAGCCGCGCCGGCAACGCCGCCGGACCCGGGAACGAGAAGTCCAGATCGCGGATCCTGCGCTTCGCCCGCACCAGCCGCTGTGCGATCGCCGCCGGCTCCGCCAGCAGGCCGCGGGCGATCTCGGCCACGCTGAAGCCGCCCACCGTCTTCAACGCCAGCGCCACCCGCGCGTCGTCCGGAACCTCCGGATGACAGCACAGGAACATCATGGTCAGCTCATCGTCGGCGAACGGCGCCTGCGCGACTCCCGGACGGAGCCGGTCCGTCAGCGCCCGTTCGATTTCGGCCGCTTTGCCTGCCGCCATCGTGCGCCGCCGCAGTGCGTCCAACGCCCGGTTTTTCGCCGTCTCGATCAGCCACGCCGCCGGATTCGCCGGCACGCCGCGGAACGGCCACACCTCCAGCGCCCGCGCCAGCGCATCCTGCACCACTTCTTCGGCCAGGTCCAGTTGCGCCGGACCCAACACGCGCGCCAAGGTCGAGACCATCTGTCCCGCTTGCCGCCGGAACAGATGGCCGACCAGTTCGTGGACCTCGGCGGTCCCGGATGAGTTAGACGGGTTCAACTTCGCGGATCTCGATCGCACCGAACTCCAGGTGCGGGCAGTCGTTGGCCAGTTCCATCGCCTGCTCGTAGCTCGCGCACTGCAGGGTGAAGAAGCCGCCGATCACTTCCTTGGCTTCCGTGTACGGTCCGTCGGTCACCGTCACGCGCCCCCCGGCGCGCCGCAGCACCCGGCCCTCGCCGTCGCGCAGTTTCTCCCCGCCGGCGAGGAACCCCCGCGCGCCCAGCGACTCCCGCCACGCCTTGTAGCGTTCGATGATCCCCTGGATCTCTTCCGGACTCAGTCCCGCCGGCAGCCCTTCTGCCGGCTCGTGCAACATCAGGATGTATTGAGGCATTCGAGCCTTCCTTTCACTCCTTCAACGAAGGAAAGGCCGCGCAATCGACATCAATCGCCCACCAGGCCGTCGAAAAGCGCCGAAGTCAGGTAGCGCTCGCCCGAGTCGGGCAGCACCACCACAATCGTCTTGCCCGCAAACTCCGGCTCGCGCGCCAGCCGCACCGCCGCCACCGTCGCCGCCCCGCACGAGATCCCGCTCAGCAGGCCCTCCTCGCGCGCCAGCCGCCGCGCCATGTCGATCGCTTCCTCGTTGCTCACCTGTTCCACGCGATCCACCATCGCGAGGTCGAGGGTTCCGGGGAGGAAGCCCGCGCCGATCCCCTGGATCTTGTGCGGCGCCGGTTTCAAGGACTCCCCGCGCAGGCTCTGCGCGATCACCGGGCTCGCGGCCGGCTCCACGCCCACCGACACGATCGCCTTCCCGCGCACCTGCTTGAAGTACCGCGAGACGCCGGTGATCGTTCCGCCCGTGCCGATCCCGGCCACGAAGGCGTCGACGTTGCCGCCGGTGTCGTCCCAGATCTCCGGTCCCGTGGTCTTCACGTGGATCGCCGGATTGGCCGGATTCTGGAACTGCTGCAGCAGGACATAGCGGTCCGGATCCGACGCGACGGTCTCTTCGGCGCGCGCGATGGCGCCCGCCATGCCCGCGGGCCCTTCGGTGAGGATCAGCTTCGCCCCGAACGCCCGCAGCACCTTGCGGCGCTCGATGGACATGGTCTCGGGCATGGTCAGCGTGATCGGATAGCCGCGCGCCGCCGCCACGAACGCCAGCGCGATGCCCGTGTTGCCGCTGGTGGGCTCGATCAGTTCCTTGCCCGGCCGCAGGACCCCGCGCTCCTCCGCGTCCCAGATCATCGCCGCGCCGATGCGGCACTTCACCGAGTAAGCCGGGTTGCGTCCCTCGATCTTCGCCAGCACGGTGGCGCCCGCGCCGTCCGTCACGCGGTTCAACCGCACCAGCGGCGTGCGGCCGATGCTTAGCGAATTGTCCTGAAAGATCACTTGGAGGCTCCCCCATCGCGGCCCGCCGCGTCAGGCTCCTGCAATTGTAGGATTCGCCGCGCGCCGCTGTCCACCGCGCGGTGGTGCGTCAGATTTCCCAGTTCGGCACGTACTGCGACTGCGCCGCCCGCCATTCGTCTGCGAGCTGCGCGAACGTGGTCTGGTCCACCACGGCGGAGACCGCCCCTTCCACGCGCTCCCACATCCGGCCCAGCGGATCCGCGGTCTTCTGGCGGGCGCCGCGGCCGTTGCGCGGCCCTTCGACGTACCGCAACACCTCGCCCGCGGTGATCGTGTCCGCCGGGCGCGCCAGCCGGTAGCCGCCGTCCGCGCCGCGCCGGGACTCCACGAACCCGCCCTGCTTCAGGCTCGCCAGGATCAGCTCCAGGAACTTCTGCGGAATGTCCCAGCGCCGCGCGATGTCGGCGATCTTCACCGGCTCCCCGGGCGGTTGCAGCGACAGATCGAAAATCGCCTGCAACGCGTACTTGCCTTTGACGGATACGTTCATCTTGCGTGGCCCGGTTCCCAGGCACATGCAATTGTAGGACCCGCGATTCTCCGCTGTCTACTCAGGTGCGTCGCCCTACAGGCCGCGGATTCCGGCGCCTACCCGGCGCATCCACGCCAGCTCCTCCGCATCCAGCGGACCCTGCCCGGCGGCGCGCACCGCCGCCTCGGCCTGCGCTTCGTCGGCCGGGCCGGTCATGCACAGGTCCACGGCGGGCTGCGAAAGCGCGAAGCGGTAGCAGTCGGTCGCGGTCGGGGTCCGTTCGCCGGGCGGCGTCTTGCGCGGATTGCACAGGCGTCCCCAACTGGTCGCGGTGAAGGCGACGATGCCCGGCTTCGGCGCGGCCAGCTTCGGAAACACTTCGCGCTCGGCGGCGGTGTGCACGGCGCTGTAGCGCAAGTGGTAGACCTCCACCGCCGGATCCGCGGCTTCCAGAAACGGCAGGTGGTGCGTCGACAGGCCCAGGTGCCGCGCCAGGCCGCGCTGCTGCAGTTCGCGGCCGGCGTCCAGCACGGCGCGCCACACCGGTCCGTTCCACCAGCCCAGCAGCAGCACGTCGGCGTAGGGACAGTTCAGCTCCCGCAGGTCCTTCTCGACGCCCCGGCGCATCAGCGCGGGGATGCGCGAATAGCTGCACAGCGTCAGGCGGAAGCGCTCGCGCGGCAGGCGCCGGATGGCCTCGGCCATCCCGCCGCGCTGGATGCTGCCCCAGCACAGGTAGTTGCAACCGGCTTCCACGGCGCGCTCGATGGCGCGCGCGGGGACGCCGTAGCTGGAGCCGAAGCCGATCGGTCCCACGGACAGTCCGGTGCGCCCCAGGGGGCGTGGCGCAAAAGGGGGCATGAGTCTCTAGAAATATACCTGACGCGCCGGGGCGCGGAGCGTCCCGCCGGAACGAACGGGGTCAGTTCGGGGCAGACCCCTGGACTGCGGCGGGGTTTGAGACACGGGCCGAAGGGGACAGCTGCCGTTCG
>CAYYID010000034.1:0-58345 GCA_964471915.1 uncultured Solibacteraceae bacterium | reverse complement strand
ACGCGCCCCTCGCCCGCGCCTTTATCCAGAACGCCGGACCCGATGGCGTGCTCCACCTGCTCCACCGCTACGGCGTCGCCATCAGCCGTAGCTACCTCCGCCACCTCCGCGAACTCCAGCGCCTCCGCCCCGCCGCCTTCGGCATGGAGGCGCCCTCCCGCAACTTGCCGCTCGCTCCCGCTCGCGGCCCTGAAAGCCCCGGCGCCAACGGAGCCGCGAGCGTGAGCGAGCGGCAAGACCCCGCAGACCAAGAACTTACATCAAAATTTCCAAACGAACTCCCCCCGCTCGCCGAGTTCCGCGAGCCCGAACGGGATTCCATCTTGAACCACCACGAATGGCCCGAGCTCAAGAACCTCTTGTTCACCGCCCTCGCGCCCCACCCCGAGGCCACACGATCCTTGCTCGCCAAACTCGATGAACTCCCGGAATAAGCATGTCCATCCCCGGCTGGTGGTCGCGGAATGCCGGCGGCCCTAAGGAGCGCGCCGGACCCCTAAGGTATTTCCGGGGATCCACCGATCTGCGTCCTAAGGTCTTCCAAGGAGAACCCGATGAGGCAAATCACCCAGATGGTCCTGCTCTTCGCGCTCGCCACCAGCCAGGCGCGCGCCGCCGCTCAACCGCTGCTCACTCCCACCGCACTCGCAATCACCTGGGAATCAATGGGTTACGATCCCGCCCCGGCGACACCCCCGGCCACCGAGAGCCGCGAGGTCGCCACCCGCTCCCTCCTGCTGGTCGGTTTCGGCTGGCTCGCGACCAAGGCGCTGCGGACCCGGTGGACGCTGGAGCCAATCCCGACGGAATCCTGAGATTAGAAATATTGATCGAAAAGCAGTATTGCATTTGCCGGGCTTCTGCCCTAGACTCTTCTTGAGGACGCTGATGTCTCGGAACACACCCAACCAGGTGCTCGGCCTTTCACTCAGCGTCCTTGTATCCGTTCTTATTATTGGGGTCCTACCAACCGACCCCGCCTGAACGGACCAAAGATATCCAAGACTTGGCCACTGGCGGGGCAACCCGAACCGCCAGTGGCCATTTCCTTTCTTTGGACCACTGCTTCTGGGAGAAACGGCAACGAATGAGCGCGGCGAAGACCAACACCTATATGACGGGCGCGAAAATGCTGTTGGAATGCCTGGTGCGCGAACGGGTGGAGATCCTGTTCGGCTATCCGGGCGGTGTCACCCTGCCTTTCTACGACGCGATGTACGACCACCCGATCCGGCACGTGCTGGTGCGGCATGAGCAGAACGCGGCGTTCGCCGCCTCGGGCTATGCGCGGGTAACGGGCAAGGTGGGCGTTTGCTGCGCGACCTCGGGTCCGGGCGCGACGAACCTGGTCACCGGGCTGGTGGATTCGATGATGGATTCGATTCCGGTGGTTGCGCTGACGGGGCAGGTTTCGACCAAGCTGATCGGCTCCGACGCGTTCCAGGAAGCGGATACCTTCGGGATCACGCGCTCCTGCACGAAGCACAATTTTCTGGTGAAGAAGATCGACGAGTTGCCGCAGACGATCCACGAGGCGTTTCACATTGCCGCGTCGGGACGTCCGGGCCCCGTGCTGGTGGACATTCCGAAAGACGTCTTTCAGGCGCAGGGACATTACCAGCCAGTGAACGCGATCCACCTGCCGGGGTACAAGGTGGTGGTGGACGGCCACGCCGGGCAGATCCGGCGCGCGGCGCAGATGATGTGGGAAGCAGAGCGTCCGTTCGTGTACGCGGGCGGCGGGATTCTGGCGGCGGGCGCGTCCGAGGACCTGCGCGAGCTGGTGGAACTGCTGGACGCCCCCGCGGTCTGCACGCTGATGGGGCTCGGGGCGCTGCCCTCGGGACACCCGAACTTCATCTCCATGCCCGGCATGCACGGCAGTTACGCCGCCAACATGGGCATGACCGAGTGCGACCTGCTGATCGCGCTCGGCACGCGGTTCGACGACCGCGTGACGGGACGCCTGTCGGCCTTCGCGCCGCACGCCAAGGTGATCCACGTGGATATCGACCCGGCGGAGATCTCGAAGAACCGCGTGGCGGACATGCCGATCGTCGGCGACGTGAAGCGCGTGCTGAAGAAGATGAACGAGGCGCTGCGCGAGACCGCCGCCGCCGAGCGTCCGCGCCAGGAAGCGGCGCGGCGGGCCTGGTGGGGGCGCGTGCGCGGCTGGAGGGAAGAGCATCCGCTGACGCCCGAGTTCTCGAAGGACGAGATCAAGCCGCAGCACCTGATGCACGAGATCGACCGCCTGTCCGGCGGCGAGGCGATCGTCACCACCGACGTCGGCCAGCACCAGATGTGGGCCGCGCAGTTCATCCGGTTCCATCATCCGCGCCTGTGGGTAAACTCCGGCGGCTTGGGGTCGATGGGCTTCGGGTTGCCGAGCGCGATCGGGGCGCAGTTTGCGCGGCCGGACAAGCTGGTGTTCTCGATCGTGGGGGACGGCGGGTTCCAGATGTCGATCCCGGAGTTCGCCACCATCGCCAGCCACGGCCTGCCGGTGAAGATCATCGTCATGAACAACGGGCACCTCGGCATGGTGCGCCAGTGGCAGGAGCTGTTCTATAACAACCGCCTCAGCCAGGTGGAGCTGGACTGCTTCCCGGACGCCGAGAAGCTGGCCGGAGCGTACGGCTTCCCGGGACGCACCATCGAACACCCGCGGGACCTCGCGTCCGCCCTGCAGGAAGCCGTGGCCTCGCCGGGCCCCTACCTGCTGAACGTCAAAGTGACGCCTTTCGAGAACGTTTTCCCGATGGTGCCCGCGGGCGCCGCGATCAACGAAATGGTGCTGCGCCCGCCGCAGCCGGTGGAGGCCTAACCCAGATGCTGCAATTGATCTCGCTGCTGATGGAAGACAAGCCCGGCGCGCTGATGCGCGTCACCGGACTGCTGACGGCGCGCGGCTACAACATCGACAGCCTGACGGTGGCCCGCACCACGGAGCCGGGGCTGTCGCGCATGAACATCGTGGTGGACGTGGAGCCGCAGCAGCGCGCCCAGCTCATCAAGCAGATGAACAAGCTGGTGAACGTGCTGCAGGCCTCCGACCTCACCGAAGAGCCCTCCGCGCGCCGGGAGCTGATGCTGCTGCGCGTGCGGGCGCCGCATCCCAGCCGGGCCGCGATTCTCAAAGAGGCCGAGATCTTCGGCGCGCGCGCCATCGATTCCTCGCCCGACGGATTCGTCCTCGAGGTCACGAGCGAGGGCGAGAAGCTCGACGAATTCGTGGACATCATGCGCCACTACGGCGAAATCGAAGTCACCCGCTCGGGCATGGTGGCCGTACCGCTGGAGCCCAAGCGCCTGAAGCTGTCGAAACCCAAGGAAATCCGCTCCGAAGCCCACGAGCCGGAGCATCACCCCGCTGCCCGATAAACCCAAAGGAGCCGCCCGCTAACATGCCTCGCAGATTCTACGAAAAAGACGGCGATCTTTCGCTCTTGAAGAACCAGACCGTGGCGATCATCGGCTACGGCAGCCAGGGCCATGCCCACGCGCTGAACCTGCGCGATTCCGGCGTGGACGTGGTGGTCGGACTGTATCCCGGCAGCGCCAGCCGCGCCAAGGCCGAGGACGCGGGGCTCCGGGTGCTGAGCACGGCCGAAGCGGCCGCGGCGGCCGGCGTGATCATGATCCTGGTGGCGGACCACATCCAGGGCGATCTTTACCGCAACGACATCGCGCCGCACCTGACGCCCGGCAAGACGCTGATGTTCGCGCACGGCTTCAACATCCACTTCGGCGAGATCCAGGCGCCGGCGGGCGTGGATGTCAGCATGGTGGCGCCGAAGGCGCCGGGACACCGGGTCCGCGAGCTGTTTACCGAGGGCGTTGGGGTGCCGGGGCTGGTCGCCGTGCACCAGAACGCAAGCGGCAAGGCGCTGGAGAACGCGCTGGCCTACGCGCTGGCGCTCGGGTGTCTCAAGGCCGGCGTGATCGAGACGACGTTCCGCGAGGAGACCGAAAGCGACCTGTTCGGCGAGCAGGCGGTGCTCTGCGGCGGGGTGAGCGCGCTGATTCAGGCGGGCTTCGAGACGCTGGTGGAGGCGGGCTACGCGCCGGAAATCGCGTACTTCGAGTGCCTGCACGAATTGAAGCTGATTGTCGATCTGATTCAGGAGGGCGGCCTCAGCTACATGCGCTACTCGATCTCCGACACAGCCGAGTACGGCGACTACTCGCGCGGCGCGCGCGTGGTGACCGCCGAGACCAAGCAGGAGATGAAGAAGATCCTCGGAGAAGTGCAGGACGGCACGTTTGCGCGAGAATGGATGGCGGAGAACCGAGCCGGCCGCGCGAAATTCCTGGCCCTGCGGAAAGCGCAGCAGGATTCGCAGATCGAGCGCGTCGGCGAGGAGTTGCGGAGCATGATGTCGTTCCTCAAGAAGAAAAAGAAGGAGAGCGGAGTTCCCGCGGGAGCTGCGCGGTAAGGTATGGGCAGCATCACGTACAACTATCCCGAGGATCCGGACGTCGCCGCGCTGTGGCGCATCCACCCGCACGGCGCCGCGCACCTGGCCGAGAGGCTGGACGCGCGCGCGCGCCGCGAACTGAGGGACCTGATCCAGCAACTGGAGCATGAGGGCTACGACCTCAAGCAGGCCGACGGGACGCTGGAGCTGATCATCCGGGAGGCGCTGAACCCCGGGGTCCGGTTCTTCGAGGTGGAGCATTTCGAAGTGTCGACGCGCATGACGCGCACGCGCTCGACGGAAAGCTCGGCCGCGGTGCGCATCTCCATTCAGGGCAACGAATACGCGGCCACCGCGCACGGCCACGGCTCCATCAACGCGCTGGACGTGTGCCTGCGCCAGTGCCTGGCGGGGCGCTACCCGGCGATCGCCCAGGTGCACCTGACGGACTACCAGGTGCGCATCATCGACGCGCGCGAGGGCACGGCCGGACGGGCGCAGGTGCTGGTCGGGTGGTCGGACGACCGGCGGCGGTGGGTGACGGCGGGGATCTCGGACAACGTGATCCACGCGAGCTGGCTCGCCATGGTGGACGCCATCAAGCTGGAGCTGATGCGCCTGGCCGAACACGACGCCTCGGTCGAGAAGGTGATCGAAGAGTACTGCTGGGGCGTGTAGGCCTCAGGGCTGGCGCCGCCGCCAGTCGAACAGCACAATGCCTGCGGCGACGCTCACGTTGAGCGACGCCACCGCCCCCGCCATCGGGATCCGCAGCAGAAAATCGCACTTCTTCGCCACCTGCTCGTGCAGGCCGTGGCCTTCGCCGCCCAGCACGAACGCGGCCGGCGACGCATAGGCGACGTCCGAGTACACCGCGGCGCCGCGCTCGTCGAGCCCGTAGATCCAATAGCCGCGCTCCTTCAGGTCCTCGAGCGCCCGGTTCAGGTTCTTCACCCGCACCACCGGCAGATACGCCAGCGCCCCGGCGGCCGCCTTGGTGACGGTCTCCGTGAGGCCGGCGGCACGCCGTTCGGGGATCACCAGCGCGCTGGCTCCGGCGGCGTGCGCGGTGCGGGCGATGGCCCCCAGGTTATGCGGATCCTCGACGCCGTCCAGCACCACTACGGGACCGTCGATATCCTCGAGCGCGGCGTACTTCTGCGCGGCCGCAAAGGCGACCACGCCCTGGTGCGGCACGCCCGGCGCGGCCCGGTCCAGTTGGTCCCGCGGCTCGAAGCGCAGCGCGACCTTGTGCACGCGGCAGAGGTCGACGATCTCCTGGAGGCGCGCGCCGCCGGCGCCGCGGGCGACCAGGACGCGGTCGACCGGCTGGCCCGCCAGCAGCGCTTCACGAACAGGATGGATTCCGGCGAGGACTGCCACTACAATATGAGGGTATCGTTTTCCGAGCGCTACGAGAAATGCTGGATTCCGCCATAGAGCCGACGCCCCATCCCGAGATCCCCGACAAGCTGTACTTCCGGATCGGAGAAGTGGCCCGCCTGGCGGGCATTAAGCCTTATGTGTTGCGTTTCTGGGAGACCGAGTTCCAGAACCTGGGGCCGAAGAAGTCGGGGACGGGACACCGGCTGTACCGGCGCAAGGACGTGGAGATGGTGCTGGAGATTAAGCACCTGCTCTACGAGAAGCGGTACACCATCGAGGGGGCGCGGAAGTTTCTGGAGAACCGGGCGCGGCCGCTTGAGGTGGTGAAGCCCGCGGGCAAGCGGCAGAAGGCGGCGAAAGCGGCGCCGAAGGGCGAGCCGCAGGGTTCGCTGTTCGGGGACCTGCCGGCGGCGGCGCTCGACAAGATCCGGCAGGAGCTTATCGAGATCGCCGCGATGTTGCAGTAACCGGGCCGTCCGGCTGGGCGGCGAGATGTTCCATTAAGTGACAGGCGGTAATGAAGTCCGGACCCGCGCGTGCGGACCGCAGGATCGCCAGGGCCGCATCCAGCACCTCCCGCCGTTCCTCGTCCAGGGTGTCGTGGCCGGCCGGCCGGGCCGGTTGCCGCCGCGCCGGGCGGCAGCCCCGGGCGATCTGAGCGAGGATCTGGCGAGCGAGCAGGGGTGTCGTTCCAGCCATGGATAACTTCTCGGCGGGAAGGGCCTAAGTTTGCGCCCGAGTTTCGCGGCGGGACTTTCGTACGGCTGGCCGATACGAGTAATCGGGCACCCGCCATGATCGAGCTTACCCGGATCAATCGCGTTCCGTTCCTGCTGAACTCGGATCTGATTGAACACGTGGAGGTTACGCCGGATACCGTGATCACGTTGACGAACGGCCAGAAGTTCGTGGTGCTGGAGACAGCGGCCGACATTCTCAGCCGGGTGCGGGAGTTCCGGCGGTCGATTGCCGGAGGCTGGCATGGCCCTTAAGTCCCTGCGGCCGGACTGGGGCTCCTTCGCCGGACTCTGCCTGTCGCTGGTGGGGGTGGTAGGAGGCTTGCTGCTGGAGGGCGGCGAGCTAAAGGACATCACGCAGGTGACGGCGGCGCTGATCGTGCTGGGCGGCACCAGCGGCGCGGTGCTGGTGAGCACGCCGTGGCCGATCCTGCGCGGCGCGGTGCGCCGGCTGCGGGAGGTGTTCTTCGTCCCTCAGGACCGCCCCGCGGAGCTGATCGAAACGATTCTCGCGCTCGCCGCCAAGGCGCGCAAGAGCGGCCTGGTTTCGCTCGAGGATGACGCGCTGCAGAGCCTGGACCCGTTCATCCAGAAAGCCCTGACCCTCGCGGTGGACGGCACGGACCTGCAGGACCTGCGAAAGCTGCTGGAACTCGACATCGCGCTCGCCGAGCAGCATGCCGAGGCGGAGGCGCGCGCGTGGGAAGCGGCGGGCGGCTTCTCGCCCACCATCGGGATCATCGGTGCGGTGATGGGGCTGATCCAGGTGATGAAGAACCTGGCCAACATCGACGCGGTGGGGCACGGCATCGCGGTGGCGTTCGTGGCGACCGTGTACGGCGTGGCCGCGGCGAACCTGCTGTTCCTGCCCGCCGCGAACAAGATCAAGGCGCGGGCGCAGCTCGAGGCACAGCGCAAGGAACTGATCATCGAGGGTGTGGCGGGCATTCTCGAGGGCCTGAATCCGAAGCTGATCGCGGTAAAGCTCGGGGCCTTCGTGGCGGCGGAGCCGGAACGGCGCCGCCGCAAGGCCGACCGTCCGGCGGGGCGTCCGGTAGAAGCGTAGATCCGCGAGAGAAGGGAGGCCGATGATCCGGCGCAACAAGCATGCGCGGCAGGAAAACCACGAGCGGTGGCTGGTTTCCTACGCGGACTTCATCACGCTGCTCTTCGCGTTCTTCGTGGTGATGTTCGCTTCCTCCCAGGCCGATCGGGGCCGCGCCCAACAGGTATCGGATTCGATCCGCAAGGCGATCCACGAAGGCGGCTTCGCCCCGCAAGCCCTGGCCGCGATCCTGGGCGGCGCGCCGGACCGCAAGGGTCCCGGTAACGCCATGTGGAAAGGCCCAGGTGGCGCGGAGCGCACGGAGGCCGGCAAGAAACCGGCCGGCGAACTCGCCGAACTGCTGCCCTCGCTCAAGATCCTCTCCGAGGAACTGAAGAAGGAGATCGAAGCCGGGCGCATCGAGGTCCGTATGGAAGCGCGGGGTCTGGTGGTGAGCTTCAAGCAGGCCGCGCTGTTCCCTTCGGGCGAGGACACGATCTCGCCGGACGCCCTGGCCAGCCTGGAAAAAGTGGCCCACGCGATGGCGCGCGTGCCCAACCCCGTGCGGCTGGAAGGCCACACCGACTCGATCCCCATCCGGACGGCGCGCTTTCGCTCCAACTGGGAACTCTCGGCCGCGCGCGCCATCGCCGTGCTGGACCTGCTCTCCGGCAGCTTCGGCGTCGAACGCCTGCGGCTCTCCATCGGCGGTTACGCCGACTCCGCGCCGGTCGCGGACAACGAAACCGAAGAAGGCCGGTCCCGGAACCGCCGCGTGGACGTGATCATCCTCAATCAGACGGGGCTGCTCGCGGAGCCGGGAAAACGATAGCCGGAGCGCGCTCTCCTTGACAGGTTAGGAGAGTCCGGGTAAGCTTTCCTAAGGAACTTAGGAGGCCCATGCCGGATCCCTCGCCCCTGCTGCCCGGAACCCTCGACCTGCTGATCCTCAAAGCGGTCTCCCTCGGCCCCCTGCACGGCTATGGCGTGCTGCTGCGCATCGAGCAGATCTCGCGCGGCGCTTTCGCCATCGAGCAGGGAGCGCTCTATCCGGCGCTGTATCGCCTGGAACATCAGGGGTTGCTGGCCACCGAATGGGGCACCTCGGAAAACAACCGGCGGGCGAAGTTCTACGAGTTGACCGCGGCAGGCCGGCGGCGTCTGGCGGAGGAGACCAACACCTGGAACCGGCGCGCCGCGGCAATGCAGACCGTGCTGGCGGCGAACCCGGAGGAAGCATAGCCATGGACCTGTTCCGCCGCCTTTCGCCGCTCGTCCGCCGCCGCCGCTTCGAGCGGGAAATGGACGAGGAGTTGCGCTTCCACCTAGAGGAGCGGGCCGCGGACCTGGCGCGCCGGGGCCTGCCGCGCGCGGAGGCCGAGCGGCAGGCCCGGCTGGAGCTGGGCAGCCGCCCCGCGCTCGCCGAGCACCTGCGCGAGTCGCGCGGGCTGCGGCTGCCGGACGAGATCCTCCAGGACCTGCGCTATGCAGCGCGGATGTTCCGGCGGAACCCGCTGGTGACCGCCGCCGCCGTGCTCTCGATCGCGCTCGGCGTGGGCGCGAACACGGCGATGTTCAGCTTCGCCGACGCGCTGCTGCTGCGTCCGCTGCCCATCGGGGATCCCGGCGGCCTGCTGCAGCTTTTCACCGGCTCGCCGGCGGACAGCCGCTCGGCCTTCTCGCTGCCCGATGTGCGGGACGTCGGGCAGAGCGTGCAGGCGATCCTCCCGCCGCTGGCGACGCACAATGTCCAATTGGCCCTGTCCCGCGCGCCCGGAACGCCCGCGCGCGGGCAGGTGGGACGCGCGGTCCACGGCGATCTCTGCGGGATCCTGCGGATCCAACCGGCGCTGGGGCGGTGTTTCGCGGCCGAGGAACAGGACCAGCCGGTGGTGCTGCTGAGTGACCGGCTGTGGCGCGCGGAGTTCGGCGCGGACCCCGGCATCGTGGGCCGGGGCGTCTGGATCGGCAAGCGGGAGTTCACGGTGCTCGGCGTGCTGCCCGCCGGCTTCACTGGGCTGCACCGGTTCGTGGGTGAGGATCTGTTCGCGCCCGCCGGCATCCTGCGGCGCCAGGGCATGCTCCGGGAGAACGATCCTCACAAGCGGGATCACCGGAACCTGCTGACGTTCGCCCGCCTGCGGCCGGGCTTTTCTCTGCCCATGGCCGAAGCGGAGCTGGCCGCACTCGGCCGGCGTCTGGCGGCGGCGTATCCGGAAACGAACAAGGATCTGGCCTTCACCCTGCAGCCGGAACTGGCGTCGCGGCTCGCGCGCCTGCCGGAGGAGGCGGTGCTGCTGAGCCTGCTGCTGGCGCTTTCCCTGGTAGTGCTCGCCATTGCCTGCGCCAACGTGGCGAACCTGCTGCTGGCGCGGGCCCGCGCCCGCACCCGGGAGATCGCGGTCCGCGCGGCGATCGGCGCCGGCCGGGCGCGCCTGATCCGCCAGATGCTTACCGAGAGCCTGTTGCTCGGGGCGCTGGGCGCCGCCGGCGGCCTCGCGCTCGGCTGGGCAGCCATCCAGTGGCTGGCGGCCATCCGCCTGCCAACTACCGTCCCCATCGGCATCGCTGTGCGCCTGGACGGGCGCGTGCTGGCCTTCAGCCTCAGCTTGGCCCTGCTGGCGAGCCTCGCCTTCGGGCTGGCGCCCGCGTTCCGCGCGGCGCGAGCGGGGGTGGTGGATTCGCTGAAGACCGGCGACGCACTCGGCGCCGGACCTTCCCGCCGCTGGCACCTGCGGGACCTGCTGGTGGCCGGCCAGGTGGCCGGCTCCACGGCGCTGCTCATCCTAGCCGGACTGCTGGTGAAGGATTTCCGGGCCGCGCTCGCCTGCGACCCCGGCTTCCGCACCCGGGGCCTGTTGCTGATGACCTTCGACCCGGGCCTCGCCGGCTACCCCGAGGAGGAGGCGCGCCAGCTCTATCGCCGCATTCAGGAGCAAGCGGCGGCCCTGCCCGGCGTGGACCGTTCCGCGCTGGCCGAGATCGTGCCGATGGGCGCGCTGAGCTCCGCCCGCGGCGCCGAGATCGAAGGCTTCGTGCGCCGCCCCGAGGAACCGCCGCTGATCGTCGACAGCAACGTCGTGGGCGAGGATTACTTCGACGTCATCGGCACGCCGGTGGTCGAAGGGCGCGCTTTCGACCGCCGGGACGGCGAGCGTTCGGCGCCGGTGGCGATCGTGAATCAGTTCCTGGCGGCGCGCTACTGGCCGGGCCGGAGCGCGCTCGGCGGGCGGATCAAGGTAAGCGGCGTCTGGCGCGAAGTGGTCGGCATCGCGCGGGACAGCAAGCCCTCGGAGATCAACACGCCGCCCTCGCCTTTCTTGTATCTGCCCTTCGGGCAGGTCTACATTCCGCGCATGACGTTGCACGTGCTGACCCGCGGCGACGAAAATGCGCTGGCGGCCGAACTGCTGCCGGCGGTCCGCCGGATCGACCGGGACCTGCCGGTGGAAGACACCATGGCCATGCGGCATCACTTCGAGGAGGGCGGCTTGTTCGTGCCGCGGTTGCTCGCCAAGGTGGTCAGCGTCCTCGGGGCACTGGGCCTGGTGCTCGCCGCCAGCGGACTCTACGCCGTGGTCGCGTACGCGGTGAGCCGCCGGCAGCGCGAGATCGGCATCCGGATGGCGCTTGGCGCCTCCCGCGAAACGGTGTTGCGCGAAGTTTTGAGCCACGGACTGGTGCGGACGGTAGCGGGCCTGGTGGCGGGCCTGGGGCTGGCGGCGGCGGCGGGGCCGGCGCTGCGCGGCTTGCTGGCGTTCGTTCCGGCGCGCGATCCAGCGCTGCTGCTCGGGGTGCCGGTAGCGCTGCTGGCAGTGAGCGTCCTGGCGACGCTCGGCCCGGCGCTCCGCGCCTCGCATACGGACCCGCTCCGGTCCCTGCGCTGCGATTGAACCGGCCCGGCTACTGGTGCATGCTGATGATTTCGCGCTGGATGGCGAATTTCACCAGCCCCGCCACGTCGTGGATGTCGAGCTTCCGCATCAGGCTGGCGCGATAGGTATCCACCGTCTTCGGGCTGAGTTCCAGGCGCGCCGCGATCTCTTTCGCGCGCACTCCGTCGATCAGCAGCGAAAACACCTGGAACTCCCGGGCGCTCAAAGCATCCAGCGGATCGTCCTGCTGGTTGCGGGCGTCCGGCGTAAAGATCTTGTTCAGTTCCAGGGCCGGCGAGACGTAGATGCCGCCCTCCATCACCTGGCCGATCGCTTCCACCAACTGGTGCCCGTGCGAGGACTTCAGGACGAAGCCGCTGGCGCCGGCCCGGAGGCTTTCCACCACGGTCTTGCGGTCCCGGCGCGTCGACAGCACGATCATCTTGGTGGCGGGCGAGACCACCGAAGCGCGACGGATCACTTCCAGAGCGAAAAGATCAGGGAGGTTCAGGTCCACCACGGCCACGGAGGGTTGCAGCGTCTCCACCAGCCGGAGCGCCTGCGCTCCCTCGCTGGCGTGCGCGACGATGCGGAAACGCGTGTCCGCTTCGATCAGGCGGGCGAATCCTTCGCGGACGAGCGTCCACTCCTCGGCGAGGATTACGGTTACGGATCGTGCTTCATTCATCGCGGTGCCGCAGTTCCTTCCGGCAGGCCCGCGGACCCCGCGGGCGGCTGAGAAATCCGGAGCGCCCGGCCGATCCGCTCGGCCGGAATTCGCCCTCCGATGAAGAAGTCGTTTCAGCCCGCCGGAAATCTCCGAAGAAATGCACAGCGGGCTGAAAAAAACCGGTCAGGCGCCGAAGCTGCGAACCGCCTCGGCCTCGTCGTCGTAGACCTCGAACACCGTGTAGAGCTTCGTGATCTGCAGCAGATCCTTCACCCGCTTGGACAATCCGAGCAGCTTCAGATTGCCGCCATGGTTGGTGACCGTAGTAAACCCGGAGACGAGTTCCCCGATTCCCGAACTATCGATGTAGGAGATCTCGCTCAGGTTCAGGAGGACCTTCTTGTGGCCGCCCTGAGCCATGTCGCGAATGGTATCGCGAAACGTGCTCGCGCCCTCTCCCAAAGTGATCCGTCCGACGGCGTCAATCACCGTGACATCGTTGACTTGCCGCGTGGTAAGTTTCACGCTCACAGAAGTATCCTCCCCAGCTTGAAAGACTTCGAGAAACCCTTAAGAACCGCTCGCGGATGCGATCCGCTTCACCATGCGGACGGCGGTGCCGTTCGGCGTGCGCTGCCGGACACTGCATTCGTCCATGAACGCCTCGATCAAGAGCAAGCCGCGTCCGGAGTGCCGCAGGAGATTCTCCTCGGCCAGCGGATCCGGCAGCTTCGCCCGGTCAAACCCCTCCCCTTCATCCCCGATCTCGATGGTCAGCGCGCCGCCGGCGGGCGAGACCGAGAAATGCACCTTCTTCCGCGCGCTGTACCGGTTGCCATGCACTACCGCGTTCACCATGGCCTCCCGGACAGCCATGCCGATCTTGTGCAGGTCGTCTTCATCAAAGCCAAGCTTTTCGGCCATGGCCAAGGTGGTTGCCTCGGCAGTGTCGACGCTGTCCAGCGTGGATTCGAGTAGTGTGTCCACGGGCTGGATGCCGCTCGGAGATTGCTCAGCCATAAGAAAAGACGCTAGGATCGCGCGCGTAAATCGAACAGCCACGATAGAATACCCCGACGGCGAAAGTCAAGGCGAAGACCCTAGGGGATCCGGGCCAGCAGGGCGGCAAACCGCGCTTCCTGGCGCACGGAATCGAGTTCGCGGGATTGCAGGATAGCGGCACGGTTCCGGAATCCCTCTCCGATCGCCCGCTCCAGGGCGTCCAGCGACCGCCCCGTTTCTCCCTGCAAGGCCCGGATCTGGGCGAGTTCGAACCAGGCGGCCGGGCGGGGCGGCAAAATGGTGGCCGCCAATTCCAGCCGGGCGGCGAACTCGGCGTACTTTTTCTTCGGCACCAGGTCAAAACGGCTCTCCACCAGATGCGCGAACTCCCCGTGCAGCACGCGGCGGGCCACCCGGCGCTCCGTAGTGTCCTCCGGCAGATTGGCTTTCTTCGTCCACTTCTGAATCAGGCCTTTGAGCGCGGCGAGGTCGTCGCGCTGCTCGTAGAACGCCGCAGCCGCCTCGAAGTAGCGGTCTTCCTCGGCCCGCTCTTCCCGTAACGCGGCACGAACCTCTTTATTTTGAGCAAGTTCCTTCGCGCGAACCTCGAATGCGGCAGTGTCCGCCAGCCCCCGCAGGTCCCGGGCGAGTTGCGCGGCCCGGTGGTACTCGGCCACCGGCGACACTCCGGCGGCGGGCCGGTCGCGGAACGCGGCGATCCGGGCCTCGTCCTTCGGGAGGCTGCCGACGCGCATGGCCTGCAGATCGAGCCACGCGAGGGCCTCGTCCAGGACCTCGGCGGGCGGCCAGGCGTGGCGGCCGGGGTGAAACGCGGCGCGCCACGGCGTCCCGAGCTTGTCGAGATGCCGGGACACTTGCTGGACTTCGGCGTGGTTGAAGTCCTCGACCGCGGCGGTCAGGAACACCGGCGCCGGAAAGGCGGTGGGCGGGTCGGCTCCATTGGGGAACCCGGCTCCGGCGGCAATCACGCCGGCGACGAACTTGGTTTGCGCCGCGATCAGGAAGGCGACCCGCGCGCCCCCCGAGAAGCCGGTAAGGTAGATCCGCTTCGGGTCGATGCGGTAGCGGGTCTGGGCTTCTTCGAGCATGGCGCGCGCCGCGTCTAACGACGTGTTCCAGTTGCCGTTGCGGGAGTTCCAGGACGCCATCACGAGGTAGCCGTGGGTTTCGGCGGCTTTCTCGTAGATCTGCGCGCAGTAAAGCGCCCGCGCTCCGGGTTCGAAGCAGAACACAATCGGCCAGAGGCGCTCCGGCGTGTACCGGCTGGGGAGATAGAGCGCGTACGTCTGGTCCGGCTGGCGGGCACAGGCGACTTTTTCGGTGATGACGCCCGGCTGCTGCGCGAGCCCGGCGCCGGCCAGCAGAAGGCTAATTGGTGGGAGGAGGCGCATCCTTTACATCCAGCAGCTCGACATCGAAGATCAGGGTCGCCTTGGGCGGAATTTTGTTGCGGCCCTTTTCCCCGTAGGCAAGCTGGTACGGAATGACAAACCGGCGCTTGCCGCCGGCGCGCATACTCTCGAAGCCGGCGTCCCAGCCGGGGATCACGCGGCGCTTGCCCTGCTCGAACTCGAGCGGCGTCCCGCGGTCGCGCGAGGAGTCGAACTTGGTTCCGTCGGTCAGCCAGCCGGTGTAGTGGACGACATAGATCTTGCCCGGTTCGGCGAGCTTGCCGGTGCCCGCGGCGACCTCGATGTAGCGCATCCGGTACTGCTCGCGGAGGGATCCCTTCACGGGCGGGATGGATTTGGCGAAGCGCGGAGCGCAGGCGGCGGTGAGCAAGGCCAGCAAAACGACGATGCGGAGCATCACCCTAAGCTAGCACCGGCCGCCGGGGTCGCGTAGCGGATTTGGGGCGGAATCGGCTAAGATGGTGAGCGGTGAGGTGCGAGAGTGGTTGAATCGGGCGGTCTCGAAAACCGTTGAACCTTTACGGGTTCCGTGGGTTCGAATCCCACCCTCACCGCCATCTGACGTGCGGACGGAATGTGTTCTGGATGGGCCGATCGTCCGCAGCGCAGTAAGTCGGTAGCAGTACTCCCCGAGTGAGCCGCAAGGTCGCGGCCAATCCACGACGCGGGCCGGCGCCGCCCGTTCTGAGAGCGGTTGGCTAGGGCCGCGCATGTTCAAGATCGTCCTCGACACGAATGTCCTCATCTCGGCCCCTGCGTTCCCGGCGGGGTGCCTCATTCGGCGTCCTTCAGAGAATTGGAGAGGCCTGGGAGCCGCTCATCTCCGTGCCACTCATCCTTGAATACGAGGCGGTAGCGAGTCGTGAAGCGGAGCGGCTCGGTCTCCCGGACTTCACGGTTGACGCAATCATCAGGGCGTTCTGTGTCGCCGGACGCGAGACCAGCGTTCGCTTCCGGATCCGGCCGTTGCTTCGGGATCCAGGCGACGAGTTCCTTCTCGAACTGGCCGTCGCCGGCGCCGCCCACGCCATCGTTACGCACAATGTCCGGCACTTCGCGGGCGCCGAGCAGTTCGGCGTGCCGGTGCTGACGCCGCGCGAGTTTTTGCGGAGAATAGAAGAGGAGAAGTCATGAGCAAGAACGTCGCCGTGCCCGATGACCTTTACGACAAGGCGGCCGCCCTCGCAGCCAGAGATCAGATGTCGATCGACGACTTCGTTTCGGCGGCGGTGGCAAATCAGCTTGCCGGGCGACAGTATCTCGAGGCCCGGGCGCGCCTCTTCAGCAGGCAGGACTTCGAGAGAGCGCTGGAGCAGATCCCAGACGTCGAGGCCGACGAGCAGGATCGGATGTAGCCGGGCTCGCCCGCAGCGTTTTCAATTGCAAACCTGGAGCTTCATCTGCATCTCGACGCGTCCCGTCGCCCAGGATAGTTCCTTGAACCCCTGCCGCGCGTAGAACCCCGCCACTTCCCGCGGCGCCGACAACGCGGCGAACACTACGCCCGCGGACTTTCCGATCTCCTTCAGCCGGTACAGCAGCAGGAAGCGCCCCAGCCCCTGGCGCGCGGCGTCGCGATGCACCATGCCCCACGTCAGCCGCGCCTCCGGCGGCGCCACCGTGAAGCCGCCGCACCCGACGATGCGGCCCTCGTGTTCCATCACCAGGTAGGCGCCAACCGGCGCCGCGAGAAACGCCGCGAACGCGGCGTGGTCCGCCGGCTCCGGCGCGTGCGAGTCGAACACCGCCAGGCAGGCGGCGGCGTCGGCGGGTGCATAGGGACGGATCTCCATCGTGTCAGCCGCCCGTGGTGAACATCTGGCGGAAGAGTTCCTCGGAACGGCGCAACCCTTCCTCGGTGAAGACGACGGACTTCGCCTGGCCTACCGGATCGCTGATGTAGCCTTTCTCGTGCAGGCGGTCCATCGCCTGCCAGTCGTGCCCCTTCCAGGCGCGCCAGCCGTCATGCAGGGTGAGATAGAGCAGCGCGAGCACGGCGTCGTCGATGCGTGCGTGGTCCAGTTTCATGGATCGCCTCCCACTGCGCTCCACGGTATGACAACACTTGGGGCGAGTGCAAACGCTAGCGGCACCTTTCCGACCTGCCGCCGCGACCTCGAGGGTGCGCTCGAATAGCCGCCGCCGGACCTACCGGCCCAGCGCCGCGCGCAGCCGCGCCAGGTGGTGCCAGCTATGCCGCACCGCATGATCCTCGAGCACGAACTGCGCCGTCACCGGCGCACCGAAGCTCAGCGAGAACGGCGCCGCAGTGTCCAGGTCTGCGTCAGTGAAGGCTCGCACCGCGGCCGCCGCCTCCCGGCTGTTCTTCCGCAACAGCTCCAGAGTCTCAGGCTTCGTCACAGCGGCGCGCTCCTCGCCGTGCGCGGCGTTCATCCGCGCCACCGCCTCCCACGTAACCTCCGTCACGGCGTTGCCGCCGGCGACGGTGCGGGCCAGGTCCACTTCGATGGGATAGACGCTCGCGACATGGTGGACGATCGCCGCCACCGTCCGCCGGTCCGTCCCGTTGCCCGGCAGGGGAGCATGCCACTCCTCCGCGGAGAGCGACTCCGCGAACACCTCCAATAGGCGGGCGCCTTCTTCAATCCGGCCGGCCAGCAATTCCGCACGACGCATCAGTCTTGACTCCTCCGCGAGACTTCACCCAGCCCCGCACACCGCCATGCGCAATCGGACGCCGGAAGCGTCACCGCGGCGCGCAGGGCCCCTTGACCGGGCTTACCCGCGCGCCGGATGATGGGTGCTCCTATGAATCCGAATCCCGGCAGCGTCCCGGCCGCCCCGCAGGTATCCAAGTCCGGCGTGGTGCGTTGCGTAAACCAAGAGATCCTGGGCATGTCGAGCCCCAACAACCTGATCGCCCAGATCCTGCCTGCGACCAACATCATCCGGGAGGCTTCGTATCAGCGTAACAAGGCGGATAGCCTCCTGGACTTCGGCACAGCGCCCGGCAAGCGGGGACGGCTGGGGATCTTCGGCGCCACCAAACGCGGCGTGGAGCGCGGCGTCATCCTGCTCCTGCCCGAATCCGGGAAGCCGGACTCGGTGCTGATCAGCATCACCCAGCAGTTCGCGCAGGCCGCGGATACGCTGGACAAAGTGGGTTGGGGCACGGGTCCGCTGGCGGCCGGCGTAGTCCAGTACGCCCTGCTCAAGCACGTGATCAACCGTTACGGCGCGCAATTGCTGGCTTCACGGAAACAAATGGCGCTGATGTACATTCTGCGGGCGAAGGGCGATGAACTGGGGCCCTTCGCGGCTGACGGCGAGTTCGTGGCCCAGGTGCTGAGCGACTTGCAGGAAGTGACGAACAACGCGTTCCACGCGAAGAACGTGGAGGCCTTCACGTACAGCTCCGGGATCTACGACTTCAACAAATTCTTGAGCGCGACGGCGAGCAGCGTGAACTTCACCACGGTCTATAGCATCGATCCGGTCAACGCCATGGTGACGAACGGCCCGCCGGGAGCGGCGCGCAAGCAGTTCACGCGCCAGCGCACGGGTCCAGCGGGATTCGATTGCCTGCCCGTCGAGCGGTGGGTGAACGAGCCGAAGTACCCGCTGCGGCAGACCATGCCGCATCCCTGGCCGTTCAACTACATGCACAACCACTGCATGCCGAACTACGCGCTGTACCTGGGCTTGCAGACGTAGGCCGCCTCGCCGTCAGACGCCCATTCGCCGGACGTAGGCGGCGATACCCTCCGGCCGGATGTGCGGGTACCTCGCGTTGCTCAAGGCGCCCAGCTTACCCTTGCCGTTCAACATGCCGCGCCAGTACATCAGCGGCAGGTACCCGAAGACGTTCTCCGGCGCGGCGGATTGCCGGCGCAGGATCTCCGTGTGCATCTCTTCGAGCGACCCGCGGTGCACGACGGTGAGCTTGCGGCCGGAGCCCGCCTCGTAGGCGGCCACCAGCCCCGCGAAGTCCACCGTCTCGCCGGCTACCGCGAAACGCTCGGGAACGGTGCTGTCATCGGTCGCGGCTTCCGCGGCGTATCGCGCGGTGTCGGCGTAGGTGGTGAAGTCCATCGGCTGAGCGCCGTCGCCCCACAGGTACACCTCGCCGCGGGCGAGGTCGAACGCGCCCAGGAACCCGAACAGGACGCCCGCGTCGAGAAAGCAGCCGTTCTGGACGTGCACCACCTCAACGTCACCGCGGTGCGCCGCGGCGTGGTGGGCAAAGGCGCGCCGCCAGTCCGAGTTCAGGTTGTCGCCGTCGTCGAGCCCGAAAAAGTCAAAGGAGAAATCGGACGGCAGGAACCGCCGCACGCCCGCTGCCCGGGCCGCGTCCAGCAGGGCGGACTGAGCGTCGACGATCACGTCCGGACCGCCCTGGAGCGCGGAGACCACCGAGAAGGCGCCGCGCAACGCGGCGGTCAGGGCATCATGAGCCGTTCTTTCCAGCGGCGTTTCGATCACCTCGACGCCCCGGGCGGCCAGTTCGCCCAGTTTACCGGCGCTGCCCGGGCGGACCAGGGCGCGCACGGTGACGCCGCCTTTCTCAACCAGCGCCGCGGCAATCAAGCCGCCCAGATTGCCGGTGGCTCCGGCCAACACTACGGTCTTCGGGTTCATCTTCTTGGGGACCTCCGCGGGGCTTGCAGCAAAGGGGCTGGCAGCGCGCACCGGCAGGTCTCCAGCTACAGCCCGGCGGGGCGCAAGAAGTACGAGTGTAGCGCTCCATTGGGCAGCGCGGCGAACGCCGTGAGTTCCAGGAACTGCAGAATCAGGGCCAGTCGGAGGCCGGGCCTCGCCATTGCCGAGCAAGATCTGCAAAGGTGACTCCCTCGCGCGGTCCGGCCCTGTCACCCTTCCCCGCGAAATGCATCTTCACCAGCAGGACCATGAAAACCATCCTGCTGATGCTCGCGATCTCCGCCGCCGGCGGCGCCCAGGAGGCGCTGTCGCTGCGGGATGCCGTCCGTGCCGCGCTGGACCGCAACCAGGGCATTGCGGCCTCGGCGGCGGTGGAGGACGCGGCGGCGGCGCGGATCCGGCTGGCGCGCAGCGGCTATCTGCCGAAGGTCAACTACCAGGAGTCCTGGGCGCGGAGCGACAATCCAGTCTTCGTCTTTTCTTCGCTGCTGACCCAGCGGCAGTTCGGCGAACAGAACTTCGCGATTGGAGCGCTCAACCGCCCGGACTTCCTCAACAATTTCCAGTCGCTGGTGACCGCCGAACAGCCGCTGTTCGACGCCGGCAAGACGAAACGGGCCGTCCGCACGGCCGAACTCGGCCACAATCTGGCTGGTGAGGACTTGCGGCGCAGCCGGATGCAGACTATCGCGCAGGTGGCGCGGCTCTACCTCGGCGCGCAGCTCAGCGGGGCGCAACTCGAAGCCACGGCGCAGACTCTGAAGTCCGCCGAGTCGGACCTGGAGCGCGCCGAAGCGCGACGCGCCAGCGGGATGGCCACGGACGCTGATGTCCTGTCGCTACGCGTACATTTGGCAGCAGTGCGCGAGGAGCGGATCCGCCGGACGGCGGATCTCGAAGTCGCCCGCGCGGCGGTGAACGACGCGCTGGGCTACCCGCTCGACACGCCGCGGCGGTTCACGACCGCTCTGGCGCCGCTGGCGCTGCCGGCGCTGGACGCCGCGGGACTCGAGAAGACCAGCCTCGAGTCGCGGCCCGAAGTCCGGGAAACCCGGATGGCGCGCGAGATCGCCGCGGTGGCGGTGGCCGACGCCAGGAGCAATCTGCTGCCGCAGGTGGCCCTGCGCGGAGCGTTCGAGAGCGACCGGCAGCGCTTCTACAACCGCGGCGGCGCGAACTGGCTGGTGTCGATCGGCCTGAAGTGGAACCTGTTCAACGGGTTCGCAGACCAGGCGCGCATCGGCGAAAACGCCGCGCAAGTGCGGCGGGCGGAGGCGGACCAGGCGCGCGTCGCGTCCGCGGTACGTCTCGAAGTACGGCGCGCGTTCGCAGATCTCAAGGCCGCGGAGGAGCGCATCGCCACCGCGCAGGCCGCCGTCGCGCAAGCCGAAGAAAGTTTGCGCATCGCGCAGAACCGTTACGGCGCGGGCCTCGAAACCGTCACCGACCTGCTGCGCACCGAGACGGCGCTGTTTGCCGCGCGCACGCGGCATCTGGTCGCCGTGCACGACCAGCGCGTCGCGGCCGCGCTGCTGGAACTCGCCGCGGGCACCTTGAGCGCGGATTCGGAGGTACTCAACTAATGCGACGCACAGCGATCGTGGCAGCGGTGGCAATCGCGCTGGCCGGGTGCGGCAAGGAAGCCCCGCCGAAGCCCGCGGCCTCGAAAGAAGCTCCGGTGGCCGTACGCGTCACGCCCGCCGCGCGGGCGGAATGGACCATAAGGTACGAAGCCACGGGCACCGTGCGCGCGCGCACCCAGGCGGCGCTGTCGGCTAAGGTGCTGGGGTATGTGCGCGAGGTGAAGGTCCAGGTGGGCGACCGCGTGCGCGAGGGACAGGCGCTGGCCGTGCTCGACGCGCGGGACCTCGACACGCAGATGCGGCGCGCGGAAGCGGCCCGGGAAGAGGTCAAGAGCGCCGTGCCCGAGGCCGACGCGGGCATCGCCGCGGCGCAGGCGCAGTTGGACCTGGCCGAAGCGACGCTCCGCCGGATGCAGGACCTGTTCCAGAAAAAATCGGTGACGAACCAGGAGTTCGACGAAGCGTCCGCGCGGGCGAAGGCGGCCGCGGCGGCGCGCGACGCCGCCCGCGCGCGGCGCAGGCAATTGGACGCCAAGCTCGCCCAGGCGGAGCAGGAAGTGCAGGCCGCCGGAATCCAGCGCGCCTACACCCAGATCGCCGCACCCTTCTCCGGAGTCGTGACCGCGAAGTCCGCCGAGCCGGGGATGCTGGCGTCGCCGGGTGTAACGCTGTTCACCTTGGAGGGCGACGGAGCATTTCGTTTCGAGGCGGCGGTGGAGGAGTCGCGCCTGGCCGAAGTGCGGGTGGGCCAGGAAGTGGACGTGACGCTCGACGGACTCTCGCGCACCCTGCGCGGGCGGGTGGCCGAGCGGACGCCGTCGGTGGACGCCGCCGCGCG
The DNA here is from genome assembly GCA_964471915.1 of uncultured Solibacteraceae bacterium. Taxonomy (GTDB): domain Bacteria; phylum Acidobacteriota; class Terriglobia; order Bryobacterales; family Bryobacteraceae; genus JAIEPW01. The sequence goes on along the minus strand of CAYYID010000034.1, from coordinate 36,735 downwards.
CACCGGAACGGTCAAGATCGACCTGCCGTCGCTCGCGGATCTCCGCAGCGGCCAGTTCGGTCGCGCGGCCTTCGCCACGGGCACGCGGACCGTGCTGGCGATCCCCGCGGCGGCGGTGGTGGAGCGCGGACAGCTCGTCTCCGTGTTCGTGGTGGAGGACGGCGCCGCCCGGCAGCGGCTGGTCACCCTGGGCGCGCGCGCCGGGGAATCCGTCGAAGTGCTGTCCGGCTTGCGCGAAGGCGAGCGGGTGGTGTCGCCCGCGCCGGCCAAGCTCGCCGACGGCGGCGCGGTGGAGGTCCGCCCATGACCACGAAGCCCCTCGGTCCGGCGGGGCGATTCGCGCAAGCGTGGATCGACTCGAAGCTGACGCCGCTGGTGATCGGCGGGTCAGTGCTGCTGGGCCTGTTCGCGGTGATCCAGTTGCCTCGCGAAGAAGAGCCGCAGATCGTGGTGCCGATGGTGGACGTTTTCGTCTCCATGCCCGGCGCCTCGGCGCGCGAAGTGGAGGAACGGGTCACCAAGCCGATGGAGAAGCTGCTCTGGGAGATCCCCGGCGTCGAGTACGTTTACTCGACCTCCAGCCCGGGCTCCTCCCTCGCGATCGTGCGCTTCCTGGTGGGCCAGGACGAAGAGAAAGCGATCGTCCGGCTGAACCAGAAGCTGAGCGCGAACTTCGACCTGATCCCGCCCGGCGCCTCCGGACCTCTCGTGAAGCCGCGCTCGATCGACGACGTGCCGATCCTCGCCTTGACTCTGTGGAGCAAGCGCTACGGCGACTTCGAACTCCGCCGCATCGCCGCGCAGGTCCACGACACGATCAAGCAGACGCCCGACGTTTCCGCCGTGGAAGTCATCGGCGGGCAGCGGCGCGAGGTGCGGATCACGCTGGACCCCGCGCGCCTGGCGGCGTATCAGATGACGCCCGGCGCGGTGGCCCTGGCGCTCGGCTCCGCGAACCGGCGTCTCGCCGGCGGCGAGTTCGCGCGCGGCAACCGGCAGTTCCAGGTGGAGACCGGCGAGTTCCTCCGCACCGTGGACGACGTGCGCAACGTCGTGGCCGGGGTCGCCGCCGGCAAACCGGTGTACGTGCGCGACGTCGCCGAAGTGACGGACGGCGGCGAAGAGCCGGCGGCATATGTCCGTTACGGCGAGGGCCCGGCGCTCTACCCCGCGGTGACCATCGCGGTGTCGAAGCGGAAGTCCACCAACGCGGTGACCGTGGCGGAGCACATCCTGGCGCGCGTCGAGCCGCTGAAGGGCACGGTAATCCCCCGGGATGTCGAGGTGACGCTCACCCGCCACTACGGGGAAACCGCGAAGGAGAAGTCGAACGAACTGCTGGAGCACATGCTGATCGCGGTGATCTCGGTCAGCCTGCTGATCGCGATCACGCTCGGCGTCCGGGAGTCCCTGATCGTTTTCACGGCCATCCCGGTGACGCTGGCGCTCACCTTGACGGTCTTCTACCTCTACGGCTACACGTTGAACCGGATCACGCTCTTCGCCCTGATCTTCTCCATCGGCATCCTGGTGGACGACGCCATCGTCGTGGTCGAGAACATCGTGCGCCACTGGCGGATGCTCCAGAATCAGGACCGCCCAGCCTTCGAAGTTGCGGTGGAGGCGGTGGACGAAGTCGGCAATCCGACCATCCTCGCGACGCTCGCTGTGGTCGCGGCGATTCTGCCGATGGCCTTTGTCGGCGGACTGATGGGCCCTTACATGCGCCCGATCCCGATCGGCGCGAGCGCGGCGATGCTGTTCTCGCTGCTGGTCGCGTTCCTCGTCACCCCGTGGGCCGCGGTGCGGATCCTCAAGCGCGGCGCCGGCCACGCCGCGCACCACCGCGAGGACTTCTTCACCCGCTGGTACCGCCGCTGGATGGGCCGGCTGCTCGGCAACACCGGCGCGCGGACCGCGTTCCTGGCGGCCGTCACGGTGCTGCTGCTCGCCGCCTGCTCGCTGTTCTACTTCGGCGCCGTGAAGGTGAAGATGCTGCCGTTCGACAACAAGAGCGAGTTCCAGGTGATCGTCGACATGCCGAACGGCACCACGCTGGAGGAGACGATGCGCGTCGCCCAGCAACTGGCAGAGGCAGCCCGCCGGCAGCCCGAGGTGGTGAACCTCCAGATCTATGCGGGCACGGCCTCGCCCTATAACTTCAACGGCCTCGTGCGGCATTATTACCTGCGCCGGGGGCCGAACGTCGCCGACCTCCAGATCAACCTGCAGCCCAAGGACGAGCGCAAGCTGCAAAGCCACGAGATCGCCAAGCAGGTCCGCGAGCGCCTGCGGCCGGCCGCCGAGGCCGCGGGAGCGCGGATCAAGGTGGCCGAAGTGCCGCCGGGCCCGCCCGTGCTGCAGACGCTGGTGGCCGAAATCTATGGCCCAGACGCGAACCGCCGCATCGAGCTCGCCGGCCGGGTGCGGGAACTGTTCCGCAAGACCAACGGCGTCGTGGACGTCGACTGGTACGTCGAGGACGAGCAGCCGAAGTACCGCGTGGCGGTGGATCGCGAGAAAGCCGCCCTGCACGGGATCACCACGGACGAGATCGCGCGCACCGTGCAGCTCGCCACCGCGGGCTACCCGGCCGGGCTGCTGCATCAGGACGCGGAAAAGGAAGACGTCCCCCTGACGCTGCGGCTCGACCGGGCCCTGCGCTCCGACCCCGAGCGCCTCGCGAACCTGCGCGTGGGCGGGCGTGACGGCCGCACCGTGGCGCTCGGCGAGCTGGTCCGCTGGGAGAGCGCGACCGCCGGGAAGAGCATCTATCACAAGAACCTCATGCCGGTCACCTATGTGACCGCCGATGTCGCGGGCGCGATGGAGAGCCCGGTCTACGCCATTTTGAAACTGTTGCCGGAGATCGACGCGCTGCAACTCCCCGAGGGCTACGTGTTCGAGCAACACATGGCGGCGCTGCCCGCCGACGCCGGGCGCTACGCCATGAAGTGGGACGGCGAATGGCACGTGACCTACGAGGTCTTCCGCGATCTCGGCATCGCCTTTGCCGCCGTGCTGATCCTGATCTACGGCCTGGTGGTCGGGTGGTTCCAGTCGTTCGTCTCGCCGTTGGTGATCATGGCGGCGATCCCGTTCTCGCTGGTGGGGATTGTGCCGGCGCACGGCGCGCTGGGCGCGTTCTTCACCGCCACCTCGATGATCGGGTTCATCGCCGGCGCCGGCATCGTGGTGCGGAACTCGATCATCCTCGTGGACTTCATCGAGCTGCGCCTCAGCGAAGGCATGCCGCTGGACCAGGCCGTGATCGACGCCGGCGCGGTGCGGTTCCGGCCCATGATGCTGACCGCGGCCGCGGTGGTCGTGGGGTCCTCCGTGATCTTGTTCGACCCCATCTTTCAGGGGCTGGCAGTGGCACTGATGGCGGGCGAGATCGCCTCCCTGCTGCTGTCGCGGATGACGGTCCCGGTGTTGTTCTATCTCGTGTATCGGAGGAAGAGGGTAACGGTATGACGGTGGATCGATATTTGCGGATGATCGCGGGCGCGTTCGTGGCGGCGTCCGTCGCGCTGGCGTATTGGGTAAGCCCCTACTGGCTCTTGTTCACGGCGTTCGTCGGATTGAACCTGTTCCAGTCGGCGTTCACGAACTGGTGCCCCATGATAACGTTCCTGCGCAAGCTGGGCGTGAAGGACCAGGCTTGAGGCCGGGCGAACGAACAGGCAGGAAGCCGGCTCGGGGCGCGCCAGTTAGAATAGCTGCTTATGCCTTATGTTCTTGCGATCGACCAGGGGACAACCAGTTCCCGCTCCATCCTGTTCGACCACGGCGGCCATGTCGCCGCCGTCGCCCAGAAGGAGTTCCGCCAGATTTTCCCCCAGGCCGGCTGGGTGGAGCATGATCCGGCGGAGATCTGGAGTTCGCAGATCGGCACGGTGACCGAAGCGCTGGGCAAGGCCGGCGCGAGCGCCCGGGACCTGGCCGCGATCGGCATCACGAACCAGCGCGAGACCACCATCGTCTGGGATCGCAAAACCGGGCAGCCGGTATACAACGCGATCGTCTGGCAGGACCGCCGCACGGCGGGCTTCTGCGACCAGTTGAAGGCCTCCGCTGGAGCGCAGTCCATTCGCGAGAAGACCGGCCTCGTGATCGACGCCTACTTCTCGGGCAGCAAGGTCCGCTGGATCCTCGATAACGTCGCCGGAGCCCGCGCCCGCGCCGAGGCGGGCGAGCTGGCGTTCGGCACCGTGGATACCTGGCTGCTCTGGCAGTTGACGGAAGGCAAGGTGCACGCCACGGATCCGTCGAACGCGTCGCGCACGATGCTCTACAACATCCATACCGGCGAGTGGGATGACGAGTTGCTCCGCCTGTTGGGTGTGCCGCGGGCGGTGTTGCCGGAAGTGAGAGCCTCGTCCGGCGTGTTCGGAGAAGTCTCGACGAAGCTCGGCCCCGTGGGGGTCCCCGTGGCGGGCATCGCCGGCGACCAGCAGGCGGCGCTGTTCGGTCAGGCGTGTCTCAAGCCCGGCATGGCCAAGAACACCTACGGCACCGGCTGCTTCATGCTGCAGAACACGGGACGGAAGGCGGTGGCCTCGCGGAACCAGATGCTGACGACAGTCGCCTGGCAGGCGGCGGGCGAGACGGACTATGCGCTGGAAGGCAGCGTATTCATCGCGGGCGCGGTGGTCCAGTGGCTGCGCGACGGCCTGAAGATCATCCGGTCGGCGGGGGAGATCGAGGCGCTGGCGGCGAGCGTCCCCGACAACGGCGGCGTGTACTTCGTGCCGGCGTTCGCCGGGTTGGGCGCGCCGCACTGGGACCAGTACGCGCGGGGCACCGTCACCGGGCTGACCCGGGGCGCGACGGCGGGTCACCTGGCGCGGGCGGCGCTGGAAGGGATCGCCTACCAGGTGGCGGACGTGCTCGACGCGATGCGCGAGGATAGCGGGATCGCGCTCTCGGAGCTGCGGGTGGACGGCGGCGCATCGCTGAACGCGCTGCTGATGCAGTTTCAAGCCGACATCCTGGGTGTGCCGGTGGTCCGCTCGGCCGTGGCGGAGACGACGGCGCTGGGCGCGGCGTACCTGGCGGGTCTCGCAACGGGTTACTGGAAGTCCGCCGAGGATATCGCCGCGCACTGGGGCGTGGGCGCGCGCTTCGAACCGGCGATGGAAGCCGCGCAGCGCCGGGATCTGCGCGGCAAGTGGAACCGCGCGCTGGAGCGCGCGAAAGCCTGGGAGACCGCGTGAACCGCGCGGAGATGCTGGCGCGGGTCCGCGAGCGCGCGACGCCGTGGGACATCGCGATCATCGGCGGCGGCGCGACGGGAGCCGGCATCGCCGTCGACGCCGCGGCGCGCGGGTACGCCACGGTGCTCTTCGAGCAGCACGACTTCGGCAAGGGGACGTCTTCGCGTTCCACCAAGCTCGCGCACGGCGGCGTCCGCTATCTGGAACGCGGCGACGTCGGCCTGGTGATGGAGGCGCTGCGCGAGCGCGGCCTGATGCGCCAGAACGCCCCGCACATCGTGCACGACCGCGCGTTCGTCGTGCCGGCCTACGATTGGTGGGAGAGCCCGTTCTACGGCGTGGGCCTGAAGATTTACGACCTGCTGGCGGGCAAATACGGCTTCGGCCCGTCGCGGCTGCTGTCGCGCGAGGAGACGATCGAGCGGCTGCCGAACCTGGAGCGCGAAGGCTTGCGCGGCGGCATCGTCTACTACGACGGGCAGTTCGACGACGCGCGCCTGCTGATCCACCTGCTGCGCACCGCGGCGGACCACGGGGCGGCGCTGGTGAACTACGCTCCTGTGACGTCCCTGCTGCCGGGCGCGGCGGGATTCCATGCGCGCGACGCCGAATCCGGCGAGACGTTCGCCGTACCCGCGCGCGTCGTGATCAACGCGACCGGGGCCTTCGCCGACGCGGTGCGCCGGATGGCGGAACCCGCGGCGCAGCCCCTCATCGCGCCGAGCCAGGGGATCCATTTGGTGTTCGACGGGTCCTTTCTGCACAGCGAGACGGCGATCCTGGTGCCGCACACCAGCGACGGGCGCGTGCTCTTCGCCATCCCATGGCACGGGCACACGCTGGTGGGCACCACGGACACCCCGATCCCGGAGGCGGCGCTGGAGCCGGTGGCGCTGGAAGAAGAGATCGAGTTCGTGCTGAAGACTGCCGGCGACTACCTGGACCGCAAGCCGTCGCGCGCCGACGTGTTGAGCGTCTTCGCCGGCATCCGGCCGCTGGTGAAGACCAAGCCCGGCCCCACCGCGGAACTGGCGCGCGATCACGTGATCCGCATCGAGGAGCCGGGGCTGGTGACCATCACGGGCGGCAAGTGGACCACCTATCGCCACATGGCCGAACAGTGCGTGGATCAGGCCGCGGAACTCGCGGGACTGGAGCACCGCCCTTCGCCGACGCGGGAGATGCGGATCCACGGGTACCTGCCGGGAGCCGCGGGCGACCTGGCGGTCTACGGGACGGACGCGGCCGAGATCGAGCCGGGGCCGCGCCTGGCCGCGGCGCTGCCGTACGGCGAGGGGGAGGTGCGCTTCGCGGCGCGCCGCGAGATGGCGCGCACCGTCGAGGACGTTCTGGCCCGGCGGACCCGGGCGCTGTGCCTGAACGCGCGCGCCGCGATCGCGATGGCGCCACGGGTGGCCGAGATCCTGGCCGAAGAACTGGGCCGCGACGCGGCGTGGCGGGAGGCGCAGGTACGGGAATTCGGGGTCCTGGCGCGGGGGTATTGCTTAGGCGATCGTTAGAGGAACCGCGCCCGCGGTAAAGGCTCCAACCTCACCGGCCGAAGGAAGAGCATGCCGTACGGGATGTTCCTCTTGGCGTTTGCGACATTGCTGGCCGCGCAGGACGTTTCGCCGCAAGAGAAGCGCTGGTTTCTGGAATTGACCTGCCCGGAGCGCGACATCCGCGACGGCGAGTATGTTTGCTTGGCTTGTCCCGAGGGCAGCAACCCGGTCACCTCGGACATGACCGCGTCGCTTCATGTCGTGCTCTACGGTAGTTTCACGGCACCCCGTGCGCAAGAGGCATTGGTCTCGTTCGTAGGTTGCGGATCTCTCCAGAACCTCGGATTTTTCGTTCTCTTCCGGCGCTCCCTTGGCACATGGAAGCGCATCGTCACCCAGGGTGTCGACCTGCGGAGGTGCGAACCGGCTCCCGGACCGGACCGTATGCGGCTGTTCTGCAACGACGGCGTGTTCTACACCGGAGTCAACTACTCCAAGTATCGTCTCGCGGAGCTGTCCGAGAAAGGAATGCTTGATTCCGAGCGGCTCTATTCCGTCCGAGATACCAATGATCAGTGCGGTCCTGACTTCACCATGATTCACTCCAAGGAGTCCCGCACGTTCGTCGATCTCGACGGTGACGGCGTCAAGGACCTGCTGGTAAAGCTCCGCGTGTGGGCCGGGCGGGTCTCGGAACCCGTGCGGCTCCCGTCCGGCAGATGCCGCACGCCGTTCCCGGAACAAGGCACCGACTATGAGTTGCGGTTCTTGTTCCGCAACGGCAAGCTGGTGCCAACCGCCGAGACGCGGGAGGCGGTCAAAAAGCTCGACCAACTGATCGCTTCATCCACCTCCCCTTGAGCCCAGGTGGCGGCCGGCGAGCGGTTCCAGGTAGCATGAGGACGCAGCCGTGATAACTCCGGTCATGATCATCGCTCTCGCGTTCGAGGCAGATGGCGCCCGGCTGACGCACGACGATGCACGAACCCTGGTGCGGAACGCGCCGGACGTATTGATGCATCGCCTGGCCGAGAAATGTCTCCGTTTCGAGACCAGCGACTTCGAAACCGGCGACGACACGCCGGTGGTGATGATCTCCGTTTACAACACGTGTTCTCGCGGCCAGGGCAGCGGGAAGATTGCGTTGAGTTTCGTCGACCGGTGCACAGGGACGGTAATGTCGGTCGCCCCGGTGCCGGAGAAAGTGGTGGATTCGCCGCGCTTGAAAGCGCTGCGGGAGAAGCTGCTTCGGGCGAGGCAGCGATAGCGACGGAGTCCTGGTGCCTAGCGGCCGCGCGTGCGCGTGTCGGCCCGCAGCCCCAACACGCGCCGCCACCACGACCCCGGGACCGGGCGCGCGGCGCGCTTGCGCGCGAAGCCCCGGACGGCCAGCCGCAGCGCCCGCGGATCCACCTTCACCATCTCCGCGACCTCTTCGCCGCCCAGCCCCGCCGCCCGCGCCGCCGCGGCGGGATCCGCCAGAAACGCCTCGCACGCCGCGCGGTCCGTATAGAGCAGGGCCAGGTAAGCTTCGATCGCGGCCGTATTCATGCAGCCCTCCCGCGCGCCACCGCGGCGCGCGCACGATCGAGTTCGGCGAGCATTGCCGCGAGCGGCGGGTAATCGCCGTCGCGCTCCAGGATCACGGTGAGCGGCTGCGGCGTCTTCGCCGCCACCAGCGCCAGCAGGTCGTACACCGGATCCGGGACGTCGTGCTTGTGGTCGTCGAGGATCAGCCCCTCGTCGAGCAGCTTGCCGCCCGCGATGTGGATGTGCGTGACGCGCTCCAGCGGAACCCGGTCCAGGAACGCCGCGGGATCGTAGCCGAAGTTGTAGGCGTTGGTGTGAACGTTGTGCAGATCGAGCAGCAGGTTCGCCCCGGACGCGCGCAGGATCCCCGAGATCCAGGCGTCCTCGGCGAGCGGCGACGCCGGCGGATCGATCAGCGTCGCGATGTTTTCGACCGCGCCGGCCGTGCCGATCGCCCGCGCGGCCCGGTCCAGGTTGCGGGCCGCGGCCTCCACCGTATCGGCATTGCGCGGCGGCGCGGCCAGGTGTCCGATTTCGCGGCCGCCCCAGCGGACGAACGCGAGGTGCTCGCTCCAGCTCTCGGGCTGCACTTCGCCGGCGAGGCGGGCGAAGCGGTCCAGGCGCTTGGGGTCCAGTGGCGCGGTGGACGCCATCCCGAGTCCCACGCCGTGCAGGATCACCGGCTTCTGCCGGGCCAGCGTCTTGAGCGCGCGGATCTGCGTCCGCGGCGCGCGGAAGTAGTCGTCGGCGATGACCTCGAGCACGTCGATGCGGTCGAGGCGGGTGAAGATTTCGGCGGCCAGCTCCGGCCGCCAGCCAAACCCGAAGCGGTCTCGCGGGGTCATGTCAGTCGCCCCCGCAGCCGCCGCAGCCTCCGCCGCCGCAGCCTCCGCCGCCGCAACTCGATCCGCAGGAGGACCCGCAGCCCGAGGATCCCGACGTAGCTTGCGGAAAGAGCTTCTCGCGGTACGGAAAGGCCGTGGCGGGCACCGCGCCCAGCCCGAACACCGCGGCGAGCAGCGGCAGCTCGGCGGCGTGGGCGTTGAACATGAAGCTGCGGTCCTTGAGCCCGCCCATCAGGCTCTGCAGATCCCGCATCACGGCGCGGCCCCGCCCGGTGAGGCGCGGATGCGCGGCGATCAGGACGCCTATGATCGAGAGGATCCCGAGGATCACCAGGAAGGCGATCGGCCGGTGCCGCGCCAGCCCGACCGTGGACTTGACCATCGCCACAGTCAGCAGCGTACCGGAGGCCCAGGCGGCCGCCACCCAGCGCCGGGACTTGGCCTCGGCGTCCGGCAGCAGTCCCAGCCGCTCCAGGCGCTCCTGGTAGCCCTGGCAGGCGGCTTCGATGGCGCCGCTCTTGAAGATCTCCGCGGCTTCAGATGCCGAGGAGAAGTAGCCGAGCACCGAGCGCTCCACCGGGTTCGAGACCATTCCGCGCCGGGAGTCCTGCGTGGCGCGCAGCCGGGTTTCGTTCACCACTTCCAGCAGGCGGCGCTGGATCAGCGAGAGGACCGCGACGCGGGCGGTTTCGTTCTTGCCGCCGCGCAGGAACGCGATCAGATACGGGTCGGAAGCATCCAGGCGGGGTGCATCCCCGTCTTCGTTGGTCTTGCGGTACCAGACGAGCGCGGCGATCACCACCGCGCTCAGGCAGGCGTAGAACAGCAGGAACTCCGGACCACGCAGGTCGAAGGGGTTCACAAGTCCTCCGTCAGTTGCCGCATTCGTTCGACAACCCCCAGGGCGGCGAATGCGGCGTCCGCGGCCGCACCCGGGGCAAGGGCCCGCCGTTCCCGCGCTTCGGACAGCGCGGCGGCGAGCTGGATCCAGGATTCGCGCCCCTCGGCCGCCGCGAAGGCGGCCAGGGCTTCCTTCGGGGAAGCGGATGCCTTGCCCTGCAGATCCCCCAGCGCCGCCGCGCAGGAGCGCAGCGGTCCGGCGATCTCGCCGAGCAACAACACCAGGCGGTCTTCCTGGGAATTTCGTTCGAGGTACTCCGCGCGCAGGCGGAGCGCGAGGTTCAACAGGCTCTGGCGGAGCTTGCGGACCAGGTCCTCGCGGCCCACCGCGAGTTCCGCGAAGACGTCCGCGCCGTGCAGCACGATGCGCCGCCGTTGGATGTCGGCGAACTTCTGCGCGAAGGCTGCGGCGCCGGCCGCGAGTTCCGCCTCGGTGAGGATCATCGGCGCCAGGCGGATGGCGGCGCGGGCGGTGCGGATCGGGGGCGCCAGCCGGTCGGCCTCCGCGCGGTCGAACGCGCGGAGCACCAGCACGACGTTGACGTCCGAGGCGGGCCGCAGCCGTCCCTCGGCGGCGGAGCCGAAGAGGGTGACCGACAGGACGTTATCGGAGGCGATGGCGGTGAGAAAACGTCTTAGGTTCTCCTGAACCACCGGGGGGAGGTTCGGAACCGGGCTCTGGAGTGGGGCCGAGTGGCTCATGCGCTCCTGAGTCTATTCCAGTGTAGGAGGCGGCGTTGGGAAGGGGAAGGTCCAAGATATGGGCCTGAGGGGGACACCACGGGTAGTGGGTATCTGGAGGCCCGGCGTCCGAGGCCCTCGGGGAGAGGGCCAATCGCGAGCTGGTGCGAAGGAATTCCCTTAAGTGACGAGCTACTTCTCCACCGGGAGCCCCGCGCCGACCCAGGCCCGCCAACCGCCGTCCAGCGAAATGACCCGGTTGTAGCCCATCTTCTGCAAGGCGTCCCCCGCCAGCGCCGATCGGAACCCGCCGCCGCAGTACAGCACCAGCATCGCGTCCTTATCCGGGATCCGCTGCTCGATATCCCGCTCGATGATCCCCTTCGAAAGATGCACCGCGCCGGCCGCGTGCCCGGCGGTCCATTCGTTGTCCTCGCGCGTGTCGACCAGTACATGCGGCTGGTCCTTCATCGCCTGGTAACCCGCGATGTCGATTTCCTTCACGCGCGTCTTGGCGTCGTTCACCAGGGCAAGGAACCCGGGATTGTGAATCTTCGGCGTCATGTGTCTCCTTCTTGAACTCGTTCTGGGGCTCGCCGCACAAACGGGGCCGCGACCGTCAGGAAGCGGCAAGCCCCCTCAACCCTTCGCCGCCGCGGCCAGGCCGCGCTCATCGATCCGCTCGATCCGCGCGCCCGCCTGCGCCAGCTTCTGCTCGATCCGCTCGTACCCGCGGTCGATGTGATACACGCGGTCCAGAACCGTATCCCCGCTCGCGCACAACCCGGCGAGCACCAGCGACGCCGAGGCCCGCAGGTCGCTCGCGATCACCGGAGCGCCCGAGAGCGGACGCCCGCCCGCCACGATCGCCTGCCGCCCGTCGATCCGGATTTGCGCTCCCATCCGCGCCAGCTCCTGGACGTGCATGAAGCGGTTCTCGAAGATGTTCTCTTTCACGATCGAGATCCCGTCCGCCTGCGTCATCAGCGCCATGTACTGCGCCTGCAGGTCTGTCGCGAAGCCCGGATGTTCTTCGGTGGTCATGTCCACCGGCGTCAGCCGCCCGGACCTCCGGATCCGCACCGCGCCCGGCTCCGGATACCCCAGCTCGCAGCCCGCCTTTTCGAGCTTCACCGCCAGCGCATGAAAGTTCTCCGGCTCGCAGCCCGTCACGGTCACATCGCCCGCCGTGATCGCGCCCGCGATCAGGAACGTCCCGGCTTCAATCCGGTCCGCGATGATCGTGTGCTCCGCGCCGTGCAGCCGCTCGACGCCCTGGACCCGGATCACCGGCGTGCCCGCGCCCTCGATCCGCGCGCCCATCGCGCGCAGCAGGTTCGCGACGTCCACCACCTCCGGCTCCCGCGCCGCGTTTTCGATCAGCGTCTCTCCCCGCGCCAGCACCGCCGCCATCATCAGGTCCTCGGTGCCCGTCACCGTGATCCGGTCGAAGACCACGTGGGCCCCGCGCAGCCCTTCCGGCGCCGCCGCCTCCAGATAACCGTGCGTTTGGGTGATCGTGGCGCCCAGCCGCTCCAGCGCCGCGACGTGCAAATCGATGGGCCGCGCGCCGATCGCGCAGCCTCCGGGCATCGAGACGCGGGCGCGGCCCGTACGGGCCACCAGCGGACCCAGCACCAGGCTCGACGCCCGCATGGTCTTCACCACTTCATACGGCGCCTCGGGGCGATCCACCTGCCGCGCCTCGATGCGCGTGCCCGCGGCGTCCACGGTCACCTGCGCGCCGGTGTGGCGCAGCAGATCCTCCATGGTCCGGATGTCGCGCACGCGCGGGATCCGCCGCAGCAGCACCGGCTCCTCCGTGAGCAGCGCCGCCGCCAGGCAAGGCAGCGCCGAGTTCTTCGCGCCGCTCACCGGGATCTCGCCGTGCAGCGGCTCGCCGCCGCGAATCAGGAACTTGTCCATCTAGCCGGTTGCCTCCGCCACCCGCCCGCGCGCCGCCCGCAAGCGCTCCCGCGCCGTTTCGCGGTCCACGCCGGCCTGCCGCATCACGATCGCCGTCTTCACGTCCCGCCCCGCCGCTTCCAGTAACACCGCGGCGTCATCGTAAGAGACACCGCACGCCTGGGCAATGATCCGCCGGGCCCGGTCCACCAGCTTCTCGTTCTTGGGCTGGACGTTGACCATCAGGTTCCCGTACACATGCCCCAGCCGGACCATGGCCGCGGTGGAGAGCATGTTCAGCACCAGCTTGGTCGCCGTCCCCGCGCGCAGCCGCGTGGACCCCGCAATCACCTCGGGCCCCGGCTTGGGCTCGATGGGATACTCCACGGCGCGCGACAACGCCGAGTCCGGCGTGCAACTGATCCCCGCCGTGACGGCGCCGAGTTCCCGCGCCTTGGCGATCGCGCCGAGCACGTAGGGTGTCCGCCCGCTGGCGGCGATGCCCACCAGTACGTCCGCGCCGGTGAAGCCCCGGGCCAGCAGATCCCGCACGCCGAGCGCCGGATCGTCCTCGCTGGCTTCGACGGCCCGCGACAGCGCCGCTTCGCCCCCGGCAATGATCCCCTGCACCAGCTCCGCCGGCACCGAGAACGTCGGCGGGCACTCCGAGGCGTCCAGCACTCCCAACCGCCCGCTGGTCCCCGCGCCGATGTAGAACAGCCGTCCGCCCGCTTCGAGGCGCGCGACGATCGCCTCCACCGCCGCGGCGATGCGCGGCAACTCCGCATGCACGGCGGCCGCAATCTCCGCGTCCGCGCGGTTCATCACCTCGATGATCCCCAGCGCCGGCAGCCGGTCGATCCCGGCCGCAGCCGGGTTGGCCTGTTCGGTGAGTAGCTGATCCAGTCGGCTCATACACGAAAGCCGGCCGGGTGTGTCCCGGCCGGCTCGATAATCTCAGGAAGCAAGAATGGTTAAGCGCTGAACGAGCTGCCGCAGCCGCAGGTGGACTTCACGTTCGGGTTATTGAACTTGAAACCCGAGCCTTCGAGCGACTCGACGTAATCCACTTCGGCGCCGTCCAGGTAGAGCAGGCTCGCCTGATCCACGAATACCTTGAGGCCCTCGAAGCTGTAGGTCTTGTCCAGCATCCCCGGCTGCGTCTCGAAGTTCATCGAGTACGAGAAACCCGAGCAGCCGCCGCCCACCACCGAAATCCGCAGACCTGCCGGCTTGGGTTCCTGGGCGTCCAAAATCTCTTTCACTTTGCCGACCGCGCCTTCCGTCAACGAAACCATGTTTGTACGCAACTCCTGCTCTTTAGATTAACCCAAGTGGGGCCGTCGCTTCTATAGATGGCGAGCCGGGGGTCCCGGTCGCGGGGATCTAGCCGCTTTTCAACTGCTCCAGCTCCTCCAGGGTGCGCGGCCAGTCGTCACCAAGCAGTCGCGATAACCCTCGATCCGCCAATAGCTTACCGCCGGTCTGGCAGTGCGGGCAGTAGTTCGTTTCATGGTTGGCGTAACGGATCCGCTGGATCTTCGTTCCGCACTGGGGGCAGGGTTGCCCGTACTTGCCGTGCGCGCCCATTTCCTCGCGGAACGCGGTGACTCCTTCCGGGAACTTGCCGGCAGCTTCGCGCCGCAGGCGGTCCACCCATTCCGCGAGCACTTCCCGTACCGCAGCGTGCAGACTCGCCGTTTGTGCCGCGGTCAGTTTCTGCGTGTGCAGTAGCGGCGACAGCCGCGCCCGCAGCAGGATCTCGTCCGAATAGGCATTGCCTATTCCGCTGAGGATCCGCGGATCGGTCAGCGCCCGTTTCAGGGTGTGGTTCGTCCGGGTGAGCGCGGCGGCGAATTCCGCCGGCGGCGCCGTGAGAACGTCGATGCCGCCCGGATCCAGCGCTGCCGGATCCCGGGTGACGTGCAGCGACGCCCGCTTCTGCGTGCCGGCCTCGGTGAGCAGCAGGGACCCGCCCGCGAAGTCGAACGCGGCGACGTGGTTCCGCGTCGCCAGCGCCACGCCCGGCTTCTTCCAGTGCAGGCGTCCTGCGATCATCAGGTGCAGCACCAGCCACAGCCCGCCTTCGCAGCCTAGGGCGATGCGCTTGCCGATCCGCCGCAACTCGATGACGACGCGCCCGTGCGCTTCCGAAAGGGGCGGCTCCGCGGTGCGCAGCAGGAACGGGCCGTTCACGCGCACCCGTTCCAGGGTTTGGCGCAGGATGCGCGGCTCCAGCGCCTCCAGGTACACCGTGATGTCCGGCAGCTCCGGCACCAGACCTATACTACGAAAGATGACCAGCGAGATCCCCGTCCACCGCGTCCGCGCGCACAACTCGGCGCTGCAGTCGGAGAACAAGATCCACGACGACGCGATCGCGGCAAAGTACGGCTTCCGCGGCGGGCTGGTTCCCGGCGTCAACGTCTACGGTTACCTGACGACGCCCGCGGTGCGCGAGTTCGGCCCGGCGTGGCTGGAACGCGGCTGGGCCGAGGTTCGGTTCACGCAGCCCTTCTACAGCGGCGAGGAAGTGATCGCCCGCGCGGAATGGGATGCCGAGGGGCGCATCCTGGTGCGGGGCGAAGGCGAGGACGGCGTGCTGCGCGCCACCGGCGTTTTCGCGTCCGCGCACGCGACGGCGTTCCCGAACCTGCCGGCGCACCCGCTCTCCGAATCCCGCCGCCCGCCGGACGCCGCCACGCTCGCCCCCGGCGTGGTGCTCGGCACGCTGCGCAAGCGGCCCGCCGACGTGAACCCGGACCAGCTCGGCGCGGTGGACGATCCGCTGCCGTGCTACCGCGACCTCGCCCACCCCGCGATCCTACTCGGACTCGCCAACGAGATCTTCCTTCGCAACTACGCGCTCGGACCGTGGATCCATGTCTCGAGCGAGGTCGCCAACTTCGGCGCAGCCCGCCAGGACGAAGAACTCGATATCCGCGGTCAGGTGGAGGCTCGCTTCGAGAAGAAGGGCCACCAGTTGGTGACGCTCGCGCTTTCGTTTGCCGGAGACGGCGGCCGTCCGCTGCAAGGGGTGCGGCACACCGCGATTTACCAGTTGCGCACCTGAAGCTACTCCGCCCGCAGGGTCACCGCGGGGTCCACGCGCGTGGCCCGCCAGGCCGGGACCAGCGACGCCAGCACCGCCACCGCCAGCAACGTAGCTCCCGCCACGGTGAAGGTCAGCGGGTCCAGCGCCTGCACGCCGAATAAGAAGCGCTGCAACAGCTTCACCAGCGCGGCGGCGCCGGCGAGTCCGAACACCACGCCCACGCCGGCCAGCGACAACCCTTCGCCCAGCATCATGCGCAGCACGTCGCCGGGCCGCGCCCCAACGGCCATGCGCACGCCGATCTCGCGGCGCCGCTCGGCCGCGACATACGACATCACGCCGTAGATCCCCAGCGCCGCCAGTGCCAGCGCCAGCCCCGCGAAGATCGACAGCAGCGTGGTCCGCATCCGTGGCTGCGCCAGCGAATTGGAGATCACTTCGTCCATCGAGCGGACGTCGAAAGCCGGAATGCGCGGGTCCAGTTGCTTCATGTGCTCGCGCACCGCGGCGAAGGTCGCAGCCATGTCGACGTTAGTGCGCAGGATGAAGTTCATCCCCGGCGGCGCCACCTGGCGGTGCGGCACCAGGATCTCGG
Source organism: uncultured Solibacteraceae bacterium (assembly GCA_964471915.1). GTDB lineage: Bacteria > Acidobacteriota > Terriglobia > Bryobacterales > Bryobacteraceae > JAIEPW01. Next base: position 20,503 of record CAYYID010000034.1, on the reverse strand, counting down.
GCTCCGGCGCCAGCGCCAGGCTCGATTGCCGGACGTTGCCCGTGATACCCGCCACCTCGACCTCCAGGTGCCGGCCGAAATCGAGCGTCACGCGCCGGCCCAAGGCGCTTCGCCCGCCGAACCACCGCCGCGCGAACTCCTCGTTCACCAGCGCCACAAGCGGCGTATCCTCGCGGTCGCGCACCTCCAGGCCCCGGCCCGCCGCCAGCGGGATCCCCATCGCCTCCAGATACCCGGGCGAGACCACCCGGAAGTTCGCGCGGCGGCGGGTGGCCGGCTCGCGCCCGGATCCATCGTCCAGCCAGAACCCAATGCTGCTCGAGAACTCGTACAGAGGAATCGTGGACACCGCGCCGGCGCTCTGCACGCCCGGAATCGTCCGCAGCCGTTCCAGCAGCCGGTCGAAATAGTCGAGCCGCTTGCTGTCGTTCTGCTGATATTCAGGGTCCGCGAGCATCACCATCATGGTCAGCAGGTTGCCCGGCCGGAAGCCCGGCTCCACGCGCAGCAGGCCCGACAGGCTGCGGATCAGCAACCCCGCTCCGGTCAGCAGCAGGCACCCCAGCGCCACCTCCGCCACCACCAGCGCGGGCCGGAACTTGTTGCGGCGGAAGCCCGCCGATGCGCCGCGGCCGTCCGCGCGCAGCGCGTCGTTCAGGTTCACCTTCGAGGCGCGCCACGCCGGCCAGCCGCCGAACACGAAGGCCGTGGCGGCCGCGATCCCGATGGCGAACAGCAGCACGCCGCCGTCCACGCGCACGGCCTCCGCGCGCGGCAGGCTGCGGACGTCCAGCGCGGCCAGCGCCGGCACGCCCCACCACGCGATGGCGGCTCCGCAGATGCCGCCCGCCAGCGCCAGCAAGACGTTCTCGGCCATCAAATGACCGATCAGCGCCGCCCGCTCCGCGCCGATCGCCGACCGCACCGCCAGCTCGCGCGAGCGGGACTCCGCGCGCGCCAGCACCAGGTTCGCGACGTTCGCGCACGCGATCAGCAGCACCAGCGCCACCGCCGCCGCGAATACCAGCAGCGTGGACCCCAGGGGGCCGATGGCTTCGTCGCGGAAGGAGACGGCGCGCGCCGAAATCCCGGTATTGGTCTGCGGCAGCTCGCGCGCCTGCTGCGCCGCCAGGGTCGCCAGTTCCGCCTGCAGCTCCGGGGCGGAGACGCCGGGGCGCAGCCGCCCGAACAGCTCGTAGTAGCGCGGCTTGTTGGCGATGCCGTCCATGGGCATCGGCGCCCATAGCTCGGCGGTCCGCGGATACTCGAAGCCCGGCGGCATGACGCCGATCACCTCGTAGACCTCGCTGTCCATGGTGATGCGGGTGCCGAGCACCGCCGGATCGCCGCCGAACTGGCGCATCCATGCGCCATGGCCCAGCACGGCGAGCTGCTGCCGGCCCAGCCGGTACTCGCCGGCTTCGGGCAACCGGCCCAGCACGGGCTGCAGCCGCAGTGTGGCGAAGAACCCCGGCGAGACGCGCGCGCCGATCAGGCGCACCGCGCCCTCACTGGTCTGCAGATTCCAGGTGGAGAGCACCGTCGCCACGGTGGTGTCCAGCCCGCGGATCCGCTCGCGGTAGGCCAGCGTATCGGCGCCGTGGAACCGCGGCCAACTCGGGCCGGACTGGTCGCTCCAGGCGCGGACGTAATACAGCGAATCCGGATCCTCGAACGGGATCGGATTGATCACGACGGCGCGGATCACGGTAAAGACGACCGTGGTGGCTCCGATGCCGAGGCTGAGCGCGAGCACGGCGGCCAGCGCAAATGCCGGTTGGCGGACCAGGGAACGGAGGGCAATGCGAAAATCCCGCATAAAGATCCCGTAGCACTACGAGAGCCGCAGCGTATCACAGCCAGTCAAGCGTCCGCAGCCGGAGTCGGCTGCATTCCGCGCAGTATCTCCTGAAATTACCGGTTATTGGCGGGAATATTGGAAAACGCCGAAGGACGTGACGAACCGCGCGCGGTCTTTATAACCCGGTGACCCGGGCGACTTCCACCAGATCCGCGAACACGCCGTAAGCCGTCTGCTCCACTCCCGGATTCACCGAGAGCATCCCGAGCGTGCCCATCAGGTCCGTCTCGAGCAGCAGCAGATTCGACGTGCCCTCGAGGGTTGCCAGCGGATCCGTGTCGCCGAGCACTTCCGCCCGCACCCGCAGCTTCAGCCCGCCGGGGCCGCGGTGGGCGCGAGCCACCAGCACCGCAGTCTTGCGTTTTTCGGCGAGCGCGCGCAGCCGCTCCGGAGTCAGTTGCCGGACCCCGCGGCGATCCACGTCCAGCGGCGTCACCCGGGCGTCCAGCAGGACATTGGCGAGCGCGGCGGTCTTGGCCGCGGCGTCCCAGCCGTCGATGTCGTACGACGCGTCGGCCTCGGCGATCCCGAGCCGCTGCGCCTCCGCCACGCCCTCGTCCAGCGTCAGACCCCGGCGCATCGCCGCGAGAATCACCTGGGTCGTCGAATTGAGCACGCCACGGAAGCCGAGGATCCGGCAGCCGGGCAAGGTGTGGCGCACCAGGTTGAACACCGGGGCCCCATCTATGACGGCGGACTCGAAGCGGAACTCCACGCCGGCCGCGCGCGCCTCCTCACGCAGCGCTGCGTAGGCGTGCGCCACCGGTCCCTTGTTCGCGGTGACGACGTGCTTCGCCCGGGCGAACGCGGCGCGGACGTGCGCGATCGCGGGCTCCCCATCCACGGGATTCAGGGTGGTGAGTTCCACCAGGACGTCGGCGCGCGCGCGATCCAGAAACTCGCCCGGGGGCAGCGGCGGGCCGAACTCCGGGGCCAGCGGCAGGCCGCGCGAGTCGAACGCCGCCCCGCGCCGGGTGCCGATCGCGGTGATGCGGAACGGGAAGTCCCGCCGCTTCTTTTCGAGCAGTTGGGCAAGAGCCTTGCCGACGCTTCCGTAGCCGAGGAGGGCGAGCCGCAATCCTGCATTATGCAACGCTAGAGGGCATGCCCGCGACGGCCTGGGGCTGGGAGGTGACCGACGAGGAGCTGGCGGCGTGGACCCTGCACGACGACGCCGAGATCCTGGTGCTCGACAAGCCCGGCGGCGTGGTGTGCCATCCCTCGAAGCGCGGGCCCCGCTCCAGCCTGATCGGCGCCGCGCGCGAGTACCTGCGGCTGGAGACCCTGCACATGCCGTCGCGCCTGGATCGCGAGACGTCGGGCGTCGTGCTCTTCGCCAAGACGCGCTCCGCCGGATCCCGTCTGCAGCGCGCCATCGAGCACCGCCAGGTCGAGAAGCTCTATCTGGCGATTCTGACCGGCGAACTCCGCGCGCCGCTAGTGGTGGACCGGCCGCTCGGGCCGGATCCGGAGTCCGCCGTGATGATGAAGCAGCGCGTGGCCGAAGGCGGCGCGCCCGCCGTCACGGAGTTCACGCCGCTCGCGGCGGGAGGCGGCTACACGCTGGCGCGCGTCACACCGCGCACCGGGCGGCTGCACCAGATCCGCGCGCACGCGGCCGCGATCGGCCATCCTTTGGCCGGCGACAAGCTCTACGGGGGCGACGAGACGCTGTATCTGGAGTTCGTGCGCGAGGGATTCACGGAGCGGCTGGCCCGGGCCCTGCCCCTGCCGCGCCATGCCTTGCATGCGGCGGAACTTCGCTTCCCCCTGCTGCCGGCCTTCCGCGCTCCGTTTCCAGACGACCTGCGCCGCCTGGTGACGGACCGGATCGGCCCGGAAGCGTTATACTCGCTCGCAACCGTATGAAGAAACTGCTGAAGGACGACATCCTCAAGCGCCTGACCGTTCCGCCCGGCAAGAAGTTCTCGTTGAAACGCGACTTCGATCCCGGCGAGAAGCTCGGGCTCGACAAAGAGAACGCCACGCGCCAGCTCGAAGCGGGCGTGAAGCAGCTCGCCGAGCTGCAGGACAAGCTCTACGCGCAGGACACGCGGTCGCTGCTGCTGATCTTCCAGGCGATGGATGCGGCCGGCAAGGACGGCACCATCAAGCACGTGATGAGCGGCCTGAACCCGCAAGGCTGCCAGGTGTTCAGCTTCAAGGCGCCGTCCTCCGAGGAACTGGATCACGACTATCTGTGGCGCACGTCGAAGGCGCTGCCCGAGCGCGGGCGCATCGGGATCTTCAACCGCTCCTACTACGAGGAGGTGCTGGTGGTGCGCGTGCACCCGGAGATCCTCGCGCGGCAGCGGCTGCCCGAGCAACTGAAAGACAAGGGGATCTGGAAGCGCCGCTTTCAGGAAATCAACAACTTCGAGCGCTACCTGACCGACAACGGCACGACGATCCTGAAGTTCTTTCTCAACGTGTCGAAGGCGGAGCAGAAGCGCCGGTTCCTGGGCCGCATCGCCGAGCCCGAAAAGAACTGGAAGTTCTCGGGCGCCGACGTGATGGAGCGGGCGCACTGGAACGAGTACATGGAGGCCTACGAGGACTGCCTGCGGCACACGTCCACGAAATGGGCGCCCTGGTATGTGATTCCGGCGGACTTCAAGCCCGCCACGCGACTGGCCGTCGCCTACGTCATCACTGAAAAGCTGCGCGAAATGGGGCTGCACTACCCGGTGGTCTCCGACTCCGCGTACGCCGAGCTGGCGCGCGTGAAGGCGCTGCTCGAAAGGGAATAGATTCATGCGCTTTGCCGTCTTGTTCCTCGCCGCTTCCGCCCTCTTCGCGGCGGACCTGCCGCTGGCGGGCACCTGGAAGCTCAACCGCGGGAAGTCGAAGTTCAGCGTGGGCCAGTTGCCGAAGAGCCTCACGATCACCATCGAAGGACTGCCGAACGGCTTGCGCTACACCTCGCAGAGCGTCACGTCCGACGACAAGCGGCTGGGCATGTCGTACGAAGCGAAGTTCGACGGCCGGGACTACCCGATCCGCGACAACGAACGCTATGACGCGGTGGCGTGGACCCGCGTGGACGCCCGCACCTACCTGGCCGTCACCAAGAAGAACGGGCAGACGGTGGGCAGCACCAAGTATACGGTCGCCCCGGACAGCAAGACCTTCACCCGCGCCGGCACCGCCCAGCGCGAGGGCGGCGAACCGAATAAGTACTCCGAACTCTTCGAGCGGCAATGACGCCCCTGCTCCTTTTTCTGGCGTTTGCCGCCCCGCCGGACGAGGCTCAGGTCCTGGCAGTTGTCGACCGCTTCTTTGCCGCGATGATGGCCCGCGACGCCGCCGGCGCCGCGAAGGTCCTGGAAAAGGACGGCGTGTTTACCGATGTGACACCCGAGGGCGTCACGGGCGCCCAGACCCACGCCGCCTTCTTAAAGAACCTCGCCGCCGGCAAGCAGAAGTGGCGCGAACGGATCTGGAATCCGAAGGTACTGGTCCACGGACGCCTGGCGCTGGTCTGGGCTCCCTACGACTTCACCATCGACGGCAAATTCTCCCATTGCGGCGTCGATTCGTTCCAGCTCGTGAAAGGACCCCAGGGCTGGAAGATCTCGGGCGCTGCTTTCACCATCGAAAAGAAAGGCTGCCCGCCCAGCCCGCTCGACGCCAAGCCGCGCCCGAAAGCGCGACGCTAGCGCCGCCAGTTCGCGAGGTAGCCCGGCACCGGCGTCTCCGCCGGCAGCCGCGTATCCGCAACCGGCGACCCCGCCGTCACCCGCACCGGCAACACGCCCGCCCACACCGGCAGCGCGTAATCCTCTTCGTCGTCATTGGGGCCGCCAGTGCGGACCTTCGCCGCCGCCTCGACGATGGCGAACTCCAGCACCGTGGTCGCCTTCAGCTCCTGCGGGCTGGGCGGACGGATCTCGTCCCACCGGCCCTTCATCAGGTGCTCGGAGACGGTGCGCAGCGCCTGCACCTTGCGCTCGTCGCCTTCGAGGAGGCGCGCGGTGCCGAACGCCGTCACCGACCGGTAGTTCATCGAGCTGTGATAGCCCGACCGGGCGAGCACCAGCCCGTCCGTGAGGGTGACAGTGACGCACGCCTCGATGCCGCGCGCCAGCTCCCGCAAGGTCCGGCTGGCGGCCGAGCCATGCAGGTATAACGTGTCGCCCGCGCGGCCGTACAGCGTCGGAATCACGAAGGGCTGGCCCTCCACCGCAAAGCCTACATGGCACAGGAATCCCTCGTCGAGGATCCCGTGGATCGTCTCCGCATCGTACTTGCCGCGCTCCGGCATCCGCCGCACTGTACTGCGGCCTGCTTCCCGCCGAGTTTCCATCTCCCTAGTGTGCGCTATTCTGGAGCGATTCTCGTGACGTCCGCCCCGATGCTTCCCGCCACGCACCGCCAGGTCCGCTGGTGGATCCTCGCGCTGCTGTTCCTGGTCACCGTCATCAACTTCGTGGACCGGCAGGCCCTGTCGATCGTCGCGCCCATCCTGCGCGAGCAGTTGCACCTGAGCGTCCAGGATTACTCGCAGATCGTCGCGGGTTTCGCGTTCGGCATGCTGATCGGCGAGTTCCCGATGGGCTGGATGATGGACCGCTTCGGCGTGCGGATCGTGCTGCCGCTCGCGGTGGTGTGGTGGTCGCTCGGCAACGGCCTGCACGCGCTGGCGCGCACCAAGTTCCAGTTCACGGCGCTGCGCTTCTGGCTGGGCAGCGGCGAGTGCGCGAACTTTTCGGGCGGCGTGAAGATCGTGCAGGAATGGTTCCCGCCGAAGGAGCGGGCGTTCGCGGCGGGGATCTTCAACGGCGGGGCCACCATCGGCAGCATCATCGCGCCGCCCCTGCTGGTCGCGATCACAACGCAGCTTGGCTGGCAGATGGCGTTCATCCTGCCCAGCGCCTTCGGCGTGCTGTGGGTGCTCGCGTGGCGCTTCGTGTACCAACCGATCGACCGGCACCCGCACGTGACGGCGGCGGAACGCGCCTACATCACCGCGGACGCGCCGCCGCCGGAGCCGGAACCCTCCAACCTGGAGCTGCTGACCCGCCGCGACACCTGGGCGCTGATGCTGTGCCGGATGATCGCCGGTCCGGTGCCGCAGTTTTACCTGTTCTGGCTGCCCGAGTATCTGTACCGCGAGCGGGGCCTCAGCCTCGGCTCCATCGGGATGTTCGCCTGGATTCCGTTCTTCTTCGGCGACGTCGGCTCCATCGGCGGCGGCTGGCTGGCCGGCTGGCTGATCCGCCGCGGCTGGACCATTACCCGCGCACGCCGCTTCTGCATGGTGCTGGGCGCGTTGTGCTGCCTCGCCGGACTCGGCGTGACCGGCGCCAAGACCCCCTATACCGCGATCGCGTTCATCTGCGTCGTGCTGCTGGGCCACTACGGCTTCTCGGCGAACATGTTCGCCCGCATCTCGGACCTGACGCCCGCCCCCGCCGTCAGCCGCGTCACGGGGCTCACCGGCGTCTCCCAGCACATCAGCAATTCGCTGTTCCAGCTTTCGATCGGGTGGCTGGTGACGCACTTCAGCTACGGCCCGGTGTTCGCCATCAGCGCCGTGGCTCCCCTGGTGGCGGTGGTGGTCCTGTTCGGGCTGACCCGCGACCGCCAGGATTGAATTCTGTTCCCCACGCAGTGCAACCTTTGCCGTGCCGCCCCGCACTCATTGGCATGAAGAAACTGCTGTTCTGCCTTTTCGCCGTGACCGCCTTCGCGGGCGACATCGACTGGCGGCCGAGCCTGCTGATCCAACTCCAGGTGAGCGACCTCGACCGTTCGGTCCGCTTCTACACCGAGACGCTCGGCTTTCGGGTCACCGAGCGCCGTGACGACCTGAAGTTCGCGCACCTGGCATGCGGCATCGCCGGGCTAGAGATCGGCCTGGCGCAGGGCGAGCGGCCGCCGAACCCCGGATCCACGGTGTTGAACTTCGGCGTGAAGGGCGACATCGAGAAGTCCCGCAAGCAGCTCGAAGCCAAGGGCGTCGCTTTTCTCGGACCCACGGCGGTGATCCGCGGCAAGGTGCGGCTGGCCTCATTCCGGGATCCGGACGGCTACCTGATTCGCCTGGCCGGGGAGGATCGTTGAGCCTTGCCGCCGAGGACCGGGAGCTCGTGGCGCGTTTCCTGGCGGACCGTTCGGAGGCGCACTTCCAGGCTCTGTATGCCCGGCACCGCGCGGCGCTCTACGGCAGCGCGCTGCGCCTGATGGGGGGCGCGGTACCGGAAGCCGAGGAGATCTTCCAGGAGGCGTGGCTGCGGGCCTGCGCGCGCCTGGCCGAGTTCCGCGGCGAATCGAGTTTGCGCACCTGGCTGACCGGCATTCTCGTGCGCTGCGCCTGGGAGCAGTTGCGAAAGCGCAAGCATGTAGAGGAGTTGCCCGCGGACCTGCGTACGCCGCCGCGGGCGCCGGCGCTCGACCTCGATCGCGCCGTCGCCCGGCTGGCACCCGGATTCCGGACGGTCCTGCTGCTGCACGACGTCGAAGGCTATACCCACGATGAGATCGGAACGCTGCTGGGCATCGACCCCGGCACCTCGAAGAGTCAACTTTCCCGCGCACGGAGGCAAGTACGGCAATGGATGACCAACCGGACCGCGAGCTAACGGAGGAACTGCGCGCGATGCGCCGCGACGTCGAAACATCCCCGGATCTCGACCGCCGGCTGCTGCAGGCGGCGCGCGCCGCCGGTCACGTATCCGGGGGCCGCGGCCGGCGCCTGCGCTGGTGGAGCGCCGCGGCGGCGCTGCTGGCCGCGTTCCTGGCCGGCTGGGTTCTCGGGCGTAGTGCTCCCGTTGCGCCGGCCGACCCCCGGGCGCAGTTCGTGCTGCTGCTTTATGGCGAGGGGCGGTCCGCAGATTCGGTGGCTCGCCACACCGCTTGGCTCGGCGAACTCCGCCGTGCGAACGCCGTGGTGCGCGGCACGAAGCTGAGCGGCGCGGCCGCCGACATCGGCTCCGCGGGCACTTCCGAACGGATCTCCGGGTTCTTTGTGATTCGCGCCGCCTCGCTCGAAGAAGCCGCGGACATCGCGCGGACCTGTCCGCATGCGCGCGACGGGGGCCGCGTGGAAGTGCGTCCCGTGGATCCGGTTTAGGCCGTCAGGATGCGCGCCATCAGCCGTTGCACGGCGAGGCCGTCTTCGGCGTCCGGCCGGAACCGTTCGCCCCGCGCCAGGCACTGCAGGAAATCCGCAAGCGTCGCGGTAAAGGTGTGCTCGTACCCGGTGGCGTGGCCCGGCTTCCAGAACGCGTTCGACGCCGGAATGCGCCGGATGCCGGCGTGGGGCTCCGCCGCGTCACAGTAATCGAGGTACGCGAGGTCCTCCAGCGAGAACCGCACCACGCCGCGCTCGCCGTGGATCTCGAACTGGTTACGGTTCTGCGCGCCGGTCGCATAGCGGGTCGCCTCGAAGGTCCCCAGGCTGCCGTTGGCGAACCGCGCGAGCACCGTCGCGGCGTCCTCCACGCGGCGTCCCTCGGCGAACGTCGCCTGCATCGCCGCAACCTCGGTCACCGGGCCGTTCAGCCATAGCGCCAGGTCGAGCGAGTGGCTCATCAGGTCCAGCACCACGCCCCCGCCGGCGATCTCCGGGTCCAGCTTCCAGCCGGGACGCCGCGTCGGATCGTTGCCCCACTCCTGCAGATACACCGCGCGGTAGTGGAACACGCGCCCGATGCGGCCTTCGTCGATGAGCTGTTTCGCCAACTGCACGGCGGGCACCCGGCGGTAGTTGAACCACACCCCGTGCGGCACCCCCTGCAACGCCTGCGCGATCGCCTCGGCCTGCGAGACGTTCATCGCCAGCGGCTTTTCGATCAGGACCGTCTTGCCAGCCTGAGCGGCGGCGAGCGCCATTTCGGCGTGCAGAACGTTGGGCGTGGCAATGTCCACCAGGTCGATATCCGTACGGGCGATCACCGCGCGCCAGTCCGTCGCGGACTCCCGCCAGCCCCACTGCGCGGCCTGCTGCGCCGTCTTTTCCGCATCCCGCCCGCACAGCACCGTCTGTTCGATCTCGCAGGGCAGGTCGAAGAAGAAACCGGCCTGCCGGTAGGCGTTCGAATGCGCCTTGCCCATGAACCCGGCGCCCAGCAGCGCCACGCGCAGTTTCGGTTTCATTGCGGCGGGATCCTGCTTCCCAGCAGCTCGTGCACCGCCGCGTCGGTGACGGCGGCGAGTTGCACGCCGCCGTGAACCGCCCAATGCTCCACGTGTTCAAGCGTCGCCCCCGGCGCCGCGGCTTCGAGCGGCGCCAGCGTTTCCAACTCCAGCATCGCGGCGTTGGTGAAGACCTCGAAGTTGCAGCCCAGGTCCGGATACTGGCCCGGCTTGGCCTCGGCCCACTTCACGAACAGGGTCCGGTCCAGCAGGTACGCGCCCCACGGCCGGGCGAGAAAGCTGCCGATCTTGTTCGGCGTGGCGGCCGCGGCATCCTGGCGGAGCGCGAAGTAGCGGGGCATCCAGGTGAAACGCGGGTCCGAGAGATCGGTGTACGCCCACAGCACCAGCGGGTTCGAGGGCAGCAGGTCGCGCGGGTGCTCGCCGCGCGGCGGGAACCCGGAGAACGCGATGCCGCCGGGGGCCATCTGCGTCAACGCCCACGGAGCGTAGGTGATCGGCCAGGCGTTGTGGTTCGTCACGCGGTGCGTCAGCGTGACGCTCGCGCCGGAAAGCCGGATCTCGATCTCTTTCTCCAGGCCGCTGGCCGGTTCGCGCGCGCCGGTGAGCCGCGCGCCGTCCGGCAGGGCCTCCACCCGCACGGGCAGGGTGTCGTCCACCCAGGTGACCTCGGCGATCTCGGGCGCCACCCACAGGCGATGCCCGCCGCGGATGCGTCCCGGCGCGGGCGGAAAAACCTTGAAGAGATTGTCGCCGCCCGGCAGGCGGCAACTGAGAATGCGCGGCCCAAACGACGACGCCACGATCAGCTCGAGCGAGTCGTTGGCGAGGCGGAAGCAATCGGGCCAGCGGTCGAAGGCGGCCGGCGTGAGGGTAACGCTCATCGGAGATCCAGGATAGCGGAACGGGGAGCGCGAGCGATCCCGGGCGCGCGATATGCCGGGCTTTGACCACCGCCAGTAGCGCGCGGGGACCGGCACCCATCGGCAACCCGTGAGCCCCCGCCGGTAGGCGGGGGTCAAAGTCCGCACCTATGAATTTTTCACAGCTTCTGCCGGCGGGAGCTTTTTCTGTTTTTCGGGCCGCCACCCGAGTGCGCGCTATAATCCCCCGAGATGGGCGAGGGAAAAGCACAGCACCTGCACACGTACTTCCTCTTCCCTTTCGCCATTGACCAGTTCGCCGTCGTCAAGGATCACGAGCAGATCTGGAACAAGTGCCCGCAGTGGATCGACGGGCTGGACGCCTGGATGCAATCCCATTGCACGGCCACCGGCGCCCCGGTGCTCGCCGCCCTGGGACCCTGGAACCGCCATGAACTGGAGCGCTTCGACATGGAGTCCCGCGCCTACCAGAACATGGTCTTCTTCCACCCCATCGTCCGGCGCGTCTTCTTCGACCGCCGCGAGACGGGCGAAGAGAACGAGGCGCTGCTCCGCGCCTACCGCATCGACGTCGCCGGCAAGAAGCTCAAGTTCGAAGCCGAAGACGCGCGCGGCCGCAGCGCCAGCGTCGACATCACCAGCCTGCGCCTGTACCTGTTCGACAACTCCATCGGCCTGCTGTCGATCGGCGTCGAGGCCCGGGACCTGCCGCTCCGCGAGGCCCTCTGGATCAACGAGATGCTCCGCAAGGTGTATCCTTCGAGCGGCCGCCAGATCCGCGAGGGCCGCGTCCCCAGCCGCACGGCGCTGGTGCTCGAAAAAGAAGGCGGCGTCCGCCAGGTGATCACCGAGGAGCGCTTTCAGAGCGCGCGCATGATCGGCTACCTGCCGCCGCTGTCGCGCGTGATCAAGAGCCTGCTCTACTTCACCAGCTACGAGCGGCAGGAATACGAACCGATCCTCGACGAGCGGATGATCGTCTACAGCTTTCTGGCCGTGGACCCCGCCAGCGTGCCCGAGGACTACGCCTTCTCGAAGGATTACAAGGTCCTGGTCACGCGCCTGCTCTGGGTGGACCGCTTCGGCTCCGAGTATCGCTACGACCGCGAGTTCACCGAGAAGAACCTCGAGAAGTTCCTCTACACGCGCTGGGCCCACCAGGGCACCTACTACGGCTTTACCAGCTACTCCAACGTCACCTGCTGCATCGGTAGCTTCAACGCCGGCGAGCATCTGCTCGACGAAGGCTTCCTGATCTACCGGATGTTCCGCGGACGATACTACATCGCCTCCATCGCGGCGCTCTTCTATCGCGCGACTTTGCTCGACTTCGCCGAAGAAGCCGCGCTGGTCTCCCGGCACCTGTTCCGCAAGTACGCCACCGGCGAGCTGACGCGCGAGGACTTCAAACGCGCCGACCGCCTGCTCAGCGAGTTCCAGCACTTTTCGAATTACTGGTACTACTCCGAACTCGCCAACAAGGACGAAGAGCAGGAGCACTTCGAAATGCAGTGCCGCGCCTACCGGCTCGACGTCATGAAGCAGGAAGTGGAAAGCGAGATCGAGAAGCTCAACGTCTCGCTGGACCGCTTCAACCAGTTGCGCAGCACCGAGGCCGTCAACCGGCTGGCCATGATCTCCATCATGCTGGGCGGGGGCGCGCTGATCACCGGATTCTTCGGCATGAACTTCAGCCGGGAGTTCGGCGAGTGGTTCTTTGAAGGCAAGCACAACCAGTGGCTGCACTACGTAAGCGTCGGCGGCGTCTCGGCGTTCTTCATCGGCGCGCTCCTCTTCGCCATCTACCTGGTGGCGTCGAACTGGCCGGACTACAAGCCGATCCTGCTGCCGCGCGCGCTGCGGGACCGCGCGCACGTCGAAAGCCTCCGCCGCGTGATGGGCGAAAACGGCGAAGAAGAGGAGTAGATGCCCCCGCTGCGGGTCGTGCTGGTCTCTCCGCGGAATCCGCTCAACATCGGCGCGGCCGCGCGGGCCATGTCCAACTTCGGGTTCGGCGAGCTGCGCTTGGTGGACCCCTACGATGTCGCCTTCCAGGAGGCGCGCTCCGCCGTGGGTCCCGCCAAGGACCTGCTGGCCGCCGCCCGCGTCTTCGGGTCGCTGGCCGAAGCCGTCGCCGACACGGCGCTGGTGGTCGGCACCACCTCCCACGGACCCAAAGGCCTGCACCTGCCGCTCCGCCGCCTGGAAACCGGCGCCCGCCGGATCCGCAAGCTGCCGCCGGGTGAAGCCGCCGCCCTGGTCTTCGGATCCGAGAAGCACGGGCTCTCTCTCGACGACTTCAGTTATTGCCACTGGCTGCTCCGCATCCCCTCGCGCGACGCCCATCCCTCCATGAACCTCGGCCAGGCCGTGGCCCTGTGCCTCTATGAGCTGGTGCGCAACCCCCGCGCGCCGTCCGCCGAAACCCGCCGCCGCGCCCCCACCGGCGAAGTGGACCGGCTGACCGAAATGCTGCTCGAAGTGCTGGATGCCAGCGGCTACCGCAACCAGCGGACCGCCGGCTCCACCGAACGGAAGGTCCGGCGGCTGGTGCGCCGCATGGACCTCGATCCCCAGGACGCCCAGGTCTGGATGGGCATGTTGCGGCAGATCCGCTGGCGGATCGGTCAGCAGTCGGGGCCGCAGACTCAGTTGTAGACGAATCGCAGCAACTTTGCCAAGGCAACTTCGCGGCGGCGGATTCTATGATCGACTATCATGATCAGCATGGCTGACGAGCGTCAGTTGAGTCTCTTCCGCGTCGATGACGACGGGCCAAACTTTGAGAGCCTCGGCAAAGATAACGGCGGCAAATTCTGGTTCGCGCGCGAGTTCATGCGAATGCTGGGCTATGAGAGCTATCAGGCATTCCAGAAGCCGATCAACAAGGCGATAGCCACCTGCACGGCGTTGAACATCCCTGTCCTGGAGAACTTCGCCCAGGTGACACGCGAGGTGGACGGGGAGATGGTCCCCGACTTCAAGCTGACGCGGTTCGCTTGCTATCTAGTCGCGATCAACGGCGATGTGCGGAAGGCGGAAGTCGCGGCAGCCCAGGCCTACTTCGTCACCATGGCGGAGGCTTTCCGCCAGTACATTCAGACAACCGAGCAGGTGGAACGTGTCCAGATCCGCGACGAGATTTCGGAGCGCGAACGATCATTGACCCAGGTAGCGCATTTGGCCGGGGTCGAGAGCTTCCAGTTCTTTCAGAACGCGGGCTATCGTGGCATGTACAACATGAACCTCGCGCAGTTACGCGAGATCAAGGGCGTATCTGGGAATCGCTCCGTCTTGGACTTCATGGGGCGTCAGGAGCTCGCAGCCAACCTTTTCCGCATTACGCAGACGGAGGCCAAGATCGAAAAGGAGGACATCCGGGGGCAGAGAGGTCTGGAAAAGGCCGCGTTCGAGGTTGGCAAGACCGTTCGCAAGACAATGATCGACTTGAGTGGAACGCCTCCGGAGAGTCTCCCCGCTGCCGATGACATCAAGGACGTAAAGGGGAGGCTCAAGCAGGCGCGGCGGGAGTTTGGAAAACTCGACAAGCCGAAGGTCAAGCGCCTCCCTCCGCCAGAGAAGCCCGAGAAGTAAGACTCAACGTTTGCGGACGATTAGGCGTCACACAGTTAACGTCCATGGCTGAGTGGCTGCTCAAATACGCGGATGCCCGCGGCGCGATCCACGAACAGGTGGCCGAAGCCGCGTCCGAACGCGAACTCCGCGACCGCATGACCCAGCAGGGCTTCCTGGTCTACTCGGTGAAGCCCCGCACCGCGCTCGCCGCCGGGCTCACCCGCGCCCCTAAGAAGAAGCTCAATGTCGAGAAGTTCCTGGTCTTCAACGAGCAGTTCGTCACCCTGGTGCGCGCCGGCCTCCCGATCCTCAAGTGCCTGGACCTGCTGGCCGATCGCCTCACCGACGCCAAGCTCGGGCCCTACATCAAGGGCGTGCGCGACGAGGTCCGCAACGGCGCGCTGCTTTCCGACGCCTTCGCCGCGCAGGGCGTCTTTCCCAAGATCTATGTCACCAGCGTGATGGCGGGCGAGCGCTCGGGCGCGCTGGTGGAAACCATTGAACGCTTCGTGAAGTACCAGCGCCTGGCGCTCTCGGTGCGCAAGAAGCTGCTGCTGTCATTGCTCTATCCGAGCGTCCTGGTGTTCCTGGTGATCTGCCTGATCGTGTTCCTGATCACGTTCGTGGTGCCGAATTTCGCCAAGCTCTACGAGAGCATGCAGGCCACCCTGCCCCGGCCCACGCTGATCCTGATCGCCATCGGCACCACCGCGCGCGACTACGTCCTGGTGGCGTTCGCGGCCCTGATCGCCGGGGGCGTGGGGTTCCGCATGTGGTCCGCCACCAGCGCCGGCAAGGAGCAACTGGACCGCATCAAGCTGCGCGTGCCGCTCTTCGGCAAGACGTGGATCAAGTATCAGGTAGCGCAATTCTCGCGGGTCCTGTCGACGCTGCTGGTCGGCGGCATTCCGCTGCTCCAGGCGCTCGCGACGGCTTCGGAGTCGCTGGGGAACGTCCTGTTGGAGCGGACGCTGGCTCGCGCCAGCGAGCGCGTCAAGGCCGGCCAGCCGCTCTCCACGGCGCTCCGCGAAACCGGCATCTTCCCGGGGCTGGCGCTGGACATGATCGAGGTCGGCGAATCCACCGGCGCGCTGCCCGCGATGCTGAACTCCGTGGCCGAGTTCTATGAGGACGACGTGAATACCTCGGTGCAGGCGACGCTCTCGCTGATCGAGCCGGCAGTGATGGTGTTCATGGGCATCTTCGTGGCCTTCGTCCTGATCTCGCTGTACCTGCCGATCTTCTCGCTCGGCGACGCCATGAACCCCTAGCGCAGACCTCGCCGGTCACCGGCGGAACCGCAGGACGAGCTGTACCACCAGCAGCAGCGCGAACGGCGCGAGCGTCAACAACAGGCACCCCCAGGTGGTCATGGCCCGGCTCCGCATAAACCTATCCTAACGCCGCGGCGATTGACCCCCAGGGCGTTGGACCGCTCGCGGTACCATGGAAGCAAGCTCCCCTATGAGGCACTTTCTCGCTCTCTTCGCCTGCGCGCTTTGCTCCGCCCAAACCGTGCGCTTCCAGACGAGCCTCGGCAACATCGATATCAATCTGCTGCCGAACGAAGCTCCCGGAACCGTCGCCAACTTCCTCCGCTACGTCAACCGCGGCGTTTACAACGGCACGTTCATCCACCGCCTCCAGAAGAGCTTTGTGGTTCAGGGTGGCGGCTACACCTGGGCCGCCGATGCCGCCGCGCCCGCCAAGATCGCCGCGGACCCGGCCATCCGCAACGAGTACAAGCTCTCCAACACCCGCGGCACCGTCGCCATGGCCAAGCTCGGCAGCGGCCCGGACACGGCCGCCAACGAGTGGTTCTTCAACCTCAGCGACACCAACGCCGCGAATCTCGACAACCAGAACGGCGGCTTCACGGTCTTCGCCCGGGTCGCCAACGCGGCCAGCCTGGAGGTGATGGACCGCATCTCGTTCCTCGCCACCGCGGACGCCGGCGGCAGCCTCGGGCTCACCACCGTGCCGCTGCTCGACTCGACTGTCAAAGTCGGCCCCACCAACGTCGTGCTGGTCAATTCCGTCAGCGTCATCCAGTACCCCGGGATCAACGCGGGCGGCGTCATCACGGGTTCCAACTACGGCGGCGCGGCGCTCGCCGCTCCGGGCTCCTACATCGAACTCTACGGCGTCGCCCTGGCCGGGGAGCCCGGCCGCGCGTGGGCCGCCTCCGACTTCGACGGCGGCAACGCGCCCACCACGCTCGAAGGCGTCAGCGTGACCGTCGGCGGCCAGCGCGCCTTCGTGAACTACGTCAGCCCCGGCCAGGTGAACGTCCAGGTGCCCGGCAACGTCCCGGTGGATACCACCGTGTCGGTAACTCTGTCGCGCAACGGCGTAGCCGGCTCGCCCGTCACCCTCGCCATCCGCTCCCGCGCCCCGGGTCTGCTGGCGCCCGCCTCGCTCCGCCAAGGCGACCGGCAGTTCGTGGCCGCGTTCCGCCCGAACGGCGAACCCGTCACGGCCGCCAATCCCGCGCGGCCCGGCGAGACCCTGCTGTTCTTCGGCACCGGCTTCGGCGCCGTCAACGGCGGCAACATCGCGGGCGTCATCGCCCCGGGTCCCGCGCCCATCAACGTGCCCGTCGACTTCCGGTTCGGTGGCGCGCCCGGCGCCTTGATCTACGCCGGCCTCGTGCCCGGTCAGGTGGGCCTGTATCAGTTCAACGTCACCCTGCCGGCCACCCTGCCGGCCGGAGCCACGCCCCTCGCGGTCACCGTGGAGGGAACCGCACTGCCGCAGACCCTGTTCCTCGCCACCCGGAATTAACATCGGCGCCGCGGGCTCCCGCGCTACCATGGGAGCAATCTCTCCATGCGGTACTTTCTCGCTTTCTTCGCCTGCGCCCTCGCCTCGGCCCAGACCGTCCGGTTTCAGACCTCGCTCGGCAATATCGACGTGAACCTGCTGCCCAACGACGCCCCGGCCACCGTCGCCAACTTCCTCAGCTACGTCAACAAAGGCGCCTACAACGGCAGCTTCTTCCACCGCTCCGTCCCCGGCTTCGTAATCCAGGGCGGCGGCTATAAATGGGAAGGATCGGGCCCGGTGCAGACCCCGGCGGACCCCGCGATCAAGAACGAGTTCAAAGTCTCCAACACCCGCGGCACCATCGCCATGGCGAAGCTCCCCTCGGGACCGGACACCGCCACCATCGAGTGGTTCTTCAACCTCGGCGACAATTCCTCGAACCTCGACAACCAGAACGGCGGCTTCACTGTCTTCGGCCGGGTCGCGAACGCGGCGAGCCTCACCGTCATGGACCGCATCGCCGCCCTGCAGAGGGCCAACGCCGGCGGCGGGCTCGACTCCGTGCCCGTCCTGAACCCGGCCTCGACCCTCGGCCCCAACAACGTCGTCACCGTCACCTCCATTGCCGAGATCCAGTTCCCGTCGATTTCGGCGAACGGCATCATCACCGGCTCGAACTTCGGCGGCGCGGCGTTCGCCGCTCCCGGATCCTACATCGAGATCTACGGCACGGCGCTGGGCGGCGAGCCTGCCCGCGCGTGGGCCACGGCCGACTTCAACGGCGTCAACGCGCCCATCACCCTCGACGGCGTCAGCGTCACCGTCGGCGGGCTCCGCGCCTTCGTCAATTACGTCAGCCCCGGACAGGTGAACGTGCAGGTGCCCGGCAACATCGCCACCGGCACCAACGTCTCGGTGATCCTCACGCGGAACGGCGTGGCCGGCACGCCGGTGACTTTCTCCACGCGGGCGCGCGCGCCCGGACTGCTGGCCCCCGCGTCGTTCCGCGAGGGTGACCGCCAGTTCGTGGTCGCGCTGCGTCCCAACGGCGACTTCGTCACCTCCGCCGCGCCCGCGCGTCCCGGCGAAACCCTGATCTTCTACGGCACCGGCTTCGGCGCCGTGACCGGCGCTACACTCGCCGGCGTTGTCGCGCAGGGCCCCGCCTCGATCAACGCTCCCGTCGAGTTCCGCTTCGGCGATGCTCCGGGCACGGTCATCTATGCCGGCCTCACGCCCGGCTTCGTCGGCGTCTACCAGTTCAACGTCACGCTGCCCGCCGCGCTGGCCGCGGGCGCCACACCGCTCGCCGTTACGGTCGACGGCGTCGGGCTGACCCAGACCCTTTTTCTCGCCACCCGGAACTAATGTCCCGCATGACTTTCGCTTTGCCGGCGATCGCGCTCTTCGCCTTCGGCCTCGCCGGCTGCCGCCAGATGCTACCCAAAACCGTCGGCTCGCCCATCGGGCTTTCGGCCCGCACCGGGAAGTACATCGCGACCCTCATCGCCACGGGGGACCCCACGCTGCCCACGATGACCCCCAACCGCCCCCGCCAGGTTTCCTACCGGCTCGGCCTGCTGCTGATTCCCCTGACCGGCGGCGGACCCCGCCGGCTCCTGCCGGTCGCCGAGAACCTCGACTACCGGAGCTTCGAAAGGAACGCCGGCGTCCTCGGCGACGACGGCCGCCTGCTCTGGTTCTTCACGACCGAGATCGGCGCGTTCGACCTGCGCACGGAGAAGCTGATCTCCACCGCGGACCTGCGGCGCGCCAACCCCGGGCTCGGCGAGCCCTGGAAGGACGCCCGGTTCCAGCTTCGCAATCGGCTCGCCTTTCTCACCCACGACTACCGGCAGACTTACGAGATCGACCCCGAGACGCTGCGCGCCGAACCCGCCGCGGAGATCGACCGGCGGTACCGTCCCGCCCTGACCCCGGCCTCATTTCTCACCTCCGGCGGCATGCTCTCCGATACCGAGTGGTTCGGTGTCCACCCGCCGTCGGACCTCGCCTCGTCCTACAAGCCGGGCCTCCGCCTGCCTCGCGATCACGCGCCCCGCGAGACTTCCGAGCGCCGCCGCTTCTATCGCGGCGCGATCGAAGCCTCGCTCACCGGTCCGCGCGTCGCATCCATGACGCCGCTCACCGGCGAGGCATATCTGTACGGCGCGTTGCTCCGCGCCTCCCGTGACGGCGAATTGCTGCGCCTCGCGAACCCCGAAGCGTTTCTGCTGACCTACCAGACCAGCCGGCTCGATGGAGCGGTGATGGCGGCTCGCGTCGATCGCGGCGGCCAGGTCCAGTGGACGGTGAACACCGGCCTCGGCGTGCTGGACCAGATTCTGCCGGGTGAGGGTTCGGTCGCGTTGGTCGGCAAACGGCCGCGAGTCCCGGATAAGCTGCCGGAGCCGATCCTCGTCGTCCTGAACCTGGGGTCCGGCGCCACGGTGACGCACTCCCTTTGGGATAAATAGCCTGAGCTGAATCAGTTGACAAAGTCAACCATTACTAGTTGACTTAGTCAACTATTCTGCCGTCCGCTCAGTAGTTCAGCGCCGCTTCGAACTTCGCAAGCAAATCGGCGTTCTGCGGCAAAATCGCATCCTCGAGCTGCGGATTGTAGCCCACCCACGTATCCAGCGCCCCGATGCGGCCGATCGGCGCGTCCAGGTACTCGAACAATTCCGCTCCGATCCGCGCGCAGATTTCGGCGCCGTAGCCGAACGACAGCGTGTCCTCGTGCGCCACCACCACGCGGCTGGTCTTCTTCACCGACGCCGCGATCGCGTCCCAGTCATAGGGGTTCAGGGAGCGCAGGTCGATCACTTCCACCGACCGGCCGGACCGCTTCTCGATGTCCGCGGCAACCTGCAGGGACCGCTGCACCAGAAACCCGTAAGTGACGACCGTCAGGTCCGCGCCCTCGCGCGCGATCCGCGCCTTGCCGAACGGGATCGTGTAATCCGGCCCCGGATGCGGCGATCGGTTGTAAGGCTCGCGGTACAGGCGCTTGTGCTCCAGGAACAGCACCGGATCGTCGCAGCGGATCGCCGTGCGCAGCAGACCGCAGGCGTCCAGCGCATTCGACGGAAACACGACGCGCAGCCCGGGGTTGTGCGTGAACAGGACCTCGCCGTTCTGACTGTGGTAAATCGCGCCGCCGGTCAGATATCCGCCGATCGCCACGCGAATCACCGCCGGGCACGACCACATGCCGTTCGAGCGCCACCGCATCGTCGCCATCTCGTCCCGGAGCTGCATGTACGCCGGCCAGAGGTAATCGAAGAATTGGATCTCCACCACCGGCTTCAGG
>CAYYID010000033.1:0-59589 GCA_964471915.1 uncultured Solibacteraceae bacterium | reverse complement strand
CCCGTGTTTCAGTGCCAGTGTGGCCGTGTGCCCTCTCAGGCCGGCTACCGATCTTCGCCTTGGTGAGCCATTACCCCACCAACTAGCTAATCGGCCGCGGGCTCCTCTCTCGGTGCATTGCTGCTTTCCTCTCACGAGCTTATGCGGTATTAGCCCCGGTTTCCCAGGGTTATTCCCCGCCAAGAGGTAGATTCCCACGTGTTACTCACCCGTACGCCACTTTACTCAGGATTGCTCCCTTTCTCGTGCGACTTGCATGTGTTAAGCGCGCCGCCAGCGTTGATTCTGAGCCGGGATCAAACTCTCGTTGAAAATTGTAGAGTCTGATTTTCGCTCCGGCTTGATTACTCAAAGTCTGAACGGGATAAAACTTCGCGTTCAATCAGATTGTCAAAGATCTGAGCTACCAAGACAACGATCTTGCGAAAGCTGCCCTGGCGCCGGCCTCGAAACTTGTCGGACACGCCAATTAACCGCCCGGCGCCCTGAATCCGTTCCGGTCAGAGCCCCCACGGGACGGCTATGCCGTATCCTGAAACTTGGGGTTACCGTCTGACTTCGCTACTTCTGAAGTCCCAAGAGGAGGGTCAGAACTACTAGAGTCTAACTACCGATCCTCGAACGCTTACTGCATCAACTACCTTATCAGCTTTGCGTGGGCTTGGCAACTACTTTTTTCGTTGTCCCAGCCGCTTCGCCTCGCCTGCCGGCCCTGCCGCTCACGCGGCCGATCGACCTCCCTACCTTAGCAAACGCCAGGCCCGCGCGCAACCCGACACGACTCTGGAACCCGGAAGTCATTCATTTGCAACGGAAAATTCCCTTTGCCTGCCGTCCGCGCCCGAACGGGAATATCACCGCTGGCGGGTCTGATTCCCGTGCATGAAGCTCTCGCCCGCCGTCTTCTGGCTCTTAATCGGAAGCCAGACGCTGCCCGCCCAGGAACTTGCGTTCCGGACCCTGCCCTCCGCTACGGCCGCGCCGTCGGCGCGCGTGGACGCCCCCATTGCCTACGATCCAGCGACCAGCCAGGTCTTTCTCTTCGGGGGACTCGACACCGATAATCGCAACGACCTTTGGGCTTACTCCATTCCCGCCGCTCGCTGGCAGCGCATCGACGCCCCGGGCGGCCCCGAACCGCGGCACGGACATTCGCTCACCCTGGACCCCGTCCGGCGCCGCCTGCTCGTTTTCGCCGGCCAGGCGCGAGGCTTCTTCTCCGATGTGTGGGCCTTCGACCTGGCGCAAGCGCGGTGGTCGCGAGTCGCCGCGGCGGGCAGCGGGCCGAGCGCGCGCTACGCGCACTCAGCGGTCTACGATGCGCGCCGGGACCGCCTGGTGATCTCCCACGGCTTCACGAGCGCCGGCCGCTTCGACGACACGTGGGCCTTGGACCTCGCGACGAACGCCTGGCGCAACCTCTCTCCGTCCGGCGCGCGACCGCTGAAGCGCTGCCTGCACCACGCCGTACTCGACGAAGCAGCGGACCGCATGTATCTCTATGGCGGGTGCGCCTCGGGGTTCGGCCCCTGCCCGCTCGGGGACCTCTGGTCCTTCGATCTGGCGCAGAATCGCTGGACCGAGATCACCGCCGACCCGCGCCCCGCGCCGCGGGAACGCTACGGGCTGACGTTCGATACATCGCGCAACCGGCTGGTGCTCTACGGCGGTTCCGGTAACGGCAAGCTGAACGACGTCTGGGAGTTCGACCCGCGAGCAGCAACTTGGAGGAAGGCAACCCTGGCGGGAGTTCTTCCGGACGGCCGGTCGCAGCATGAGGCCACGTTCGCTTCCAACCTGGGGCTCTCCCTGTTCTTCGGAGGCGCGGCACCCGCTCCCACCAATGAGCTACTGGCCCTGGCGCCCGTCAGCAGCGCGCCTCCGGCCATCGCGGCGCGCGGCGTCCGCAACGCGTTTTCCGGCGAGGACGTCAGCGTCGCACCCGGACAGATCATCTCGATCTTCGGCACGGGGCTCGGTCCCGTGACGCCGGCAGTCGCAACGTTCGAGAACGGCGCGCTGCCGCGGGAACTGGCGGGCGTGACGGTGACGGTAAACGGCATCCCGGCGCCGCTGCTCTACGTGCAGAGCACACAGATCAACGCGCAACTGCCGTACGAAGCCGCCGGCCAGGCCGAGGCCCGAGTGCGGGTAACTGTAAACGGAACGGCGGGCGCCGAAGAAATCGTGCCGCTGACCGCAACGGTTCCCGGGCTGTTCGCGGGGGCCTGGAACCAGGACGGGAGCCGCAATAGCGCCGCGAATCCGGCGGCGCGGGGATCGATCGTCGTCCTCTACGCGACCGGACAGGGGGTGACGATTCCGGCCAGCGGCACGGGCCGGGAGGCTAGAGAACCGTTCGCTGAGCCGGCGGCCGCGGTGGAGGTCTCGGTTTCCGGACGGCCGGCGCAGGTGCTGTTTCGCGGCCAGGCTCCGGGAACGGCGGGCGTGATGCAACTCAATGTCCGGCTGCCTGACGGCGTATCCGAGGGCGAGGTCCCCGTGGTGCTACGCGTGGGCGGACGCGAGAGCGCGCCCGTGAGAATCGCAGTGCAATAAGAAAAGCCGCGCGGCCCCGGGGGGGCGGCGCGGCCTTTTTCCCAGCTTCCGGCCAAGTAACTAAAACTCGACCCGGAAACCCGCCTGAATGGCCCGGGAGCCATCGATGCGGTTTGCCGGGACGAACTGGGCTGACAGAACGCCGAAGGCGCGGGAATTATTCAGATCCAGGCCCGGGTTGGCGAAGATCACGTTGTTGAACACGTTGAACATGTCGAAGCTGAAGCGAGTTGAGATCCGCTCGCCGATCTTCGTGGTCTTGCCGATCGAGAGATCCTGATTCCAGCGGAACAGGCCGCGCAACGGGTTGGAGCGTCCGGTCCGCCCGTCGCGGCTGATCTCCACGCGGCGGAAGCTGTTGAACACCTGCTCCGGATTGCCGAAGAGATTCAGCCCCGAGCCGCGGCCGGCTGCGTTGGTGCCGATGTTATTCGAACCCTGGCTCTGCCGGACGCTGTTGCCGAACGAGGACGGATTGACCGTCGGGATCGCGCCAGTGTTGAAGCCCAGGAAAAGCGTACCGCCCCAGACTTGGCTGCCTTGCGTCACCGTAAGGGGGAGTCCGCTCTGGGAGGTGAAGATGCTTGCAACGTTCCAGCCGCCGATCACAGCATTCAGGATCCGGTTGGTGCTCTTGAAGGGCAGGTCCCAAGAGCCGAAAGCGTTGATGATGTGGTTCTGATCGAAAAGGCTAGGACCGTACTCTACATCGAGGTCGAAGCTGTTCGGCATGACGCTCGCGGCGTTCTGCCATTCTCCCAATTGGTCGAGCGACCGTGAGAAGGTGTAGCTCACGTCGAACAGGAACCCCTTGGAAAGCCGCTTGCGGCCGCTGACGATCAGCCCGTGGTAATTCGACGATCCGGTGGAACTGCGCAGCAGCGACATCTGGGAGGTGTAGTTATTGAACGGCGGCAACCCACCGAGCAACCGGGCCTGATCCAGAGCCAGGAACACGCTGCTGACATTGCCCACCACGAAGTTGGTGCGCGCCGTGTTGGCAATCGCCGCGGTGCCGCCGGGCATCATGTTCTGGAAAAACGGCTGGTTGGCGGGTGTCTGGTTGGCACGCAGGGCCGCCGCCACCGCGTCGAACGCCTGGGCGAAGGTCTGTCCCGAGGCGCGGTCCAGGAAATTGTACGGCGATTGGGTCATGTTCATGCTTTGCGGCAGTTTGCGCCCGAAGCGCCCTACGTAGCCGACCTCCATGATCATGTCGCCGGGCATCTCGCGCTGTACCGTGAAGTTGACCGAGTGGTTCTCGCCCACCTTCATATTGGGATCCACCTGGAACGAAAGGACCTCCGGGAACAAGCTCAGGCGGCCGTTCTGGACGCCCCAGAAGGGAGACACTGGGACCGATTGATTCGGGACGGTGGGACGCGGGATGGTGCCGTCGATACCCACGCGGAAACCGTTGGCCGCGGGGTTCGTGCTGCCGGGGGCGCAGCCGGCCCCGCCAGCGCCGGTCGCGTTACAGAGCGGCACATTGACGTTGAGGGTCTGGGCGAACCCGATGCCGAGCGAGGGAATGATGACGCTCTGGACGGTATTCTGCCGGTCGAAGACCAGGCTGTAGCCGCCGCGGATCACAGTTTTCTTCTCGCCGAGCAGCTTGCCCATCAGGCCGCTGTTGCCGCCGGGATTCCAAGCCACCGCCACCCGGGGCGCGAAGTTGTTCCAGTCGACGTTGAAGACATCCCGCTTTACCGAGTTCACCGGCGCGAACTGGAAATTCGGATTAAAGAACTCGCCACGTTGCGCCGCCTCCGACCGCCGCCGGAAGAAGTTGTCGGACGTTGCGTCCTCGCCGTTGGCGAGTTGCTGGATCGTGTACCGGCCCAGGCGCTCAGACGGCGGACGCTGCCAGCCGTAGTTCAAGCCGTACGTTACGGTGAGGCTTGACGTCAGGCGCCACACGTCCTGGACGTAAAACTCCGGAGCCCACAAACGGGAGGTGTCGCTCTCGAGCAGCGAGCCGAGCGGCAGGGGCTTGGCGTCGCCGTCCCGAACCGCTAGCACACTGACGTTATCGACCAGGCCGGTTACGCCGGTGAACAGCCGGTTCCACAATTGCTGGTCCGCGGTCTGGATGCAACCCACGGTGCGGCCGCCGCCGCAGGCCGGGGGCGCGGACCCCGTCCCCAGGTTCAAGGCGCCAAGATCGGAGTCGATCTGGGCCACCAAAGCGCCGAGTGCCCCCAGGACTTTGTCATCGCGCAAGTGAAGCGTGGGCAAGTAGCGGATGTGGGTCCCGAACTGAACGGTGTGCTTTCCCTTGATCCAATTCAGGTCCGCGTTCCACTGGTACGCACGATTGTCGTTCGCTTGCTTGCGCGCCAACTGCGTGTCCACGTCAAACGGCTCGCTCAGGACGCTTTGCGCTCCGCCCCGGGCGCCGATGTCCAGGGCAATGAATCCCTCCGGGGTATTGGTCGCCGGAATCGCGAGGAGCCCCGCCGACCCGCTGGGACGCAGCACGTCCGTTCCGGTCCGGTTCCGGTTGCGGCCAAAGCGGAATTCGCCGGTAAGGTTCGGACGAATCATGCCGCTGACGCCGATGGTCTCCATGTTCTGGCGGGTCGGGAAGCTCCGGATGGAGGCGTTGTTTCCGTTGCGAATGTCCAGCGAGGCGGCGCTGACATCGTTCTGGCGGAAGTAGCGGACCGATGCATCCACGCGCCAGTTCTGCGACAGGTTGTAATCGACCCGCGTCATGAAGAAGTCATTCCGCAACGGATGTCCCACCACTCCGCGGTAGCCGATAGTGTTCAGCCCGTCGCCGAGCGTGGTGTCGTTGCCGCTGGGCATGGTCGCCCACAACTGGGAAATCGCGGGACTGAGTCCCAGTCCCCGCGGGTCGCACGGGGAATTACCCTGCGGGCCGCAAGCCGTGGAAGTCCTCAAGTTGTACTGGTTCACATTCCCCGCAGCGTCCCGGAATTGCAGGATCCCCTGCCGCAAAGTGTCGGTGGGGACGTTGCGCGTAAATGTGCTGGAGCGCGGAAAGCGGCGTCCTTCGTAATTCGTGAAGAAGAACAACTTGTCCTTCCAGGCGGGCCCGCCGAAACGGAACCCGAAGCGATTGTCCTTCAACTCCGGCTTGCGTTGCGCCACGCGGTTGCGGTCCCACGAATTGGCGTTCAGGTCGTCGTTCTGGTGATACCAGAACACGGCTCCGTTAAAGGAATTCGATCCGCGGCGGCCCACCAGCGAAACCTGGCCGCCTGCTCCGCGTCCGAACGAAGAGTTCGGGTTCGCCACTCCGACGCGAAACTCCTCGACACCCTCGACGCTCATGTACATGTAGGTACCTAGGCCGCCGACCGACTGGTTCGTCACGTCGATTCCGTCCAGCGTGAAGGTGCTCTGGTCGCGCCGCGCGCCGGTCACTTCGCCGGCCGGCGTCGCGCCGGGCTGTAGGGTCAGCAATTCGTTCACCTGACGGGTGAACGTGGGCAGGTACGGCAGTGCCTTGGCGCTGATGGTGTTGCCGACCGTCGCATCCACGGTTTGAAGCTCGACGCGGGCCTCGGCCGTCACGGCGACCGTCTCGGTAACTTGTCCAACCTCAAGGCTGATGTTCTGGGTATAGCTTCTGGAAACCTCGAGCTTCAAGTTCGAGACCGTGGCGGCCCGGAAGCCTTGGGCCGTCACTTTCAACTCGTATTCTCCGGGAGCGACGTTCGCGAGCGTGTACTGCCCGACCGAGTTCGTCGTTTGTTTGATGTTGGTGTTCGTGGCTTTGCCCGTTAGCTCAACGGCCGCGCCGGGCACGGCCGCGCCGCTTCCGTCCGTGACCTGGCCCGTTACCAGAGCCGTGGTCGCCGTCTGACCGAAGACCAACGGTGAGAGTAACACGCTGGCGGCACAAAGGCCTGCAAGATACGTTTTCACTCTAGATCCCCTTTCCCCTGGGACGATCTGAAGACTTTATTGCAAACGTAACCCGATGTCAACCGTAGATGCCTAATTGCCTCAGGATGCCCAGAGCCCCCCACTCGCCCGGTGACTCGGGTCGAGATCAGCGGCCGCGAAACGGGTACGATAGGAAATTCCATGCTCCGCCGACAGCTCTTTCGGGCCGGCCTGTCCGCCGCTCTCGTCGGTTTGCCGTCGAAGGCGGCGAGAACGTTGGAGGGGTCGTTCGTGCTGGACGCCTACCCGCTCGGACACCGGCTGCGGGACCGCGCCTCTTTCCCCGCGCCCCGGAGGGTGGAGAAGAGGCCGCTGGTGATCGTGGGTGGCGGGATGGCGGGGCTTTCGGCAGCCTGGCGGCTGCGGAAGCGCGGATTCCGGGATTTCGTGGTTCTAGAGATGGAGCCGCAGGCGGGCGGCAACTCGCGCTGGGGTGAGAACGAAGTGTCCCGCTACCCGTGGGCGGCGCACTACGTGCCGGTGCCGAACCGGGAATCGACTCTGGTGCGGGAGCTTTTCGCGGAACTGGGGCTGGTGGACGCGGCCGGCGAGTTCGCGGAACGCCATTTGTGCCACTCGCCACAGGAGCGCCTGCACATCCACGGGCGCTGGCAGGAGGGCCTGGAACCCGAGGTCGGCGCAACGCGCCAGGATCGCGAGCAGTACCGACGCTTCAACGAATTGATAGCCGAGCATCGGGCGACGAAGCAGTTCACCATCCCGATGGCCGTGGGCGCAAAGCCCTCGCCGCTGGACCGGCTGACTATGAACCAATGGCTGGACCAGCACCGGCTGACTTCGCCGTACCTGCGCTGGTATGTCGACTACTCGTGCCGGGACGACTTCGGGTCTGGAGCCGCGGACACTTCGGCGTGGGCGGGGATCCACTACTTCGCGGCCCGGGAGCACGATGAGAAGGGTCCGCTGACGTGGCCCGAGGGGAACGGCTGGATTCTGGCGCGGCTGCTCGAACAGTTACGCGAGCACATGCGCACCAACGCACCGGTGATCTCCCTGCGGCGCGCCGGGACACGATTCCGGGTACGGACGCCCGAGGTCGAGTATGAGGCGGACGCACTGATTTTCGCGGCGCCGGAGTTCCTGCTGACTTATCTAATGGAGGACGCGCCGCGCTCGCCGCTGACCTACTCTCCGTGGATCACGGCCAATCTGACCCTGGACCGGCTGCCGCGGGAGCCTTCGCTCGAGACGGCCTGGGACAACGTGATCTACAACTCGCCGTCGCTCGGCTACGTCGTAGCGACGCACATGAGCGTGCGGACGCGGATCGACCGGACGGTGTGGACTTACTACTGGGCGCTGGCCCAGGGGTCGCCGGCCGCGAACCGCCAATTGCTGCTCGAGAAGGACTGGGGCTACTGGAAGGAGCGCATCCTCGACGACCTGTCCCGGGCGCACCCGGACATCCGGGAGTGCGTGTCGCGCATCGACATCCTCCGGCTGGGCCACGCGATGGCGCGGCCGACGCCGGGTTTCCTGAACCGGGTGCTCGCTCCGGCGGACTCGGGCCGCCTGCTGCTGGCCAACTCAGACCAGTCGGGGTTTTCGATCTTCGAGGAGGCGCAGTATCGGGGCGTTACCGCCGCCGATCGCGCCTTGCGGGCGCTGGGGCGATCCTGATTAACTGATTAGCTTGCCGCTCCGCTCCCTGCACTTGCGCCCATGGGTGGCGCTGTTGCTTTCGGCGCTGCCGCTGGCCGCGCAGAACCACTCTCAGGTCGGCTGGTATGTCTACAATGGCGACCATCCCTTCGCGGGCCGCTGGGGCGTGCACTTCGACATCCAGCCGCGGTTCACGAACATGACCGAATCCTGGCGGCAACTGCTGGTGCGTCCGGCTATCAACTATCAGGTGACGCCGAACCTCACGGTCGCGGCCGGCTATGCGTTCCGCAACGACTGGTTTGAGGGCGCGCAAGGACGGGAGTACCAGTTCAACGAACACCGCCTGCACCAGCAGATTCGTTATCTCCGCCAGTTCGGGGCCGTGCGGCTGCAGCAGCGCGGGTGGATCGAAGAGCGGTGGATCGAGCAACTGGGCTCGCGGGACCGGCTGTACTTCACGCGGCTCCGCTACATGTTGCATGGGACTTTTCCCTTGCGGGGCCGGGCGTACCTAGCCAGTTCGGGGGAGCCGTTCTGGCGGATCCCGGCGCGCGGCAGCCGTCTGGAGCAATACCGGACCTACCTGGCGGCGGGCTGGCGTTTGGGGCGGGACTTCCGGTTCGAGGCCGGCTACCAGCACCAGTGGACCTTCCTGCGGTCCGGGAACCGGCACACCCATGTGGTTGTGATGACGCTGTTTTCGGGGCGGGCGTTTTCCCATTAGAAACGCTTAGGGATGCCGAACCACGAGCGAGACCAGGTAGGCCTGGGTGATGGCTGCGTCCTTGAGGAACGGCCAGAGCTTGAATACTTGCTCGGCGGACTTTACTTGGCCCAAGGCGTCGCTGGGGTCCAAGTCGGTCGTAAGGTTGTAATCAGCGAACTTGCGATCCTCCTGCAGTTGCACGGAGGTCAGCGCAAAAAGGCGGGGGTTGGCCACCAAACCAGGATCTTGGCCGGTGAAGGGGTACTCGCGCGCGTTGAGGATCCGGTTGGAGGCGGCCCTCATGACGCCGTGATCGAATGCGCGCCCGAGGGTTGTGCGCAATCCGGCTTGGCTCCAGTTGGCGGTGGCTTCGGCGATCAGCAGGTGGAACACGGCATAGTAGGCTGTGGACACCGCCCGCCGCAGCGTGGCCTGGCTGGGCTCGCCGGAGTGGACGAGCCCCAGCGCCTGAACGAGCAAGTCATCGTGGTACGCCATTCACGACCACGCCGGATCGTTGCGCCGCCGGTGATCCGCGAGGCTGCGGAAATTGAAGTACGGATGCAAACCCCAGTTCTCGATCGGCCGGAGTTCGTCGAGCAAGAGCTTGGAGATGCGTCCAGTAGTGTCGAGCAGGAGGTCCTCCCGGGCGGAGTCGTCATCGATCACGACCCGAAAGTGAAGCGAGGGTTCTCCCGTCGAATCCGCGCCGACCCGGTAGGTGACGTGCACGGCTTCGGGACCCAGCTTGCGAATCGCGTTCCGGATCGCGGAATCGAGTTGGCTCTGATAGACGAAGCCGCTAGGCAGGACCGCCATGTCTCCATTATGCTCCGGCGCTTTGCACCGCGCCGGGGCGCAGCATCACGCCGCGCGCCAGCGCAGGGTGTCCTGCGTAACGTCGGCCAGGGCCACGGAGCCCGCCCCGAGTTCGCCCTCCAACACTAGTTCCGAGAGCGGATGCAGCACGTGCCGGAGCAGCGTCCGCTTGAGCTCGCGCGCGCCGTAGGTGACGCTCGTGCCCTCGCGCAATAGCCAGGCGCGCGCGGCGGGGCTCACCTGGATCTGGAACGCCCGCTCGGCGAGCCGCGTCCGCAAGTGCTGCCGGATGCGGTCCAGTTGCAGGTCCAGGATCCGTTCCAGGGCTTCGGAGTCCAGCGCGCGGTAGGTGATCACGCAGTCCAGGCGGTTCACGAATTCGGGCGGGAAGCGGCGGCGGACAGCGGCGAGGCCGATGCGCTCCAACCGCCCGCCGGCGCTGGAGGACGGCTCTGCGAGTGCTTCGAACCCGAAGTCCGGGCGCAGCGCGCGCATCATACTGCGCGCGCCGAGATTGCTGGTGAGGAAGATCAGCGTGCGCTCGAAGTTCACGGTGGTGTTGTCGCCGAGCTTCAGGGTCGCGCGGTCCAGGACGCCAAGGAGCAGGCGCGTGAGGCTCGGCGCCGCTTTTTCGATTTCGTCGAACAGCACCAGCGAGAGCGCGCAGTGCTCGCTGGCGGCGGCGTTCAGCCGGGCCTGGGTGAGGATCGGCTGGGTCTCGCGGTGACCCAGATATCCGGGGGGCGCGCCGATCAGCTTCGCCACTTCGTGCTCCATCTGATACTCGCCGCAGTCGATCCGGACCAGGTTCTTCTCGGAGCCGTGCAGCGCTTCGGCGAGCGCTTCCACGGTGCGGGTCTTGCCGGTGCCGGTGGGGCCCAGCAGCAGGAACACGCCGGCGGGCCGGCCTTCGGGCGAGAGTCCCGCCTGGAACATCCGGACGTAGGGCGCGAGCTGTTCCATCGCGCCGTCCTGGCCGATGACGCGCTCGCGGAGCTGGTCCAGGGGATCGGGCCGCGGGACCGGGTCGCGGCGCATGCGGATGGGAATGGGGGTCGGCACGCCCGAACTGTGCCACGGCGTCAAGTGTGCCCGCCGGGCCGAAAGGTCCGCGGACGCGCGCTTACTTACCGAGAAACGCTTGAATCGATTGGGCTATCCGCTCGCCGGCGTGTCCGTCGCCGTAGGGATTCGAAACCTGTGACCGGCGCGCGTACTCGGCGGAATCCTCAAGCAGCAAGACGGATTCGCGCACGATGGCCGCTTCGGCGGTGCCCACCAGGCGAGCCGTGCCCGCCGCCACCGCTTCGGGACGCTCGGTGCGGTCGCGCATCACCAGCACGGGTTTGCCGAGCGAGGGCGCCTCTTCCTGGATTCCCCCGGAGTCCGTGAGCAGGAAGTGGGCCCGCCGCATCAGGTCCACGAACGGCAGATACTCGAGCGGTTCCAGCAGCACGGCGCCGCCGACGCCGCGCAGTTCGCGCTCCACCACCGCACGGACCTCCGGGTTCGGGTGCACCGGAAAGACGATCTGCACGTCGCGGCGCAGCGCCAGACGCCGCAACGCGGAGCAGATGCTCCGGAATCCCTCGCCGAAGCTCTCGCGGCGGTGCGCGGTGACAACGATCAGCTTGCGGAGCGGATCCAGGAACGGAAAGAAGCCTCCGGCGAGTTCCCCGCGCTCCAGCCGGCCTTGGACCTCGAGGACGGCGTCCACGGCGGTGTTGCCGGTGATCACGATCCGGCGGGCGTCGACGCCCTCGCGCGCCAGGTTGGCGGCGGCCATCTCCGTGGGCGGGAAGTGGAGCGAGGCGAGGCGCCCCGCCAGCACGCGGTTTATTTCCTCGGGGAAGGGTGCAGCCGGATCGCCGGTGCGGAGCCCGGCCTCGACATGCGCCACCGGGATCCGGCGGTAGAAGGCCGCCAGCGCGGCGGCGAAAGCCGTGCTCGTGTCTCCCTGCACCACGAGCAGGTGCGGCTGTTCGGCGGCGAGCACCGGGTCGAGCGCTGTCAGAATACGGGCGGTCAGGCCCGCCAGGGTCTGGCCTGGTTGCATGAGATCGAGGTCGTGGTGGACTTCGATGTCGAAGACGCGCAGCACCTGGTCCAGCAGCTCCCGGTGCTGGGCGGTGACGCAGACACGGCAGCCGAGCGAGGGGAGACGCCGTAACTGGCGGACTACGGGGGCGAGCTTGATCGCTTCCGGGCGGGTCCCGAAGACGACGAGAACGTTTTTCAAGCGGGGACTACTTGTGGCGGTAGGTGATCCGGCCCTTGGTGAGATCGTACGGGGACATCTCGAGGGTCACCCGGTCGCCCGCCAGAACCCGGATCCGGTTCCGGCGCAATTTGCCGGCCAAGTGCGCCAGCACGATCCGTTCCTGGTCGAGCTGCACGCTGAAGAGGCCGCTGGGAAACTTTTCCACGACCGTGCCCGTCACTTCGATACTGTCTTCTTTGCTCAATCGCTCCTCGAATCCTTTGGTTTGGAAATTAACAATGATTATAACCCCGGAATCGCAGCGTGGGCGATAATGAGGCAATCCGCGGCCATGTCGACGTACGCCCCAGCACAGCTTTTTGACCGGCGCCCGGCCGCCGCGGGCATGCGTCATGGCCCCGGGCACCCGGATCCGCCGGGCGGACGGCCGCGGACGTGACCCCCGAAACGATCCCCGCCGCGATCCCCGAGAAGCCCGCCCCGTCCGAAAGCGTCGCGCGGTCCGCGGGGATCGTGT
Source organism: uncultured Solibacteraceae bacterium (assembly GCA_964471915.1). Taxonomy (GTDB): domain Bacteria; phylum Acidobacteriota; class Terriglobia; order Bryobacterales; family Bryobacteraceae; genus JAIEPW01. The sequence continues at coordinate 47,223 of CAYYID010000033.1, read as the reverse complement.
CCCTGGCTGTGCTGATGAGCCGGGTGACCGGCCTGGTGCGCGAAAGCGTCATGGCCCGGCTGTTCGGCGCGGGCCTGACCTTCGACGCGTTCATGCTGGGCTTCCGGATCCCGAACCTGACGCGGGATCTGTTCGCCGAAGGCGCGCTCTCCAGCGCTTTCGTCCCGGTTTTCACGGAGTACCTGCAACAGCGCGGCAAGCAGGAAGCGGCGCGCCTGGCCCAGTTGGTCGGCACGGCGCTGATCCTGATCGTCGGCGCGGTGTGTCTGGCGGGAGTGCTGCTGTCCCCGTGGCTGGTGAGTTGGCTGGCGCCTGGCTTCGCGGCGGTGCCCGGCAAGCACGAGTTGGCGGTGCGGATGACGCGGATCATGTTCCCGTTCCTGCTGCTGGTGGCCCTGGCGGCGCAGGCGATGGGCGTGCTGAACGCCTGCAACCAGTTCGCGATCCCGGCGCTGGCGTCCACGTTCTTCAACATCGGCTCCGTGGTCTTCGGCCTCGGCCTCGGCTTCTGGGCCGGTCCGTGGATCGGAGTGACGCCGATTGAAGGGATGGCGATCGGCGTGGTGCTGGGCGGCGCGCTGCAGTTGCTCTGGCAGGTGCCCGCGCTGCGGCGCAGCGGTTTCAGCTACCGGCCGCTCTTCGACTGGAAGGACGAGGGTCTGCGGCGGATCTTCCTGATGATGGGTCCCGCGATCCTCGGCAACGCCGCGGTGCAAATCAACGTGATGGTGAACACGAACCTCGCGTCCTCTATCCAGGACCCGGTGCGCGGGTTCGACGGACCCGTCAGTTGGCTGGGCTACGCGTTCCGCTTCATGCAACTGCCGCTCGGCCTGTTTGGCGTGGCGATGGGCGCGGCGACGCTGCCGTCCATCTCCCGGAGCGCCGCGGCCGGGAACCTCGACGAGTTTCGCGTAACGCTTTCGCGGTCTCTGGGGATGGTCTTCCTGCTGACCGTGCCTTCGTCCATCGGCTTGGTGGTACTCGGTCGCTCGATCATCGGCGCGATCTACCAGGGCGGACAGTTCGCGCTCTACGACACGCAACAGACCGCCGCCGCGCTCTCGTTCTATGCGATCGGGCTGGTCGGTTACGCCGCGACCAAGATCCTGAACCCGGCGTTCTACGCACTCGGGGACTCGCGCACGCCGATGTGGATCTCGCTCGCCTCCATCGGCATCAACGCCGGCGTCGCGATCGCGCTGACCCGCTATCTCGGCTTCGGGCACGCCGGACTGGCGCTGTCGACGTCGGCCGTGGCGCTGTTCGCTTCGCTGAGCCAGTTCCTGATCCTGCGTTCGCGGATCGCCGGGATCTACGGGCGGCGGCTGTTCTCGGACTTCACGCGCGTGACGCTGAGCGGCGCCGTGATGGGCGCCGCCGTGTTCGCCTCCAGCACGCTGATGGAGCGCAGCTTCGGCGTATCGCAACTGGCGCGGCTCGCCGACCTCGCCGTCTCCTTGCCGCTCGGCCTCGCCGTGTTCCACCTCATGTGCCGCTGGCTCGGCCTCGAAGACTTCCAACTGCTCCTGCGGTCCTTCGCGCGGCCCATCCTCGGGCGGCTGAAGTAACTACACTGGACTCTTGCCGCGCCTCCTGCTCGCCCTGCTCTTCGCCGCCCTGACCGCGGTCCTCGGATGGCCGAACCTGTGGCTCGACGAAGTGCTGCAACTCGTGGGCACGCTGCGGACGTCGTTCGGGCAGATGCTCGCGTGGGTGGCGACGCAGCCCGGCGGCGGGCCCCTCGGCTACTTCGTGCAGTGGGCTGCGCTCGCGGCGCTTGGGTTCTCGAATTTCGCGGCGCGCCTGCCGGCCCTGGCCGCCGCGGCGCTCGCCTGCGTTCTTACGGCGCGCCTGGCCCGGCGGTGCGGACTGGCCGATCCCTGGACCGCCGCTCTGGTACTGGCGCTGTTGCCGATTCAGGTGCGCTATGCGATCGAAGCGCGTCCGTACTCGCTCGCGCTGGCGCTGAGCATCCTCGCGACGCTCCTGTTTCTGCGCCTCAGCGAGACGCCCAGCGCACCGCGCGCCGCGCTCTATGCGCTGAGCCTAGCTGCGTGCCTGTACACGCAGCCCTTTAGCGCTTTCGTCGCCGGCGGCCACGTGCTGTGGGCGATCTTTATGGGCCGCCGCAAGGCACTACTGCTGGCGCTGGCGGCGTGCGTCGCCGCCGGACTCGCGTTCCTGCCCTGGTTCCTCCACGCTCGCACGCTATGGCAACAGAGCATCGGCACGAGCGGGTACGTATTCCACGGCGGCTGGATCAGCACGCCCTTGCTGTTGCTGCGCGAGATCACCGGAGCGGGCTACGCGGGCGCGGTGATTCTGGCAGGCGCGGCGTGGTTCGGCGCGCGCCGGCTCGATCGCGGGTTACGGCTGCTGCTGCTGACCACCGCCGCGGTGCCCGTTGCCGCGGGTCTGCTCGCCGACTACTGGTTCGGCTACTTCTTGGCGATCCGGCAGTTCCTGTGGACCGTACCGCCGCTGGCCATACTCGCCGCGGCTGGATCAGGCAAGCGTTCCTGGATCGCTGCGGCGGCCGCAGTCCTGGCGCTGTACTCCGGCGTACGCGTGATCACCCGCCCGCGCGAAAACTGGCCGGAGGCCGCGCGCGCCGCCGCGTCCCTTGCTGCCCGAACCCGGTGCATCGTGTTCGTGCCGCCCGACACGCACGTGGTCTATAACGTCTTCGCCCCCGGTATCGGCCGGCGCGCGTGCCAGGACTTCGCGAGCGGTCCGCTGCTGCGCGCCACCGTGCCTCAGGCGACGGCGGAGGAGAAAGCCCGCGCCGCCTTGCCGGGCTGGACCGTTCGCGAAACCCTGGACGCCGGCGGCTCGCGCCTCGAGGTCCTTACCCGCCCAGCTTCTCCTTGAGCACCTTGCGTACACTCTCCTTCCGCTCCTCGGTAAGATCCGCGTACTCGAGCTCGGCAAGCGCGGTTTCGTAGTCGCTGCGCGGACGCGGCGGTTGCGGAGCCCGCCGCGCCCGCTTCTCCGCCGCCCGCTGCTCGATAGCCGCGCGGACCCCGGCCGGCAGATCGAAGCTCCGAATCGTGACCCGATGGACGGCGTAGCCCGCCCGCGTCAGCGCGTCCGCGGCACCCGCATATGCCGAACTCGAGGTCTTCCTTGGCCGCCAGCATCGAGTCTATGGTGTGTTCCCTCAGGGCGACCCGCGCCTCCTGGCGCAGCACCTTCCCCACACTGTCGCGCACCGCCCTTCGAAGTCGGCCAGCGGGCCCGGCGCCTGCGCTAACACCTTTTCCAGACTCTCGATCTCGAATTCCATCAACACGCGCACCCACGCTCCCTCGGGCCCCTCGACTACGCAGTCGGCCGACCGCCCGCCGTCCCGCACCTCCACCATTCGGTCGACGAACGGGATCACCGCCGAGAATCCCGCCTCGCGGATCCCGGCCAGCTTCCCGCAGCATCCGGCGGCCCTTCGGCACCCTGCGGGCTGCCAGCACCAGACACGCCAGCGCCGCTAGTCCGAGCACAACGGCAAGAACCGTCATGGTTCCCAGCCCAGCTTCCTCTTGAGCGCCTGGCGCACGCTTTCCTTCTGCTCCTCGGTAAGATCCGAATGCTCTAGATTGTCGAGCGCCTCCTCGTACTCCTCGTGCGAAAGGGCCACTTCCGGACCCCGGCGCGCGACCTCCAGCGCGGCCTCCCCCTCGATGCGCTTCCAGGTCGCCTCCGAAGCCTGCACATGCGCAAGCACCACGTCGCGCAGCCGGTAGCCCTCCTTGGCCATCGCACCGGCGGCATACCCGCGCATCCGCTCTTCCAGCTCCTCGCGCTGGAGTAGCGCCGACCTCATGTCGGCGTCACGAATCACGAACTCGGTCTCCTCCCGGACGATCCGGGACACGCGCTCCCGCACCAGGTCGGCGAACTTCCATAGCGGCGGCGTGAGCTTCGCCGTCGCGAGGTCCAGGTCGGCAATCTCGTAATTCACGTGGAGCCGTGCCTCGCCCCCCTCGGGACCCGCCACCGGAATGTCCAGTGCCTGCTCTCCCACGGGCGCCACGACCATCGCGTCGACGAACGGGATCGCAAAAAAGAACCCGGGCCCGCGCCACCGCAAGAGCTTCCCGGCCCGGAGCACCAGTACGCGCCGTCCCTTGGGAACGCTCCGCGCGGACAGAAAGAACAGCGCCAGCGCCCCCATGCCCAGCTCGATCACCGGGATTGTCATGCCTCGAGTCCTCTCACCGCAGCCTCCACCTGTTTGGCAAGTTCCGCATAGTTCTCTCCGGCCAGCCGCAACGGCTTGCCGAACCGGATCTTCACCCGGCCGGGGCGCGCCATCTTCCATTCGCGATTCAAAACGCGATCGAAACCCGTGAGCCGCACCGGCACTACCGGGACCTCCAGCTTCGCCGCCATCATCCCCACGCCGGCACGGAACGGCCCGATCTCCCCGGCACGCGTATGTTGCCCCTCGGGGAAGATCAGGATGGAGTAGCCGTCACTCACCAGGTCCCCAGCGTAGCGCAGCGCCTCGCCCGTGCCGGTCTGGTGCTGCGGCAGCGCGAACGCCTGGAATACGAGGGCGGAGAGATAGTAGGCCAGCCGGTTGCGCAGCACCTTCGCCGTCGAGAACTTCTCGGGATGAAAGTGCGCCTCGAAGAAGTTCTTCGACATGGTCGGCGCCATCTTCCAGCGGTACCGCCACGGCAGCGCGGCCATCAGGGCGGGCGTATCCATGTAGCTCTGGTGGTTCGGCGCGAAGATCACCGGCCCCTCGAGTCCCGCGAGGTTCTCGCGGCCCTCGACTTTGAGCCATGCGAACACGCGCAGCAACGGCAGCACGATCAGCGTCGCGAACGGGATGCGGATCGCCTGCGCCCACCAGCTCCGCGCCCAGCGCGGGAAGCTTTCGTGCGGCTCGGCCGCGGCGGCCGGTGGACGCGCGGGCGCGGCCAGATCGGCCACGGTCTTCGCCGCGCTGACCTGCGATTCGTCGAGGTCGAGGGCGACCATCAGCTCCACGCGTTCGAGCGACGACAGTCCGAGTTCGTCGAGCGTCGTCTCGGGCGTGATCCTCCGGCCCGCCGCCAGCTTCGCCAGAACCTTCTCGGCTTCCGTGCGCGCCTGCGCCGCGGCCGGCGCCGCGCCGCCCTCGGACACCCAGCGCCAGATCTCGCCGCGCTTCAGCTTCGCCGTGCCCTCCGTCCGCGGCAGCGCCGCGCCCGGCCACACGGAGAACCCGCGGATCTTCTGGTGATCCTCCAACTGCGCGTTCGCCTCCCGCACCACGCTCTCCGCGTCGGCGGAATCGAGCACCAGCACCGCATGCACGCGATCCTTGCCCACCACCGCGCATTCGCGGACTCCGGGCAGCTCCTCGAGCACGCGCTCGACGTCCTCCGGAAAGACGTTCAGTCCCTCCGGCGTGACGATCATCTCTTTCTTGCGGCCGCGGATCGAGAGCCGCCCCTCGGCGTCGATGGACCCGATGTCGCCGGTGTGCAGCCACCGCTCGCCCGCGGCATTGGTCTCGAACGACCCGCCTTCGCCGTCGCCGTAGTAACCCTGCGTGACGTTTTCGCCCCGCACGAGGATCTCGCCGTCGTCCGCGATCCTGACCTCGACACCGGCGATGGGCTTGCCGACGGTTCCCTTGCGCGTGTGGAACGGATGGTTCAAGGTCACGATCGGGGCGGTCTCCGTGAGCCCGTACCCTTGGATCACCAGGTAGCCGAGCCGCGAGAAAAACTCCTCGACGTCTGGCGGCAGCGGCGCCGCGCCTACGATGAACGCCCAGAATTTCCAGCCGAACATCCGGTGCACGTGCCGATACTTCCACCAACGCTGCCACCACCGGAGACCCGTCGCGGGCGCGTTCGCGAGTTCCGGGTCGATCGCCAGCAGGTGCTCGCGCAGCACTTCGAGGATCTTCGGCACCGCGACTAGCACGGAGATGCGGCGCGTATGGATCTGCCGGATCACTTCCTTCGGGTTGTAGCCGCGCAGGAACACCACGGTCCCTTCGAGCATCGGCGGGATGAACGTCGCCATGGCCTGCCCGAACAAGTGCGAGAGCGGCAGCAGGTTCAGGAAGCGGATCGGGTAGAACGGCGTGCCCCACTTGCGGTACTTGCGGACCTCGCCTTCCACGGGGACGATGTTCGCGAGAACGTTGCCGTGCGTGATGGTGACGCCCTTCGGCGCCGCGGTGGCGCCGGAGGTGAACATGATCTCGGCCAGTTCGGTGCGTTTGGCGTCGCGGCGTGCAACGGGCGCCGGGGTCCAGTCGAGGGTGTGCAGCCGCCACACCGGAGCGTCGATGGCGAGTTCGCCCACTTCTTCGCCGGCCAGTACCGCCTTGGCCTTCACCACCGCGTGGACGCGCAGCAGCATCTCCGCCGACGCGCGGTAGTCGATCGGCACGGCGATCACCCCGCCCAGCAGGCAACCCCACAACGCGGCCACCCATTCGGGGCGGTTCTCGCTCCACAGGATGACTTTGTCGCCGGCGTGGATCCCCGCCGCGGTCAGGCGCGCCGCGAAGGCGGCCGCCGCGCCCGCCACTTGTGCATAGGTGTAGGTCCAGCTCCGCGTGCCGTCGTCGTAGACGAGGAAGGTTTTGCGGGAACCGGCGAAGTCGTGGAAGAAGTCGAGCAGCGTGTCGCGCCGCATGAAGTTCCCATTATGCGCCGCGCGCGAAGCAAAACGGGCGAACCGCGCGGTTCGCCCGTTTGCCGGATCCAATCCACTGCGGTGAGGCTAGCGAGCCGCCGCCGCGGCGGCCTTCCCACTCGCCGCCGGCTCCTCGGCAATCATCGGGTATACGACTCCGGCGATCGCCGCGCCTACAATCGGCGCCACCCAGAACAGCCACAACTGCTCCAGCGCCCACCCGCCGGCGAACGCCGCCGGACCCGTGGACCGCGCCGGGTTCACGCTCAGGTTCGTCACCGGGATCCCGACCAAATGGATCAGCGTCAATCCCAGCCCGATCGCGATCGGCGCGAAACCCGCCGGCGCGCGCTTGTCCGTCGCGCCCAGGATGATCATCAGGAACATGAACGTCAGCACCACTTCCGCCGTCAGGCACGCCACCATCGAATACTGGCCCGGCGAATGGGTATCGAAGCCGTTCGCCGCGAAGCCGCCGAGTTCGAACCCGGGCTTGCCGCTCGCGATGACGTACAGCACGCCCGCGCCCAACAGCCCTCCGATCACCTGCGCAATCACATACGCCGGCAGCTCATTGGCCGGAAACCGTTTGGCGGCAACCAGCCCGACGCTCACCGCCGGGTTCAAGTGACACCCGGAGATGTGGCCGATTGCATACGCCATGGTGAGCACCGTCAGTCCGAACGCCAGGGACACGCCCAGCAGTCCGATACCGACATTGGGGAATGCAGCCGCGAGTACCGCGCTGCCGCATCCTCCGAACACGAGCCAGAATGTGCCAAGCAGTTCCGCAACAGCTCGTTTTCCGACAGGCATGTAGATTCCTCCGGCCCGGCGTTGTTCGCCGGGGCGGAAACGACTATACACCTCTGCGGGGTTCGTGCCAAGCCGCGTTCGGCAAACCGGCAGTACTACGCGGTCCAGTCTCCCCGCCGGACCTGCCGCACGAAGTGCTTCGGCCCCTTGGCATCCGCACCCAGAAACGGCAGGTTCACTTCCGCTTCCGGGGCCGTCTCCAGTTGCTGGCGCACCCTCTCCGCCGCCTCGAGTACGCGCATCCTCGCCAGGGGATCCCGCTCGATCGGAAGGCCCGTGTCGGCGGCAGCCTCGGCGAGCAGCCAGGCGAACAGCGCGTGGTCGGACGCGCTCCAGAACCGCGTGCGCTCGGCGATCTGCGCCTCGAAATCCGCGGGCGGTTTCACGTCCGCGGGGGGCGCTTCCGCGCCGGACCGGTCTTTCCGCTGGAATAGCAGAAACGCCGCGGCCAGAGCGAGGATCAGTCCGGCAATAAGAGTGAGGCTCATGGAGTCGGGTCCGAGTCTACCACCGGGGCCGCAACGTCGCGACGCCGATCTGTCCGTGGATGTTCTCGGCCGGGTGCGGGACGTCGCCGCCGCCGAACCAGACCCGCAGGCCATCCTCGCGGACTTCGACGCTCGGGTCACAAACCACCTTGGCATTCCAAGCCTCCGCGCCCGCGAGCACCGGAGCGCGGGAGTCCCGGCGCCAGCGCACGCCGTCGGGGGAGCTGGCGAGCCCGACGCGCCGCGCTTCCCCGCGGTCGCGGCCCGTGTACAGCATCCAGTAGCCGCCGTGCGCCGCCCACACCGCGGGCTCGCCGAGGCCGTTCTCGTCGAACGCGCCGCGGTCGCCGAGTTCCAGCACCGGGTTGCCGCGGAACTTCGTCCACGTCACGCCGTCGTCCGAGATCGCGATGCCCAGGCGCTGCCGGCGCGCGCGATCCACGCCGAGGTAGTAGAGCACCAGGCGTCCGCCCGCTTCCACCACCCAGGGATCGGCCACGCCGCGTTCATCCCAGGCGCCGCGCGGCCCGGTCTCCAGCACCGGCGCGCCGTGCTTGCGCCACGCCAGGCCGTCGGCGGAGCGCGCCAGGGCGATCCGCACCGGATTTCCCGCCTGGTACCAGTGCAGGAACTCCCCGCCGCGCACCAGGGTGGTCCCGTTGGCGGCAATGTAATTCCCTTCCCAACCCTCCGGCGAGAACACTTTGCCGCGCCGGCGCCAGGCCAGCCCGTCGTCAGAGTCCGCGGCGCCTGTGTGCCACGTCCGGCCGTCGAAGCCCGAGTAGAAGTTCCAGTAACGGCCCGCGTGGCGAACCACCGAGGGATTCAACGTGTCCACCGCATCCCAGGCTCCAGCCGGGCCGCGGCCCAGCACCGGCGCGGGCGTCACTTCCCAGGCGAAGGACTGCGGGGGGGCGCCGGCCACCGTCGGCAACGTGAACTCGGCGTACCGTCCGCAGCCGGCCAGCCCGGCTGCCAGCGTCAGGAGGACGGCTCTCACACGCTTGCCTTTCTCACCGCCGGACCTTCCTCACAAAGGAACCTTGAGATGCAGCGCCGCACCGTTGCCGGGCTTCGACTCGAGCGTCATGTCCGCGTTCAGCATCTTCGCCCGCCGCTTGATGCTCGCCGGACCGAGGCGCAGCAGTTCCAGCTCCTCCAGCGTGTAGTTGCCGCTGAACGGAAAGCCCTGCCCGTTGTCCTCGATCGAGATGTCGAGGCGGCTGTCGTTCTTGGCCACCGAGATCGCGACCCGCGTCGCGCTGGAATGCTTCTGGACGTTGTTCAGCGCTTCCCGGATGATCTGCAGCAGTTCCAGTGAGGTTTCGGTCTCGGACGGCTCCAGGAAGTCGCCGCTCAGGAACGACGCCGAAATGTTCGTGTCCCGCTGGAACTGCTCCACCAGGCGCGAGATCGACGCGCCGAGGCTCACTCCTTCCTCGGGCGGGCGCATGGAGCGGACGAAGCTGCGCAACTCGCTCACCTGCGCGCGGCACAGATCCTGGAGCTGTTTCAGTTCCTCGCTGGCCGCGTCGATGTCGCGGTTCATCAGCTTGCGCAGGATCTCCAGCCGCATCTGGAAGCTGATGAAGCTCTGCAGTGGCCCGTCGTGAAAGTCGTGCGCGATGCGCTGGCGCTCGTTCTCGCGCGCCGCCTGCGCTTCGCTGCGGTACAGCACGGACTGGCGCGAAGCGTGCGAGACGCGCTCCAGCAGTTGCCGTTTCTGCACCGCGCCGACGCCGGCCACCAGCCCGCCGGCCAGGACTACCGGACGTAGCGCGCTGGTCTCGGTCACCGGCACCAGGAAGACGAAGCCCGCGGCCAGCGCGGAGACGATCAGCGTCCGCGGCCAGTCGTGGTGCAGGATCGCGGTGGCCATCAGATAGGCCCACAGCACCACCGACACCCAGAGCCCCCCGGGGTTCGGCGCCACGGCCACCCACAGCAGGAAAAAGAACGCGTCGGCCGCCAGGTTGGCCAGCAGGTACGCCGGCGCTTCCATGCGGCGCACGAATACCACCACGATGCTGTAGCCGGTGTAGAGCACCAGCAGCAGGCTTACCAGGAAGTTCGGGTTCGGATAGAGGAACCAGTACAGCGTCGTGCAGCCGACGCCGAGGATCGCGCGTACGGCCCGCAGCGATACGCGCCACAGGTAGGGGAGCATAACGCTAGACGCCGGCCGCTGCGCCGCGGCGAAAGGGCCAGCGGAGCTGCAGCCTCAGGATCATTTGGAAATGACGTAGAGATACAGCCGGTGGCTGCGCCCCTCGCCGTCGTCGTCGATGTCGACCGTCTTCACCGGCTTCCAGGCCGAGAACTCGAAATCGTGGGCGACGATCCGCGTCCCGTTCTTCAACTGCTTCTCGAGCATCGGCGCCACCTTGTCGTTCGAAGTCGGCAGCAGGTACACCGTGATCAGGTCGGCGGACGAATAGTCCTGCTTGAAGATGTCCCCGTGGATGATGCGCGCCGTCTTCGCCAGCCCCAGCTTGGCGATCTTCGCCATGCTCTGCTTGTGCAGCGACTCGTCGAACTCCACGCCCGTCCCGTCGGCCTTGAACTTCTGCGCGGCCATGACCACGATCCGCCCGTCGCCGGACCCGAGGTCGAACATCTTCTCCCCGGCCTTCAGCCCGCCGAGTTCCAGCATCTTCTCCACCACCGTCTCCGGCGTCGGATAGTACGGCGCGAGTTTCTCCGCCTGGGGAGCCTGGGCGGTGACGGCCGCAGCGGCTAGCGCGGCCAGGGCGAACATGCGGGTCGACATCAGCATCGGGATCCACCTCGTCACGGTTCAATATACACGCGAACCCGATTCGATTGCTGTCCCCCGGTTTCGACGAACAGTTCCGCGGGGCCGAAGTTCACCAGCCGCGGGATCTCCACTTCCAGCAGATAGAAGCCGATGTAGCCCGGCGCCAGCACCGCGCGGGTCACTTCGAGCGGCGTCCGGTCGAGGTACACGCGCACGGGCGCCGTCACCTGCGGCGGATTTTCCAGCGGCGCCGCCATCCCGGTGGGCCATTCCGGCTTCACCGCGCCGAGGCCCGACGCCAGGATCTGCAGCCGCGCGCCCGACCGCGCCGGGCGCATCGCGTCCAGCACCACGCCGGATTCGCCATCAAGCACCAGCGGCGCGCCGTCCTTGTCGAGGAAGATCGCCGGCGCCACCGCGCGCAGCGGCACCCCGAACGATCGCCCATCGAGCGTCAGTTCCAGACTCTCGCCCCGCGCCTCAAACGGCACCAGGATCTGCGATTCCGTGTCCGTAGCGGAGAGCACCGGCGCCGTCACGCCCGCCACCCGCGCCTGGTTCACCCGCAGCCCGGCCACGCTCAACAGCACTCCTGGAGCCGCCGGACGCTCCCCGCCGTCGGCCGCGTGGAAGATCTTCGGATCCCGGCGCCGGTGTGGCGCCGCCGTCGCGTAGACGCCGTAGCCGTCGATCGCCGCGTACAACTGATAGCCCCGCGCGTCGAGCATCACGTCCCGCGCCGGCCGCTCCGGCAATCCCCCGGACAGCGGGATCCAGTTCGCGCCCGGCGCCGCGCGCAGCAGGTCCGCGAAAGTCAGGTACACGCCCTTCTCGGTCGCTGCGTACACCGCGCCGGTGGCCCGGTCCGCCGCGACCCCGAACACGCCGCCTGGCAGATCGCCGCTGAGGTCGTCCCAGAACACGCCGCCGTTCTGGGTCTTGAGCACCCGCGCCCCTCCCCGCGAAAGCGCCGCAATCGCCAGGCGCGGGTCGTTCGGGTCCACCCAGATCCGCTCCACGGCCGCGCCCGCCGGCAGACCGAAGCCGCGGAAGCTGCGCCCGCCGTCGCTCGACGCGAGCAGCCGCCCGTCAGCCGTTCCGGCGTAGATCCATTCACCCTGCTGCCGCACCGCTGAAACCGCCGTGCTGAAGATCGCCGACAGCGCCAGCCGCAGGGATCCCTCGGCGGTCAGCTCCGGAATCTCCGTCAGCCGCCACGCCTGCCGTTCCCCGGGCGCCCATTCCACCGCCAGCGTCAGCCCTTCCACCGCTCCGGCGAGAATCGCGCGAAGCCCCCGCGTCCCATCCGGCGCAGCGAACAACCGGCGGACGGGCAGGTTTGGCAATCCCTCGTTCAGGCCGGACCAGGACAGCCCGCCATCCGCGGACCGCCAGATTCCCGTCGCGGCCGCCAGCACCACCTCGTCACTGCGTACCGGCGACACCGCCAGGTCGCTCAAGCCCTCGCCGACCAGCGACCCGTCGCGCCAGGCCGTCAGGTTCGTCCAACTTTGCCCGCCATCGTCCGAGCGGAACGCATAACGCCCAAAGGCATAGATCCGGGCGTCTCGGCTCCCCCGCCCCGACCGCAGCGCTACCGCCCCCTCGGGCCGGCGGATCGACGGGGTCTCGACCGGAGTTGGCGGTTCCAATGACGGAGCGGCTTTCCAGGTCTCGAAATCCTCGGTCCGGAACACCGCCCCGCCCGCAGTTCTCGCGTAAAGTATTGATCCGTCAGCGGAAAACCACACGCGCGTGGCTGCGCCGCCAGCCGCGGACGACAATCCGGCGTCGAATACGGTGTTCCCGATCCGCCGCCAGCCGTCCGCCAACTGGCCCAGCGCTACGCCGTTCAAAATGAAGGCGATCGCGGCAACCCGGTACCCTGTGGCGTTCCTACCCATGGACTGCGTCCATTGTAACCCTATTCATCGGCAGCTCCGGCCCAAAACTGCTGATTCCTTTAGATCAACCCGGGAAACAGCCTCAGGACCCCCACTTGCTATGCACTTTTGGTGTTAGACTGTTGAAGTCTACGATGGGAGTACTCCCGATAGATGGACGGGTGTACGGTGGTTCCTGTCGCGGAAAGGCGTACGTGCAAGGAACCTGGCGCAACATCGGTCGGCCCTTGGCCCGGCTCGGACTGCTGCTCGCGGTCACGGGAGTCGTGTCTTTCGGCCAATCGCTGTTCTCGCCCGAGGTCGCCGCGAAAGTCCTCCGCGCCGACGGCCGCGTGGACGTGCTGCGGGACAATCAGCCCTGGGCCCTCAGCGTGGGCGATAGCATTCAGGCCAAACAGATTGTCGTGACCGGCCTGGACGGCTATGCCCTCTTCCAGGTTTCCGACGGCAGCACCTTCGAGGTGTTCCCCAACTCCCACGTGACCTTCCGCAAGAACCCGCCCAACTGGCGCGATCTGGTGGACGTGCTGGTGGGCCGCATTCGCGTGCACATCCAGAAACTCGGCAATCAGCCGAATCCGAACCGCGTGCACACGCCCACGGCGGTGATCACCGTCCGGGGCACGATCTTCGACGTCGCGGTTTCCGATGACGACGAGTCCACCGTGGTCGAGGTCTACGAGGGTGAAGTCGCGGTGCAGCACGTCCTGCTGCCGCGCGGCAAGGAAGCGATCCTCGGGCCCGGACAGTCCATCAAGGTGCACCGCGGTCAGCCGATCGAGGCCCGCCTGATCGACCGCGGCACCGTGGCGCGCGGGGTAATGCAAGCCGTGCTGGACGCCATGCGTACCGCGGTTCAGCAACGAGGCGGCGGTGGGACGGGCGTTCCCGGATCCGGTGGCCCGGGCGGCCCCGGCCTGCCCGGCGGCACGCAACCGGTTCCGCCACCGCCACCACCTCCTCCTCCGCCGCCTCCGCCCGGCGGGAATTGATCCGGCGAAACGCTACACTGGGAGCATGTCTTCCCGGTGGCTCGCCGCGCTTGTTGCCCTGCCCCTGGCCGGCCCGGTCTGCGCCCAGTCTGTCGCCACCGAATGGGACACCCGCGGCGTGATCGACCAGATGCTCGCCAGCCTGGCGCGCCTCAAGCCTGTCGCCGCCGAAATGAACCCGCGCGATTGGGTGAATCGCGGTGCGCCCGAGGCTTACCTCGCCCAGCACCAGCAGCTTGAGAAGGAACTCGCCTATCTCGGCGACGCCGCGGGCGCCTTCTCCCGCCAGCCTGAGAAGCTCTCCGCCGGACTCGATACGCTGTTCCGCCTCCAACTGGCCCAGAGCCGCCTGAACGCATTGATTGAAGGCGTCCGCGCCTACCAGAACCCGAAACTCGCGGATCTCATCCAGAGCCTCGGCGGCGACGTCCAGGTGGCCGCCGATCGCCTGCGGCCCATCCTGCTCGACCTCGCCCAAGTGAAGGAGCAGGAGTTCGCCATCGCCGACCGCGAAGCCCAGCGCTGCCGCCAGGCTCTGTCGAAGCAGCCCGTCGCCCCGCGCAAGAAGACCGAACCCGCCAAGCCGGAGCCTCCGAAATGACCCCTGCCGCCCCGCCCGTCTTCGCTTGCACCATCTGCAGCGAGCCGTCCCAGAAGATCTGCGTGTACTGCACCAAGGACACCTGCGAGAACCACGTGTGCCAGCGCTGCAGCCGCTGCAGCGATTGCTGCGTGTGTGAGCGGGACCAGCGTTCCTCGAAGCGCTTCGCAAGCTAGGCGCCGGCAACGTGGTATCGTCGCGCTCCGTGATCCTGCCGTTCGTCGCCCTGTTGCTGGCGCAAGAAACCTTCGACCGCCGGGAGCCGGTGGCGCCGGGCATTGAGTATCGCGAGCGCAGCTTCGCCAACGCCGCGGGCGGGCCCTTCGCGATGCAGATCCTGGAAGTGGATCCCCGGCACCCCGCCGTGAACATCGCTCCGGTACACGCGCGCGACAGGGCCATCGGCCGGGAGACGACGTCGTCGCTCGCGGCGCGTTACGGCGCCACGGCGGCGGTGAACGGGGGCTTCTTCGCCATGACCGGACCTTACGCCGGGGCGGTGGCGCGGGTCTATGCGGTCGGCAGGGAAATTTACGCGGCGGGCCGCGATCGCGCCGCGCTGGTGTTCTGCGAGGAGCGCCACTTCGTCGAGGATCTGCGGGTGGCGGTGGTCCAGTACCGCGGCGAGGCCATCGCGGGGCAGGCGCGGCATCCGGTAACGCAAGTGAACCAGGCGCGGACGGCGAACGGGCTGACGCTTTACCGGCCGTCGCTAGGCGAGCGGACGCTGACCGCGCCAGGCGGCTGGGAGGTAGCGGTCGCCAACGGGCGCGTGACCGCGGCGGGGGAGCACGACCTCGCCATCCCGCCCGGCGGCTTCGTGCTGGCGGGCGGCGGCGAGGCGGCCGCGTGGCTGCGCCGCCACGCGCCGCGGGGCGCGAAGCTGCGGATCCTGGAGGCCCTGGACGGGACGCCGTGCCGCTATTCGGACGTCCTGGGCGCGGGTCCGGCGCTGGTCGAGAACGGCCGGAATGTCGCGCCGGAGAATCCGCGGCACCCGCGGACAGCGGTGGGCGTGCGGGCCGATGGCAAGCTCCTGTTCGTGACGCTCGACGGGCGGCAGAAGCACAGCGTGGGGATGACGCTCCGTGAACTGGCGGACGAAATGATCGCGCTGGGCGCGCACACGGCGATCAATCTGGACGGCGGCGGCTCGACCACGATGTGGGTGCGCGGGCGGATCCGGAACTCGCCCTCGGACGGCACCGAGCGCCCGGTAAGCGATGCCGTCCTGATCTACAGCGTCGCCGGGGCGGAGCAACTGCGGTCCCTGGAGGGCAGGATCGGGCGGGACAATCGGATCTGGCGCGAAGCCGCGAGGGCGCGATAGGCTGGACACCCGATGCCGGCCGTCGAACTCGCCAATGCCGTTACCGGATTCGCCACGCTGCTGAGCGGCGCGGTGACGCTGCTGTTGAGCTCTCTGGTAGCGCCGCAGCCGTGGCGGTGGCGAGCGGCGTACGCGGCGATCCTTGTCACCGGCGTCCCGACGATCTGGTTCCACGGCTTTGGCGAGACCTTTCCCGCCAAGGTCTGGGACGTGAGTACGAACTACCTGGTGAGCTGGACGATGATCGTCGCGGCGCTGGGCGACTACTACCGCCCACGGACCCGGTGGCTGGTGGCGGGCGCGATGTTCGCGCTGAACGCGGCGGCGATCGCGGACATGCTGGCGACGGGTGCTCCGAACACGAAGCTGGTGTCGTTCGGGGCGAACGGATACTCCATCCGGCAATTGACGCTGATCGCCAACTCGCTACTGGCAACGCTGCTGCTGTACGGCAAGTTCCGCGAGATTGTGCCGGCGGCGCGTCCGCTGCTGCACTTGCAGACCGCGTGGTTCCTGGGCGGCGCGGGGCTCGCCTCGGCGAGCATCCACCGCGTGGACGCCACGGTATTCGCTTACCACGCCGTGTGGCACGTCGTCGGCGCGTTCGGCTTCATCCTGATCTGGGCCTTCAACCACGTGCGGTTCCGGCGCGAGTTCACTTGACGCGCTGGAACAGGATGCCTTTCACGCGGCCGGCATTCAGGCGGAACGTGCCGGCTTCCGGCTGAAAGCGCAGGTACAGTCCGCCAGCGCGGAACTCGTTCGACCGGGTAGGCTCCAGCGGCGGCGGGGGAGCGTTGCGGTGCGTGAAGCGCAGGGCGCCGTCGCGGACGGCCAGCGAGTACTCGGCGCCGAGTTCCTCGCTCCAGTAGCGGCCGGCGAGCTTCTCGAGCTCCGCGGCGGAGGGCGTGGCCGGCTCGAACCGCTCCAGCGATTGGGCGGGCGCTCCGGCCGGCTCCACCGTGAGGCGCGCACCGGCGAATTGGAAGCGCAGCAGGCGGCCGCCCTGCGCCAGGGTTTCGAAGCGTCCGGGAGCGGCGGGCGTCAACGGGATCCACCGGCCACCGCCCGAAGCCTCCAGCTTGCCGTTCGCCAGCCGGACCTTCCAAATGGCGTCCGTCGCCGCTTCCCAATACGACCCGATGTAGGGCTTCAGTTCCGCTTCGGAGACGTCCACCGGCCGGGAGGTGACCGCGGAAGGCGGCGCGGGCCCCATGCGGTCCCCGAGGTAGACCGCGGCCACTTTGTCGGCGAGGTCGCTGGGATTGGCGTCGCCGCGGTTGCACAGGCAGATCACCGAGAACTTCTGCTCCGGGAAGCGCAGCAGTTCGGCGCGGAATCCCGCCCAGGATCCGCCATGGCGGACCGTGCGCAAGCCGCGCAGCTCACCGAGCATCAGCCCGAGGCCGTAGCGCCCGCCGGGCATTGCGGGTCCGGGTGTCTGAATGGCTTCGACGGCGCGGGCGTTCACGCGCTTGGAGTAGAAATTCGCGTCCCACTTCGCGAGGTCCTCGACGGTGGTGTAGATGCCGCCGTCGCCCACCATGTCGAGGGTGCTCATGTCGATCCGGAAGCCCGGCGGGGCAGGGTCGTAGCCGGTGGCGCGCTGCGGCACGATCATGGTGTGGTCGTCGTGGAAGTGCGTGTTCTTCATCCCCAGGGGCTCCAGCATGCGCCGCGCGGCGTATTCGCGCAGGCTCTGGCCGGTGACGCGCTTCACGAGCTGGCTGATGAGGAAGAAACCGGAGTTCGAGTACAGCCAGTCGGAACCGGGAACGAAGTTGGCCGCCTTCTGCCGGGCGATCATCTTGACGACGTCGTCATCCACGTAGAAGTCGTCGTCGCCGTACTTGGCCAGGCGGAAGAGCGTTAGGTAATCCCGGAGTCCGCTGGTGTGATGGAGCATCATCCGGACCGTGACCGGCTTCTCGTAGGCCGGCATCTCGGGAAAGTACTTGCGGATGTCGTCGTCCAGGCGGATCTTGCCATCTTCTTCGAGCAGCGCCGCAGCCATGCCGACGAACTGCTTGGAAGTGGAGCCGATATCGAACACGGACCGCGAGGTGAGCGGGATGCCGTAGTCGAGGTTCGCGTAGCCGTAGCCCTTCTCGTAAACGAGAGCCCCGTCGCGGATCACGCCTAAGGCGCAACCGGGCGAGCCGGGCTTGTCGTAGGCGGCGAAGATCGCGTCGACCTTGGGGTCGGCGGATTGCGCCAGGGCGAGCACGGGCAGAAGAAAGGCGAAGGCGCGCATATGCGGGCCATCGTAGCGCAGGAATCGCGGGAGGCGCAGGATCACTGCCAGCGGAGGCGGTCCCCGGCGCGCAGGATCATGCGCCGCACGCCGGGGTCCGAGGAGTCGAGGATCGCCGGTGCGGCCGTGCCGCGGAGGAGTTCCACGCGGCGGCCCGCGGGCGCCACGTCACTGAGCTGCCCGCCGAACACGACGTAGCGGGGGACGCCGTTGACGACGATCCGCATCTGGGGCGAGACGGTAGCGCTGACCGGAAAGGCGGCGCAGTTCCGCGCGGCGGGTCCGCAGACGGACTCCGGGTCGGCAGTGAGGCGCGCACTGAGCTTCTCGAGTTCGGCGGGGGTGTTCGCGCCGAGCAGCACGGAAGCGCTACCGGACGCCTGGCGGCGGAACACGACCGCGTAGTAGAACCGCAGGCGCGGGTAGCCGCGGAGGGCGCCGGGGAGCAGGTCCGGCGCGGCGGGTTGACCGGCGGGACGGGCGGCCAGGGGTTTCGCCCCGGGCTGGAGCCGGAGGCCGCCGCGGTTGCGGACGAGGAACTCGGCAGTCTCGGTGCCCAGGTAGTTCGCGATGTTGCGGGGCGCGCCGGACTTGAAGTACGCGGATTCGATCCGCAGGCCCATGCCGGGGGTGAGGTCCACCCAGCCGCTCTGGCCGGGCGCGGCGGGATCGGGGGCCGTGGGCGGCGCCGAGACGGGCCGCCGCGCGCAGCCGCTCAGGCAGAGCGCCACCAGGACGGCTGCCGGGATCCGCATGCCCCGTAGTAGACCACAACCCGCCGGGCTTGGGATAATTGGGGCATGAGAAGCATTCTTTGTGCCATTGCCATTGGCGCGTTGTCGCTGGTGGCCGCCGAGGTGAAGCTCGGCAAGCCGCTGAAGCTGACCGAGACGACGCCGATCGAGAAGATTCTGGCCGCGCCGGATTCGTTCGCCGGGAAAGCGGTGCAGGTGAAGGGCAAGGTCACCGAAGTGTGCCAGATGATGGGCTGCTGGATGGCCCTGAAGAGCGAGAACGGCGCGCTGCTCCGGGTGAAGGTGAACGACGGCGAGATCGTGTTCCCGAAGGAGTCGGTGGGCAAGTTGGCGATCGCCGAAGGCACGTTCACCAAGATCGAGATGACGCAGGCCGAACACGCGGACCACGCCAAGCACGAGGCGGAAGAACAGGGCAAGAAGTTCGATCCGGCAACCGTGAAGTCCGGTAAGACCACGTATCAGATCAAGGGCTCGGGCGCTGTTATCCTGAACTGAACCCATGAACCAGTCCCGCCGTTTCCTGCTGGCGCTGGCGGTGTGCGCCGCCGCGTTCGCGCAAGCTCCCGCCGCCCGCCCGCCCCAAGTGAAGAAACCGAAGCTCGTGGTCGCCATCATGGTGGACCAGTTCCGCTACGACTACCTGGAGCGCTTCCGCAAGGACTACACCGGGGGCTTGCTCCGGATGTTGACCCAGGGCGCCGTCTTCACCAATGCCAACTACGAGCACATGCCGACAGTGACGGCGGTGGGCCATTCGATCTTCCTGAGCGGCGCGATGCCGTCGGTATCGGGGATCGCAGGCAATGACTGGTACGAACGCGAGGAAGGCAAGAAGGTCCAGAGCATCACGGACGGCGGCACGCGGATGCTGGGGGTGGCGGAAGCGCGGGAAGGCGCCTCCCCGCGGCGGCTGCTGGTTTCCACCCTGGGCGACGAGCTGAAGATGTCGGGCCAGGCCTCCAAGGTGATTGGCGTGTCGCTGAAGGACCGCAGCGCCATCCTGCCGGCGGGGCGGATGGCCAATGGCGCCTACTGGTTCGATGAGAAGTCCGGGAACTTCGTCAGCTCGAACTTCTATTTCGCGGAGTTGCCGAAGTGGGTGGCGGCCCATAACGCGGCGCGGCCCGCGGACAAGTACCTGGGCGCGGACTGGCGGACGGTCACTAAGCCGGACGCGGGGTTCTTCAAGATGCCGGCGCAGCCGGACGAGAAGTTCTACGCCCGGATCGAGGGCTCGCCCTTCGGCAATGAGATCGTGGCCGACTTCGCCCGCAAGGCGATCGTCGAGGAGAAACTGGGCGCGCGCGATGCGACGGATCTGCTGGCCATCAGTTTTTCGTCGAACGATTACGTGGGGCACCGGGTGGGACCGGACGCGCCGGAAGTGCGGGACATTTCGATCCGCACGGACCGCCTGCTGGGCGAGTTTTTCGCGTTTCTGGATAAGCAGGTGGGCGCCGGCAACTGGACCGCGGTGCTGAGCGCGGACCACGGCGTGGCGCCGGTGCCGGAGGTGCAGGGCCAGCGCAACATGCCGGGCGGCCGCGTGGATCCGAAGATCGTGGCGCGAGCGGTCCAACTGGCGCTGGAAAGCCGGTTCGGACTGGGCTCGTCCGTGATCGTCGACTCCACCGCATACCAGTTCTACCTGAACTACGAGATGATCCTGCAGAAGAAGTTGAACCCCGCCGATGTCGAGGACGTAATTGCGCGGGCGCTGCAGACGTTCCCGAACGTGAACCGTGTCTACACGAAGACGCAGATCCTGAGGAACCAGATGGCGCCGGACCGGATCTCGCGGCGCGTGGGGAACGGGTTCCATGCGCGGCGCTCGGCGGACGTGCTGATCGTGCACGACCCGTATTGGATTCCGGGCACCACGGGCACGACGCACGGCTCGGCCCACAACTACGATACGCACGTACCGGTAATGTTCCTCGGCGCGGGCATCCGGCCGGGAACTTATGACGATGCGGCGGCCGTCAATGATATAGCGCCGACGCTGGCGACGTTGCTGGGCGTGGAGATCCCCAGCGGCAGCTCTGGGCGGGTGCTGGGGCAGATCCTCCGGCGCTAGTTTGCGGCAGGGCGGCATGTTAGGCTGAAGAGAATTTCTCCGGCGAGGAGTGCATTCAGGAAGGTGACGACGAAGATGTTTTCGACGCGGTTGGCAACGGTGTGCGTGGCGGCTCTGTTGAGCCTGCCCCTGGCGGCGCAGACGAAGTACGCGGTGATCAATAGCCAGAAGGCGGTTGCCGAAACCGCGGAACTCAAGAAGGCGCAGGCGGAGCTCGAGGCCAAGTACCGGTCCCGCGCGCAGGCGCTGGAGAAAGTGCAGCGGGAACTGCAGGACATCCAGGCGCAGTTGGAGAATGCAGGTAAGCTGTCGCAGGAGGGCGTCCAGGAACTGCAGAGCCGCGGCCAGCGGCGGCAGCGCGAAGCCCAGCGCCTCAGCGAGGATCTCCAGGCCGACGTGGAGCGGGACCGCAACGAAATCCTGCAGCGCGCCGCGGGCCGGATGCAGGAGATCGTCAAGAAGCTCGCCGAAGCCAAGGGCCTGGACATGGTGGTCGACATCAGTAACACCGTGTACTTCAAGCCGGCGCTCGAACTCACCGCGGAAGCGACCACCGAGTACGACAAGGCTCACCCTGTGAAATGACCTCCTACCTGGACCACTACGGCGCGGACGAATCCCGCCGCCACCAGCGGCGGCGGACGCTCCTGCGGAACGTTGCGGTCCTGGTGGCGGCGGTGCTGCTCGCGGTGGTCCTGTACTTCCAGTTCCGGGATTACCGGCAGCAGCGGCGCGTCGGCGAGTTCGTCGCGGAGCTGAAGAGCAAGAATTACCAAAAGGCTTACGAAGTCTGGGGCTGCACGGCGGCGAATCCGTGCCCGAATTACAAGCCCGAGAAGTTCCTGGAGGATTGGGGCCCGGCGAGCGCCTACGCGGACGCCGGCACCGCCGAAATGGACCTGGTGGAGCGCTGCGGCAACGGAGTGCTGGTGCGGCTGAAGTTCCCGAAGGGTGAGCCGGTGTCGCTGATTGTCGAGCGCGAAACGAACACGCTGGGCTTCGCTCCGTGGTCCGAGTGCCCGGGCAAGAAGTGGCGGTTCAAGGAGTTCTTCGCGCGGGTGTTCGGCGGCTGATGTACGTCTGGACCTCCCCGCACGCCCCGGCGGATGCCCCACCCCTGGTCCTGATCCACGGGCAGTTCGGCAGCCACGAGGACTGGCTGCCGGTGCTGGAGCCGCTGTCGGAAACGTACCGGGTTTTCGCCGTGGATCTGCCCGGCTACGGGCGGAGCGAGAAGTTCCCGGGCCAGGTGACCGTGGATACCTTCGTCGAGGCGATCCGCGGACTGGGCCTCGAGCGGCCCTGGATTGCCGGCAACTCCTGGGGCGGCACGGTGGCGATGTCCTACGCCCTGCGCTATCCCACCGCGGGTCTGATCCTGGTCAGCAGCGCTGGATTCCGGATCTATCCGCCGGCGGACCTCGAGATCATCTACCGGCGCCTGGGCCGCGAGCCGCTGCTCGCGATGACCGCGCGGGAAGTGCGGGCCCTGTTCGGTCCCATCTTTGCGCAGCCCTCGGAACACACCGAGCGGTATCTCGAGAAGCAGATCGCCATGCTCGCCCGCGAGGATTATCCCGCCTATGTCGCCGGGCTGCAGCAGACCATCCCGCTGGCGCACGAGACGTACCTGTTGCCGCGCGCGGCGGAACTGACGCTACCGGTGCTGCTGGTGTGGGGCGAGGAGGACACACGCATTCCGGTGTCATTCGGCCGGGCGGCGGCGGCGGCGATTCCCGGGGCGCGGCTGGAAGTGCTGCCGGGGGTCGCGCATGTCCCGCAGATCGAGGCGCCCGCACGGTTCGTCGAACTGGTGCGGGACTTCGTGCGAGGATAGCGGACATGGACCGAGCCGAAGCCTGGGAGCTGCTGTGCGAGTACACGAAGTCCGATAGCTTGCGGCGGCACGCGCTGGCCGTCGAAACGTGCGTGACGGCCTACGCCGCCAGGCTCGGCGGCGATCCCGCGGTGTGGGGCCTGGCCGCGCTGCTCCACGACTTCGACTGGGAGATCCATCCGACCCTGGAGGAGCATCCGCAGAAGGGGGAGCCCATTCTGGCGGCGCGCGGCGTGAGCGAAGAGGTGCGGCGGGCGATCCTGTCCCACGCGAACCACACCGGCGTGCCGCGCGAGACGCCGCTCCAGAAGGCGCTGTTCGCCTGCGACGAATTAGCCGGATTTCTGACCGCGATCTCCTACGTGAAGCCTTCGCGGTCCATCTTCGAGGTGGATGTCGCGTCGGTGCGGAAGAAGATGAAGGACAAGGCGTTCGCCCGCCAGGTGAATCGCGAGGACATCGTCGAGGGCGCGCTGGGCCTGGGCGTGGAACTGGACGAGCACATCGCGTTCTGCATCGAAGCGATGAAGCAGCGGGCCGAGGAACTGGGGATCAAGGGCGCGGCCTAGTCGCCGCTGATCGTTTATATGGGCCCTTTGCCTTCGCGCTCGTAATGCGCCCGACGAGAGTAGTGTTCCCGTTGGTGCCGGGGATCCGGCAGATTCGGTTCGCGACCGCTGCGGACGTTCTGCTCCTCCACCTTCGGACAGCCCGCCGCTATCAGGCGGACGCCGCGCGCTCCTTGCCCCATTGCGAAAAGGTCTTGCCTTCCCCAGCGAGCCGCACCAGCAGCGGCGCGGGCGCCCACAGCTTGCCGTGCCGGGCCTCGAACTCGCGGATCCGCGCCAGGACGTTCTTCAAACCAGCCAGGTCCGCGTGGAACATCGGCCCGCCCCGGTGCGGCGGGAAGCCGTACCCGTTCAGGTAAATGATGTCGATGTCGACCGGACGCAACGCAAAGCCCTCTTCCAGGATCCGCGCGCCTTCGTTCACCAGCGCGTACAGCAGGCGGTCGGCGATCTCGGCGCGGTCGATCGAGCGCTGCTCGATGCCGTGTTCCCGGCCCAGAACGTGGATCATCTGCTCGATCGCCGGGTTGTAGACCCGGTTGCGCTGGTCGTCGTAGTCGTACCAGCCGCCCTTGGTCTTCTGGCCGTAGCGCCCGTTCTCGCACAGGCGATCCTCGGCCAGCGGCTGCCGGACGCCGGGTTCGTTCAGGTGCCGGAACTCTTTGCGGATGCGCCACCCGACATCGAGTCCCGCGAGGTCGCCGGTGGCCAGGGGTCCCATGGCGAGGCCGAAGTCGTACATCGCGGCATCCACTTCGGGGATCGAGGCGCCTTCCTCCACCAGGAACTGCGCCTCCCGGCGGTAGGGGTGGAACATGCGGTTGCCAACGAAGCCGCGGCAGTTGCCGACCAGGACCCCGATCTTGCCGATGCGCTTGGCGAGCAGCATGCACGTGTTGATCACGTCCGCCCCGGTCGCCGCGCCGCGCACCAGTTCGAGCAGGCGCATGACGTTCGCGGGCGAAAAGAAGTGCGTGCCGATGACGCTCTCCGGACGCTTCGTCGCGGAGGCGATCTCGTCGATCGACAGCGTGGAAGTGTTGGACGCGAGGATCGCGCCGGGCTTGGCGATCTCGTCGAGCTTCGCGAAGATCTCCTTCTTCAGCGCCATGCCCTCGAACACCGCCTCGATCACCATGTCGGCTTTCTCGAAGCCTTCATAGGTCAAGGTAGGCGTGATGCGCGCGAGACGCTCGGCCATCTGCGCCTCCGTGAAACGGCCGCGCTTGACGGAGTTCTCGTAGTTCTTGCGGATGGTTGCCAGGCCCTTGTCGAGGGCGGCCTGCTCGGTCTCCTTGAGCAGCACGGAGATGCCGGCGTTGGCGAAGACCATGGCGATGCCGCCGCCCATGGTGCCCGCGCCGATAACCGCGAGGCTCTCCACGGGACGCACGGGGGTATCCTTGCCGATTCCCGGGGTCTTCGCGACCTCGCGCTCGCCGAAGAAGACGTGCATCATCGCCCTCGACTGGTCGTTCAGCAGGCACTCGCGGAACAGCCGGGCCTCTTCCTTCAGGCCCTCGTCGAAGGGGAGCTTCGTCGCCGCCTCCACCGCGTCGATGGACTTCTGCGGCGCGACCTGGCCGCGGAGCTTCTTCGCGTACGCCGCGCGGGCGTCCGCGAAGACCTTGGGGTCCGTGCCGCCCAGCTTCTCGGCGCGGTCCCGCGTCCGCGGGATCGGTTTCCCCGCGATCTCCCGCGCGAACGCCACGGCGCCCGCGAGCAACTCGCCTTCGATCACCCGGTCCAGGATGCCGGCCTGGGCCGCGTTCGCCGCTTTGATGGGGTCCCCACCGGCGCACATCTCGAGCGCCAGGGGAACGCCCGCCAGCCGCGGCAGCCGCTGCGTACCGCCCGCGCCGGGAATGATCCCGAGCTTCACTTCGGGCTGGCCGACCTGGGCGGACGGCACCGCCACCCGGTAGTGACACGCCATGGCCGTCTCCAGGCCGCCGCCGAACGCCGTGCCGTGAATCGCCGCCACCACGGGCTTCGCCGCTGTCTCCAGCAGGTTCAGAATCGTGTTGAAGTCGATGCCGCCCTTGCGCTCCCCGCTGCGGGCCTTGCCGAACTCGCGGATGTCGGCGCCCGCGATGAACGTCCGCCCGCCGCCGATCAGCACCGCGGCGCGCAGCGCGTCATCCGCCGCGATCTGCTGCAGCGCTTCGTGAATGCCCTCGGGCACCCCGGGGCTCAGAGCGTTCACCGGCGGGTTATTCACCGTGATGATGCCGACGTCGCCGTCGCGCGTGAACAGTACGAGGTCACTCATGGCTGGGTCTCCGTTTACGCGACCGCCGTCTTCGCGGCTTTGTCGACCACCAGCTTGGCGATCCGTTCGCGATGGTAGGTCGCGTCGCCGAGCGCAATCTCGTTGCCCTTGGCGCGCCGGTAGTAGAGATGCACGTCGTTCTCCCAGGTGAAGCCCATGCCGCCGTGCACCTGGATCCCGCGGTTGCCTACTTCGCGGCCCGCGTCGCTCGCGTACGCCTTGGCCACCGACACCGCCGCCGGCGCCTCCGCGATCCCTTCCTCCAGCGCCCACGCCGCGTAGTAGGCCGCGGACTTCGAACTTTCCGTGTACACCAGCATGTCCGCGCACTGGTGCTGCACGGCCTGGTACTGGCCCACCGGCTTGCCGAACTGCTTCCGCGTCTTCACGTAGGCCACCGAAATGTCGAGCACGCGCTGCATCCCGCCGGCCAGCTCGGCCGCCAGCCCCATCGCGCCCACGTTCATCATGGCTTCCAGCGCCTGCTCCGCCGCGGCGCCGCGCGCGAGCACTTCGGCGGCCACGCAGTCGTAGGTCAGCTTGTAGAGCTTGCGCGTCAGGTCCAGCGCCGGCATCGGCCGGGCGTCGAACCCGGACGCTTTGGCATCCACCAGCGCCAGCACCAGCTCGCCGTTGTGGCGCGCCACGGTGATCACGAAGTCGGCGGCGCCGGCGTCCGGCACGAACAGCTTTTCGCCGGAGATCAGGCCGTCCTTCAGCTCGAGCTTCACCGCCGCGGCGTCCCAGCGGGCGCCTTTCTCGAGCAGCGCGACGGTCGCCCGCGCCTTGCCCTCGGCGATCGGCGTCAGGTACTTCTTCTTCTGCTCGCTGCTGCCCGCCTTCGCGAGCAGCGTCCCGGCGAGCACCACGGTGGAGAGATAGGGTCCCGGCACCAGCGCCATGCCCATCTCCTCCAGCAGCACCGCCAGCTCCACCATGCCGAGCCCGAGGCCGCCAAATTCCTCCGGAAACACGACGCCCATATAGCCCTGTTCGGCCATCTTGTCCCACAACTTGGCGTCGTACCCGGAGTCGCCCTCCATCAGCCGCCGGACCTCCGTCATGGGGCACTCCGTGGCGAAAAACTTGTGCGCGTTGTTCTTCAGGATCGTTTGGGATTCGCTCAGTCCGAATTGCATCTGGTTCTCCGCCTCTCGTTAGTAGCTCTTGGGCAAGCCGAGCACCTGGCTGCCGAGGATGTTCCGCTGGATCTCGCTGGTGCCCGCTTCAATCGTGTTGCCGCGCGTGCGCAGGTAGCCGTAGGCCCACTGCCCGGCGTCGATCGTCTCGTCGCAGCCCGCGCCGAGCTGTCCGTACGGGCCCAGCACCTCCTGCGCCACCTGCTGGAAACGCTGGTTCAGCTCGCTCCAGAAGATCTTCTGGATGGAACCTTCCGGTCCGGGGACGCCGGTGTGCGAGATCTTCGAGAAAGCGCGCATCTGGTTCAGACGCATCAGCTCGATTTCGATGTAGCTCTGGGCGAGCTTCTGCCGCAGGATGGGATCCTGCGCGGCCGGCGCGCCGTTGCGCTCCACTTCGTGGGACAGCGCGATCAGCCGGTTCAGGCTGCGGCGGTAATTCACCTGGAGCCCGGCGCCGAAGGTGCCGCGCTCGTGCATCAGCGTGCCGATCGCCACCATCCAGCCCTCGCCCACTTTGCCGACGACGTTTTCCACCGGCACGCGCACGTCGCGGAAGAAGATCTCGTTGAACTCGCTTTCGCCGGTGATCTGCTTCAGCGGCCGCACGTCCACGCCGGGGGACTTCATGTCCACCAGCAGCACGGTCAGCCCTTTATGTTTCTCCGACTGCGGATCGGTCCGCACCACCAGCTCGCACCAGTCCGCCGCCCAGCCGTAGCTGTTCCAGACCTTCTGCCCGTTGACGACGAAGTGATCGCCGTCCAGCCGGCCTTCGGTGCGGACGTTCGCCAAGTCCGAGCCGGCATTCGGCTCCGAGAAGCCCTGGCACCAGATCTCCTCGGCGCTCAGGATCTTCGAAAGATAGCGCTGCTTCTGCGCGTCGTTGCCGTAGGCGATCACGGTAGGCCCGATCAGCCCCAGGCCGAGCACGTTGGCCCATGGGGGAGCCTCCGCGCGCGCCATCTCCTCGATGAAGATCACCTGCTCCATCGTCGACGCGCTGCGGCCGCCGTACTCCTTCGGCCAGTGGATGCCGACCCAGCGGGCCGCCGCCGCCTTCTTCTGCCATTGCTTCAGGTACGCGAACCGCTCGTGGACATTGGGGTTCAGCCGCATCTCCGGCCAGTCCTTGGGCGTGTTGGCGGCGAACCAGGCGCGGACTTCGTCACGGAATTTCTGTTCTTGGGGAGTAAGGTTCAGGTCCAAAGGGGTGATCCTCAGCCTGAACATGATATCAGCAGGCGCGCGGATTTCCGGGGCTTTCTGGCGCTACTCCATAGTCAGCCTATCGAGGCGGAAGTGGGTCCTCCTCGCTGAGAACAGGACATCGCCGCGGAGCCGTGAGGCTCCGCGGCGCCACGCGGCTACTTCCCCGCGATCTGCTTGCCGAACCGGGACCTCTCGAACGCCTCACGATACTCCCGGATCATTGCCAGGCTCGGCTCCATGCCCTTGCCGCCGAGCCGGATCGCCTTTTCGATCCACAGCAGCCCGTCGGCTTGCGGCTGGTCGCCGCGGTTGCTCCATTGCTTGCGCCGGCCGGTGTCGAGCATGTCGAAGTGGTAGATCATGGCCGTCTGCCGGACGCTCTCCGCGAAGTAACCGGCGTCGAACCAGAGCAGGGGATCCGCCGGAGCAGCCTCCGCGCGGGCTTGCAGCCGGGCGGTAATCCGCGCGGCCAGCCCGGCTTCCTTCGCCGAGTAGATCGCGGCGCGGCGCAGGGTCTCCTGGCGGACGTTCAGGGGCGCCGCCGGACTGAGCAACTGCAGGGTGTCGGCGGCGAGATTCGCGACGTTGTACGCGGGATCGGTCCCATCCCAGCCATTGACGTTGCGCCAGGGCAACGACTTCGCGTCGCCGGTTTCGATGCGGTGGCAGACGAGCGGCGGGCCCGCAAGGGCCGCGACCGCGGTGACGGTAGCGAGTATCAAGGTTCGGAACATCAGGGTGTTCTCCTCGCTCTCGATCATGCAGGGTAACGCACCGCGCCAGGGAGTATGGCAGGGTAAGCTTACGGTGCGCCGCTCCGGCGGTTCAGCGTGTAACTGAACTCCGCGTTCCCCGTCAGCGGGCGCCCCTCCCCATCCAGAAAGAACACGACGGAGTCATCGCCGCGCAGCAGCCGGACCGGCGGCTCGCCGCCCGCCGGCGCCAACTCGTACACCGTCGCCCCGGGATCTCCGGGTATGCCTCGCCGTAGCAACCAGTTGCCCGTGCGGGGACGCCGCCCGAACAGGGACCCTTCCACGCGGTACGCGGCCGGCGCCTTGGTGACGGGGTTCTGATACAGGGTCACCCGCCACTTGGCCTTCGTGCAGCCGGGATCCACAGGGATCCGCAACTGGCGCGCGATTCCCTGGCACGGCGTTCGTCCCTCCAGCACCGCGAGCACCCGCGGACCCACCGCGAGTGGCGCCAGCTCATAAGACCTCTCGGGCTGGGCCTGCGCCAGTGCCGGATCCACCGGCTTTTCGGCGGACTCCGCCCGGTTCAGCGTGTAGCTCCCGCCGGAGTCACCGGGCATCAGCCCGCCGGCGGCGTCCTGAACGTGCACGATATTCCGGTCCACCTGCCGGAGCCGGATCCCTTCGCCGAGATCCAACACCGCAGTTTCCTGTTTCCATTCGCCGGTGCGTTGGAACAACTGCGCCCCCGCCGCCAGGCCAGGCTTACCGGCCGCCGCCATCCCATACTGGCAACGGAGGTCATAGCGGGCGGGCGCCTGAGTCTTCGGGTCCTGACGGAGCACCAGCGTCCATTCCATCAGTTCCGCCTTCGGACCGGCCGGCAGGCGCAGCAGTTGGCGGATCGGCTCGCCGGCCGGCGTACTGCCGACGAAGATGCCGAAGATCGAGGGGTCCTGCGCCGGCAGCAGGCCCGGAAGCCCGGCCGCGAGAAGAATGAGACGCTTCAGCATATTCGCTCCTCCCGCACGATTCTATCCGCGGCGGTGCCGTTTATCGCCGTCTGGCGGGTGTCCTAACGGTAAGCTTACCGCCCAACGTGTTGCAAACACGGGAAACGGCGTGCGAGAGTCAAGCCATGGATGCGACGGCCGTGCGGAGCGCGGTGGAGCGGATCGCCGCCAGCGACAGCTTCCGGAACTCGGACCGGCTGTGCCGCTTCCTCCGTTACACTGTGGACGCGCACCTTGCGGGCGACGCCGGGCAGATCAAGGAGTACCTCATCGGACGCGAGGTCTTCGACCGCGACACCGAATACGACCCGCGCACGGACCCGATCGTCCGGGTGGAGGCGCGCCGCCTGCGCAAGAAGCTCGAGGAGTACTACGCCGGGCCCGGCCGGGAGGAGCCGCTGCGGATCGCCTTCCCCAAGGGCTCCTACGCGCCGCAAGTGACGGCTTCGCCGGCCGATGCTTCGCCACCGGTTGCCCGGATATCTCGCAGAACGTTTTATGCCGGAGCGGGATTCGCCGCTGCGGCCGCCGGGGCGGTGCTCCTGTGGCGGGTGGTTCCCGGCGCACCGAAACTCGTCGTGCTGCCCGCGCGCTGGGTGTGGCGGACCGATGAGTTCACGCAGACGCCCCTCGACGAAGATGTCGCCGAGCGCGTGGCCGCCGAACTGGCAAACCGGCACGGAGTCTCCGTGGTGGCATGGCCGTCACTGCAGAAGTTCCGCGGCGCGATTACGTCCATGCCGGCGATCGCCAAGGAAGTGGGCGCCGGCCGCGTCCTGTTGATCGCCGTACGCGTGGAAGCCGCCGGCGCGCGGCTCACCGCCTTCTTCGTCGATCCGGCCAGCGAACGCAAGCTCGGGGTGGTGGACCTCGAGCGCCGCGACGTGTCCAACGCCTCGCAACGCGAGATCCTCGCGCGAGAACTCGCCGCCGCGGTCGCCGCCAGGCGCTGAAGCTGCCTCGCCTGACCTACTCCACCGTCCGCAGCGGCCGGATCCAGATGTTCCGGTACCGCACCAGGTCCCCGTGGTCCTGCAGTTTCAACGGACCCCGCTCCCCATGCGGCCGGTATTCCGGCGCGGTCTTGTGCTTGGTCGGCCCCAGGATCCGGGTGGCGTTCTGCGTCACCACCCCGTTGTGGAATACGGTCACCTGCGCCGGCGACACCAGCTTTTCGCCCTGAAAGCGCGGCGCCGTGAACACGATGTCGTACGTTTGCCACTCGCCCGGACGCCGGGCCGCGTTCACCTGGGGCGGCATCTGGCCGTAAACCGCCGTCGCCTGGCCGTCGGCGTAGGTCTTATTGTCGAAGCTGTCCAGCACCTGGATCTCATAGAGCCCAAAGAAGAAAACACCCGAGTTGCCGCGGCCCTGCGAGTTGCTCTTCACCACCGCCGGTGACGCCATTTCCAGGTGCAGCTGGCAATCCCCGAACTCCTCGCGCGTGAAGATGTCACCCGTCCGGGGAGCCACCTCGAAGTAGCCGTCTGCTACCTTCCACGCGGCCGCGTTGCCGTCTTCCTTGCGCCACTTGCCGAGATCCTTGCCGTCGAACAGCACCACGGCGTCCGAGGGCGGGGTGGCGTCGTTCGAGAAGCTGCCGGGCGTCACCACGGGTGGGCGCGAGCGATCGTCATCATGGACCAGCCACTTCTGTCCCGGGATCCTCGGGGTGTCCTTGTAGCCGGTCGGCTGGGGCTGCTGGGCCAGCAGCGTCAGGAGCAGGAGCGCGTGCATCGCCTTCGAGTCTAGCGCTTCCGGGCGGCGGCCGGAATCACGCACTTGAGCGCCGTGTGGGTCACCGAGAAGCTGCAGACCTTGACGTCCACCAGGCCGGCGGCCTTGCTGGCCGCCATGACGTCCGCCTGCGTAATCGTCTTCACGCCCTTGGGATAAACCACCCAGATGGCGCCCGCCGGCGTCAGCGAATCCTTCAGCTTCGCCAGCCGCGCCAGATCGGCCGGTTTCTCGACACCCAGGAAGATCCAGTCGCAGTCCTTGGCGGCGCGGGTCCGGACGTCCTGCGTAAGCTGCCCGATCTCGGCTGCGAGATCCGGATCGGCGACGCCGAGAATCACCACCCGCTGGCCCGGCTTGACGCCCAGCTTGTCGAGCCGCGAAGGCGGGTGCAGGATCTTGCCGGCCCATTTTTCGGCCGCCGGTCCCAAGCGCAGCGCGAGGGTCCCCTCGGGTCCCGTCAACGTCAGCACCCCGCCGGCGGCGGCGACCTTCCGCAGGCTGGCTGTCGCCAGCTTCACCTTAAAGTCCCCGCGGAACTCGACGGCGCCGGATTCGACGTGAGCGCTGCCGTCTGACTCCTGATTCCGCCACACCGCCGTGCACCTGGCTTCGAGACCCATGTCGTTATCCCTCGCTGATCGTGATGTTCTCGCCGAGCTTCGCACCCAGCGCCTTCAGGTAGCTCTCGAGCGTCGCCGTGTAGCCGAAGTAGTACTTCGCCGCGACGCGGAACATCACGTTGTAGATCTCGCCGTTTTCGGTGATCCGCACCGTGGTGCGGCCGCCCTCCGCCGTCAGCTCATATTTCCAGGTCCCGCCGAAGGGCAGCTTGTCATCGGCGATCCGGGTCACCAGCCGCCGCGGCGGAGCGGCTTCGATTTCCTCGAAGGTGATCCTCTGGCCGCCAGAATCGGTCTCCGCCCAGCATCGCCGGCCGTCGCGCAGCGGGAGCGGCTCGAACTTCTGAACCTCGGGACGCCAGCCGGGCGGTCCGGTGATCAGCTCCCAGATCCGCTCCGGCGGCGCTTGAAACACCGCCTGCCGCGTCGCCACATGCCCTTTCGGAATCGTGTAGCCGAGCATCGCCACCGCCGCCGCCAGCACCGTAAGCACGCCCATCCCGATCCAGATCCACTTCATGCCGTTTTTCCTTTCCGCCCGCCACCCGCCGCGGCGGCCGTCAGTTCCCGTGCCGCCCGGGCGAGCAGGGCCAGCCCTGCCAACGCCTCTTTTTGCTCTGCCGCGCTCAGACGGCGGAGCATCGCACCCACCCGTTCCGGCTCCAGGACCTTCTGTTGCCGCTTGATGCGGACCCCGGCCACGGTCAGCCGCAATTGCACTCGCCGGGCGTCGCCTTGGTCCCGCTCCCGCGTGACGTAGCCGCCGCGCACCAGGCGGTCCACGGTAAGCGACATCGTGGACGCGGTCACGCCCATGTGGCGCGCCAGCGTCACCAGGCCCGTGGGCTCCACGTCGTCCAGTTGGTCCAGGACGCTGGCCTGGTGCGCGCTGAGCAGCGTTCCGGCCTCGCGGTCCGGCACATGGCGCACGTGACAGGCGAAGAAGATCGCCGGGTAATCGGCCATAACCTGCGGGATGCCGTCCACGTTCTCAGGATGTCGCAAGTAATTTGATTTGTCAAATCAAATAAAATCAGCTCCATACTTGATACGGTTCGCCTGATAGAGTTCGATGGATGAACCCCATCGAAGCTACCAACCAAAACTTCCACAAGGCGGCCAAGCTCCTCACCCTGGACGCCCGCCGCATCAAGCAGCTCATCACGCCTTACCGGGAAATCAAAGTGGAGTGCGACCTGGTCCGCGATGACGGCTCCATTGCCACCTATGTCGGCTATCGGGTGCAGCACGACGAGTCGCGGGGGCCAATGAAGGGCGGTATTCGCTACCATCCGGAAGTCGAAACCGATGAGGTCAACGCGCTCGCATCTTTGATGACTTGGAAGACTGCCGTTGCGAACCTGCCCTACGGCGGCGCCAAAGGCGGCATCAACGTGGATCCCGCGCAGCTATCCACGCTGGAACTGCAGCGTCTCACCCGGACCTTCGTCCAGAAGATTCACGATGTCATCGGGCCGCAGAAGGACATCCCCGCCCCCGACATGGGAACCTCGGCCGAAACCATGGGCTGGATCGTCGACGAGTACGCCAAGTTCAACGGCTGGCAGCCTGGCGTGGTCACGGGCAAGCCGCTCGACCTTGGCGGCTCGCTGGGCCGGGACGCGGCAACCGGGCGTGGACTGCTGTACGCGGCCGAATGCCTGTTTGCGAGCGAAGGCAAGGAGATCCGGGACTTCACGTACGCGATCCAAGGCTTCGGCAATGTCGGCTCCTGGGCCGCGCGCCTGTTCGCGGAAGCGGGAGGCCGGATCGTCGCCGTCAGCGACGCGCGCGGCGCGGTCGCCAACTCGCACGGACTGGACATCGCGGCGTTGGCCGCGCACGCCGCCGCCCACAAGACCGTCGCAGGATTTCCGGGCGGCGAAGCGATCGCCAAGGAGTCCCTGCTCGGCCATCCCTGCGACGTCCTGATCCCGGCGGCGCTCGGTGGCGTGCTGACCAAGGAAACCGCGCCGGCGGTCCGCGCGCGCTACATCCTCGAAGGCGCCAACCATCCTTCGGACCCGGAAGCCGACGCCATCCTGCTCGCCAAGGGGATCGTCTCCCTGCCCGACATCTACGCCAACGGCGGCGGCGTCACGGTCAGCTACTTCGAATGGGTGCAGAACATCCAGGGCTTCTACTGGGAAGAGGACAAAGTGAACGCCGAACTGCGCGCCCGCATGCGCAAAGGGTATTCGGACCTGCGGGAAACGGCGAAGCAGCACGCCTGCGACCTGCGCACGGCGGCGTTCGTGCTGGCGATCGGCCGGGTGCACCGGGCGACCGTCGCGCGCGGACTCTGACGCGCGCGCTTACTGCAAGCTCAGGTTGTGGACTTCGAAGTGAAACCGCTCCGGCGGCAAGGCTGGAGCATCGCCGGCGCCCAGCGTGCTCCAGGCGTGGTAGGCCGAGTTCGCCACTGAGGCGTTCAGGTAGAACAGGAACTGGTCCGAGAAGCACCCGATCGGCGGCGGCTGGCGGAACGTCAGCCGCATGCCGACGGCCTTCTCCAGCGACACGCCGTCGTGCGGGACGGCCTTGTCCTCCAGCAGCGTCACGAAGCTGGCGCGGTTGGCGTGCGGCCAGACCTGCCGGGACAGCAGGTGCCGCAGTTCCATCCGCTGCTCGAAGGTGATCTCGCACTGCCGGATCCACTCGATCACGCTGTCGCCCCACTGCCAGTGCGTGACAAACGCCAGGTAGTTCTCCACCAGGTTGAGCGCCAGGTCCATCTTGCGGCGCTCCACCTCGGCCGGCGGCGTCAGATCGTCCAGCGGCAGGGCCGGAATCAGGTCCTCCTGCTCCACGATCTCCTCGGCCATGCCCATCACCTTATCCAGGCGCTTCACCTGGTGGGCGGACTTGACCAGCAACGGCGGAAGTTCGTGCGTCTTCGCGCCGGGCACTTCGATGAACTTGCGGTCTCCGAAGATATGCATGTGGCGCTCCCGGTTCCTTGCCTTCGTTATCGGCAAAGCGATCTCAAAACTGAAATCCCAGTCACTCGAAGAGACGGCCCCCGCTCACTTCCGGTTCCGGCCGCTCAGCCTTCACCTGTTTGCGCGTGTTCGGCGCGGAAGCAAGCTCGCGGTTGGTTTTGGAAATGATGCGGGCAAAGCCGCCGGAAATCAAGAGGGGCGCGTGGATTCGTTAGCACTGCTGGGCGGATGCTGCCAGCGGCGCCGCGTCAGGATGGCCGCCAGCCCCAGCCCCAGCAGCGCCAGCGTGCCCGGCTCCGGAATGTCGAAGGAGATGTTCGAAATGCCGATCAACTGGTTCGCGCCGAACGGGTCGCCCGTCGCTCCCTTGTAAGTGAAGACCACCGAGGTCGTCACCGGCGCGATCAGCACGTTGACGTTCCCCAGGTTGCTGGTGTTCGGCACGCTCGCCCCGATCGCCAGCGCCTGCTGCCCGGTGATCTGCACATTCGCCGGGCTCACTGCGGTCAAAGTCGCGCCGCCGGTGATCACCGTCACCAGGTCGATCCATCCGCCGGCGAGGCGGTCCACATCGGCGATCGTGAACGAGATGTTCGAGAACGGCATGCCGAACAGCGTGATCGTGATGGTCGAGATGGTATTCGTGTTGCGTGGCGCCGGGTGGTTGATCTGCAGTGCGTTGGCAATGCCGCCCTGCTGCGCCACGATCCCCACCTGCTGCGTGGATCCGGCGGTCACGATGCTCACCTGGAACGGGATCACCATCGCCCCTTGCGTGTTGCCCGTGATGATCGTGGTCCCGGTAACGGGTGTCGTGAACGTCACCCCCGGAGCCGACCAGTTGATGAACGTGGTCCCGGCGTGAACCGGTGTGACGCACGCGAGCGCGAGCGCCGCGAGCCCGACGGAACTGCAAAGGACACGCATCCCTAACCATCTTTCGTCTTGCCGGGCTAGATGGGTATAGGGGATTCCCCTAGTTCGAGGGGCCGCTGTTTCTAGGGTACGGGCCCCTCGCAGGTACGGGGCGCTTTGGGCCTCACGCCAGCGGGACCACCGGCTGTCTCGCCAAAGCCTGCAATGTCAACAAGATGACCGCAAGCGCCAGGACCCCAAAAGCGGCCACCACCGCCCTCGTCCCGGCCTCCCGCCGGCGCCGCGAAAGCCACCAGCCCGCCAGCGGCAGGATCTGGATCCCGTGCATTCCCGTGAAATGCGCCGGCCGCAGGTCGCCAAACTGGGTGCTCCAGTTCACGAACGGGAGCCCGGGTCCGCCATCCGGCGCGCCGACCGTGTGCGCCTGGTTCCGGATCATGATGAAGCCTTCCAGGCTCGCCATCAGGAACAGGACCAGCCCCAATCGGACGCCCCAGGTGATGGCAGGCGCCAACGCCGGTTCAGCCCGGTACAAGTACAGGGTCCAGGCCACGGCGACCGTGTTCACAACGATAAACAGCCCCATCACGCCGAAAGCCGCATCGTCGAGCGGCGTCGCGTGGTTGAAGTGCGACAGGGTGCCGCGCGCCGCCTGGGTCACGATCACCGTCATCTCCATCACCATCGCGACTGTAACCAGCCAGCTGATCCGGCGCTTCGGGCCCGGCGGCGCCGGAGCGTGCTCGAGAATCCAGGCCAGCGTCCACACGAACACGAGCACCGAGATCTCGAACTTGATGGGCTTGATCCACGGGTTGATGCCGAGCACCTGCCGCGTGTCGAACGCCAGCCCCACCAGGGAACCCGCCAGCAGGACGGCATTGAACCAGCCCGCGAACGCAAGCAGGCGGTTCGTGCGCCACAGCCCGCTGACGTACTCAGTCACCATTGCCAACATCGGGATTCCTCCGCAGCGCCAGACGCAACAGCCAGTACAACAGCAGCCCCACCGGCCCCAGCATGAAAGTGAAGAACAGGCACGGGATCACGGCGAGGTGCGGAATGCCATTGCGCCCCGCGTCGCGCACCTCCCAGCTACCGGTGAAGAGATCGAACACCAGGTAATGGATCCAGCCTGCGAGCAGCACCTCCGGCACCTGGAACAGCTTCGTCACGCCTGACAGCGACCCGAACCCGCCCTCGGCGTTGCGGCCGAACGTCAGGAACAGCCAGGCATAGGTGGCCCCCAACGCCAAGGGGATCGCCAGCGTCGTGAACCGCTGCGTCCAGCGCCAGCGCGGCGCGAACACCAGCAGCAGCCAGCCCGGCAGCACGCTCAGGTTGGCCAGCGAGAAGATCTGCTCGGCGGACATCCCGCCTACTGTAGCAGCGCCGGTCAGGGAATGCAGCGCCCGGGGACGGCAGCCTCCAGGCGCGCGCGGTCGCGGAACGGGCGTCCGGCGAGCCACGCCTGCACCTCGGCCTCGCGGATCCCCGGGATCAGGCGCAGAATCGGTTCCGGAGCCGTGTTCGCGTCGAACACCAGCGGGCTTGCCTCGCCGAACGCCTCCACCTTGATCTCGACGGCCTTCACCTCGCACCGCAGTTGCGGCCCCACGAGCGAAAGCAGCGTCCGCGGATCCGCCAGCGCCGTCCCCCGCCAGCGCTTGCGCGCCGCCTGCAATTCCTCGATTGCCATGCCCTTACGGTCCAGCCGCAACGCCGCCAGATAGTGCTGCCGCCACCGCTCGCGCGCGCCGGCCTCCAGGAACACACCGCGGCTCAGGTCGTTCAGGGCGTCCGCCAACGCCGTCTTCTCCTCCGGGAACAGTTCCACGTACTTCGCGAACAGGTGCAGCAGCCACGGCGTGTCGTCCTCGGGCTTGGTGGTCGCGAACATCGCCGCCATGGCGCGCAACATCCGCTGCTGCCGGGCGTCGATCTCGGCTTCCGACGGCCGGCTTCCGCCGCGCATCAGGAACAGGAAAAAGAAGCTCGCGTGAAAGCCCTCGGACTGCAGCAATTGGTTGGCGTCCCGCAACTCCGCGAAATCCCGCGCCTTCTCCAACTGAACCCGCAGGTAATCCGGACCCTTCCACGCCGGCTGGAACGCGAAGTGGTTCTCCCGGACCTCCGTGTACCGCGCCAGCGTCTGCGCGTAGTTGGCCAGATCCGCGCTGGGCCGGAAGAACTCGAGGTCGCGGAACGGGCCGTCGCCGAAGCGCGCCGCCTCGTGATGGAACCGTGCCCGCTCCGCCGCATCCTGCCCCAGATGCGCGGCGAGCGTCTCCAGGTGGATCGCGAAGCCCTCGCTAAAGGCCGTGGCGCGGTCCGTCAACGCGGCGGTCGAATGCGGAATCGACGCCACGTCCGCACGCGGCAGTTCCCGGCCGCCGGCGAGCATCGCCATCGCGACGTGCCCGGTCTCGTGGAAGATGGTCGAAGAGAACGGCCGCGGATCCGGATCCAGCAGGATGAACGCCTGCCGCGGATGGTCCTCGATGCCGGCCTCCGTTTGCAACCGGAAGCCCACTGCCCCGTGATTCCCGCCGGGTACCAGCGCGATGTAGTAGTCCCGCGGCTGCCGCTGCGGACTACCTTGCGCCTCCACAATCGCCCAGGCTTGGGCGTACAATTTCAGCGCCCGGCGCGCGGCGTCGTTGTCAAGCCACGGCAGGTACTTCGCTTCCGGCTCGATCCGGTAAGTCCGCATTCCGCCGCCGGCCTCGGCGCGGCTCGTGTCGATCTTGTCCACCGGGACCAGAAACACCGGCTTCTGCCCCCACAGGACGCCGGACAGCAAACACAGAACCCCCAACCGCATGGCACCTCCTGACCGGCTGCGCACCACGTTACAACTTCCGGGCCGCGGCCGTCAGGCAGCGGCAAGCGCCACTACCACCGACGGGCGCCGCCGCCCGCTTCTTACACCGCGTTATGATTGCGGATTCATGCCTTCCTACTCGATCGGAGTCGACCTCGGCGGCACCAACCTCCGCGCGGCCGCCGTGGACGCCCAGACGGGCGAGATGCTGGACAAGATCGCCGTCTCTACCGACGCCTCCGGCGGGCTCGACGAACTGCTCAAGGATATCGTCACGGCCGTGGAACAGATCCGCGACTCAGCCGGCCGCGACGGCCTGCTCGGCGTCGGCATCGGCGTCCCCGGCTTCATCGATATGGCGCGCGGCGTCGTCATCGGCTCCAACAACATCCCGCAGCTCGACGGCGCGCCCGTCCGCGACCGCCTGTCCAAGATGCTGGGCCGCCCCGTGATCCTCGAAAACGACGC
This sequence comes from uncultured Solibacteraceae bacterium, assembly GCA_964471915.1. Taxonomy (GTDB): domain Bacteria; phylum Acidobacteriota; class Terriglobia; order Bryobacterales; family Bryobacteraceae; genus JAIEPW01. The sequence continues at coordinate 8,390 of CAYYID010000033.1, read as the reverse complement.
CAACGCCGCCGCCCTCGGCGAGCACTGGATGGGCGCGGGCAAAGGCGTCCCGGACCTCATCCTCATCACCCTCGGTACCGGCGTCGGCGGGGGCATCATCGAAGGCGGCAAAGTGCTGCACGGCGTGATGGGCATGGCCGGCGAGATCGGACACATTACCGTGGTCCCCAACGGCAACCCGTGCGGCTGCGGCAACTACGGCTGTCTCGAAAAGCACGCCTCGGCCACCGCGATCCGCGCCATGGCGGTGCTGCTCGGGCTCCCCGCCACCGAAGCCAAGGGCGTCTACGACCTCGCGATGCACGGCAACGCCCGCGCCAAGATGATCTTCACCTCGATGGGCCAGCACCTCGGCATCGCCCTCGCCACGCTGATCAACATCTTCAACTTCCCGCTCTACCTGATCGCCGGCGGACCCCTGGCCGCCTGGCAGCTCTTCTCCCCGCCCATGCTCGCCGAAATCGACCGGCGCAGCTTCACCTACCGGCACACCACGCCGCGCATCGAGCCCGCCACGCTCGGCAACCAGGCCGGCCTCTTCGGCGCGGCCTACCTGCCGATCCAGGCCTCCCGGAAACCATGACCGCCGTCTGGCTGGGGCTCGATTGCGGCACCAGCGGCGCGCGCGCCCTCGCGGTCGATGCCGCGGGGCGCGTCCTCCGGGCTCACACGGAGCCGCACGCCGACATGCGCATGCCCCAGCCACTGTGGGCCGAACAGGACCCCGGCGACTGGTGGCGCGCCGCGCAGCTCGCCCTCCGCGCCGTCGCGACTCCGGAGCACGAAGTCCGGGCGCTGGGACTCACCGGGCAGATGCACGGGCTCACCCTGCTCGACGCCGCCGGCGGCGTCATCCGGCCCGCGCTCATCTGGTGCGACCAGCGTTCCCAAGTCCAGGTCGACGCCCTCGAAGCGAAACTCGGCCGCGACGCGATCGTCCGCGCCATCGCCAACCCGATGCTCACCGGCTTTACGCTGCCCAAGCTTCTCTGGGTTCGCGATCACGAGCCGCGGAATTTCGCGCGGATCCGCCGCGTCCTGCTCCCCAAGGACTACCTGCGCTGGCAGCTTACGGGCGACGCCGCCACCGACGTCGCCGACGCCAGCGGCACCGGGCTGTTCGACGTCGCCGCGCGCGCGTGGTCGACGAGCATGCTCGTCGCCGCAGCTATCCCCAGTGAGTGGCTGCCGCGCGTCCACGAATCGCGCGCGATCACGGGCCGCGTCACCGAGGCGGCGGCGCGCGCCACCGGACTTCCTCCCGGCCTGCCCGTCGTCGCCGGCGCCGGCGATCAGGCCGCCAGCGCCATCGGCAACGGCATCGTCGCGCCCGGCGTCGTCAGTTGTACGCTCGGGACCTCCGGGGTCGTCTTCGCGCACCTCGCGCAGCCCGCGTACGACCCCGCCGGCCGCGTCCACACCTTCGCGCACGCCGTCCCCGGCGCCTGGCACGCCATGGGCGTCACGCAGGGCGCGGGACTCAGCCTGCAGTGGTTCCGCAACCACCTGGCCCCCGGCGCGGACTACGAGACGCTCGCCCACGAGGCCGCGCGCGCCGCGCCCGGCTCCGGCGGGCTGTTCTGGCTCCCTTACCTCATGGGCGAGCGGACCCCGGTGCTCGACGCCGCCGCCCGCGGCGGCTGGATCGGCCTCACCGCCTCGCATACGCGGGCGGACCTGATCCGCGCCCTGCTCGAAGGCGTCTCGTTCAGCCAGAAGGATTCCCTCGACATCCTCGCCTCACTCGGCGCGGAGGCGGCCCGCGTGCGCCTCTCCGGCGGCGGCGCCCGCAGCCCCTTCTGGCGCCAGCTCTTGGCCGACGTCTTCGCGAAGCCGGTCGCGACACTCGAAACGCAGGAAGGCTCCGCCTACGGCGCGGCGCTGCTCGCGCTGGTGGGAACGGGCGAGTTCGCCTCCGAAGCCGAAGTCTGCGCCGCCGTCGTCCGCGAGCGCGACAGCACCGATCCGGACCCGGCGAGCGCCGCGCTTTACGCCGCGGCGCACCGGCGGTATCAGGATCTGTATCCGCGGTTGCGGTCCTGGTTCGAGCGGTAGGCCGGCTCTCCTGCTGTGAATTCCGCGCCCGAGCCGCGGTTGTGGCTCGCCTCGCAAGCGTGTCATCATGAACTTCCTGTTTTCCAAGCTCGCGATTGCACGGGAGGATATCTAACCGAATGCGGATCGGCATCGCTCTGCAAGTACCGGCCTTACCGGCGTCGTTGCTGTGCCTCCTCTCGTTGGCAGGCTGCGGGAGCGAGAAAGAGGACGCCGCCAAGCGGGCGGCTGCGGCCGCAGCTCCCGTACCGGTGGTGATTGCGGCGGTGGAGCAGAAGACGGTGCCCGTCTATGCCGAGTTGACGGCCCGGACGGACGCTAACGACTCGGTGGACATCCGGGCTCGCGTGAAGGCCTACCTGATGGCCCAGCATTTCCAGGAGGGCACCGAGGTTCGCAAAGGACAACTGCTGTTCACGCTCGACAAGCGGGAGTACGAAGCCCAGGAGATGCAGGCGCGAGCCCAACTCGCGAAGGCCGAAGCGGACCTGGCGCAGGCGCGGGAGCGAGCGTCCGTAGAGTCGGCGGCGGCCGACCTGGAGGCCAGCCTGGCCAGGTTGAACAAAGCCTCCGAGGACGTCAAGCGCCTGAAACCGCTGGCCGAAGCCCAGGCCGTGCCGCAGCAGGATTACGACAACTCGCTGGCGTCGCAGCGGGCGGCGCAGGCGGAATCGAACGCCAAACAGGCGGCGCTGAATACGGCGAAGGTGACCCAGACCGCCCAGATCCGGAACGGGCTGGCAGCGGTGGAGGCGGCGAAAGCCAGCGTCCGCCAGGCAGAACTGAACCTGGAGTACTGCAACATCGTGTCGCCGATCGACGGCATCATCGGCACGCGGCAGGTGGCGCCGGGAAACCTGGTGGGGCAGGGCGAGGCGACGCTGCTGGCCACGGTCTCGAACGTGAACCCGACGCGCGTGTTCGCCAGCATCAGCGAGCGCGACTACCTCACGTTTTTCCGCATGCGGGCCGAAGGAAAGCGGCCGGGTGCGGCGGAAGTCGAGTTGCTGCTCGCCGATGGCAGCCTGTTCCCCCACAAGGGCCGCGTAATCATCGCTGGCCGCGCCGTCGATTTGAAAACCGGCACCCTGAGCATCGTTTCGGAGTTTCCCAACCCCGGGGGAATGTTGCGGCCCGGACAGTTCGGGCGTATCCGCGTTGCCACGGCTACCGACAACGCCCTGCTGGTGCCGCAGAAAGCCGTGAGCGAGATGCAGAGCGCCAAGGTCGTGTACGTGGTGGGCAGCGACAACAAGGTCCAACTGCGCAGCGTCGTCTTGGGCGCCCGCACCGGTCAGGACTACATCGTGACGGAGGGCCTCAAGGCGGGCGAGCGGATCGTCGTCGAAGGCATCCTGAAGGTGCGGCCGGGATCCCTGGTAACGCCGGCGCCCGCGGCCACCCGCGAAAGCGGAGAAGCGAAGAAGGGAGCGTAGGCTGTGGCGAAGTTTTTCATCCACCGGCCCGTCTTCGCGATTGTGATCTCGCTGCTCATTTTGATCGCGGGCGGCCTGAGCATCTCGATCCTGCCGATCGCGCAATACCCGCAGATTTCGCCCCCCACCGTGCAGGTGGAGGTCATCTACCCCGGCGCGAACGCGGAGACCGTCGAACAGTCGATTGCGACGAACGTGGAAGCCGAGGTGAACGGCGCCGAGAACATGATCTACATGTCCTCCAAGTCGTCGGGCGATGGCCGCTACGTGCTGACCTGCACGTTCAAAGTCGGCACCAACCTCGAGATGGCGAACGTGGACATCAACAACCGCGTGAACAAGGCGCAGCCGAAGCTGCCCAAGGAAGCGGTCGCGGCCGGCATCTCGGTGAAGAAGCAATCGCCGGACATGTTGATGGTCTTGTCGCTGTACTCGCCGGGCAACGCGTTCGATGAGACGTTCCTCTCCAACTACGCGTCGATCAACCTCGTGGACTCGATCGCGCGCACGCCGGGCGTGGGCTCTACGATGATCGTGGGCCAGCGCGATTACGCGATGCGTTACTGGGTGCGCCCCGACATGCTGGCAAAACTCGGACTGACGGGCAGCGATCTGGTGACCGCCATCAGCGAGCAGAACATTGTGGCGGCGGCCGGGCAGGTCGGCCAGCCGCCGGCCAAGGCCGGCACCCAGTTCCAGTATTCGGTGAACGTGAAGGGCCGGCTGACCGACCCCGCCGAGTTTGACAACATCATTGTCCGGACCCTCCCGGATGGCTCCATCCTCCGCATGAAGGACGTCGCCCGCACCGAACTGTCGGGCAAGACCTACACCAGCTTCGGGCGGAAAGACGGCATCCCGTCCACGCTGATCATCGTCTACCAGTCGCCCGGGGCCAATGCCCTCGAAACGGCGAAGAACGTCCGCACCCTGCTCGAAGAGCGCGGCAAGCTCTTCCCGCCCGGTCTCGAATACCGCGTCTCGATGGACTCCACGGTATTCGTGAACGTAGCCATCCATGAGGTGTTCCTGGCGTTGCGCGACGCCATCATCCTGGTGCTGATCGTGGTCTTCATCTTCCTGGGCAATCTGCGGGCGACCTTCATTCCGATGCTCGCTGTCCCCGTCTCGCTGGTCGGGACCTTTGCCGCCTTCGTGACGCTCGGCTTCTCCATCAACACCTTGACCATGCTGGCCATCGTGCTCGCCGTGGGCATCGTGGTGGACGACGCCATCGTCGTGGTGGAGGCGGTGGAGCACCACATCGAGCGCGGGCTATCGCCGCTGGAAGCCACCGAGAAGGCCATGGACGAAGTGAGCGGCCCCGTGGTCGCCATCGCGCTGGTCCTCTGCGCGGTGTTCGTGCCCGTTTCCTTCATGGGCGGCATCGTCGGGCAGTTGTATAAACAGTTCGCCATCACCATTTCGATCGCCGTGCTGCTGTCCGCCCTGGTGGCGCTGACCTTGACCCCGGCGCTGTGCCGGATGCTGCTGCGGCACCGGACCGAAATGCGCGGCCCGGTCGGCGCTCTGCTGCGTGGCTTCAACCGCGGGTTCGACCGCGTCACGGGCGGCTATCTGAGCGGGGTGGGTTTCTTTCTCCGGCGCGCCAGCCTCGCCCTGCTCTGTCTCGCGGCGTTTTGGTTCGGCGCGGGCGCGTTGATCACCAAACTGCCAACCGGCTTCGTGCCCTATGAAGACCAGGGCTATATCTTCACGGCCTTCAGCCTGCCGGACGGGGCGTCCATGGAGCGTACCGACGAGTTGGCCAAACGGGCCGAGGCGGATACCAAGACCGTGCCGGGCGTTCAGGAGGTGCTGACCCTCGGCGGCCTGAACCTGCTGACCGGAGCCTACACCTCGAACAACGTCTCGCTGATCGTGATGCTGAAGCCTTGGGAGGAACGCAAAACCAAGGAAGAAGGACTCGGCGCCATCTTGACCGCGATGCAGGCGAAGTTCTCCCGCTATCCGGAGGCCGTGGCGTTGGCGTTCCCGCCGCCGCCGATCCCAGGTTTGGGCAACGCGGGCGGCTTTCAGTTCGAGTTGCAGGACACCGCCGGGCGCAGCCCGGACGAACTATACCAGGCCGCCCAGAAGTTCCTCCAGGCCGCCGGCCCCCGGCCGGAGCTGAAAGGCCTCTACTCGGGCTACCGCACCACCGTGCCGCAGGTGAAACTCGACATTGACCGCGACAAGGTACGGACTCTGGACATACCGATCAACCAGGTGTTCCAGGGGTTGCAGATTTACCTCGGGGGGCTGCAGGTCAACGACTTCAATGCCTTCGGGCGGACTTACAAGGTAATGCTCCAGGCCGAGCAGGACTTCCGCAAGACGCCGGAAAACATCAACGACATCTACGTGCGCTCCGGCGACGGCGCCATGGTGCCCATGTCCACGCTGAGCCGCGTGAGCATGGCGACGGGGCCGGAACTGCTCCAGCGCTACAACATGTTCCGCACCGCGGAGATCAGCGGCTCCAATGCGGCCGGCATTTCGTCAGGCCAGGCCCTGGAGGTGATGGAGGATCTGGCCAGGAAGGAACTGCCGCAAGGCTTCGGCTTCCAATGGACGGGCGTGGCCTTGCAGGAGAAGGAGGCGGGCGGCACGCAAGGCCCGATCTTCGGCATGGCCATGGTGTTCGTGTTCCTGGTGCTGGCGGCGCAGTATGAGAGCTGGGCAGTGCCCTTCTCGGTGTTACTCGGGCTGCCGGTGTGCGTGTTCGGGGCCTTCCTCGGTATCTGGCTGGTGGGGCTCGATAACAACGTGTATGTGCAGATCGGCATCGTGGCGCTGATGGGTTTGGCGGCGAAGAACGCCATTCTGATCGTCGAGTTCGCGAAGGAGTACCACGAGAAGCGCGGGCTGAGCCTGCGCGACGCAGCGGTGGAGGGTGCGAAGCTGCGCTTCCGGCCGATCATGATGACGGCGCTCGCTTTCATTCTGGGCGTGGTGCCGCTAGTGCTGGCCAGCGGCGCGGGCGCGGCGGCCCGGGTGAGCATCGGCTTCGCGGTTTTCACGGGCATGCTGATGGCCTCTACGGCCGGACTATTCTTTATTCCGATGCTCTACGTTGGCGTGCAGTCTCTGGCCTACCGGCTCGGCGGCCAGCGCGGCGCAATCGACGGCGATCCGGCGAAAAGAGAGCTGCTGGAAGGAGTGAGTCACTAATGCGGCGCGTGGTCTGGTACGGGGCGCTCGCCCTGGCGCTCGCCGGCTGTAAGGTGGGCCCGAACTACCGGCGTCCGGCGGTTGCCACGCCGCCGCAGTTGCGGTCCGGCGAGGCCCAGCCCGGCCCCGCCTCGTTGGGCGAGGCCAAGTGGGTCGATCTGTTCCGGGACGAAGTGCTGCAGGGGCTGATCCGGCAGGCCTTGGCCGCCAATTACGACCTGCGCATCGCCGCCGAGCGCGTGGTGGAGGCGGAAGGCCAACTGGCCGCGGTGCGTGCCGGGCTATTCCCGCAACTGAATGGCCAGGCCGGCGGGTCGCGGCAGGGCACTCAGAGCCCGACGCAATCGGTGCTGGGAGCGCTAGGCGCGGTGAGTTGGGAACTCGACCTGTTCGGGCGGTTGCGGCGCACCACCGAAGCAGGGCGGGCGGAATTGCTGGCGGCCAAGGAGAACCAGAACGCCGTGCGGCAGGCGCTGGTGGCGCAGACGGCCCTGGCCTACTTCAACCTGCGCGAGTTGGACGCCGAGTTGGAAGCCGTGCGGGCCTCGGTGACCGCCCGCGCTGAGTCCGCCCGATTGGTGAGCGCGCGCCTCGAAGGCGGCGTGAGCACGAAGCTCGACCTCGATCAGGCGCGGACTCTGTTGGCTTCGGCTCAGGGGAGCTTGGCGCTGCTCGAAAAGGCGATCGAGCAGACCGAGAACCTCATCAACTTCCTGGCAGGCCGGCCGCCGGGACCCGTGGAGCGGGGTCAGGCTCTCGCGGAGCAGTATCACCCGGCGGAGGTGCCGGCCGGTTTGCCGTCGGCCCTGCTTGAGCGGCGGCCCGACCTGCGCCAGGCCGAGCAACAACTTGTCGCGGCCAACGCGCGGATGGGCGCGGCGAAGGCGGCGTTCTTCCCAACCATCAGCCTGACTGCCGCCGGCGGATACCAAAGCGTCGACCTGCTCGGTGTCATCCAACGAAGCAGCACCGCCTTCAACCTCGCCGGCACGCTGGACGCGCCCATCTTCGATGCGGGCCGCCGGGCGGGCAACTACAAAGCCGTCAAGGCGCAGCGCGAGCAGCTTCTGGTCAACTACCAGAAGGCCGTGAACAACGCCTTGCGCGATGCGTCCGACGCCCTCGTCGGCTATCGCAAGGCGAAGGAGTTCCGGGTGGCCCAGGACTTGCTCGCCGCCACCCTCCGCGACCAGAGCCGGTTGGCCAACCTGCGCTACCGCGGTGGCGTGTCCAGCTACCTGGAGGTGTTGGACACCGAACGCCAGCGCCTCGCGGCCGAACAGCAGCTTGCGCAGGCGCAGCGCGACGAACTCAGCGCGCTCGTGCAGTTGTACAAGGCTCTGGGCGGAGGATGGCAGCCGTAAACCGGGCGGCGGCACCTGTACGGCCTCGGCCCCTCGCCCAGCGAGGGAACCCGCCGTCACACCACCAGCGGACCCTCCGGATCCCACGCCGGCTTCGCTCCGTGGTGCTCCACCTTCCCCTTCCAATCCGACCCCAAAAAATAGAACCGCAAACTATCCTCCCCCGCGTCCGCGATCCCCAGCAGGCTCGCCCGCAACCCCGCCCACTGCCCCGGATCCACCAGGCACTCGAATACCGGGCCGAACGGGCCGAACGGGGCCGAACGGAAGGGCCGACAGGGCCGATAGGCCGATGGCCGGCCGATAGGGACAGCCCGAAGCGACCACTTCGCTTGTTCGCAACTCATTCATAACAAGGCAG
>CAYYID010000032.1:0-60214 GCA_964471915.1 uncultured Solibacteraceae bacterium | reverse complement strand
CCGGCATCGTCAACGTCTACGACGTCTTTCGCGACGGCGGCACTTCGTACATCGTGATGGAACTGGTTGCCGGCGAAAGCCTGGAGCAGCGCATGAACTCCGGCGCCCTGCCGCTCGGCGAGGCGCTGCCCATCCTGCGGCAGGCCGGACGAGGCGCACCGCGCGGGCATCGTCCACCGCGACATCAAGCCCGCGAACATTCTGCTGACGGACAAGCGCTCGGCCAAGATCGCGGACTTCGGCATCGCGCAAGTCGCCAAGCCCACCGGGACGCTCACCGTGGGATCCGTCGAGGGCAGTTCCGGGACCTTGGGATACATGGCGCCGGAGCAAATCAAGGGCGAGCCGCTCGACGGGCGCGCCGACCAGTTCTCACTCGGGGTGGTCGCGTACCAGATGCTCGCCGGCAAGCCGCCGTTCGAAGGCGATAGCTGGGTATCGATTTCGTTCGCCATCCTCAGCACTTCGCCGCGGCCCGTGGAGGAGTTGCAGCCGGGGCTCGCGCCGCACGTTTCGGCGGCAGTGGCAAGGGCGCTCGCGAAGTCGAAGGACGACCGGTTCGAAACCTGCTCGGAGTTCGTGGCCGCGCTCGAAGGCATGGTCACGAAGACGATGCCGGCGCTGCCTCCCCTGCCCCCGCCAGCGCCGGGAAGGCCGCGGCCGAAGAACCGCCTGTGGGCCGGGCTGGTGGTGGCCGCGCTCGCGATCGGCGCGGCCGGCTGGTACCTGCTGCGCCCCGCGGCAACTCCGCCGGGCGGCGCGGCGTCGCCGCCGCCGCAGGCCGTGGGGAACGTGCCACCCAGCACCACCGCCCCGCCGCCGAACCGGTTCGACATCAACGGGATCCCGTTCGAGTTCACCGACATCCCGGCCGGCCAGTTCATGATGGGCTCCGACACGGACACCGACGGCGAGAAGCCGCGTCACCTCGTCCGCATCACGCGCCCGTTCCAGATGTCGCTGACCGAGGTTACCGAGAGCCAGTGGGCTACGGTCATGAACACGGGCGAGTCCTCGGACAAGCCGATGGCGAACGTCAGCTTCGACGACATCGCCAAGTACCTGGCGACGCTGAACAAGATCCAGGACGGGATGCGGTACCGGTTGCCGACCGAGGCCGAATGGGAGTACGCCGCCCGCGGGAAGTCCAAGAAGGATCTCTACGGCGAGATGGACGCGATCGGCTGGAACGCGCTGAACTCGAACTTCTTCCGTCAGCCCGTGGGCAAGAAGGAACCGAACGATTTCGGTCTGTTCGACACCATGGGCAACGTGTGGGAGTGGACCTCAGACTGGTACGCGCCGGACACCTATGCGAAGGCGCCGCAGGAGGATCCCACCGGGCCGGAGAAGGGCGCGATGAAGATCCTGCGGGGGGGCAGCTTCAATACCCAGGGCATGACCTACCGCGTGACCTACCGGATCTCCGCGCCGCCCGGGACGCGGAGCGAGGAGTACGGGTTCCGGCTGGTCCGGACGCGGTGATTCACAGCCGGAGGTCGCACCCGGGCAGCTTTGCGTCGCCCGGCGGCTGCGCGACGGTCTACGTATCTTTAGGCATGTTAAGATACGTGCGTGGCGAAGTTAACTCTTAGCGTGGATCCGCGGGTGGTGGATCGCGCCAGGCGCTTTTCGCGCCGGCGCGGGATCTCAATCTCTTCGCTGGTGGAAGCATTCCTGGACCAAGTCGCCGCGGGTGAAGGCGGCGGCCGGGCCGCGGCGCCCCCGGTGCTGACTCGATTGCGCGGAGCCCTCAAGCAAGCCGACCTCGAAACGTACCGGCAGCACCTCGCCGCCAAGTACCGGTGAAGCGGATCCTGCTGGATACCAACGTCGTGCTGGATGTGTTGCTCGACCGCGCGCCACACGCAGCGGCGAGCGCCGCGGTTTGGGCCGCGATCGAGCGCCGGCTCGCGCAGGGGGTGCTTGCGGCGCACGCCGTCACGACGATTCACTATCTGGCCCGCCGCGAACTGGGAGCGGCGCGCGCCGGCCGCCTGGTGCGGGAGGTGTTGTCGGTCTTCGCCGTCGCGGCCGTGGACGGAAAAGTTCTGGACGTCGCGCTGGGATTGGGACTTGCCGGCTTCGAAGATGCCGTGACCGCCGCCGCCGCGCGGGCAGCCGGCTGCGACGCGATCGTCAGCCGGGACCCGAAGGGATTCCGGAACGCGGGGGTGACCTGCCTGCTGCCCGAGGCGTGCGTGGCGCTGCTCGCGTCAGTTCCGCGTTCCTGACGCCCGCCATGAGGTTCCCGCGGACGGCGGATCCGGCAGCAGAAAACTCATTCCGAACCCCATGACAGACAGCGCCGTGCCGACGATGGTCGCCGCCAGCGCCAGCTTCGCCGCCGGACCGGCGCCCGGCATCACGTTGGCGCCCGCCGCGCCGGAGAAGGGCGTGACGCAGGGCATGACCTACCGCGTGACCTACCGGATCACCGCGCCGCCCGGGACGCGGAGCGAGGAGTACGGGTTCCGGCTGGTCCGGACGCGGTAGGCGCAGTAACCGGGGATCGCGGGATCAGTGCCGCCCGGACTCGCGCAGGCGCTCATCCCGGCGAAAGTTGGCGAATTCCCGCAGCAGGTCCTTTCCGAGGAGCGCGCCCCGGCCCGCCAACTGCTGCCACGCAGGTTCTTTGGTGAGGACGATTTCCTGGTCGCGGACTTGCAAGCGCAGCTTCGAACCGGTCTTGAGGTCAAGCGCCTCGCGCACCCGTTTCGGAATGGTGATCCGGCCTTTCGCGGATAAAGTGATCACTGCTTAAGAGTAACGCCTCAATCGATCTGCTTGCGCCCCGGCTCCGGCAGCAGAAAACTCATCCCGAACCCAATCACGTACAGCGCCGTGCCGACGATGGTCGCCGCCAGCGCCAGCTTTGCGGCCGGACCGGCGCCCGGCATCACGTTGGCGAGTTGCGAGGTCACCATGGCGGCCGAGGTCCCGAACATCCGGCCGCCAATGTTCGCCGCGAAGCTCTCCCCGGTGCCGCGCAAATGCACCGGATACACGGTCGGCAGGTAGTTGCCCCAGAAGCTCAACTGCGCCACGGTGACGAAGCCCGCCGCCGCCGCACCCCACTTGAGCAGTTCCAGGTTATTCGTGGCGAGGTAGCCGAAGACCACGGGGAAGATGATCAGCCCGGGGATCTGGAACGTGCGGAGCAGGAGGCGGCGCGAAATGATGATAATCGCCAGGTACGCCAGCACGAACCGCCCCAGCAATCCGCCCACTTCCTGGAACGCCTGGACGGCGCTGACCGCGAGCTGTTGCTGGGGGCGCGGCAGGGGCGCCACTTCGGCGAGACCCGGAACGATGCTAGGCAGTTGCTGAATGGCGCCGAACGCCGCGCCGAAGCTGCAGGCGAACATAATGGTGGTCACGATCGTCGTCCGGCGGAACTCGGGAGCGAAGATGGCCCCGATCGACGGGCGCTGCAGGGTCCCTTCCTCGCGCTTCTTGGCCCACACCGGGCTTTCGGGCAGGAAGGGCCGGATGATCATCAGCGGAATCGCCGGGAGCACGCCCGACACCAGCGTATAGCGCCAGGCCTCATGGCCGCCCATGATGGCCGGCAGATCCTGCGCCCAGGCGACGCAGATCGAATAGGTACCGGTGACCAGGAGACCGCCGATGGAAGAGAAGGCCTGCGTGTAACCCAGTGCGGCCTCTCGGCGCTCCGGCTCGGGGAACAGCTCGGCGAGCCACGCGACGGCCGCCACGAACTCCACGCACACGCCGATGAAGGCGAAGCTGCGCAGCACCAGCAACTGCGTCAGCGAGGTGACGAAGCCGCTCGCCAGCGTCGCAACGGCATACAGCAGGATGCTCCAGACCAGGATGCGGCGCCGCCCGAACAGATCGGTGAGGTAGCCGCCGATCATGCCGAAGAAGCCGCCGGCCATCGCCGGGATCCAGAACAGCAGTCCGCGCCACTGGTTCGCAAAAGCGGCGAACTGCGGATCGTTGGGCTTGAACGGCGCCAGCTCGCGGATGGCCGGGGGGCCGATCAGCGGCAGAATCAGCACGACATAAATGTCGAACGCAAAGCCGATGGCGGCCATCGCGCAGATGGTCCATTGAACGAGGGTGAGGCGGGGCAGCTTCATGACTGGTTAATGGTGCATGATAACAGGACGGCGCAGGACGCACCGCGTCACGCGAGGTTCTTTTCCATGTCCGCCACCGCGTCCCGCCGCAACTTCGACAGCCGGACCCCGGTGACCACCAGCGCCACGAAGCCCCCGGCCAGCAACGGCAGCGTCACCACGCCCCACAGCACGAGCGAGAACCGCGCCGCCTCGGCGCCCGGCACCCCAAACAGCTCCTCCAGGGTCACTTTGGCGATCAGTTGAAACAGTCCGATGTTCCCCGGCGCTTGCGGCGGCACCGCTCCCAGCCGCAGCAGCACCATGGTCACGAACGCCGCCTTCCAGCCCAGCCGCAGGCCCTCGTCCATCTGGTAGCCCTGCATCACTGAGTAAATCGGCACCACCTGCAGCAGCAGGTAGGGCAGGCTGAGCGCCAGCGCCAGATAGAGGTAGCGGGAGTGCCCGATCCGGGCCAGGTTGTCCGCCACCAGCCAGAACTGCCGCCGCCACCCGGTCATGCCCGCGTGAACGGTTTCGCGGCGGAACAGCGCGATGCCCAGCACCGCGGCGCCGCCGAGGACCACCAGCCCGATCACATAGGCGCCGTCCACGATCCATTGCATCTTCGCCGGAAACGCGACGATCCGGCTCACCACCAGCATGCAGGTGATCAACCACAGGCCGTCGAACACTCGCTCGATCGCGACGCTCGACAGCGACAGCGCGAACGGGAGCTTCGCCCAGCGGGAGACCAGGTACGGCCGGATCGCCTCGCCGGCGCGCATGGGCAGAATCTCGTTGGCGAACAGTCCGACGTAAATCGCCCGGACGCATTGCCAGAAGGGGACCGGGTGCACCGGGCGCAAGAGCGTGCTCCAGCGCCAGCCCTGCCAGACGTACACCGCGATGTCGGCGACGGCGGCGACCAGCAGCCATCCCCAATGCAGGGTGAGGATGTCGTTCTTCAGCTCGCTGAGCTTGGCGTCGTGCAGCGCCCAAATCAGACAGCCAACCGAGAACAGGTTGGTCAGGACCAGGATCAGGATCGGGCGGAACTTGCCCGATCCCGCGGTTTGAGCCGGGGCTTCAGTCAAGTTCCATGATAGCGACGTTTGCCGGCCGCGCGGGGTTTATTCGGCGTGGGGGTCTTCTTCGACGAAGCAGCTCTCGTAAGCCCGGGACATGACGTCGTCGTCGAGCACCAGCGGGCGCTTCTCGAAATGAATGATGTCGATGGCGTGGCTGACCACGTCGCGCGGGTGGCAGCGCCGGAAGGGGCGGTTCTTCGGGGTGTAGTACTTGTCGATGAACCGGTCCAGCAAGCCGTTCGGATAGGAGATCTGCCGCGTACGGCAGAAGCGGGCGAAGATCTCGGTGAACTCGGCGCGGTCCGGACTCTTGAGGAACATCTTGTACTGGATGCGGCGCAGGAACGCCTCGTCGCCGAGCTGGTGCGGCCGGAGGTTCGTCGAGAAGATCAGGAAGGCCTCGAACGGCACGGTGATCTTGCCGCCGGACTGGAAGCTCAGGTAGTCGACGTGCCGCTCCATGGGCACGATCCACCGGTTCAGCACTTCGGCGGGCGACGCCTTCTGGCGTCCGAAGTCGTCGATGAGGTAGATACCGTTGTTGGCCTTGAGCTGGAAGGGCGCGTCGTACACCTTGGTGGACTTGTTGTAGCTGAGGTCCAGCATCTCCAGCGTTAGCTCGCCGCCGGTGATGATGAACGGACGGCGGCACCGGAAGAAGCGCCCGTCATAGGGCATCTCATTGGCGATCGCCGTCGCCGAGGACTGCTCTTCGATCCGCAGGTGATAGATCGGGTCGAACATCTGGACGATGTTGCCGTGGTACTCGATGGCATACGGAACGAAGATCGGCTCGCCCTCGATGTTGTTCAGGGACTCCGCCAGCGCGGTCTTGCCGTTGCCCGGTTGTCCATAGATCAGAAAGGACTTGTTCGCGTTGGCCGCGGGCCCGATCTGCGCCATCACGTGCGGGTTCACCACCAGCCCGCCGAAGGCCTTGCGCAGCGCCTCGAGTGACAGCCAGTCCTTCTTGGGACGCTGCAGCCGCACCATCTCCGCGTACTGCTCGAGCGGCACCGGCGCGGGTCCCGCATAGGCGTTGTTCTCCATGAACTCGCGCGCCAGGCTGCGGCCGCTCTCCGTGAGCGTCAACAGCGCGGAGGCGTTGCCCATGCCCATGGACCGCTTCACGGCGATCACATGCTGCCGCTTGAAGGTCTCCACCGTCTCCTCGATGATCGAGAACTTCAAGCCCATTGCCTGGGCCAGTTCGCGGCCCAGCAGTTCGCCGCGGAAGTACAGGTGCTTCACCGCCAACTGCTCCAGCAGCGCCCCGGTCAATCCGGTCTCCTCGATGGCGTTGGGTACGCGCGGCGTCGGCGCCGCCGGAGCCGCGGCGACCGGGCTTTCCACCTTCGGCTGCGGGATCTTCGACAGGGCCTGCTGTTGCTGCAAGGCTTGATTCAGAGCGGTGATGGCACTCATCGCCTTTACAGTGTCGTCGTCTTCCGGCGGCGTCACAATTAGGCGGATCTCACCTTGGCATCGTGGGAAGGCCTTAGAACCCCCGCATCGAGTACTCCCCTCCCGTGCCGCCGAAGCTGCGAAAATGAAGGAGCCTCATGGTCCGATACGGATATACCTACGGTGGCGGGCTGCTCGCGGGTGGCGCGCTGGCCGCTTGGCTCACGGGATCCCCGTGGTGGGCCGCCCCGTTCGTCATCCTCGCCCTGTTCTGCTTCAATTTCTTCCGCGACCCCGACCGCGAGATCCCCCCGGGACCTGTGTGCGTGTCCCCGGCCGACGGCAAAGTGGTGGCCCTCCGCGACCTCGGCGACGGCCGCCGCCGGATCAGTATCTTCTTGAATGTCTTCGACGTACACGTCAACCGGAGCCCCATCGCCGGCACCATTCGCAACGTCGAGTACCGCCGCGGCAAGTTCCTGGTCGCCAGCGCCGAAGCCGCCACGGCCGAAAACGAGCAGAACGTGGTGACCGTCGAGGGCGACCGGACCACCGTGGTCTTCAGTCAGATCGCCGGCCTGATCGCGCGCCGCATCCTCTTCTACCGGAAAACCGGCGACGCCGTGGCCGCCGGCGAACGCATCGGCCTCATGAAATTCGGCTCCCGGATCGATCTCTTTCTCGGCCCGGAATGGGACATCGTGGTCCGGGAAGGAGAGCGCGTGCGCGCCGGATCGGGAATCGTCGCGCGCCGCAAGGAGTAGCCGGTATGCCCAACCTCAGTCTGCGCGAGCGCCTGATCGATCCGAAGTCGCCCGACCGGCGGCCGCGCCGGGCCGCCTATGCCCTACCCAGCCTGTTCACCGCGGGCAACGTCTTTCTCGGCTTCTACGCGCTGGTGGAGACCTTTCATGGCGTGATCGCCGCCACCTCGAACCTGGGCCCGAACCCGCACTACCGCCAGGCCGCGCTGGCGATCGGCGCGGCGGTATTCTGCGACGGACTCGACGGGCGGATCGCCCGCATGACCAACACGACCTCCGAGTTCGGCCGCGAGATCGATTCGCTGGCCGACGTCATCACCTTCGGCATCGCGCCGGCCATCCTGGCCTGGGCCTGGGGCGTCCAGTTCGTGGCCGAGTCGATCCCCGGGATCCCGCTGGAACACCTGCGGAGCATCGGGTATTTTCTGTCGTTCCTGTATCTGCTGTGCGGCGCCGCGCGGCTGGCCCGCTTCAACGTGCAGGCGCACCCGGTGCTGAAGAACCCCGGCCGCCCGGACCGCAAGTACTTCGCCGGCCTCCCCATTCCGGCCGCCGCCGCGCTGATCGCCGCGGTGATCTACGCCGCCGAGGCGATCCCTCTCACGGCCTGGTGGATCTGCGCGCTGTGGCTGGCGCTGGTCGGGATGCTGTCATTCCTGATGGTTTCGACGTGGCGCTATCCAAGCTTCAAGGACATTACCCTGCTGCGTCCACGCTCGCCGCTGACGCTGGTGCTGCTCGGCAGCTTTATCTATCTGGTTTGGAATTATTCGCAGCCGGTGCTGCTCGCTCTGACCGTGACCTACGTCGGCAGCGGGATCGCGATCCGGATCGGCGGTCTGGTGCGGCGCCGCTTCCGGAGCGTGGCGGGCGTCCAGCCCGCGCCGGCCGCAACCTCGCCCTTCGGAAAGGAGCAATGAACTTTGGCCCGTACCCCGGCAACCCTGGCTCTGGTCGGCGCGGAGACGCTGCTGGCCCGGGAACTCCGCGAAGTGCTCGCGGAGCGCCCGCAGTCCACGCGCGTGGAATTGATCTCCGCGCTCGAGCAGTCGAACCTGCTCACCGAAGAGGACGGCGAACCCGCGCTGCTCCGCGCCCTCACCGGGGAAAGCCTGGAGGGCTGCGCGGTGGCGTTCCTCGCGGGATCTCCCGCCTCCGCGCGCCGCGCCCATAAGCTGGCGAAGCATGGTTCGCCCGTGCTGATCGACCTGACCGGCGCGCTGGAGGAGCAACCGAACGCCCGCCTGCGCGCTCCGGTCGTCGAGACGGAGCCGGTGGCGCTCAGCGCCGGCGTCATCCATGTCGTAGCGCATCCGGCGGCCATCGCGGCCGCGCTGCTGCTCTCGAAACTGGACTCCGCCGGGCTGGTGAAGCGGGTGCTGCTGCACATCTTTGAGCCGGCCAGCGAGCGCGGACAGGCCGGCATGGACGAGCTGCAGCAGCAGAGCGTCGCCCTGCTTTCGTTCCAGAACCTGGAGCGCGAGGTCTACGACACGCAGGTGGCCTATGCCATGCTGGCGCGTTACGGCGAGGAGGCGCGGGAGCCGCTCGACGGCGTGGAACAGCGCATCGACCGCCATCTCGCCACCCTGCTCGGACCCTGGCCGCGCGTCCCCATGCCGTCGCTGCGCGTACTCCAGGCGCCCGTCTTCCACGGCTACACGTTCTCCGTGTGGGCCGAGTTCGACGAGAACCCCGGCGTCGCGAAACTCGCCGAAGCGCTGGCCTGCTCCGAGATCGAAGTCCGCCAGGCGGACGAGGAGCCGGCGTCCAACACCGGCGTGGCTGGGCAGGCCGGCCTCACCGTCGGCGACATTGCCGTCGACCGCAACAACCCGCGGGCCTGCTGGCTCTTCGGCGCGGCCGACAACCTGCGCCTGGCCGCGGCGAACGCGCTCGCGGTCGCCAAGGAGTTGCTGTGAAGCTCGGGGGCGCCGCCGTGGGCCTCGCCTCATTGATCTTGACCGGATGCGGCTACCATGTCGCCGGCAAGGCAGACCTGGTGCCGAAGAACATCACCACCGTCGCGGTGCCGGCGTTCGGCAACAGCACCACCCGGTACAAGCTCACGGATCAGATATCCAGCGCCCTGGCGCGCGAACTGCTGGCCCGGGGCCGGTTCCAGGTGGTGAACGATCCGGACGCCGCCGACGCCGTCCTGCGGGGCACGCTCATCAGCTATCAGCCCTTCCCCGCCGTGTTCGATTCTAATACGGGACGCGCCAGCGGCGTCCAGTTCTTCGCCACCGTCAGCGTGACGCTTACCGAACGCAAGACCGGTAAGGTTCTTTACGAGAATCCGGCGCTGCAGGTCCGCGAGCGCTACGAGATCAGCGTCCAGCCGGAGTTGTACTTCGACGAGAGCGACGCCGCCCTGGAGCGCGTCTCCCGGCAGTTGGCGCGCCGCGTGGTTAGCGCGATCCTCGAAGGGTTCTGATGACGCCGGAACAGTTTCTCGACCACCTGGCGAAGAAGGGCCCCGCGCCGGTCTATCTGTTCCTCGGCGCGGAGCCGTACTTGCGGCACAAATGCCGCGCCGCGCTGCTGGTCGCCGCCCTGCCCGAGGGCGACCGCGAGAGCGGCTACACGCACTACGACCTTTCGGAAACCTCGCTCGCCGCCGCACTGGACGACGCCCGGTCGCTCTCGCTGTTCGCGGCGAACCGGGTCCTGTGGCTGGCCGCCGCGGAGGCGGCGCTGCCGCGGCGCATCGCCGCCGCCAGCGATGACGACTCCGAAGAGGGCGGCGCGCCGCAGGGCGATGCCCAGAACCTGGCCGCCTACGTGAAGCACCCCTCGCCCGGCACCGTGGTCGTCATCGAAAGCTCCCGCTGGGAGTTCGAGGGCGAAGACAAGGCCAAGCTGGAGCGCGTGCAGAAATATTATGCCGCGGTGCCGCAGGTGGTGGAGTTCCGGCCCTTCGCGCCCGAGGCCGCGCGCGCCCTGGGCCAGCGGCTGGCGAAGGAAGAGGGGCTGCGGCTGGGCCTGGCGGAGCTGGGGCTGCTGGTGGAGGCGACGGGCGGCGACGCCCAGCGCATCGCCACCGAGATCACCAAGCTGGCGCTGTTGACCAACGGCGAGCGCGGGGTGACCGCTGAAGACATTCTGGCTCTGGTGCCGAACGCGCAGGCCGCGAACATCTTCTCGCTGGTGGCGGCGCTCGGGCGCGGCGACCGGCAGAGTTCGCTGGCGATTCTCGACGCCCTGGTGCGCGAGGGCGAATATCTGCCGCTGGTGCTGACGTTCCTGGGCACGCAGTTCCGCTTCGCGCTGGCGGCGCGCGAGGCGCGGCTGAACAGCGCGGCGCTGATCCAGTCGCACTTCACGCGCAGCGGCGCGCGGATGTGGCGGGAGCGCGCCGAGCAGGTCTACCAGACCGCCGCCGCCTTCACCCGGCCGCGCCTCGAAGAAGCGCTGGTCCGGATCTTCGAGGCCGACCGCGCGCTCCGGGACGCCCGCCCCGACGACCGCGTGGTGATGGAGCGGTTGGTTTTCGCGCTCACCTCGAACCGGTCCGGCGCCGCCTAGGGCTCGCCGCGGCGGATCGCCAGATATACCTGCTCCAGGTCGCGGCGGGCCTGGTCCGCCAGCGGACCCGGCAGTGCGCCCGGCGAATATCCGCGGCACAGGTCCACGGTGCGCTCCAGGCTCCGCACGAACTCCACGCACGGCGGACACGCGGCAATATGCGCCTGGATCTCCTCGCAGGTTTCCGGCGGCAGTTCCACGTCCAGGTAGGCGGAAAGCTGGGCGAAGATCTCCTCGCAGGTCATGCTCCGGCTCCGGCGAGATGTTTGCGCACGGCCAGCCGCGCGCGGTGCAGGCGGGTCTTCACGGCGTCGGGCGTGATGCTCAGCACCTCGGCCGTTTCTTCGGTCGAGAGACCTTCCACGTCCCGCAGCAGCAGCACCGGACGGTACAGATCGGGCAGGCCGCGGATGGCGCTTTCGAGCGCCGCGCGCACCTCGGATTGCTGCGCGCTCTTCTCGGGCGAAAGCGCGGTGTCGGCCAGCGGCAGTTGCGCATCGCCGGGCAGCAGGGCTTCGAGCGACAGCTCCTGCGACGGCTCCGGGGCGAAGAGGCTTCGCCGGCGCTTGGTGAGGCAGGCGTTCTTGGCGATCCGGAACACCCAGGGGCGCACCAGGTCCGGCTCCCGGAGCTGGCCGAAGTTCTCGAACACCTTAAGCAGCGTGTCCTGCGCGACCTCTTCGGCGTCTTCGCGCTGGCCGCACATCAGCCACGTGTACTGGAAGACCTTGGTGCGGAAATGGTCGACGAAGCGGTCGAAGGCGCCGGGAGATCCGGCCAGGATCTGGCGGGCCAGTTCGGCTTCCTGCTGGCGGTCGGGAGTCAATACGCCATTCTAGCGCCGAGCCTATCCCCTGAGCTTCGCGGCGCGCGCCCGGATGGCCGGAGTAGCCGTGGCGTCGCCGGCGCGCGGAGCGCCCGGGTGGATGCACTTGGCCGGGCACGCCTCGGCGGCCTTCACCAGTTCGGCGTACGTTCCCTTGCTCGCGTCCGCCAGGAAGATCTGGTTGTCGGCATTGTATTGGAACATCCGGTTGTTGACCTTGAGGCAGTCGTTGCAACTGGTGCAGAGATAGGACTCAACATACGGATCCTCGCTCTCGGCCGCCGGCGCGGGCTCCGCAGCGGGCGCCGCCACTGCCGCGGCGGCCGTGGACGGCGCGGCTACGGCCTTCGGAAGCTCGGCGAGTTGCACGGGGGTCGCGCCCAACAGCGCGGCCACCAGCCGCTGCACGGCTTCGCCCGCGCCCTGCCGCCGCGCCTGTTCAATTTGGTCCGGCGCCGGCGCGGGTGTCGTGGCCGGGACCTCGGCGGAAGCAGACACTGCCGCGGGCGGCGCCGCCGCGCGATCCCGCAATTCGATCCGCCGCCGCGCGATCATCCGCTCGTGGCACCACCAGGCCAGTTCCCGCGTCAGCACGGCGCGTCCGCCGGCCACCGCAATATACGGGATGGCGAGCGGCGCCTCCGCGCCATACCGGGCCAGGTACTCGACGGCTTCCATCTGCTCGCCGTCGTGCGCCTCCGGGGGCAGCACGCGGATCTGCGGGCGGAACTCGCCGAGAGCGACCGCCGCGTGGGCCGGCGTCAAGCTCGGGTCGCCGTCCGCCGCCGGCTCCAGCGCGCCCGCCACGCTGGTGAAGCGCGCGAAAACGCCGGCGCGCGCGGCCAGCGCGGCTTCCCGCACGGAGGCTCCCCCGCCGCAGAACGCCGCGCCGGGGCGCAGGGACGCCGCCATCCGCGCCAAGCCGTTGCGCAGGTCCTCCACAGAGGCTTCGGACGTTTGCAGAACGAACGCCTCCGGGTGCGCCAGCGCCGTCGCGGTGAGATCCGGCTCGTACTCGGCCGGCGAGAACTCCACCAGCACCTGCACCGGCAGGCCGGAGCGCAGTGTGCGGGCGAAGGCCGTCAACGATTCGTCCATCAACCGGCGCGCGGTGTCGCACACGGCAACCAATGGCAGCGCCTCCAGTTCCTCGGCCGTCGCGGACTGCCAGTCCTCGCGCGCGATCCGGGCGGCGTGCACCCGCGGATCGTAATGTCCGTCGGCTTCCAGGCGCGCCGTTTCGGCGGCGCGGCGAGCCTCGCCGAACGCTTCGAGCAATTGCCGCTGGCGCTGCAAGGCCGCGCCGTAAGGTTCGGGGTCCGTGCTGAGGGTGTGCAGGTACGCCACCGGCCACGCCGCGGCGTCCTGCTGCCATTGTTCGAGCGTCGCGAGTGCCGCGCGGATCCGCGCTTCGCGCTCCGGCGGCAGCGCTCCGCGCTGCGCCGCCGGACGCCGGAGCGCGCCCAGCGCCTCCGGCTTCAGGAACTGCCCGCCCTCGACACCGAACTCCTCGGCGTTCCGCCCGCGGGGAGTCTCCTCCAGCAGGGCGCGCAGGCGCGCCGCCTGCTCCGCGAAGCGCTCGGCGGCCTTCGCCCGCGCCGCCGTGCGGCGCGTTTCGGAGACCGCGACATACTCCCGCGCCAGCCCGCCCGCGGAGGGCGCGGCGCCGGCGCTCTCGCCCGCGTCCCCGGCCGCCTCCGGCCACAGCGGACCGTCCGGCATCCACTGCTCCAGGCCCCGCCCCGTCAGATGAAACGTCCGCAACTGCTCTCGCCAATCCGCCTGTTGTGCCATCGCCGTTAGACCTGAAACCGGTTCAGCAGCCCGTCGAGCGCCGCCACTTTCTCGCGCGGGGTCATGCCCAGGCCGCGGATGGTGGCCTCGTCATAACGCTGCGCGTCCGGCTTGCGGTAGAACAACCCCACCGGATAGATGTCCTCGCGGTCCGCCATGGCCCGCGCCGCCGCCAGGTCCGAGGGATCGTGCACCACCTGGTTCGGCCACGCCTTGCGGAAGTTGTCGTCGACGTGGATGCCGTCCGCGTGGTTCATCACCAGCACCTGCTCGTGATGCTCCTGGGCGCTGGCGAAGATGTGCGAGGTGAAGTGCGGGCACCGCTGCAGCACGCGCACGAAGGAGGTCCCGTCGTGCTGCGCCGCGGCTTTGATGGTCGCGTACAGGTGCGGCGGGCTCCAGTCGACAGTCTGCGCCACGAACGACGCGTTCGGGATCCCCAGCGTCACCGAGATCGGATTCAAGGGCACGAAGAACGAACCCGTGGGGTGCGTATTCGACTTTTCGCCGCGCCGCGTGGTGGGCGACGTCTGCATCTTCGTCAGCCCGTAGATATTGTTGTCGAGCAGCAGCGCCGTGATCCGCATGTTGTAGCGGATCGCGTGGATCCAGTGCGCGGTGCCGATCGCGCAGCAGTCGCCGTCGCCGGTCACCAGAAAGACATGCAGGTCCGGACGCCGGCTGCGCACGCCGCACGCCACCGGAAACGCCCGTCCGTGCAGGCCATGGAACCCGTAGGTGCTCATGTAGTGCGGAAAGCGGCTGGAGCAGCCGATGCCGCTCACCACCACGGTGCGCTCCACCGGCAACTGCAGATCCCGCGCCACGCGCTGCACGGCCGCCAGCACGGAATGGTCGCCGCAGCCGGGGCACCACCGCGCATCCGCGCCCTTATAGTCCTCGAGCGTGCACGCCGCCGGGGCGTCCTCGATCTCCCAGTCCCGCTTGAGTCCGATCACTTAAGCCTCCTTCGCCAACGCGGCCATGCGCCGCCGCAATTCCTGCTCGATCTTCGCCGGCGGCAGCGGACTGCCCGGCACGCGCGACCAGCAATCGATGTCCACCAGCGTCTGCTCCCGCAGCAGCCGCGCCAGTTGCGCCCGCCGCCGCCCCTCAGCCGTGATGTGCGGATGCGACGGATCGTCGCTGTAGTTGATCTCCACCGTCAACACGTTCCGGAAGCGCGAGAAGATCTGCTTCAGCCCCGGCTCCATCGGCGCGAGGAACCGCAGGTGCAGCGACGAGATCTTGTGTCCCTCGGCGCGCAGCCGGTCGACGGCCTCCTCGATGGCGCCGAGCGTCGATCCCCAGCCGACCACCAGCAGGTCGCCTTCCGGATCCCCGTGCACCACCGGCGGCTTCAAGGTCTCGGCGAAAACCGCCAGCTTCCGGCTCCGCATCTCCACGCCGAGCTGGTTGATCGACGACTCGTACGCCACGTGGCTCGCCTGGTCGTGCGCGATGCCGGTGAGCACGTACTGGCCGCCGCGCTGGCCCGGAATCGGGCGGGCCGACAACCCCGTATCCGGGTCCCACGCAAAGGCCGGCGTCTCCGGATCCCAATCCGACTGGTCGATGGGCGGCGCAATCCAGGCCGCTGACGGCTTGGGCCGCGGAAACGGCTGCTGTCCGGTCGCCAGGTTCGCGTCCGTAAGCACGATCACGGGACCGCGAAATTCTTCCGCCAGCTTGCGCGCCATCACCATGAAGTGGAAGCACTCCTCGATGGTCGCGGGCGCGATGACGATCTTCGGCGCGTCGCCCGGCGAGGCGAAGAGCGCCGCCAGCAGGTCGCCCTGCTCGATCTTGGTCGGCAGACCCGTCGAAGGCCCCCCGCGCTGCACCACCACCACCACCAGCGGCACTTCCGCCATCACCGCCAGGCCGAGAAATTCGGTCTTCAGCGCGAAGCCGGGCCCCGACGTGATGGTCACCGCCGTCTTCGAAGCGTACGAGCAGCCGATCGCAAAACCGATGGCCGCGATCTCGTCTTCGGCCTGGTGGACGATGCCACCCACTTCGTGAAACGCCTGCGCCAGGAAGTGCGATGCCGAGGTCGCCGGCGTAATCGGATACATGGCGCAGACTTCGATGCCCGCCGCCATTACCCCCAGCGCCAGCGCCTGGTTGCCGTTCATCACCACCTGCGCCTCGGCGGCAGGCTCGGCCGGCAGGTGGAACCGCCGCGGCGCGTTCTCCACCGCCCAGCGGTAACCGTCCTCGAGCAGCGCCAGGTTCTTCTCCACCGCCGCGCCGCCCTTCTTGGCGAACCGCTTCGGCACTTCGCGGCCGACCAGTTCCAGATCCAGGTCGTAGATCGCGCACAGGAACCCGAGCACCCACATGTTCTTGCCGCGGCGCGGGTCGTCGGTGAGCTTCCGGCACTGCTGGTCCACCGGGATCCCGTGCACTTCGAAGCCGCGCTTCTCGAAATCCGCCAGCGCCGCCTGATACTGCGCCTGCACCTTGTCGCTCGGATCGGAGGCCCAGCAATCGTCCAGCAGCAGCAGCGTCCCCGGCACCAGCGCGCCGACGTCGATCCGGCTGTAGACCACCTGCTCGTTGAACCCGATCACGACGTCCGCGGCATCGCCGGCGTTCGTCACCCGGTTCGTGCCCAGCCGGATCCGGTTGCCGCTGGCCCCGGCGCGCGACCGCGCCGGCGGCTCCACCTCGGCCGGAATGATCTCCACCGTCCAGATCCCATAACCGCTCTTGGCACACAGCGACGCGAACATCTGGCCGCACGTCTGCGCGCCCTCGCCCGAGTCGCTGACGATTTCGACGATGTGCTGCCTCACCTCGCGCGGCGCGCGCGCCGGGACAGGCTTCTCAAGTCCGCTTACCAGTGGTTCCATAGCCGGCACCAAATCCCCTAAACTGACGTATGCGGCACGTCCGGGGCCACACAGACGGCCAGCAGAATCAATTAGTTACAGTCACAGCTCGGACGCAAGCGTGCGTCATATCACCCATCGGTAGCGGTTCGGCCCGTCAGGTCCGTGGTGTAGAGATTGATCCGCGAAATGATGTCGTAGACATCCTTCTCGTTCAGGTTCTGGTCTTTCAAGGTCTCCAGCAGATGGTCCAGGAACCGCGATAAGTGGTTGGGAGTGATGCCCCGCCCGTGGTGGACGTAGGCTATGGGCTGCCCGGTGTACTGGACGGGACCTCCGAGCGCCGCCGAGAAGAACTCGAACTGCATCGCCCGCAGGCGTTCCATGGAGGTCGCGGCGAAGAAGGGCCCGAGAAAAGGGTCGTCGAGGACGCGGGTGTAGAAGGCGTCCACCAGATTGCGAACCGCGGCCTCGCCGCCGACACGTTCGAACAGCGTCGGGACGCCGGGGTCTGAAGAAGGATCGCTCATGAAGCCTCCGCGAAGTGCAAGGTTAGGATTGCTGCACTCAAACGCTACGCCCGCGAGAGGCGGCGAGTCAAGCGGGGGCCCCGCGGGCGGCCGGGGGGCTCTCTCGCGGGCCTAGCAGGACCTCGCCTTCCGCAGTCACGTAGGAGGCCGGCGCGGATGGATTCGGCGGACAGCCGTGGTCGGTTTCTCTGGGGATGCGGCGCCGGAACAGATCACAGATCCGCCGGCGGACCTCAGGGTTCGAAATCGTAGTCAGGAGCCGCAACTGGTCGTAGCTCCAGTCGTGATCCGTTTCTTGGAGGAGACGCATCGCGAAGGCGACTCCGTCGGCCTCCAGCCTCCGGTTGTCTTCCCATCGCTCACGCAGAACCACGGCGTTGTAGATCAACCCCGTCCCCTCCCGGCGTTCTTCCGGAAGCTGAAAGAAACAGCCATCCGCAAGCTGGTGCGTCACAATCAGCGCTTCGCACGCCGAGTGCCGGAGCCGGTTATCGGGATGACGGAGGAGCCCGCGCAGGATCCTCGCCCGCCGCCACAACCCGATGCCGAGCGCACCGTGGTGACCCATCGGGCTGACGAGACGCGGGCTCCAGTCCGGCCCGGGCCAGAGATTCAAAAGGGCGAAGCGCTCCCAGAGCGGCGCGCTCGCGGAAAGAGGGAAGCGGTCGTGATAACCCGACGCGACCTCAAAGATGCTTCGCCACCAGTCGCGGACCACGTGGTAACGGGCGCCCTCCTTTCGCACGAGAAACAGGTAGCGTTCGCCGTCCCTGGTCGAGTTCCAGTTTCCGCCGGCACCCCCGATTCCGAAATACTCGTAGACGTCGATCTCGCGCCGCGATTCGCTGCCGCGGGCAATCGTCTCGACCGTGACCCGCCGCACCAGCATCCCCCAGCCCTTGCCGCCGGGACTCCAGGGCC
Source organism: uncultured Solibacteraceae bacterium (assembly GCA_964471915.1). GTDB lineage: Bacteria > Acidobacteriota > Terriglobia > Bryobacterales > Bryobacteraceae > JAIEPW01. Next base: position 42,434 of record CAYYID010000032.1, on the reverse strand, counting down.
AGTTGATGAGCTTGTGACTCTGCACGACGCCGACGAAAACTAGGGTCGCGCGGTCCACCATCTCCTCCGGCGACATGTTTCCGATGTTGAACTCGAGCGGCGGCCTGCACCCGCAGGGAGCCGTCGCTTGACTCCGCCACAGTCTGCGGACGGTGAGGTCGCAGGACTTTCTGACTCCGATGTGTTGGAGCTGGCTGCCCGCGAAAGCCGGATTCTGGTTACCCACGACCTTCGGACCATGCCGGACGAGTTTCGGGAACGCCTGACCGCGGGCCGCGACTGCCCCGGGGTCCTGATTGTCTCCCAGTTCGAGCCGATCGGGACGGTAGTCGAGACACTGATTCTCATCTGGGCAGCTTCTGATCCTTCCGAGTGGCGCAACCAGATCCGTCACCTCCCCTCATTGGCCGCCCACGTCTTTGGGCGGCGCGGTGCGGCGCCGTCCGCTCCGCGAAACTGACCCTCTGCGAGGTTCCGCGTTACACTGACCGTCATGAGACTCTGGGTACCCCTCCTCCTGGCCGGCGCGCTGTGCGCCCAATCGAAAATGGAAACCGGTGACATCAACGGCGCCAAGTTCCGCATCGATGTCCCCGAAAAATGGAACGGCGGCCTGGTGATGTATTGCCACGGCTACAGCCCGGTGCCGGTCACCTATGACCGCCCCGAGGTCAGCCCCGTGCTTAAGACCTTCCTCGACCAGGGTTACGCCGTCGCGCAGTCCGGCTACGCCGCCGGTGGCTGGGCCATCCAGGAAGCCGTCGTCGACACCGAGGGACTGCGCCGCTACTTCGTCAAGAAGTACGGCCCGGCGAAGGAGACTTACATCACCGGCCACTCCATGGGCGGCTTCCTCACCATGGTGCTGATGGAAACCTACCCGGCCGTCTATGACGCGGGCATGCCCCTCTGCGGACCCCTGGCGCCCACGATGAGCTTCATCGGCCGCGGCGCTTTCGACGCCCGGGTCCTGTTCGACTACTATTTCCCCAGCGTGTTCCCCGATCCGTCGAAGACTCCCGCCACCTACCGCAACAACCGCGAAGAGGTAGCGCGCGTGAAAGCGCTGCTCGACGCGAGCGACGCCAAGGCCGCCGTGCTCCGCCGCCAGAACGGGATCAAGAGCAACCAGGACATGGCCGCGACGCTCGTCTTCGTCACCGCGATGTTCGCCGAACTGCAGGCGCGCGCCGGCGGCAATCCCTTCGACAACCGCAACATCATCTACTCGAACACCGACGACGACAACGCCGTCAACACCGGCGTGAAGCGTTACGCGGCGGACCCCAGGGCCGCCGAATACCTCCGCACCTTCTACACGCCCACCGGCCGCATCACCAAGCCGATGCTCGCCATCCACACCAGCTACGACGCGCTGGTGCCCGTGAACGTGCCGAACCAGTACCAGACCCTCGCGGACAACGCGGGCACCGCGAACCTCTTCGTCCAGCAGTACGTCAAGCGCGACGGCCATTGCCAGATCACGCCGGAGGAGACGGCGCGCGGCTTCTCGCTGCTGCGGGAATGGAAGTCCTCGGGCGTGCGTCCCCCGGCGGGAGACCAGGCCGTGGCGGCGGCCGGCGGCAGCCGTTAGGGCGCGCCTTTCGGAAAAAGAAGAAGCCCCCGGCGCAGGCCGGGGGCTTCGTGCGTTCTGCGGGACGCGACGTTACTTCTTCGGCGTGGCCGGCGTCCCGGGCTTCACCGGCGCGGGCATCGGCTTCACCGCGCTCGGCGATCCGGCCGGCGGCGCGGCGGGCGCGTTCTTATCGTACAGGTCGATGATGTCCTTGGTGATATCCACCGTGTTCGAGGCGTAGAGCACGGGCGTCTGCGGGTTCGACACGTCCAGGATGATCGCGTAGCCGTTGTCCTTGGCGTACTTGTCGATCACCACCATCATCTTCTGCCCCAGCTCGTTGAGCATCTTGTTCTGCTCCTGCTCGAGCTCCGCCTGCGCGTCCTCCGCGTCGCGATTGAAGGCTTTGGTCAGCGAATCGATCTTGCGCGCCAGGTCGTCCTTGGCCGCCTGCGGCATCGTGTTCGCGCCCTTCTGCAGCCGCTCCTGCTCGCCGCGGATCTCGCCCTGCCGCTTCTCGAGCTCGCGCCGCTTGGGCTGGAACCGCTCCTCCAGGCCCTTGGCCGCCGTCTGCCCGTCCTTGGTGCTGACGATCGCGCTCTGGATCTGAATCACGCCCACCTTGGTCGGCGCCTGCTGTGCGCTCGCCGGGACCGCCACCATCGCCAGCGCGCCCAGCGCGGCCGAAAACATGCTCTTGCTCACGTGTCTCTCCTAATCCTTTGACGTCATGCTAGCACGCACTGTTAGAAGGTGCGGCCAATGGAAAACCGGAAGATACTCGTCCGTTCCGCGAACGGCTGCGGACGGCCATACAGTGCGAAATACCCGAGATAGGTAGCCTGATTCGGGAAGAACGAGCGGTCCGCCACCAGCGGCGCCAGCAGCGTCGTGTTCGCGCGCAGCGGGTTGTACGCCCAATAGAACCGGAACGGCGCGTTCACCACCGGCATCAGGACCTGCAGTTCGAGACCCGTGGACATGCGAACGTTCTGCGTCCCCGGCGCGATCACCGCGCGCCGGTCGAAGTTCGCCTCCGGGAACTCGGAGTTCAACTGCGAAACGCGGCTGTCGTTCAACTGCAACTGGCTGCGCCGCAGGATACGGTTCGCGCCCACGTCGGCGAACGCCGCCAGGATCACCGGGCCGACGATCGGGATCCGGTACTCGAAGTTCAGCACGCCCTGGCCGTCGCCGCCCGGAAACACCAGTTGGTACACCGGCACGCGCTGGGTCACCGACACAAAGGTCTGGTTGCCGTTGGCGTCCAGCACGGTCTGCGTGCGAGGGGACCCGTCCGAGTTCAACACCGGCACCGAGGCGGAACTCGGCACGTAGCCGATCGGGCTGATGCCCCAGATGTTGAAGCCGCGGATGTCGTTCTCGCCGCCCATGAAGAACCGGTTGAACGGCGGCGCCACCCGGCCGCCGTAGCCCGTCAGGTACCGGAACAGCCCGTGCATGCCGATGACGTGCCCCTTCTTGAAGCCCGCCCGGAAGTACTTGATGTCCGCCGTCGGTTCCACCGTGTTCACGTTGCCGCCCAGGAAGCTGCCGGCGAAGTTCGTGGACAGGAAGATGCTCTTGCCCGCCGTCGGCGTGATCGGGTGGTTCACCGTGTTGTAGGTGTACGACGGGATGATCTGGCTGGTCTTGATGCCCCGCAACTGGTTCGGGCCGGCCAGCGCCTGTTGGAAATTGATGAACTCGAAGTACTGCTGCGACGCCGTCGTATCGGTGGAAATGTCCTGCGTGTTGAAGCCGTAGCTGATGCCCAGCCGCGCGAAGCTCCGCTTCAGCGGGTAGTTCGCGAACACGGTGAAGCCGCGGCCGTTGGTGGTGTAGTTCAGCAGGTTCTGCGTGCCCAACTGCTGGAACAGCGGGATCAGGTTGCGTCCGCTGAGCAGCGACACTTCGCGGCCCTGGTTGTAATTGAAGCGCTGGATGAACACCGTGAAGCCCGCTTGGATCGGCTTGTCCAGGAAGTACGGCTCCGTGAAGCTGAACGTCACGTCGCGGATGCGGTCGCCAATCTGCGAGGAGATACTCAGCGTCTCGCCCAGTCCGAGGAAGTTGTTCGTCGCATACGAGAAGCCCAGGAAGCTGCCCGCGATGCCGGACACGCCGCCGTTCAACTGCACCGAGTTGCGCCCGCGCTCCTTCACCTTCAGGGTGATGTCCACCGTGTCGGTGCGCGTGTCGCGCCGGATGTCGGCCGATTCGTTCTCCTTCAGCGTCTCGAAGTAGCCGAGCTGGTTCAAACGCAGGATCGACAGCTCCCACAGCCGCGAGTTGAACACGTCGCCTTCGTCGATCAGCAGTTCGCGCCGGATCACCTTGTCGCGCGTGGTCGTGTTGCCCGCGAAGTCGATGCGCCGCACAAAGAAGCGCTTGCCCTCGTCCACGTTGATCGTCAGATCGATCTGGTCGGTGCCCGGTTGCGGCTCAAAGCCCGGCTCCGCCACCATGTCCACGTAGCCGAACTGCCCGTACAGCTTGCGCAGTTCCTCGAAGCCCTTGCGCAGCTTGCCCGTCGAGAACACCGTCCCCTGCGACATCTGGAACACCGGCGCCATCAGCGTCTCCGGCGTCCGGAACAGCTTCACGCCCGTGAAGTTGATCTTGTTCAGCTTGTACAGCCGGCCTTCTTCGACGTTCACCGTCAGGTTTGCCCGCTTGCCGCCCTTGTTCGGATAGAGCAGCGGCACCCGGAACTTGCCGCCCCCGACGTCCACGATATTGGTCTTGTAGTCGGTGACCCGCGCCGTGAAGTAGCCCTTCTCCTGGTAGGCGTTCTGGATCCGCGACATGTCCTCTTCGAGCTTCGTCGAGTCGTACGTCTTGGCGAACAGGTTCTCCAGCAGGATCGATCGCGGAATGCCCACGGGCCGCAGGTTCTTCATCGCCCGGACCACCGCCCGCTGGCTGAAAGCCTTGTTGCCCGTCACCTGAATCTCGCCGACCTTGACCTTCGGGCCTTCATCGGTCTTGAAGTTCACTTCCACCGACGACGGCGGAATCTGCCGCAGGTCCGGCTCCACTTTGGCGAACTGGCGGCCGCGCTCGGCCAGGTACTCCTGCAGCACCAGCTTGGCGCGCTGCACTTTGTTCGGATCGTACTGCGATTCCACCGACAGGCCGACCTTGCGGTCCTTGAACCGGTCCAGGATCTCCGACACCGTGATCGACTTCATCCCGTCGTACTTGATCGACCGGATGATCCGCCGCTCCGTCACCACGAAGCGGACGATCCAGCCTTCCTTGCCCTGCTCCCGCTCCAGCCGGATATCGTCGAAACGGCCCGTGTTCCACAGCGCCATGAAGTCGCGCTGCAGGGCGTCCTCTTCGTACTTGTCGCCCTTCTTGGTGAAGATCATCGCGCGCAGGGTGTCCTGGGGGACGCGCCGCGCGCCGCGGAACTCGATCAGTTCGACGGTGTCGCCGAACTGCTTCAGTCCGCCTTCCGGCTTGGCTTGCTCCGGGGCCTGCAGCGGGGTCTGCTTCTTCTGCTGCTGGGGATCCGGCTTGGGTTCCTCGGCCACCGGCACCGTTTCAAACGGATTGGGCTTCTTCGGCGCGGGAGGTTGCGGCTTCGCGGGTGGAGGCGTCTGCGCCAACACCACGCCGCGTCCGCCGCCCATCAACACCAAACCGGCAATTGCAAGAGCGCAGGCGTGCAGGCTTCGGGGCCTGTGACACTTCATCCTCTAAATGCCGTTCCTTTCCACTCTGCGCCTCCTCGCGGGACGTGACCGTAACGCGGCCCGTTCTACCGGATAGCTTCTGCTGCAGCAATCCAAGGACCGCGAGATACGGAACCCGGACGTCCCCGAAGCAAACCTCCCTATTCTAGCGGAACGGGAGGGTCTTCCGCAGCCCTTTCGCCCTGGACCTCTGGCGCGGTCTCGTTCGAAGGGTTAACATCTTCCATAACAACAAGTTGCGCCGCTCGTACCGGCCGTGCGATGCGGCCCAGGCTCAACCCCAGCAGCACCTGCCCCACCGCCGCCGTCGCTGCCGGCAGCCGGTCCGGCACCCACACGTTGACGTTGGGCCAGATCCACCACATTGAGACCGCATGGCACACCGCCGCCGTCACCAGGCCGGCCATCAGCAGCACCGCCCGGCCCGACATCCGGCACACCGCCAGGCCGAAGATCCCGCCCACCGCCCCGCCCAGCACCAGGGCCAACGCCAGGCCCGACACCGTGTCCCAGCCGGGGCCGGAACGGAACGCCCGGTCACCGGCAAACGTGGCCCCCAGCAGGTTGAAGTGCGCCCACCACGGCCGGCCGGTCCACACCGCGTTCGCCAAGTACAACAGCAGCAGGAAGATGCCCCCGCGGATGCCGGCCTCGATGCCCAGCAGGGCGTGGAGCCACGGCGGCGTAACGCCCGCCTGCGAGTTTGCCGGAGCGGCCTCCATGAAATCAGCCTATACTAGCCCACACGTCCCGCGCCGCCAACGCATGAGACCTCGCATTGTAATTACAGGCATCGGAGCCATCAGCCCGAACGGCAACGGAGTCCCCGCGTTCTGGGAGGCCACCCGCGCCGGCAGGTCCGGCATCGGTCCGATTACGCGCTTCGACACCTCGGAACTCGCCGTCCGCGTAGCCGGCGAGGTGAAGGACCTCCGCCCCCAGGATTGGGTGGACCCCAAAGACCTGCCGCACGTCTCCCGCGCCGTTCCCCTCGCCCTGGCCGCCGCCGACGAAGCCCTCCGCATGGCCGGCGTCGAGCCCGAGTCCATGACCCGGGACGAACTCCGCTCCGTCGCCGTGTCGCTCGGCTCCGGCGGCGGCAGCGTCGAGTTTACCGAGGAGCAGTACCGGCTGTTCCACACCGGCAAGTGGCGGCAATGCTCCGTCTACGTGGTGCCGACCTCCACCATGGGAACGCTCGCCAGCGAAATCTCCATGCGGTTTGGCTTCCGCGGCTTCAGCCACGTGGTCACCACCGGTTGCACATCTTCCACCGACGCGCTGGCGTACGCCGCGCGCGCGCTGCAGTGCGGAATGGCCGAAACCGTGCTCGCCGGCGGCGTCGACGCGCCCATCGCGCCGCTGATCCTGCGCGGTTTTCAGGCCATGCGCATCCTCTCCACGCGCTGGAACGCCGAGCCGCACCGCGCCTCCCGCCCGTTCTCGCGGGACCGGGACGGATTCGTGATCGCCGAAGGCGCCTGGTTCTTTGTGCTCGAAACCCGCGACCGGGCTCGCGCGCGCGGCGCGCCCATCCTCGGCGAGATCGCCGGCTACGGCTCCACCTGCGAAGCGTTCCATCGCGTGCGTCTCGAAGAATGCGGCGAGGAACCGGCTCGCGCCATCGCGCTGGCGTTGGCCGACGCCGGGATCGCCCCGGAACAGGCGGGCTATGTGAACTATCACGGCACGTCCACGGAACTGAACGACCGGATCGAGACGCGCGCCATCCGGCTCGCCTTCGGCAAGCATGCGGAGCGGCTTCCGGGGTCGTCGCTGAAGAGCCTGATCGGCCACCCGCAAGGCGCGTGCGGCGCCGCAGGCGTGGCGGCGACGCTGCTGGCGATGCGCGACGGCGTGCTGCCGCCGACCGCGAACCTCGAGGTCCCGGACCCCGAATGCGATCTCGATTACGTCCCGGACGCCGGGCGGCGGGCCGACATCGAGTACGCGGTCGCCAACTGCATCGCCTTCGGCAGCAAGAACTCGGCGCTGGTGCTGCGCCGCGGATCCGCCTGAGCCGCGCGGGCACGCTACACGGAGCGTATGCAGACGGCAACGCCCTTCGACCGGATTACCGTCGAACCCGGTAAGTGCGGCGGCCGGCCTTGCATTCGCGGCATGCGCATCACCGTCCCCCGGGTGCTCGAATTGATCTACGATTACCCCGATCGGGCGGAGTTGTTCCGCGAATATCCCTTCCTCGAGGATGAATATCTGCGCCAAGCGTTGCAGTCCGCCGGGGCCTTCGCGGACTTCGAAACCTACGAAACGGAGCAGACCAGCGTTGCGGGCGGTTCTTGATCAGGAGTTGTCCCCTGTTGCTGCCGAACAGCTGCGCGCGGCGGGCTGGGACGTCGTGCATGTGCGCGAGCGGAGCCTCGACACGGCTTCCGATCAGGAGATACTGAGCTTCGCGGTCGAAGACTCGCGAATCGTAATCACTCTAGATCGGGATTTTCACGCTGAGTTGGCGTTGTTGGAAAGCACTCGCCCTTCGGTGATAAGGCTAAGAGCCGAGGGACTGAAGGCGTCCGGCCAGGCCGCGTTGGTCGCCCGGCTATGGCTCCAGTGCCAAGCAGACCTAGAGGCAGGAGCCGCGATCTCGACCGGCCGGGGATTCGTGCGAATCCATCGGCCCGCTCCGCTGAAGTACCCTACTCCGCCTTCGCCGGCTCGGCCGGCTCCGCCGTCACTTCCGGCAGCGGCCCGTAGCCTTCCTCTTCCTTCGGGGCGTAGTAGCTGTGATAGTAGGTGTACTTCGAGTACAGCTCACCGCGGCGGGCGCCGTTCACGACAATCCCCACCACGTTGTTCTCGCACAGCGACTGCATCGCGCGCGTCACCGAATCGATGGTCGTGTGCCCGATGCGGACCACCAGAATCGTGCCGTGGCACAGCGTCGCCAGCAGGTTCGCGTCCGCGGCGAACAGCAGCGGCGGGCTGTCGAGGATCACCCAGTTGAACACCTCGGGCAGCCGGTCCAGCAGCGTCCGCGCCTCGCGCAGGTTCAGCAGTTCGAGCGGATTGATCACCGCCTCGCCGGCCGGCATGATGTACAGGTTCGTGCCCTCGATCCGGCGGATCGCCTGGTCCAGCGTGCAGCGTCCTTGCAGGTAGTCGGTAATGCCCGGCGAGCGGTCCACGTTGAACATCGAATGCACGATCGGACGCCGGAAGTCGAAGTCGGCGAGCAGCACCCGGTTCTCCGCCAGGTGCGATTCCGCGAGCGCCAGGTTTAGCGCGGTAAGCGACTTGCCCTCCGCCGGGGACGGGCTGGTCACTACCACGGTATGAATCGGCTGCAGGCTCTGCATGTGGTTCAATCGCGTGCGCAGCGCCCGGAACTCCTCGGCCGGCGGCTCGTGCGGGCGGCTCGCGTCGATCATCAGCGAATCCGCCGGCGGCCGGAACGGCACATCCACAACCTTCGAGAGCACTTCACCGAGATCGAAGTCGCCGTCCGGCGCCAGCGCCACCGGACTCGCCCCCGTGGGCGCCATCTCGCCGGGCGGCGTCACCGGCGCCGACGAGCCCGCCGGATAAGGCGTGCTCGAAGGCGCTTTCGGCCGGTGTCCCTGTTCCTCGGCGCGGCGCAACGCATCATGTACTCTGCTCATGCTCTCTCCTCGATTCGCTCCGCCGCCCTACGTCCGCGTCACGTAGTAATACACCACCGAGCCCGACATGATCACCACGCCGGCCAGGCAGGCCGTGGTCCAGGCAAGCCACGCGATCCGCCGCCGCCGCCGCACCACGAAATCGTTCTCCAGCAGCGGCACGCTGCCCAGAATCGGCAACTGCGTGTAGGCCCGGACGTCCTTCAGGTTCTTGAGCGAAGAGTCCTTCATCTCGCGCGCGCCCGCGAACACCAGCCCCAGTACCAGCCCTGCCACCGCGCCCATGCCGATCACCATCGGCCGCTTCGGCTCGGTCGGCGTCTGCGGCAGGCTCGCCTGGTCGAGCAGCTCCAGCCGCTCGCCCTGCGCCCGGTTCTCCATCTTCTGGCCGGATTCGCCGCGCGTCTTTTTCCCGTCCAGATCCTGATACCGCTGCCGCGCCAGATCCCGGTCCCGCAGCAGTTCCTGGTACTGCTTCTCGCTGATCGGCGTGCCTTCGATGCGCCCCTGCAGCGACTTGATCCCCGTGCTCAGCGACGTCAGGTCCTTCTTGTAGTTCTCGATCTCCATGTCCTTCACTTCCAGCGCGCTTTGCAGCCGCCGGATGTTGGCCTCCAGGTCCTGAGCCTCGCGCACCGCCGCCGCGGGACGGCCCCGCGGCGCCACCGCCGGTGTGCCCGCCGCCTTGTTCTTTTCGTCGTCCTTGAGCAAATCGTCGCGCTTCTTCTTGGTCCGTTCCAGAAACGCCTTCAACTGAATCACGTCCGGATGGCTGTCGGTGTACGTCTGGCGCAGCAACGCCAGCCGCGCTTCCGTCGCCGTCAGTTCCCGCTCCGCCTGCGCCAGCTCCGTATTCTGCTGCGCCAGCGTCACCGGGTCCGACTGGATCTCCCGCGCCGCCTTCAATTGATCCTGGAAGATCCGGATGTTCGATTCCATCACCAGCTTCTCCTGCTGCACGCGGCTGATGATCGAATTGATGTTCGTCACCTGCTGCTGCAGCGCCGTCATCTGGCCCATGTTCGCCTGCATCTGCTCCGGCAGCCGGCCCATGTTCTCCAGCCGGAACTGCGCCAGGCGCCCTTCGATATCGTCCAGGTCCTTCTTGGCGATCTCCCACTCGTCGCGTAGGAAGTTCGCCACCGAGGTCGCCGACTGCGCGCCCTCGCGCGTGTTCTGGTCCATGAACCGCCGCACCAGGTCCTCCACCACTTTCTGGGCCTGATACCGGTTCTCGTAGCTGTACTTCACCTGAAACGCCGACACCTGCCGGTTCCCGTCGCCGGACCCCCAGCTCGAAACCGGGCTGATCTGGATGTCCTTCCGCATGCTCTCCACGATGTCGTCGATGGGCAGGCGCGTCCGCTCCCGCGGGTACAGCTGGAACTGATTGACGATCGAGGTCAGCGTCCCGCGGCTCAGAATCGACTGCGCCATCGAGGAGATCCGGTCCGTCATCATGCGGTTGATCGTCGACGGCACCAGCGTCTCCGGCAACTGCTGCGGCACCACCTTGATCACCGCCTTCGACTCGAAGGTGTCCGGATACAGGTACACGCCCACCACCGCCGCCACCAGGCTGAACAGGAACGGACCGAAGATCCACCCCTTGTGCCGCCGCAGAATGTCGATGTAATCCTCGACGTCCAGCGCCCTCCGCGGCACACTGATCAAGTTGTCTTGCGGAACCATGTCTTCTCCGATGCCAATCCCCTTTTAGGGGACGATGATGTAGTCGCCGGGCTCCAGGAAGATGTTCTGCTCCATCTTCTTGCCCCTGGTCACTTCTTTGTAGTTGAACGGCAGCCGCTGCCCCTTCCGCAGGATCACGATCTTCTTCGGGTTCGAGAACTCGCGGAACCCCCCGGCCTTGCCCAGCGCCTCGAGCACCGTGATCTTGCCGATCAACGGAAACGCTCCGCCCTGGCTCACTTCGCCGGTGATGAAGTACTTCTTGCTGTTCACCTGCCGCACGGTCACCGTCACGTCCGGCTTGTTGATGTACTTGGTCAGCATCTCGGCGATCGTCTGCGCCAGTTGCGAGGGTGTCTTGCCCGCCGCCTCGATCTCGCCGATCAGCGGACCCGTGATCTTGCCGTCCGGGCGGATCACCGCTTCCCACGTCCAATCCTCGTTCCGCCACGTGCGGATGAAGATGACGTCCTCGATGCCGAGCACGAAAGAATTGGGATCCACCGCCGCGATGCCCACCGCGGCGCTCGCCGGTTTGGCCTCGTCTATCTTGGCGGGCGCCGGCTTGGCCGGCTCCTGAGCCGCCAAAGTCAATGCCGCGGCCGCCGGCAGCAGGAAATACCTCATGCGAATCCAGGCAAAGCTCTTACGCGCCAAACTCGACCTCCTTAGCACCATCGACTGTTTGACTCATTGCCTGCACACTCTCCCATCTCATTTTAGCCCGCTCCCGTTCGACGCCGCACACCCAGCCTCCGGTACACGGGCAAGACTTGTACTCCCTTAGAAGAAGCGATATTCTCGGAGGTGTCCAGTAACCGGGGTACCGGGAAATTGGATAGCCCTCCGCAAGCCCTTTAGTTCTTTCGTCTTATGGGGCCTCCGCTGGGCAGACAGGAGCCGCGGCCGGTGGCCTACTATCTCGCCAAGTCCGAACCCTCGGTCTACTCCATCGACCAGCTCGAAAAGGACCGCCGCACTACCTGGGACGGCGTCACTAACCCTCAGGCCGTCAAGACGATAGCCGGAATGAAGGCGGGCGACCGCGTGTTCTTCTATCACTCGGGCGGCGTCTCGGCTGTAGTGGGCATGATGGAGGTCCTGGCGGACGGACGCCCCGACCCCAAGAACCCGAAATCGGCCGTGATGGACGTCGGTTTTCTCGCCCATCTGGACCCGCCGGTCGGATTAAAGGAAATCAAGGAATCCGGCCTCTTCGCCGACTGGGCGCTGGTCCGCCAAAGCCGGCTCTCCACCATGCCCGCGCCGGACCACTTTGTGAAGTGGATGCGTAAGAGGTTCCCGAAAGCGGAAATCTGAAGACTCAGGGGAGGGTCAGTTCCTCGCTGGTTTCGTGCAGATCCCGCGCCCAGTCCAGCCGGCGCGAGTCCTGGGAACTCGGCGTCTCCCGTCGCGAAAAATCGTAGTGCCGCCCGCTCTGCCCCGCGAGTTCCCCGGCCGTCAGCATCCAGGCCAGGGCAGCCCCCGACCGCGGCGCTGTGCTGGCGCCCGGCATCGCCAGCGCCGCCAACGGGAGGACGTTCTTCCAGAGCCACGTGAGGACCCCGCGGTTCCGCGCCAGGCCGGTCCCCGGCACCAGCCCCGGATCGAACGCGAAGAACCCCGCCCGCTGTTCCCGCCGCGCCCATTCGTAGACGCTAAGCACCACACACAGCTTCGACGTGGCGTACCGGTCCCGTCCGCGCTGCGTCTCGCTGACCGCCGGATCTCCGGAGCCCTCGGCGAGATCCCGCGCCGACGTGTATACGCCGCCCCGGAACCCGAAGCGTCGCGCGCCGCGGTCTACCGGGTCGTGCGTCCCGCTCGCGGTGACCACCACTCGCGCTCCGGCCGCCGCCTTCGGCAGCAATCCCCGGATCAGGCAGTGGTTCGCCAGGTGGTTCACTGCGAAGGTCAGCTCGTGGCCATCGGCCGACCGCTCCAGCCTGCCGACGATCTGCAGGCCCGCGTTCGCGCCCAGCCCGTGCCATTCTCCGATGCCCGCCGCAAAACGCCGCACGCTCTCGAGCGATGCTGCGTCGAACTCCCGCAGTTCCAGTTGTCGCGCCGGCGCCGCAGCGCGCAGCGCCGCGGCATTCCTCGGATCCCGCACGCCCGCCACGATCCGGTTTCCGGGATCCTTCGCCAAGGCCCGCACGGCCTCCAGCCCGATCCCGCTGGTCACGCCTGTCACCACGAAAGTCTTCATGCGATCCTGGATTCCAGCATGAGGCCGGATGCGCTACTCCGGCAATTCGCATATGACGGCACCGACCGTAAAGCTCAGAAAACGCCCGGTCCAGCAGCGTTCGGCGGCGACTTTCCAAGCCATCGTCGAGGCTGCTATTCAGGTTTTGGTGCGCCAGGGCTACCGCCGCTTCACCACCGCGCGCGTCGCGGAGGTCGCCGGCGTCTCCGTCGGGTCGCTCTATCAGTACTTCCCGAACAAGCAGGCGCTGGTCCGCGAACTGATCCGCCGCCATGTGGCGACGCTGGCGGAGCGGGTGTGCGCCGCGGCGCCGTCCAGCCTGACGCCGGCTGAAGCGCTCCGCGCCGTGGTCGCCGCGTTTCTCGCCGCCAAGCGCGAAAATGCTGCCTTCTCCGACGCGCTCCGCGAACCCATGCGCGAGTTCGACAAGCGGGATCTGGTGCAGGAGGCGGCGGACCGCGTTGCCGCCCACCTCCTGCCGTTCCTCGCCCGCGCCCACCCGGACCTTCCGGCGCCGCGGCTCCGCCTGATGGCCGGGCTCCTCGTCGGCGTCATCGAGGCGCCGGTGCTGGACGCGATGGAGTACCAGCCGCACCTGCTCGCGCTGCCTGAATTCGCCGAGGAACTCACCGTCCTCGCGCTCGGCTACCTCTCGCGCCGGGGCTGACGGTTCCTCCCCGCTCGCCCAGGACCAGCCGGATCGTCGCCAGCGTCATTGGCTGCAGCGGCGATACGGCGAACCCCTGCGCCAGGTAGAAGCGCTTCGCCTCCTCCGAGACTGCCTACCAGAACCGCGAATACGCCCGTCGGGTCCGCAATAAGCACCGCGCGGAGCATGGCGACCCGCAGCAGCGCCCACGCCGCGGCACTCCCGCTCCCGGGCTCACGATGCACGTTGCTTCGCCATGAGGCGTCAGTTGCTGATTCATGCGATCTGCTCTTGTGTCGAGTCGCGCGGCGCGTCCCGCGGTAGTCGCCGGCGTTGGCCCTTACTGGTCGAGCGCGCGGAACAGATCTTCGACCCCGACCGCGATCTCGCCCGCGCGGAGCGCCTCCGTGGCGCGGACGGGCTCGCCGCCCGCGTGATACTCCCAGGCGGCCCGCTTCACCGGATCGATTACCCAGCAGAACGGCACTCCCCAGGCATGGTACTCCTCGCACTTGGCCAGCATCGATCCCAGCCGGTCCTCCGGCGACAGGATCTCGCAGCACAGGCGGACCGGCTCCACCGGGTAGGGTCCGGGAAAATCGCCGGCGGCCACGAGGTCGGGAACCAGATACTTGGCTTCGCTCAGGCGCACCGTCAGTTCGGGCAAGGCCGTCACGCCCTTCTTTCCGAGCAGCAGGATCAGCGCCTGTTGGATGAGGGCGTGAAGCTTCGCCGGCAGCGCCTTCGGGTAGAGAACACCGTCCCGACACTCGCGGTTCGGCTTCTCCGTGATCCGCAGGTATTCCGCAACCGGTACGCGAGCGACGGTGCTCATGCTTCGACCTTACTACCCGGCAACTCTCGAAGGGCCAGAGGCGTTTGACAGTGAACTGCCAACTATGCATAATGCTGTCATGGAAGCGCACGCGACCCTCCGCGAACGCCACGCCGCCGCCACCCGCGCCCAGATCCTCGACGCCGCCTACGAGCTGCTCACCCGCGACCCCGCCACCCCCTTCTCCCACGAAGCCATCGCCGCCCGCGCCGGCATCGGCGTCCGCACCGTCTACCGCTACTTCCCCGCCCAGGCCGACCTCTTCGAACAGCTCTGGCGGCGCGTCCGCCAGGAAGCCGGCACCATCTTTCCCGGGCAGGAGGCGCAAATCCTGCCGCAGATCGGGATCCTGTTCGCCGGCTTCGACCGCAACGAGACCCTGATCCGCGCCGTGCTCGAATCCCCCGCCGGACGCCAGGTCCGCGAGCGCGGCGCCCCCGAAGGGCGCGCCGCCTTCGCCCAGAGCCTCGCCGCCGTCACGCGCGGCCTGGCGCCCCGCGCGAAGCGCCGCGTCATCGCGATCTTCCTCGGCATTTACTCGGCCGCCTTCTGGCAGCTCCTGCGCGACCGCGGCGGACTGTCCGGGCCCGACGCGATCGCCGCCGCCACCTGGGCCATGGAGACCCTGCTCGAGGAGCTCCGCGGCCGTTCCGCTCACACGCAACCCAAGAAACGAAAGGACAGAAATCCATGACCGCTTCGCTGCTGCATTTGCCTCCCGCCGCGGGACGCACGCCCGCGCCCTTGAATGTCCTGGGCACGCCCGTGCTCGTGAAATTGCTCGGCGCCGACACCGGCGGCCATGCCGCGATGTTCCACGTCACTGCGCCGCCGCTTTCCGGACCGCCGCTCCACCGGCACCAGAACGAGGACGAGTGGTTCTACGTGCTCGAAGGCCACATCATCGCCGAAGTGGACGGCCGGCGCCTCGAACTCGGCCCCGGGGACTCCGCCTTCCTGCCTCGCGGCACCGCGCATACCTACCAGAACTTCACCGAGGCCACCGCGCGGATGCTCGTCATGACCACGCCCGCCGGCTTCGACAACTTCTTCGTCGAGTGCTCCGCGATGAGCGAAGGCGCCGCGGAACCCGATCTGGCCGCCGTCGAGCAGCTCATGAACCGCCACGGCCTCACGCTGCTCGGCCCTCCGCTCGCGCGCTAGAGAGGCCGGCGGTATATTCTATGTAGATACATGGCCACTTCCACCCAGATCGCCCGATGGGGCAACAGCCTCGGCCTCCGGCTTCCTAAGTCCGTGGCCGCTGCGGCCCGGCTCGAAGCCGGCAGTAGCGTGGAGGTATCCGTCGAAGACGGAGCCATCGTCGTCCGGCCCTCTCGACCCGCGTACTCGCTGGCCGAGCTGGTTGCCGGCATCACCCCGCGCAACCGGCACCGGGAAAGCGACTGGGGCGGGCCCGTAGGACGCGAATCGTGGTGACGCGCCGCTACGTACCCGACGCCGGGGACCTCGTCTGGTTGACGTTCGATCCTCAGGCGGGGCACGAACAGAGCGGTCGCCGGCCCGCACTGATACTCTCGCCTCGCTCTTATAACGAACGAGCTATGCTCGCCTTGGCTTGTCCGGTCACCGCACAGCGGAAAGGCTATCCGTTCGAGGTCACTCTGCCCGCGGGTGAGGGGGTCGGCGGTGTGGTGCTCGCCGACCAGATCAAGAACCTCGATTGGCGGGTTCGCAAGGTGGTCTTTGCCGCCAAGGCCCCCGATTCCGTCCTCATCGAGGTTCGCGAGAGGCTGCGGGCCTTGCTCGGACTCTAGCGCCCCGTGCCGACCGCCGCTATACAGCTATCCAGCGCCCCCCGGATCCCGTGCTAGCCTGTCGTTTCGAAAGGACCCCAGCAAAAACCATGAGAGAAGCCGTCGTTGTCACCAGCGCCCGCACCGCGCTCGCCAAGTCCCTGCGCGGATCCTTCAACCAGACCCGCCCCGACGACCTCGCCGCGCACTGCATCAAGACCGTGCTCGCGCGGACGCCGCAGCTCGACCCGGCCGAGGTCTACGATGTGATTTTCGGCTGCGCGCAACCCCACGGACCCCAGGGGAATAACGTCGCGCGCGTTGCCGCCATGCTCGCCGGCCTGCCGACCTCCGTGCCCGGCACCACCGTCAACCGCTTCTGCTCCTCCGGCCTCCAGGCCGTCGCCATGGCCGCCCACCAGATCGTCAACGAAGGCGCCACCGCCGCCATCGGCGGCGGCACCGAGAGCATCAGCATGACGCCGCGCTCCGCCGACGCCCACCCGACCCTCAAGGACACCCTGCCCGGCATCTACATGGTGATGGGCGACACCGCCGAGGTCGTCGCCAAGCGCTACAACGTCTCGCGCCAGTCCCAGGACGAGTACTCGCTCGAAAGCCAGAAGCGCACCGCCCGCGCGCAGCAGGAAGGCTTCTTCAGCGACGAGATCGCCCCCATGAAGGTGATGATGGCGCTCAAGGACAAGACCACGGGTGAAAAGACCGGCGAAAAGGAAGTCTGCGCCGACAAGGACGAGTGCAACCGCCCGGACACCACGCTCGAGGGGCTGCTGAGCCTGAAGCCGCACTTCGACCAAACCAGCGGAAAAGGCTCGGTGACCGCGGGCAATGCTTCGCAACTCTCCGACGGCGCCTCCGCCACGCTGCTGATGGACCGCGGCCGCGCCGACCAGCTCGGCATCCCCTACAAGCTGATCTACCGCGGCTTCGCCGTCGCCGGGTGCGACCCCGATGAAATGGGCATCGGTCCCGTGTTCGCCGTGCCGAAGCTGCTGAAGCGCTTCAACCTGGAAGTGAAGGACATCGATCTCTGGGAACTGAACGAGGCTTTCGCGGTGCAGGTGATTTACTGCCGCGACCGCCTGGGCATCCCCATGGAGAAGCTCAACATCAACGGCGGGTCCATTGCCATCGGGCATCCCTTCGGCATGACGGGTTCTCGCATGGTCGGCACCATTGCCAACCAGATGCAGCAGCGGAAGGCGCGCTACGGCGTCGTGACGATGTGCATCGGCGGCGGGCAGGGCGCGGCCGGCTTGTTCGAACTCGCGAATTAGTTGACTTAGGTCAACTAATTTAGTTGCCTAAGTCAACTATTTAGGGTCCCCGGAGCCGGATGACGCCCCGGTCGCTCCGGATGACCACGTCCGGTCCGCCACCGTTCACGGGCCCGCGGAACGCTTGCGCGTAGCGCTCCCGCCGGCTGGTCAGTTGAAAGTCGGTGAAGAAATCGGCGTGCCGCCCGAGATCCGCCCGGACTTCGAACTTTGCGCTTCGCGGAACCCGCATCTCGACCTCCCCGCGGTGCGTGTCGATCCGCGTCCTTCCGACACCGCTCAGTTCCGCGCGCACCGTTCCGCGGTGGGTTTCGATCTGGACGTCCCCGGCCACGCCGCGCAACCGCGCCTCGCCGCGGTGGGTGTTGAGTTCGAGCCCGGCCGCGAGGTTGTCCACTTCGATCCGCGACCGGTGGTCGCGGATGGTCAAGCGGGCGGTGCGCGGCATCCGGATGGTGTACCGGACGCGCGGCAGACTGCAGTTGCCGATGCAGAGGCCCCAAGTCTGAGCGCGCGAGTAGTCCGTGCGGATGCGGACCGCGTCACTCGAGGCTAAGACATCGATCTCGGTCTTCTTAACGGCGTCCGGATCCGCGCCTATGCCGAAGGTCCCGTCGTCTTCGATCACCGCATGGATCTCGACTTTGGGCTGGTCCCAACCGGTGATACGGACTTCGCCCTTGTGGGTCTCGAGGGTGAGGCGTCCCGCAGGGCTCAGGTTCAAGGTCCGGTCCACGGTGCGGGATTGGGCCGCGGCGATTCCCGCCGCGGCCAACGCCAATACCAGGGTTCGCATGGGTAGGAGTACGCAACTCGCCGCCCCCGGGTTCAATAGAAAAAGTCTTGTCTTGACACGGCTATTCGGCGCGAAGGGCGACCACCTCCAGGTATTCCGCTTGGATGCGCGTGGCGTCGCCGCCGGCCTCGTTGTGCTCGCTCCACAGCCGGATCAGCTCGTTCCGCAGTTCCTCGCGCTCCGCCTCGTCCAGGGCCAGGAACGCGCGCGTCATCGGCCCGTACTGCTCGCGGAAGAAGTCCACCACGGCGGCGGGCGAGAACGGGTAGTCGAAGTGATAGTGCCGCGGGGTGAGCCGCAGTCCGGCGATACCGTCGCGGAGGCGCTCGCGCACGGTCGCCTCGTGGCCCCACAAGACCGGCGACGGCATCCCGGACGGGGCGATGTGCCGCGCGATGATCCGGAACATCTTGCCGATGAAGCCGTCGGGCGTCCAGTTGGCCATGGCGATGGTGCCGCCGGGGCGGCACACCCGCGTCAGTTCCGCGGCCACGCGTTCCGGGCGCGGGGCAAACATCGCGCCGATCAGGCTGGTGACGATGTCGAAGGCGCCATCCGGATAGGGGAGCTGTTCCGCATCCCCCTCCTCGAATACCGCCGTGAGGCCCTCGGCGGCCGCGCGGGCGCGGGCGCGCTCGATCCAGTTGGTGGCGATGTCGCAGCCGGTGACCTGCACGCCGGCCCGGGCGGCGATCAGCGCCAGTTGCCCCGCGCCGCAGGCGACATCCAGCAGGCGCGTGCCGGGGGCGGCGTTCAGCCGCTCGAAGAATCGCGCCGCATCGGCCTCCATGTAGCGGGAGAAGGTGTCGTAGTCGCCAGTCATCCAGGTGGTCTTCAGGCGGCTCTTGAGTTCGGTGATGTCCGGCGGAGCCGGAGGGGTTGCCATAGTGGTGTTCATAGTAGCCTTTCGGGGGCGGATTTACCGCCGCGAGCCGTCGTTCTCCGCCCATTCGATAAACTTCTGCGCGACGTTGCGGCCCAGGGCGACGCCGGCGCGGTTGTCCATCTCGAAGTGGATGCCGGCCCAGATGCGCGAGTCGCCCGCTTCCTTGCCGAGGGCGCGGATCTGGTCTGCCCGATCCGGGAACAGGTAGGCGAGCACCTCGGAGCGCGCCGTCGAGAACGTCGAATGGTTCGAAGGATAGGACGGAAAATTCGGCGCGGCGAAGAGCGTCGCGAGCGACGGATCGAGTTGCGCCGGGCGGACGTACCAGTAAGCGAACTTGCCATCCTGGCTGGCGATGAACGCGTCAAAACCCACCGCCCCCAGCAGTGCGTAGGCCCGGGCGGCGCGGGCGGGCTCCTGCTCCAGCTTGTCCTCGAGGATCCAGCGGTTCAGTTGCAGGAACGCCCAGGGGAACACGCCTTCGTTGGTCTGCCAGTAGAGGGCCCGGGCGTTGGTGTTCAAGTTCGCAGTGGTCAGCGCGCGCGGATAGGCGCGGACGGCCGCCAGATCGGTTTGCACCTCGGGCGAGTCGCACGCCGGCGGCGGCGCCGGGCGGAACTCCGCGGGGGAGGAAAGCAGCAGGGGCTTCCAGTTGGCGGCGGAGGCGTTGCCGGGATTGGTTCCGGTCCACACGCACCGGCCCGCCGGCGCGACGCCGGTGAAGGGGATGTCACTGCCGTCGGCCCGCGCCTTGGCGATCACCTGGGCCGCAATCCGGCGGCCGAGTTCGAGCCCCGCGAAGTAGTCGGACGGATACTCGACGCCGGCATAGAGACGCGACTTGCCGGCTTCCTCGGCGAGGCTTTCGAAATACGCTGCTTCGGCGGGCACCAGGTAAGCGAGCACCGCGGCGGCGGCGGCAGCCGTGGCGGCGTAATCCGAGGGATACGACGCACTGCGCGGCGTTGCGACGCGGGTTCGAATCGCCGGATCGAGGACGGCGGGGCGCGTCCGCTGGTACTCCCGCTTCGCCTGAGCGGCCGCCAGCGTGGCGTCGTAGATGGCGAGCGAAACGTAGGTGGAGGCGCGAACGAAGTACGTGCCCAGGGGCCGGCCGTCGATCTGCCGCTTCGCGACCAGTTCCATCCAGCGGTACGAAGGTGGTCCCGAATCCCAGAACCGGATCTGTGCGGCGATGCGCGGGTCGCTTTCCGCGGCAATTCCGCGCAGCCAGTCGAACTCGCTGCGGGTGGCGGCGGCGTCCGGCGGCGGCGGCACGTTGTGGTCCTTGGCGGACCGGATCACCCAGGGCTTCCAGTCGCCCGGGGGCGGGGAATCCTGCGCGACGGCCAGTGCCGCCGCGGTGGCGAGCTGCAGGGCAGCGAAGAAGATCTTTTTCATTGTTTTGGTCTCCAGATGTTTGTGGTTGTGATGATCAAGTGCGGCGAGCGCTTTCCGCTTGCCGCCTCACGGTCCTTGCCGCTCCCTGACGGTCGCGGCCCAGTAGGTTCGGGGCCGCGAGCGGCAAGCGCCGTGTTGTAACCCAGGCGCATGCTCGTTACCGCTGCCCGGCGGCGCGGTAGAAGTAATAGTCGGTGGTGTACGGCACCAGGACCTGCCTGCCGTAATTGGCCTCGTCGCAACCGCTGGCCGGCGCTACGCCGCCCGCGGTCTTCACGCGCTGGATGAAGGTGGTCTGCGAGAGCGCCGTGCCGCCCATCGGCCCCGGCTGAACGCCCGCCGCCTGCACCAGCAGCCACGGAATTGCTCCCGCGGCGACATAGGCCGGGTCGCTGGAATCGGCGATCGCCTTGCCCCAGACCGAACTGCTGTCGAACGAGCTGAGCCAGGTGGGGCGCGCGGTGTTGTCGGCCGGGTTGGTGCTCAGGAAGTGCGTGGTTACCTGGAACAGCGCCTCGCCGCGGATCCAGGGCGTCCGGACGAAGAGCGTCGCGCGCGGTCCAATGAAACGCCACGCCGGGCCGCCGGCGCCCGGAACGCAGACGTAGTTCTGGGTGCCCGCCGCTTCGCCCTTGAGGAACAGGACATTCCCGGCGGGCACTTGGAGATTCGCCGGCGTGACCGGCGGTTTGAGGTCCAGGAACCCCGGCTGCGCCAGGGCAACCAGAGGGGCGAGCAGCACCAGCGCGGCGCGGACTCCCGAGTTTCGATGATGTCTCTTCACGATGTTCTTTTCCTCCGAAACGTGCTCACCGCACGATAGGCCGCTTTCCTGCGCGGCTCGCATCCGGCGGGCTACAGTTGCGATTGTGCGGCGCAGCGGGCCAAGGAACCATGGCCGTGAGTCCGGCGGAATTGCTCCGGGGTCCAGAAAAGTTGCTGCCGGATGCGCGGATTCCGCCGCGGCTTGCGCATGGTTCCGTTATGGATGTTCTGTCGGAGATTCTCGGGCAGGTGGAGCTGAACGGCGCGCTGTACTTCAATGCGGAGTTCACCGCGCCCTGGGGCGTGACCACGCCGCCGGCGCGGGACCTGGCCGGCGTACTCGCGCCGGGCGCGCCGAATCTGGTGATTTACCACTTGATCCTCTCCGGCGCCGCCCGCGTGGAGTTGGACGGCCTGCCGCCGGTGCGGCTGGCGCCGGGAGATGTGGTGGTGGTTCCTCACGGCGACGCGCACCGGATTGCGAGCGACGAAGGCGCGGTGTGCTCCACCGAGACGGGCGCCGTGATCCGCCAGGTGCTGGCGCGCGATTTCCGGGTGCTGCGCGCCGGGGGCGGCGGGGCCGCCACGCGCGTGGTCTGCGGTTTCATGGTCAGTGATCCGGACCTCGGCCGGCAGTTGCTGGCGGGCCTGCCGCCGGTGTTTCGCGTGAACCTGCGCGAGGACGAGTCGGGCCGGTGGCTGGAGAATGCGATCCTGCACCTCGGGCGGGAGACGGCGGCGCCGGACCCCGGGGTTCAGGCGGTGCTGGCGAAGCTCTCCGAAGCGCTGTTCATCGATACGCTGCGGCGCTATGCCGCTTGCCGGCCCGAGCATCAGACCGGGTGGCTGGCCGCCGCGCAAGATCCCGTGGTGGGCCGGTGCCTGGGGTTGCTGCACGGCCGCGTGGAGCATCCGTGGACGCTGGCCGCGCTCGCCAGCGCGGCAGGCGTTTCGCGTTCGGCATTGGCGGAACGCTTTCCGCGGTACCTGGGCGAGCCTCCGATGAAGTATCTGACACGCTGGCGGCTGCAGCGGGCGGCACGCGCGCTGGCCGGCACGCCGAAGGGGATCGCCGAGATCGCGGCCAGCGTCGGTTACGAATCGGAGGCGGCGTTCCACCGGGCGTTCCGGCGGGAGTTCGGGGTCCCGCCCGCAAGGTACCGGAGGGAGCGGCGGGAGGCAGCGCGGACCGCCGCCTGAAGAGCCGCGAACTCGGTTTGACAACGCCTCGGAAGCCTTGATAACGTCGGTGCCAGCGGTGCGAAAGCACGGCCCCGTTGTCGTGTGCGGCTTGCCCGAAGGAGTTGCTCCCATGAGCCAGAACGAGTCGGAAAAGAACCTGAAATCCCAAGACGTCAAGCCCGCGTCGCGGCGCCGTTTCTTCCTGGCGCAAGCTGGCGCCGGAGCCGTTGCGGCCGGCATGCTGCAGACCGGCAAGTTGCTCGGCGAGACCGCGATTCCGTCGATCCAGATCCCCAAGGAAGTGCCGGCGACGCTGAACGAGCCGCCGAAGAATCTGACCTTCGAGGGCCGCGGTATGACGGGCGCCGAAGTCTTCGCCAAACTGTGCAAGGAAGAAAACCTGGCGGCCCTGTTCTGCGCGCCCGGCAACTATACGGTGATCAACGCGATCGCCGCCGCCGGCATCCCCACCTACGGCGGACGCACCGAAGGCAACATGTGCGCCGCGGCAGACGGCTTCGCGCGCATCACGAACGAAGTGACGGCGTGCTCCGGCACGGAAGGTCCGGGCTTCACGCACATGATCATGAACATCGCCGGGGCGAACGCCGCGCGTACGCCCCTGCTGGTGCTGGCCAGCAACATGCAGCTTTCGGGCGACGACCGCGAGACCTTCGTGCAGACGTCGTATCAGCAGCCGGTGACCGAGGGCTTTAAGAAATACGGCAAGCGGCTGATCGCGCCGGACCGCGTGTGGGAGTACGGCGCGTATGCGTTCCGCAACCTGAAGAGCGGCATCCCGGGTCCGGTGCACCTGGACTTCCCGGGCGAAGTCGCCCGCGCGCGCTTCACGGACCCGGCGAACTTGAAGGACTACTACACGAAGGAGAAGTACCGCTCGGAGTCGCGCGCGTGCCCGTCTTCTAAGGAAGTGGAGCGCGCCGCGGACATGATCGCGAAGGCGGAGCGGCCGCTGATCATCGCCGGGCAGGGCGTGTGGCAGCGTTCGGCGCACGACGTGCTGCGGCAGGTGGTCGACAAGCATGAGTGCGCGGTGGTGACTTCGGGTCCCGTGCGCGGGCATTTCCCGGACGACCACAAGCTCTCGGTCGCGGACGCGCCCGACGCGCTGATGAGCGCCGATCTGGTGGTGTTCCTCGGGCAATACTGCATGCCGAGCCCGGGCGAGTACCGCTTCAACCCGGACGTGAAGACGATCCGCGTGCATCCGGTGCAGGAGGATCTGGGCCGGAACTGGCCGCTGGACCTCGGGATCGTCAGCGACGAGAAGCTGTTCCTGGAAGCGCTGGCGAACAAGCTGCCGGCGAAGAAGCGCGACACGTGGGTGACCGAGATCGCGGCGGCGAAGCAGAAGTTCGAGAAGCAGAACCTGGATGTTTACGCGCTGGGCCTGAAGCATAGCCAGGCGACGAACACCGTGCATCCGGCGGTGCTCGCGAAGGATCTGCACGATTTCCTGTACAAGGGCGAGATCGATCCGAAGCAGACGGTGACCGGGTGGGGCGGCTGGACCATCGGCCTGTTCGGCGGGCGTTGGCTGCGCGCGTACCGCGGCGGGCAGGAGACGATCTGCGGCTATCAGTACGGCGCCATCGGTCCGGACCTGGCGATGACGGTCGGAATGGGCGCGGCGGTGCAGCGCGGCGTGGGCCCGCAGGCGCCGTACAAGGGCGCGCCGGTGTTGGCGCTGACCTCGGACGCCGGCATGGGCTACAGCATCATGGAGCTGGACACGGCGGCGAAGTACAAGATCCCGGTGATCTGCGTGGTATTCAACAACAACTGCTGGGGCACGTTCACGCAGGCGCTGGGGTCCCCGCGGTCGCTGCACATGTATCTGACGCAGGAGAACATCCGCTACGACAAGATGGCGGAGGCGGTGGGCGCGCGGGGCGAGTATGTGCGCAGCTCGGACGAGTTCAAGGCCGCGCTGAAGCGGGCGTATCAGGCCGCCGCGAAGGAACGGCTGTCGACGCTGATCAATGTCCAGTCGATGAAGGAGTTCACGACGGGCAAGGATTATCCTCCGGGGATCGCGCTGAATCCGGAGCCCGGGGTCGGGGCGTTCTCGCACTAAGGTGCCGTCTAGTTACCCGACGCTCAGAGCCTTCGAGTCCGGGCCAGTAGCCTCTCCCGCAGGCGCGGCGGAGACCATTCGGGATGGGCTGCGATGAGCTCGCGCTCCTCCCGAGCGCGCCGCTCGAGGTATTCGGCAAGATCGGCGCTGTGCTTCAAGTAATAGCCCACAACCAGAAAGACGTCGGGCAACCGAAGGCCCGGGGACTTCTAAACGATCTCCTCGGGTGTATCGCCGCTCTGGAATGCGCGAACAACAAGATCCAGCGTGACGCGGCTGCCGCCCACCCGGTACACGCCGTGCGCGTCGAGCGTCAAGGGAATTGCTTCGATCAGTTCTTAAGTCATGACCTGTCCGCCCTTTCAACAAAGCTTGCCGGGCAGCCTGCGCTCAAGTCACGGCGGCTGCAGAGCGGCTTCGTGGGTTGCAGTCACAGGCACGCCCAAGCGCTGTCCTCCTCCGGACAAAGCCAGTCCTTCGCGAGCGCCGACTCAGCCCCAAGTCGCGCGAGACACGAATCGGCGTCGGAGGCAAGCTCGCCACTCTTTTCTTCGCCAGATTCGCGCGTATTCATGATGTCTCTCAGCATAGCGGCTTGAGTGCTCCGCGACACCCGACTGGCGCAGAACGGCTCGCCTTGCATAAGATAAAAGATGGTTCCCCAAATCGCCGTCCTCGACGCCGGAGGGCAATACTGCCACCTCATCGCCCGCAAGGTGCGGGAACTCGGAGTCTCGGCCGAAGTCTTTCCGAGTGAGACCCCAGCATCGGAACTGCGGACCGCGCGCGGCGTCATCATCTCCGGCGGACCCGCGAGCGTGTACGAACCCGGCAGCCCGGCCATCGACCCCGCCGCCCTCGCCGGCGGACCCGCGGTCCTCGGCATCTGCTACGGCCAGCAGTTGATCGCGCATCTTCTTGGAGGGAAAGTGCGCAAGGGAGAAAAGGGCGAGTATGGCATCGCGCACCTCGACGTGCTCGCGAGCGACCCGCTGCTGGCCGGCGTGGAGAACGGCGCGCAGGTGTGGATGTCGCACCGCGACACCGTGGAGCAGCCGCCCGCCGGCTTCGCCGCCACCGGCCGCACGGAAACCTGCGCCGTGGCGTCCATCGGGAACGCCGCGCAAAGGATCTACGGCGTCCAGTTCCATCCCGAAGTGGTGCACACGCTCCCGGGCACGCAGGTGCTGAAGAACTTCGTGTTCGGCATCGCGGCGTGCACGCCCGACTGGGACCCCACGGGACAGATCGAGCGGATCGAAGCCCGCATCCGCGAGATCGCGGGCGAGCGCAACATCTTCTTTTTCGTCTCGGGCGGCGTGGACTCGACGGTCGCCTTCACGCTCTGCCTGCGCGCGCTCGGGCCGGACCGCGTCCACGGCACTTATGTCGATACGGGCCTGATGCGCGAGGGTGAGACGGACTTCGTCCGGCGCCTGTTCACGCAGCTTGGCGCGCAACGCTTCGAGGTCTGCGCCGCCGAGGGCGACTTCCTCGGCGCGCTCACCGGCGTGACTGACCCCGAAGCCAAGCGCGAGATCATCGGCGCGCAATTCATCGCCGTGCAGCAGCGGATCCTCGAGACTGAGCACTTCCTCGACGGCCACTGGATCCTCGGCCAAGGGACCATTTACCCCGACACCATCGAGTCCGGCGGCACGGCGAAGGCCGACAAGATCAAGACGCACCACAACCGCGTGGAAGGCATCCAGCGGCTGATCGACGAGAACCGCATCATTGAACCGCTCACGGACTTCTACAAGGACGAGGTCCGAGGCATCGGCGCGCGGCTCGGGATTCCGGACGAATTCCTGCACCGGCATCCGTTCCCCGGGCCTGGGCTCGCGATCCGCTGCCTGTGCGCGGACCACGACGCGCGGTCCGAAGCCACGGCGGACGGCTGGGTGCTGCCCGTGCGGTCCGTGGGCGTGCAAGGCGATTCGCGGACCTACCGCCCGGTGATCGCGGTCGAGCAGTTTCCGGACCAGGAAACCGCGGCGGCGGATCTGATCAACCGGCGCGCGGAGGTGAATCGCGTGGTGGCGCTGGCAGGGTCCCACGTGCCGCTCGGCGACCTGGCGGTGCGGAAGGCGCATCTGTCCGCGGTTCGCCTGCACCGGCTGCGGCGGGCGGACGCCATCGTGCGCGCGTGGTCGCAACGGACCGGCTTCGAGGCGAAGGTGTGGCAGTTCCCGGTGGTCCTGCTGCCGGTGGGGACCGAGGATCGACCGGACTCCGTCGTGCTGCGCCCGATCGATTCGACGGACGGCATGACCGCGCGGTGGGTGGCCATGGATCCGGCGGCGCTCTCCGGGCTGCGCGACGAGCTGCTGGCCGTCGAAGGCGTCGCGGCGATCTTCTACGACCTGACCAACAAGCCGCCCGCTACGATCGAATGGGAATGAGCCCGTTTCGCGTCCGAATCCGCTAGGTTCAATAGGACAGCTATGCGACTCTGGCGCTTCGGTTTGACGCTCGCCTCCGGGATGGCCTTATGGGGCCAGGCCGACCCCATCATCACGACTTTCAGTCTGCCTGCAGGTACAGTGGGGGTCCCGTATTCGGCCACGCTGACGGCGTCGGGCGGCTTCCGCCCCTATACCTGGTCGATCTTCCAGACTCCGTTGCCGCCGGGGTTGACGCTGGCCGCCGCCACCGGCGTGATTAGCGGAACGCCCACGACAGCCGGAACCTTCCCGCTCAATGTAGCCCTGACGGATGATGGCGGGCGGACGGTAACGCGCGCACTCTCCATTGCAATCGCCGCGGTTTCGCCGAATCCCTCGATCAGCACCACGGAACTGCCTCAGGCGGCCGCCGGAGTGCCGTACAACACCACCCTCGCGGCTACCGGCGGGCGGACCCCATACCGCTGGTCCGTCAGCCCTGATCCGCCCGCGCCCGGCATTACGTTGGATGCCGCCACGGGAACGCTGCGCGGCACGCCCGCGCGCGAAGGCGCGTTCACCTTCACCGCCACCGTCACCGACGCGGCTAACCTGACGGCGGCGCGCGGCCTGACGCTGAACGTCGCGGGGCGCCTGTCGCTACTGGCCGCCCCGGCGGTGGTCGAGCTTGCGGCTGCCGCGGGGACGCCAGCCTCCTCGCCGCACTTGATTTCCATCTTCAGCACTGGAGCGAACACGGGTTTCCGGATCGCCTTGGATCCCCCCGCCGCGTGGGCCAGCCTGCGCAGCCCCACCGGGCAGACCCCGGGCACGGTAGCCTTGAACCTCGATTCGCGGAACCTGGTACCCGCTACGTATCGCACGGCGATCGCGGTAACTTCGAACGATGGCACGCTGACCCTGCGAGTCCCCGTAACGCTCACGGTGCGCGACCCGGGCCCGCCCCGCCTGGAGTTCGTCTCCCCCGACATCACGGTGCCGGTGACGCGCGGCACGGCCAATTTCCAGATCCCGCTGCTGTTCACCAACACGGGCGGCGGTTCGGCGAACTACAGCGGCAACTGGCAGAATCTCAACGGCGGCAATTGGGGCGGGATCTTCAATACCACGGGATCGTTGGGGAACGGGCAGCTCGGCATCATCGGGCTGAACTTGCGGCCCAGCAACCTCGGGTCCGGTCCGTATGAGGGCTTGCTGACCGTTAACAGCGGTACGCCCCAGTTGCGAGAGGTGCCGGCCACGCTGCTGGTCAGCCAGGCAACCCGGGCCTTCCGGCTCTCGCAAAGCGGCTTCGACCTCACCGGGGTGGAGCGGGGCGCGAATCCGCCCGGACAGGAACTCCGGGTGCTTAACAGCGGTTCTGACCCGCTCGACTGGGCGATCACCGCCTCGTCGCCGTGGCTGCGCGTCACCCCGGCGTCGGGCAATCTCGCGGCCGGCGGCGCGGGCACCGTCACGCTGAACGCCGATCTCGCGGGCCTCGCGGCAGGCACCTACAACGCCACGCTCCGGGTGAGCGCTCCCGGAGCCGCCGGTTCGCCGCAGGCGGTCACCGTGCTATTGACGGTTCGGCCCGCCGGGGAAACGCTGCCGCCCGCGCTCGCGACCACGGGCGTGATCCTGAATGCCACGGTGACCCAAACGGCCCCGTCCACGGTGAACGTGAATTTTTTCAACCCGAACGCCGGTCCTTTGCGCTTCGTCAGCGCGGCATCCACGGAGGACGGCGCGAACTGGCTCACGATGACACCCTCCGAGGGCGCGTTGAACCCGGGCATTACGACGTTGCGCGTGGCCGCGGATCCGCGCGGCCTGAGCTTCGGAACGCGGCGCGGCGTGATCCGCCTGCGCTCCGCCGACGGCGCCATCGCGACGCTCTCGGCGGCCTTCCTCTTCGCCGACAGCAGTTCTGGCGCGCAGCAGGAGAAGGGCCGCCCGGTTCTGGCGAACGTCCGGCCCTGCGACCCGGCGCGCGGGCTATTGCTGCAACTCGCCAAGCCGGCCGCCGGCTTCGCGGCCAACCGGCTCCGGCCGCTCGATCTCGAGGTGCAGGTCCGTGACTGCCGCGGCGAACCGATCGACGCCGCCACGGTCACCGTGGGCTGCAGCGATAACCTGTGCCGCCAGAACTTGAACCGCGTGACCCGCGGCGTGTGGGCCGGAACCGTTACACCGCCCGCCACCGCGAACCCGCTGACCATGAGCATCACCGCGGTGGCGATCGGGGCGAACAATACGTTTCGCGCCGAGCAGCTCGACATTACAGGCGCGGTGACGCCCGCGCTCGGTGACGAGCCGGCGCTCCCCGTGGGGATCGCCAACGCGGCCAGCTACCAGCGCGTGGGCAAGGTCTCGCCGGGCGGCTGGGCGTCGATCTTCGGCGAGGACCTCGCGGCGGGGACGCAGATTGCCACGACGGTGCCGTTCCCGGTGCAGATCGCCGGGACGCGCGTGGAGCTCGGCGGCCTGCCGTTGCCACTGCTGTTCACGGCCGCGAACCAGGTGAATGCGCTGATCCCGAAGGACCTGAATCCCGACACGACGCACTCGCTGGTCGTGATCCGCGAGGGGAAGGTCTCGATTCCGCTCGAAGTCGGCGTGCAAGCCGTGCTGCCGGCGCTGTTCAGCACGAACCAGCGGGGTACCGGGCAGGGGGCGATCCTCATCGCGAACTCCGACGTGGTCGCCGCGCCGGCCGGATCGCTGCCGCGTGCGCGGCCGGTGGAGCGCGGCGGCTTCGTCCAGATCTACGCGAGCGGCCTCGGTCCCGTGAGCAACGCTCCGCCGGACGGCGCTCCGGCGCCGTCCGCTCCGCCGTTCGCGGCGACCCTCGAGACCCCGGAAGTGACCATCGGCGGAGTTCCGGCAACGGTGACGTTCTCCGGACTCGCCCCCGGCCTGGTTGGCTTGTATCAGTTGAACGTACAGGTGCCCGTCACGGCGCCGGCCGGCGATGCGGTGGCCGTCGTGGTGCGGGTTCGCGACCTGGCGTCCAATTCCGTGACGCTGGCGGTCCGCTGAAGCTGGTATCGCGACCTCCATGCCGCCCCGTATCATGGAGGGGTGATTCCGCGCGCGCTGGCCACCCTGGCGATCGTGGGCGCCGGCGGCGTGCTCGCCCTCCGTGCGTGGCATGGACCGTACCCGTGGATGAACTCGCCGATGAACGCGGCGAGTATCGCCGGCGCGGCACTACTGGTGGCGTTGGCGCTCGGCCGGCCGCACACAGACAGTGACGAGGCCCGGCGCAACTTCCCTGCCCTGGCCGCCGCGCTGGTGGTGACGCTGGTGCTGTTCACCGCCTCGCTGCGCAATCCCTTTACGTCGGACGATTACGTTCACGTGCTGGACGCGTCGCGCGCCACGCCGGCCACGCTGGGGCGGCTGTTCGTGATGCCGGGCGAGGACTTCCACTTTCGCCCGCTCGTGAGCTGGAACTACTGGCTCGACTGGCAGTGGGCCGGCCGGAACGAGTGGCTGTGGCACGCCTCGAACCTGGCGATCCACCTGGCGAACGTGGCGCTGGTCTTTCTGCTCGCGCGACGCCTGGAGCTAAGCGCTTGGGCCGCGGGATTCGCGGCGGCGGTGTTCGGGATCCACGGGTCGCGGCCCGAGGTGGTGGCGTGGGTCGCCGCGCGCTTCGACCTGCTGGCGACGCTGTTCGTGCTCGCGGGACTGATTCTGCTGCTCGACGGGCGGCACGTCCTCGCCGGCGTCTGCTGCGTCGCGGCGCTGACCGCCAAGGAATCGGCGTTCGTCTTCCCCTTGCTGGCGACGCTACTCATCGGCTGGCGGCGCTGGCGAATCCTCGCGCCGTATCACGCGCTGACGGCCGCCGTCTTCGTCTATCGCTTCTTCCTGTTGGGTGGCATCGGCGGATATCGCGTGCCGGACTCCGGGGTGAGCGCGGTCACGCAGTTCGACCTGCTCCGCTCGCTCAAGGGCCTGCTGCTGCGGCTGCCGGCGACGCTTGCGTTCCCCATCAACTGGAGCCACCCGCTCGAATACTGGCTGGTGGGCGCGATGGCGCTCGGCGCGATTGCCTTCGCGTTGCTGGCGTGGCGCGGGCAGGGCTCGGTCAAAGCGGCGGCGTTCCTGTGGATCGCCGCGCTGCCCGCGCAGCACTTGCTGTTGATCGGCGCGGATCTCGAGAAGTCGCGCGTGCTGTATCTGCCTTCGGTGGGCTTCGCGCTGTTGCTGGCCGCCGCGGTGCCTCACGACCGGCGCGGCTGGGCAGCGGCGGCGGGCTGCCTCGTCCTCTTCGGCGCCTGCCTCCAACACAACCTCGCGATCTGGAGCCATGTGTCGCGGGGCACGCGCCGGGTGTGCAATGCCATGGCGGTGGAACTGCGCAAGGACGCGCGGCCGGTCGCGTTTTCCGCGCCCAACGTGGTCGACGGCGTCTACGCGATGCAGCGCGGCATGGGCGAGTGCGTCGAGCTGTTCCACGGCATCCCGGCGATGCTAGTGAATCCGCCGGAGAGCAAGCAATGGGAGGGGCGCCGGATCCTGCGGGCCAACGAGGCTTTCGAGCTCAGGGCCTCCGGGTGGATGTGACCCGGTCCCGGCTGATAGCATCAAGTCAGGGCCCAGCATGAGCAAAGATCTTCACTCACTGAGCGATTTCAAGCGGAACACGACGCAGCTCGTGGACCGCATGCGCGGATCCGGAGAGCCGCTGGTGCTCACCATCAAGGGCGAGCCGCGGCTGGTTGTTCAGGACGCGGCGGCGTATCAGAAACTGCTCGACCGTGTGGAGGAATTGGAGGCTCTGGACGGGATCCAGCGGGGCCTCGCCGATGTGGAGGCCGGCCGGACCACACCTTTGACGCAGTTCGAAAGCGAGTTCCGGACCCAGCGTGGGCTACCGGGTCGCTCTCGCTGAAGCTGCTCAATCCGACGCCCGCGAGCTTTTCGATTGGGTTTCGGAACGGGCGCCGCTGCGCGGCCCGGAGTGGTTCGAAGAACTGATCGAGCCTCTGTACTCCCTGGAGGAGTTTCCGTACCGCTGCCCCCGGGCGCGCGAAGCAGAGACGGCTATGCGCGAGATCCGGGTCCTGCATTTCGGAAAGCGGCGTCACGTCTACGGGATCCTGTTCGAGATCGACGAACCCCGGAAGACGGTCTGGATTCTGCACATCCGGCACGGCGCGCTCGGCTAAATCCTATGAAAACTCCGCAGGATCTCCCGCGTCGCGTACCGCAGCGCAATGGGACGCCCGTGCGGGCAGCTCATCGGCGCATCGCACTTTGCCAGCTCCGCGATCAGCCACTCGATCTTCGCCGGCTCCAGCCGCATGTTGATCTTGATCGCCGCGCGGCAGGCGATGGAGGCCGCCATGGCGCGCCGCAGGTCCTCGAGCGACGCCTTGCGCATTTCCTTCTCGGCGATCTCCAGGATCTCGAACAGCACCTGCTCCAGCTCCCCCGGCCCTACGCCCGCGGGCGCGGCGTGGATGGCCAGCGTCCGGTTGCCGAACGGCTCGGCTTCAAAGCCGAGGGACCTCAGCTCGTCACCGATGCGCGCGAACTCGATCTGCTGCGCCGCGGTCAGTTCCACGATGATCGGCAGCAGCAACCGCTGGGACCCCGCTTTGCCCGCCATCCGCCCTCGCAGCACCTGCTCGAACAGGATGCGCTCGTGCGCCACGTGCTGGTCGATGATCCACAGCCCGTCGCGGCCCGCGGCGACGATGAAGCTGTCGTGGATCTGCCCCAGCGGACGCAGGTCGCGCAGCGCGTCGAGCGAGCCGGACTCGGCCGCGTAGGCGCCGGCGGGCAGCGCGCCGTGCGTATCCGGCACCGGCAGGGGCAGCGCCGGCTCTCCCTCCGTCGACGGTTCGAACGCGAAACGCTGCGGCGGACCGGACGGGGTGCGCAGTTCGAAGCCAGGCAGCGCGGCGGCGTCGAAGACCGCGGGCGGCGCGGCAAAACGCTCGTTCTCGATCCGCTGCGTGAACTCCGAGAACGGCAGGTCCGCGCCGGGCTGCGGCAGCACGGGAGCCG
Organism: uncultured Solibacteraceae bacterium; assembly: GCA_964471915.1. GTDB lineage: Bacteria > Acidobacteriota > Terriglobia > Bryobacterales > Bryobacteraceae > JAIEPW01. Next base: position 9,552 of record CAYYID010000032.1, on the reverse strand, counting down.
CCAACGGCGGCACGGGACGCCGCTCCACCAGCACCTCGCGCAGCGCGTCGCGAACGAAGTCATGCACGATGCTCGAATGCCGGAAGCGGACTTCCGTCTTCGCCGGATGGACGTTCACGTCCACTTCCTCCGGGTCGCAATCGAGAAACAGGAGCGCGAACGGATACGCGCCCGGCGGAATCAGGTTGTGGTACGCCGCGGTCAGCGCGTGCATCAACAACCGGTCGCGGATCAGCCGCCCGTTCACGAACAGGAAGATCGAGTTGCGGTTCAGCTTCTGCACCTGCGGGCCCGAGACGAAGCCGCGCAGCCGGAAGCCCCGCTCCAGCGCCTCGGGCTCGGCCGGCACCGCGATGCGCCGCTCCCGTTCGCCGATGTCCACCAGGTCGTCGAGCACGCGGCTGCCGAACACCTGATAGACACGCTCGCGGAGCGTGTCGACCGGCGTGACGTGCAGCAACTCGCGCTGGTCGTGCGTCAGCCGGAAGCTCTTGTCGCGGTGCGCCAGACTGTAGTGCGTCACCAGGGACGCGATGTGCGCCAGCTCGGTGGGGTCGCTGCGCAGGAACTTCTTGCGCGCCGGAACGTTGAAGAACAGGTCGCGCACCGTGATCGCGGTGCCGGCGGGCAGCGCCGCCTCGTCGACCTGCAGCAGCCTGCCGCCGGCGATCTCGACGCGCGTGCCGGACGCCGTCCCACGAGGGTGCGTCTCCAGCACCAGCCGGGACACCGAGGCGATGGAGGGCAGCGCCTCCCCGCGGAAACCGAGCGTGGCGATGGACTCGAGGTCCCGGGCGTCGGCCAGCTTCGAAGTCGCGTGCCGCTCGAAGGCGAGCAGCGCGTCGTCGCGCAGCATGCCCTCGCCGTTGTCGGCCACGCGGATCAGGCGGCGCCCGCCGGCCTCCGCGTCGATGCGCAGCTCCGTGGCGCCGGCGTCGAGCGAGTTCTCCAGCAGTTCCTTGACGACGCTCGCCGGCCGTTCCACCACCTCGCCCGCGGCGATCTTGTTGGCGACAACGTCGGCAAGGATGCGGATGCGGCCCAAGCGTCCAGTTTACTGGATGAGAACGCCGCGCTCGTCCAGCAACTGCCCGGTGCGCTGCAGCAACGTCAGCATGTTGCGCCGGTAGTTGATCAACTCGCGCACCAGCGCGGATTCGGCCGTGGTCAGGTCGGTCTGCGCGGCCAGCACGAAGAAGATCACCGTCGTGCCCAGCTCGTAGCGCTTTTGCTCCGCTTCCACGCGCTTCTGCGCCAGGTCTCGCGCGACCTTGGCCAGTTCCACCGAGGCGCGGCTGTTCTCGACGTTGTTCACCGCGTTCAACACCTGCAGCCGGATGTTCTGCTCCAGCGACCGGATCTGGTAGGTATCCAGCTTCTTCTGCCACAGGGCATCCGCGTAGTTGGCGGCGGCGGCGCGGTCCCGGATGGGGAACCGCAGCGTCACCCCCGCACCGTAGGTCGGATACGTGAACTGGAAGGACTGCGATAGCGCGGTGCCGATGCCGCCCGCGAGCAGCGCGGCCGGCGGCACCGGCACGCCCGGCGTAATCGGCCGGGTGAAGAGACCCGAAGTACCGGACCCTGAGTACGTGGCGTTCAGGGTGAGATCCGGCCGCAGCGCGTTGGCGCTGGCGCGGATGCTGAGGTCGTCCACGTTCAAATTCTGCCGCAGAGTCTTGAGATCCTGCCGGCGGCCCAGCGCCGCGCGCACCAGCTCTTCGCGATCCAGTTGGCGGTTGTCCAGCATGGAGGTGACCGGCTCGGTGAGAGAAATCGCCATCCCGCGGACCTCGGGGTCCTGATCGGCGCCCATCTGGCGCCGCAGCGCGTCCTCGGTTTGCGCCAGCCGGAACCGGGCCTGCGTCACGAAGATCTGCGCGTTGGCGAGCTGCGCCTCCGGCTGGTAGATTTCGAGCTGCGAGATCGCGCCGAGCTCGAGTTCCCGCTTGGAGCGCTTCAGCGACTCGTCGGCCAGCTTCAGCGCCTCTTCCTGCACGCGGAGGTTCTCGCGGGACTGCACAACGTCCCAATAAGCGCTCTCGGCGGTCACCAGCAATTGCAGCAGCGCGTCCTCGAACTGCAACTCCGCCGTTTTCAAACGCACCTGCGCGATCGTGATCGGCAGGCGGTTCAGCGCCCGCGTCCGGTTGCGGATCAGCGGTTGCGAGATGTTGAACAGCAGGTTCGTCGTCAGGTTGGGGTTGAGGAACTGGAAGGCGTTGTTATTGGAAAGCTTGCTGCCGTTGAACGACGCCGTGATCAGCGTGCCGCTCTGCATGAGCTGCGTGTACTGAATATTGAGCGGCTGGTTGAGGGAGCTCAACACCGTGGCGCCGGCCAGGGTATTCGTCGAGGGCGATTCGCTGCGCGTGGCCGTGAAACGAGCCGTCACCGCGGGGTCGAAGATGCCCGCCGAGCGCGTGATCGCGTTCCGGTTGTCCTCCACCTGCAGCTTCTGGATGGTGACGTCCGGGTTGTTGGCGAGCACCAGGTCCAAGTAACTGCGCAGCCCTAGCTCCAGCTTGCCGTCCACCACGAAGTCCTTGAGGCGCGTGGGCGCCTGCAACTCCACCCGGTACACCGGCGTCTCGAAACGCCGCCGCAGGTACGCCTTGGTGCCGAAGAACGGATCGGCGTTCTCAAACTCCTTGGGATCCGCGGAGATCCGGAACGTCGTCTTGGCCGGCTCCGCCGGCGCCGGCGGCGCCTGCCCCAACAGACTGGCCGCGCACAGCGCAGCACTCGAAAGAAGAATCTTCCTCATGAATCCACTCGTTTCGCAAGAAATTAGCTATTCGTACCGGATCGCCTCGATCGGATCTAGCTTCGCGGCTTGCACCGCCGGATAGATGCCGAATACCAACCCGATCCCCACCGATACGCCAAAGGCGACGCCGATGCTGGTGGCGGTTACCACCGTCGACCAGCCGGCCGCGGCCGCGATCACCTGCGAGAGCGTGAACCCGAACAGAATCCCGATCAGGCCGCCGAGCATCGAGATCAACACCGCCTCCGTCAGGAACTGCCGCACGATGTCCGCCTGCCGCGCCCCGATCGCGCGCCGGATGCCGATCTCGCGGGTCCGCTCCAGCACGGTCGCCAGCATGATGTTCATGATCCCGATCCCGCCCACCAGCAACGAAATGCCGGCGATACAGATCATTACCACCTTGAAGGTGAAGTTCGTCCGGCGCCGCTGCTCCAGCAGCCCGGCGGGCACCACGACGTTGAAGTCGCCCGCGTCCTTGTGCGTCGCCCCGAGGATCGCGCTGACCACGCCCGCGGTCTCCACCGAGTTCGTGTTCGAGCCGACCTTGATGTAGATGCCGTCGATCTCGTCCTTCAGATAGCTGTTGTTGTCTTCGAACCGCCGCATCACCGTGTTCAGCGGCGCGATCACCAGGTTGTTCCGGTCCGCGATCTCGATCCCCTCGACATCGGAGTCCGCCGTCGCCTGGTTCGCCAGCACGCCGATCACCTGCAGCCAGGTGTCGTTGATCTTCACGTACTTGCCCACCGCCGGGTCGTAGCCCAGCAGATTCACCTTCGCCGCCTCGCCCAGCACGCACACGGGCGTCGAGCGGGTGTTGTCCTCCTCGTCGAAGAACCTCCCTTCGACGATCCGCAGCGAGTTGATCTCCAGGTAATTCGGCTCCACGCCGATCAGCATCGGCGGCTCCTGCGCGGGCTTCGGCAGCACCTTCAGCGGCTTGAACCGCTTGCGCGGCGTCAGCGCCTCGATGCCCTGCACGTTCTCGGCGATCGCCCGGAAGTCGCGGAACGTCAGCCCCGGCGACACCGCGCGGCGCGCCTGCAGCTCGTTGCGGTCCAGCGCTTCCTTGGCCTCGATGATGATGTTGTTCACGCCCAGCAGGTCGATGTAGCTCATCATCTCCTTCTGCGCGCCCGCCGTGATGGCGAGCATCGCCACCACCGCGCCCACGCCGAAGATCATGCCCAGCATCGTCAGCAGGCTGCGCAGCTTGTGCACCAGGAGGCTCTGCAGCCCCATCATCAGTTCCGGCAGATATCCCGAAAACATCTTACGACTTGCCTCCCAGCGCGCCCATCGCCCCGCCGCCCCCGGACTTCTGGGACTTCTTGTCGCCCTTCTTCTTCGCCGTCGGATCCGCCAGCGAAACCACTTCGCCCTCGTTGACGCCGCTCGCCAGAATCATGACCGACTCGCTGCGCTTCAGCGGCTTCACTTCGCGAGCCTCCAGCACCTGGTTCTTGCCCTGCACGAAGACGACGGTCTTGCCTTCCTTCTCGAAGATCGCCTGCATCGGCACATAGAGCGCGTTCGGCACCTTCTCCACGATGATCTCGACGTCGGCCAGCAGGCCGGGACGCAGCAGCACGTCGAACTGCGAGTCCTCTTCGGGCGGCGGCGGCAGCTTCGCCTCCGCCATTTCCTTCTCGGAAAACTGCGAGGGACGCCCCATGCCGAACATCGCGCCGGGGCCCGCCGCTAGGTTCGGAGGCCCGCCTTCGCCGCCCCCGCGATTGCCGCCCCCGCCGCGCCGTCCCATCTGCGCCTGCAGATCCGCGGGCAGGGCCTTGCGCATCTCTTCCATCACCTTCTGGCGCTCCTCGGCGGACAGGTCCGCCATGTTGCGGCCCTTCAGGACCTTCGTCATCGCTTCGCGAATCTCCGGCGGCATCCCGCCGCCGCCCGCCCCGCCGAAACCGCGCCGGCCCTCGCCGCCACCCGCTCCGCCCGCGCCGCCCGCGCCAGGGAAGCCGCCGCCGCCGGCCATACCCGCCGGAGGACCGCCGCCGCCCGGACCGCCGAAAGTCATCATCCGGGGCGCGCCGTCACCGCCGCCCGCACCCGGGAACCCGCCGCCCCCGCCCGGAAAGCCGCCCATGCCGGGCCCGCCGGACATCATGCCCGGAAAGCCGCCGCCGCCCGAGGACGTCGCGCCGTGCTTCTTCCGATTCTGCTCCGCCGTCGCCAGGATCTTCTCGATCTGCGCGGGCTTGGCGCCCAGCGCCGTCAGCAGCTCCCGCATGTCCACCGAGAACACGACGTCGAACTTCTTCGCCGGATCGAACGACATCGCGTTCGCGCTCGCCGTGCCGCTCAGGCTCTTGATCTTGCCGGTCAGCGTCGTCTTCGAGAGCGCGTCCAGCCGCATGTTCACTTCCTGGCCTTCGCGGAGGTTGGCGCGATCCAGCTCGCCGACGCGCGCAATCACTTCCATCTCCGAGATATCCAGCACGTCCGCCACCGGAATGCCCGGCTGCACCTGGTCGCCTTCGCGGATATCCGGCACCTGCATGCCGGGGAAACGGAACGTGGTCTGGTTCTGCCGCACCGCCACCAGCCCCGACATCGGCGCCAGCAGCTTCACTTGCAGGAGCCGCATTTTCTCGCGCTGCAGCTCCAGCAGACCCTTGCGCTTCCGCTCCTGCAGCACCGCCAGCTCCGCCTGCGCCTGCTCCTGCCGGCTCTTGATGTCGCTTTCGAGCTGCGTCAGCCGCCGCTTGCTTTCCTCGAGATTCAACTGGTTCTTCTTCGCGTCGATCACGCTCAGCAGCTCGTTGCGCTTCACTTCCAGCTCGGCGCGCCGCACCGCGAACCGCGCGTTCAGCAGGTCCACCTGGTCCTGGTTGCTGCGGATCGCCAGATCGGCCTGCGCCTTCTTGATCTGCTCGTCGATCTGGTCGATTTCGAGCTGCTTCTCTTCCAGGCGGGACTGCAGCTCGCTCTCGTCGAACTCCACCACCAGGTCCTTCTCGCGCGCAAAGCTCCCCAGCGGCGCCAGCTTCGTCACCTGCACGGTGCCGAAAAGATTGGGGGCGGTCAGCGTCACCGAGCGCACCGCGCGCAGCTCGCCGCGCGCGTAGCTGCGCACGATCACGTCGCCCTTGCGGATCTTCGTCGTCGCGTACGTCGTCTCGGTCTCCTGCATGCTCTGCAGCACCGTGTAGCCGCCGTACGCCGCCGCGCCGATCAGCGCCAGCACGAACAGCCGAATCAACCAGCTCTTCATGTGTCCCTTACCGTCCTTACAGCTTCTTCGCCTTCTTTGCCGCTTCCAGCGGATTCTCGAGCGCCACCATCTCGCCGGGCTTCAGCCCCTTGGTGACGATGATGTCGGCGTCGTTGCGCTTGCCCACTTCGATCTGCCGCAGCTCGAACTCCTCGCCCTTCTGCACGTAGACCGCCGGCTTGCCGTTCGACAGGAAACTGGCCCGCGCCGGAATCAGCACCTGTTTCGCCTGGCTCTCGATCACGATCTCTGCCGTCGCGCTCATGCCCGGCCGCAGCCGGTTATCCAACTGCCGCAGCGTGGCCCGCGCCGGAAACGTCTTCTCGCTCGACCACGGACCCCGTTGCACCACGCTCGCGATCGGGCTGATCCAGTCCAGCTCCGCCGGCAGTTCGCGGTCCGGCACCGCGTCCACCCGCACTTTCACGCGCTGGCCCATCTGGATCTTGCCGCGATCCACTTCGTCCATCTTGAGTTCGATGCGCAGCTCGCTCATGTCGGGGATCTCGGCGATCGCCGCGCCGGTCCACGCCCGGTCGCCTTCCTTGAACGGCGGCGGCGCCGACCCGAAGGACCCCGAAGCGCGCGCGTTCGGCAGCACGTTCACCACCCCGTCGAGCGGCGCCCGGATCACCATGTTCCCCAGGTACCCCTTGGTGCGGTCCACATCCCGCAGCGCCTTGTCCCGGCGCTGCTTCAGCCGCTCCAGGTCGGCGTTCTGCGTGGTGTCGTGCGCCTTCACCGCCGCCTTCACCTGGCCCAGCTCGCCTTCCGAAATGCCCACGTTGATCCGGTTCTTCGCGCCCTCGATCTCGCTCAGCACTTCCGCCTTCGACGCCTCCAGCTTGGAACGCTCCACGTTGTAGCCCGCGGTCATCAGGTTCATGGAGTCGGCTTCGTCCACGATCTTGTGCGACGCCTTCACCTGCACGGCCTCGCTGTCGATCGTCCGCACCTGCGTCTGCCGCTCCAGCATGCTCTGCTCCTGCTGGGCCGCATCGAACTCCACCACCACTTCGCCGCGCCGGATCGGCTTGCCCGACTCCGCCAGCCGCACGATCCGCGGGTCCGGCACCTGCGGCGCCGAAAGAATCGAGCTGCGCACGCTGCGGATCTCGCCCCGCGTCCGCACGGCGATCACGAACTCGCCCTCCCGCACCTTCGCCACCGGCACTTCCACCTTCGTCGGCAGGGAGTACTGATAGGCGTACCAGCCGCCGCCGCCCAGCACCGCCAAGCCGATCACCCACGCCAGGGCGCGCCGCACGGGCGAAGTCTTCTGCTGGCCGATCCGCGTCTTGGGCTTGATGTCTTTGGACATGTTTCTTCTTGCTCTTTCGTTCGGCTAGTTTCCGGCGCGCTGGACCGGCGCGGTTGCCCCCGGACGCTCCAGCGCCACCTTCTCGCCGGCGCGCAACCCGTTGCGGATCGCCACCTCGACGAAGCTCGCCGCGCCCAGCTCCACCGGGCGCTTCTCCCAGCCCTTCGCCGTCTCGACGAACACGAACGGCCGCCCCGGCTCATCCTGGAACACCGCCGCGCGCGACACCTTCACCTGCGCTTCATCCTCATCGATGATCACGTCCACGCCCACCGACAGATCCGGAATCACCCGCGGATCCATCTTCTCGAGCTTCAGGCGCACCGGCAGTTCCTTCACGTACTGGCCGCGCGAGCCGCCCGTCTTGGCGATGCCCGCCACCGAGTACACCCGCGCCGGCAGCTCCAGCCCGGGGAACGCGTCGAACCGCACCCGCGCCCGCGCGCCGATCCGCAGCCGCTCCGCATCCACCTGGTTCACGCTCGCGTTCACCACCATCGACGCCGGATCCACGATCTGCATGAAAAACTGCCCCGGGAACAACTGGTCGCCCTGCTGGATCTGCGAGAACTCCCCGCCTCGCGGCATGTTCTGCATCACCGTCAGGCCGTCGATGGGCGCCTTCAGGATCATCCGGTCCGCATTGGCTTCCGCCCGCTTCAGTTCCGCCCGCGTCTGCTCCATGTCGATCTCGGAAATCTTGATCTGCGCCTGCTCGGACGTCTCCACGAACTTCGCTTCCGCCAGATACTGCTTATACCGGGACTCGGCCGCTTCCGCCGCCAGCCGCAACCGCTCCGCCTCAATGGTCCCCAGCACCGGAATGGTCTTCAGATCCAGCTTCGCCTTGTCCAGGTCCGCCTTCGCCTGCCGGATCTTTTGGTTGTAGTTCTCGCGGGTGATTTCGAGGTACGCCAGCCGCCGCTTCTGGCCCATCTCGGACTGCACCACCGCCGCGCGATAGTCGTCCAGCCGCGTCAGCATGTACTGGCGGTCGAACTCGGCCACCGAGTCGCCCTTGCGCACCATGCTTCCCGGTTTCGCCAGTTGCTGCAGCACCAGTTGAAAATCGCCGCCGCCGCCCGGGCCGCCGCCCGAAGACATGGCCTGCATCATCCGCGCGTTCTCGGCAAACTGCCCGCCCGTGGTCCCCAGACCCGAGCCGCCCATACTGTTACCCGCGCTCACGTTCGAGATCGGCGTGTTCCCCGAGGTGCCGCCCCCGCTGCCGCTGCTCGACCGCCCCGTCGCCGCCTGCATCGAACTCGACATCGCGCCGCGCGACGAAGACGACCCCGCCGACGTCTGGGTGTACTTCGAACCGACCGGGGCCGATGCCTGCGCCGGCTGCACCGCGGAATCTCCGCGCCCGAACCCGCCCCGGCTGCCCCGCATCTGCGGCGCAATCAGGCTTACGAAACGCTCGGCCGCGGTCACGCCGGTCAGCCGCACCGTGGCCTGGACGCGCCCCGCGCTCGCCGTCCCGCTCCGCACCGCAAAGGCCGTCGCCTGCGCCGCCTCGGACGCCTGGCGAGCCTGCCACCAATAGTACAAACCGCCTGTTATCAGTAGGATAACTACCAGACCCACAATCCGCCCCCAAGGGAACGGCCGCGACGGCTCCGCCGCCGGTGGTGCGGGCATGCGGCCCGGATTCGGGTCCTGGGGTAAGGGGAGTTGCGGCGCTGACATGGGCTTCTCGCTGACTGACCCGCCACCTCGCGGACGGCAACTTGCGGGTCGCTAAAATAGACGTTCGGGCCGGGTCCGAAGTTATGGACCCGGCCCTTTTTGGCTTACTTTACAAGCCTTTTACCGTTCGATTCACCGGCGCGCGTCCGGGCTCGAAAAACTACGCGCTCATCGACCCCAGGAACTCCGCGTTGGTCCGGGTCTTCGACAGCTTGTCGAGCAGCAACTCCATGCTCTCCACCGGCGACAGCGGGTTCAACACCCGCCGCAGCACGAAGATCCGGTTCAGATCTTCCTTCGGCAGCAGCAGCTCTTCCTTCCGGGTGCCGGACTTGGTGATGTCGATGGCCGGGAATACACGCTTATCCATCAATTTACGGTCTAAATGGATTTCCATGTTGCCCGTGCCCTTGAACTCTTCGAAGATCACATCGTCCATGCGCGAACCCGTGTCGATCAGCGCGCTCGCGATGATCGTCAGGGACCCGCCTTCCTCGATGTTGCGCGCCGCGCCGAAGAACCGCTTCGGCCGCTGCA
>CAYYID010000031.1:0-61475 GCA_964471915.1 uncultured Solibacteraceae bacterium | reverse complement strand
CGCTGCGCCAGCCCCTCGACGATCGCCGTCTTGCCGACGCCCGGCTCGCCGATCAGCACCGGATTGTTCTTCGTGCGGCGGCTCAGCACCTGGATCACCCGCCGGATTTCCTCATCCCGGCCGATCACCGGGTCGAGCTTGCCCTGCGCCGCCATCTGCGTCAGGTCGCGGCCGTACTTCTCCAGCGCCTCGTAAGTGTTCTCCGGGTTCTGGGTGGTCACGCGCTGGCTGCCCCGGACTTCTTTCAAAGCCCCCAGCAGCCGCTCCCGGGTCAGCCCCGCTTCCTTCAGCAGCTTCCCGGTCGCGCCCGCATCGGCGACCAGGGCGAGCAACACGTGCTCGATCGAGATGAAATCGTCCTTCAGGCCCTTGGCTTCGCCCTCGGCGTTCGCAAACAGCTTCTGCAGCCGCCCGGTGACGTAGACCTGGTCCGGTCCCGCGCCCGGACCCGAGACCTTCGGGAGCCTGTCCAGTTCCTGCTTCAGGCGCTTGTGGAGGTTGGGGAGATTGACCTCGGCGCGGAGCAGAAGCGTCGGCGCGAGACCCCCTTCCTGTTCGAGCAGCGCGAGCAGCAGGTGCTCGACATCCACCTGTTGCTGCCCGCCGCGCAGGGCCACGGATTGGGCGGCGCGGACGGCGTCCTGTACTTTTTCGGTGAAGCGGTTGAAATCCATAGGGCCAGACCTCGGCTAAAGGAAGTGTATCACATGAGCGTAATACTGTCCAGAAATCTGAGCGAATTGCTATCATATTATCGCCTGAAGAACTCCTCGCCCGCAGTAGCTTCCGGGACCTTGTGCCAGTTCCCGCGCGCCAGTGAGCCCGCGCCGGTAGGCGGGGGTCGAAGTCCACGTATGTCATTGTTCCGTTGAGCTTTTCAGGCGGGAGCCTGCGCCACGACTTCCGCTGAGCCGCCGGCTCCGTCATAATAGAAGGAATCTCGACATGCGCCTCCTCTATCTGTTCGCTTCTTGCTCCCTACTGCTCGCCCAACCTCCGGCGGCCTCCAACTGGCGCACGGCGACAGAGCTCGAAGGCGTCGATCTCGCCGCCGCCACGCCGACCCAGAAACAACTGGTACTGAAGGTCTTACGCGATTACGACTGCACCTGCGGCTGCGGCATGAAGCTCGCCCAGTGCCGCGTCGAGGACCCCAAGTGCGCCCAAAGCCGGACCCTCGGCGCAATGGCAGCCACCGCCGCCCGCGCCGGCAAGAACGAAGGCGAAATCCGCAAGCTGCTCGACGAGTCGCCCTTCGCGAAGAAAGCCGCCAACCGCAACCGCACCCTGCTCGATCCCGTGCCACTCAACCTCGCCGGCGCACCCTCGCGTGGACCCGAAAAAGCCCGCGTCACCCTGGTCGAGTTCTCGGACTTCCAGTGCCCGGTCTGCATCCAGGTGACCCCGAAGCTCAAGGCGGTCTTGGGCCTGTTTCCGAACGACGTCCGGCTGGTCTTCAAGCAATTCCCCCTCGACTCTCATTCCGCCGCCCGGCTGGCGGCGGCGGCATCCATCGCCGCCCAGGAGCAGGGCAAGTTCTGGGAAATGCACGACAAGCTGTACGCCAACGCCCGCTACATCACCCGCACCGCGGTGCTGAACTGGGCCAAGGAGTTTTCGCTCGATCTTCCGAAGTTCACCGCGACGCTGGACTCGCCTCGGACGAAGACCCGCATCGACCGCGAGATCACGGAAGGCCTCCGCGCCGGCGTGGAAGGCACGCCCTCGCTGTTCGTCAACGGCAAGCAACTTCAGGTGAATATCGAAGTGGATGTCCTGCGCCAGTTGATCGCCCAGGAACTGCAGGCGCGGTAGAGGAACCCTCTCGTCCTGGCGTAATATGAAATAGACTTAACTTCGCCGGGAGGTACGAGTGATCTCGGTAGTTATTCCTGCGCTGAACGAAGCAAACCGGGTCGCGTCGGTGATACGCCTCGCCCTCCAGGATCCCGGCGTGAGCGAGGTCCTGGTAATCGACGACGGGTCCATTGATGAGACGGCGGGCATCGCTGCCGCGGCGGGGGCTCGCGTGATCACGAGCACCCTTCTCGGCAAGGGGACCTCGATGTTCGATGGCCTGCAGGCGTCGCGCGGCCAGTTCGTCGTCTACCTGGACGGGGACCTGGCAGGGCTTCGCCCGGATCTGATCGCGATCCTCACTGCGCCCCTGCTGGGAGGCGCTGCCGATTTCGTCAAGGCCCGTTTCACCCGGCAGGCCGGCCGGGTAACCGAGTTGACCGCCAAGCCGCTGCTGAGCGTGTTCTTCCCCGAACTCGCGCAATTCGCCCAACCCCTCGGCGGTCTGATCGCCGCCCGCCGCGACTGGCTGGAGCGCTGCCGCTTCGAAACCGATTACGGAGTCGACCTCGGCCTTCTGATCGATTCCGTGCTGGCGGGCGCGCGCGTGGTCGAGGTGGATGCGGGGCATCTGGAGCATGAGAGCCAGACCCTGGACGCCCTGGGCGACATGGCGCGCCAGGTGGTGCGCGTCATCCTCGACCGCGCCGAGCGGCACGGCCGGCTGGGCGGCGAGCAGTTCCGCGAGGTGGAAGAAATCGAACGGCACATGCAGGCCGAACTCGGCCTCGCCCTGGCCCGCCTCGGCTCCCTGCAGCGCCTCGCGCTGTTCGACATGGATGGCACGCTGGTCCGCTCGCGCTTCATCCTGGAGTTGGCCCGGCGGACCGGCAAGACCGCGGCGCTGGCGCAGTGGCTGGACCGCGACGATGTTCCGGCCACGGAGCGGGCCCGCCGGATCGCGGCGCTGTTCGCCGGGACGCCCAAGCAGAAGTTCATCGACACTGCCCGGGAACTCGAACTCACGCCCGGCGCCGTGGAAGCCGTGGTGGCGCTCCGGCGGGCCGGCTACCGCGTCGGGGTGGTCTCGGACTGCTACCACCTGGCCACGGAGATCCTGCGGCGGCGGGTTTTCGCCGATTTCAGCATCGCCAATCTGATGCGCTTCCGCGGCGGCGTCGCGTCGGGCGAGCTGACGCTCGCGCCGGCGTTTTTTCACGCCGCCGGCTGTCCGGAACACGAGATCTGCAAGCGCAACGTTCTGGAGCACCTCTTCGAGCGCTTTCACCTCAGCGCCGCCGCGGTGGTGGCGATCGGGGACAACGTCAACGATGTTTGTCTCCTGCGTGCCGCGGGGACCTCGATCGCCTTCGAGCCTAAGACCCCGGAAGTAGCGGCTGCCGCACAGTTGGTCGTAACAGGCTCCCTGGTGAAAATCCCGGACCTGCTCCAGGGGCTGGCGAACCCCGCCACAGCCTAACGCGGTACGATCCGGGCTTCCAAGAGGTCGATCTCCCGTTCGATTTCCCGCATGGCTTCGTCGCCGATCTCCTGCCGGCGGCGCATTGCCACCACCGCGTCGCGCTCCACGCGCGCGAGTTCCCACCAGATCCGCTGCTCGGCGATGGTCTGGAACTCGCCGGGCCGTTCCCGCGCTTCGGTGCCTTCCTCCTCTTCGAGCCGCGACCGCAATTCCGCGCCGCGATCCTCGTAGTAACCGCGCACGCGCTCGATCACCGCCGGCGGACCCGCCGCGGCGGCCTCCATTTCGCCGATTCGCTCCATCACCTTGTCGTTGGCGTGGAGCCGCGCGGTCAACTGCTCGGCTTCGCTCGACCGGTCATGCGGCAGCCGCATCCACAGGATCAGCGGCCGCAGCGTCAACCCCTGCACCAGCAGCGTGCTCAGGATCACCGCGAAAGTCAGCAGGATCAGCAGGTTCCGGTAAGGGAAGGGCAGGCCCGTGGCGGTCTCCACGGGGAGCGCCAGCACGCTGGCCAGCGACACCACGCCGCGGAGTCCGGTCCAACCCGCTACCGTTACGCCCTTCCAGCCCGGGTCGGGCTCCGCTCTGCGGACCGAAGCGGAGAGCCATCTCGGAAGGTACGCCCCGGCCCAGACCCACCCCATCCGGATGAGGATGGCCCCGCCGGCGACCACGGCGCTCCATTCGAGGAGCAGGGAAGGCGGATAGCCGCCCAGCGAGTGCAGCACCGGCGGCAGTTCCAGGCCAATCAGAAAGAACACGCCCACGTTGATCAGGAACACCACGCTCTGCCACACGGCGGTGGCCCGGATCCGCATGGAGGCACTGAAGATCTCCACCGAGCGCCAGCCGAGCACCAGGCCCGCCGCCACCGTCGCCAGCACCCCCGAGGCATGCACGGCTTCGGCGCCCAGATACGCGGAGTAACTCAGCAGAAACGTGGACAGGATCTCGACTTCCGCATCGCGGATGCGCGGAAACAACCACACGAACCCGAATCCCAGCGCCGTCCCGATCGCGATGCCGCCCAGGGAGATCCACAGGAACTGGAGCGCGGCTTCTCCCGCCGAGAACGTGCCGGTCACCACTGCGGCGACGGCGAACCGGTAGACGGTCAGCGCCGCGGCGTCGTTCACCAGGCTTTCGCCTTCGAGGATCTGGACAATGCGGCGGGGCAGGCGGAGCCCGCGTAGGATCGAGGTGGCCGCGGCGGCGTCCGGCGGCGAGACGATCGCGCCCAGTACGAAACCGGTCGCCCAGGTCATCCCGGTGATGAAGTGCACGCAAATCGCGGCGACAAAGGCACTGGTGGCGACCACCAGCCCGAAGCCGAGCAGGAAGATGGCCCGCTTCCAACGCCAGAAGTCCCGCCAGGAGGTGAAGTACGCGGCCTCGCCCAGAATCGGCGGCAACGTCAGCGCCAGCACCAGTTGCGGGTCGATGCGGATCTCGGGCACGCCGGGAACCGACGCTACGACGATCCCGCCCACCACGAGCGCAATGGGATAGGGCTGGTCCAGCCGCTTAGCGGCCAGGGCAATGACCATGGCCGCCAGCACCAGGAGAAATAGGGCGAAGGTCATCTTCCCGCTATGGTGGCACAACAATCCGTAGAACTACATCTTGGGGTGGCGGGCGGGCTTGATCTTCGCCTTACTTTCGCCTAAGCTAGAGGGCGAAGAGAAAGCGGAGATACACATGTCCCTTCCGAAGTCGCTGCACATCGGGGTCGCCGGCTGGTCGTATCCGCAATGGAACGGCCCGGTGTACCCACGGCAGAAGTCGCGTTCGTTCCATCCGCTGGAGACGCTGGGCTCGCTGGTGGACGCCGTGGAGATCAACACGTCGTTCTACCAAGCGTTGAAACCGGAAGTGTCGCGGCTGTGGCTGCGCAAAGTGGAGGCGAATCCGCGCTTCGTCTTCACGGCGAAACTGCACCAGCGGTTCACGCACGAGCGGGTGCTGGAGCGGGGCGAGATCGAGGCCTTTAAGGCGGGGCTGCGGCCGCTGCTGAACTCCGGACGTCTGGCGGCCGTGCTGATGCAGTTCCCGTGGTCGTTCCGGTTCACGGCGGAGAACCGCGACTTCTTCCTCGCGCTGCGGCGGGCGTTTCACGAGTTCCCGCTAGCGGCCGAGATGCGGCACGATTCCTGGGCGCGGGAAGAAGCCGTCGGCGTGTTCATCGACTACCATGTCGGCTTCTGCAATATCGACCAGCCGGCTTACACGCGAGCGATGCCGCCCACCGCGTTTCTGACCTCCCGGACCGGCTACGTGCGCCTGCACGGGCGCAATCCGGCGAACTCCCTCGGCCACTTCGAGCCGGGTGCGCCGCGCGCGCACCAGCACGATTACCTGTATTCGCTCGAGGAACTGGCCGAGTGGAAGGGGCGCATCGACAGGATCCACCGCTACGCGGAGCGCACGGTGGTGATCTTCAACAACGATTCCGGCGCCAAGTCTGTCGCCAACGCGCTGGCGCTGCGGGCGCTCGAAGGCGAAGGCCGGGGACGCGCTCCCGCTGATCTGATCCGCAGATACCCCGAGCAGTTGCTGGGCTTTACTCCCGATCGAGTGATGCAACCGGGCCTTTTTCAGGCAGCCTGACCTCAGTCCGGATTCGCCGGCGGCCGGGAGCGCGGGGGTGTTCCCGGCCGTTCTTTTTGTTAGCCGTGGCCGAGCTTCATCAGCCAGCTTAGGCCGAACAGCGTCAGCATGAACATCGCGAAGCAATACGCCGCGTAGCGCATGCGCTCCCGGTCGGTGTGCTTGGTGATCACGCCCAGGACGATCGACACGGCGAGCGCGAACAGGATGGACACCTCAAGATGGCTCAGCGTCATTTTGGGCATCGTTAGTCCTTCTTTCCGGTCGCGATTTCGAAGGCGTCGACGATCGCCAGAATGTTCAGCAGCCCGGCGCCGACCAGGAACTTCGTCCCGTAGTCGTGGACGTGGCCGGCAACATCCGGCTGGTTGTAGCCGACGGCGACGGTGAGCAGGTACAGAATCCCGCTGGCCAGGTTGCCGGCGAAACCGCCGCAGTAGATCACGGTGGTCAGCAGGTCGCCGGTCTGCGGTTCGAACAGCACGCCGCGCATCAGCAGGCCCAGCAGGAAGGTGATCGCGATGGTCGCCGCGAGCACGGCGCCCCGCGGGGCGCGTTTCAGCAGGAAATGCCCGCCTCCGGGGATCAGCCAGCCCAGGGCCACCGCCGGCAGCCACTGCCCGAGCGGCGGCATCCCTTTTTTCTCTTTCTCAGCCATTCTTTCTATCTTACCGGAGCGCGCCTCGCACCCGCGCGTAGGCCAGCCGGATGTTCTCGGGCAGCACGTAACGGTCGAACTCCCCTTCGCCGCACCAGAGAGTGGCGAAGCTCTCCTCGGAACACTCGAGTGTCTCCCCGCCGGCCCGGAACCCGACGATCACGTCGTGGTGCAGGTGGAACGGCTCCTTCTTCTTGGGCGGGATCCCGTGGACATCCACGCCCGCCAGCGGACCGGCGAGCGCCGCGATGCGGACCCCAGTCTCTTCGAGGGCCTCGCGGCGCGCCGCGCCGTCGATCGTATCGTCCTCGGGTTCCACATGCCCGCCCGGCAGCAGCCACCGCTCCAGCCGCCGGTGGTGTACCAGAAGCAAAGCCGGACGCACGGGATACAAGGCCAACGCGGTCGCCGTAATATGGCCCGGCTCGAACTGCTCCCGGGAGAACGGCCGCGGCGAACATTCCAGGAGTTGCAGGGCCAGGTCGCGGGATTTGCGCGCGGCGCCGTCGCCGGGCTCGTCGAAGGCCCGGAGGCGCGTCATCAGGTCCAGGGGATTCTTCATCGCAGCGCCGCCACCGCCTGCTCCTGCGAGACCTCCGAGAAGTCATCGAAGAACTCGCCGACGCTCGAAAGCCAGTCCGGCGTCTCCACCGCCACCACTTCCTCGGCGAGTTCGCCGAGTTCCGCCGCGACGCGGGGCGGCGCGACGCCTACCGCTGCGATCAGGCGCTCCGGTCCGCGCGCCCGGAGACACGCGAGGGCCGCGCGCAAGGTCTCGCCCGTCGCCACGCCGTCGTCCACGACGATCACGATCCTCCCGCGCGCTTCCGCCGCGGGACGCACCGCGCGGTACTCGTCCGCCCGCTCGCGGATCACCGCCTGCTGCCGCGCCGTCTCCTGCTCCAGGTATCCGGCGTCCGCGCCCAGCTCTTCCGCGTACCGGGCGACATGCACGTGGCCCTCTTCGTCCACGGCGCCGACGGCCAGTTCCGGATTGCCGGGCGCGCGGAGCTTTCGCACCAGAATCACGTCGACTTCCCCTTCGAGCGCGTCCGCGATGCGCCGGGCCATGGGTACGCCGCCGCGCGGCAGGCCGAGCACCAGGGGCCGCCGCCCGCGGTAACCCGCGAGTCGCGCCGCCAGCCGATCGGCCGCCTCCGCCCGGTCCCGGAACATGCCTCAATCGTACAACCGCTAGTCATAGAGAGGAGCCTCGCCCGCCGGCCGGGTCTTCCAGCGGCGGTGGATCCAGAGCCACTGGTCCGGATTCCGCCGGATCACCTGCTCGAGCAGTGCGTGGAGGCGCCGGGTGTCGGCCAGCGCGTCGCCCGTCATCGGCACCTCCGGGAAGTAGCGCAGGACGTACCGCCGTTCGCTCTCCTCCCATACGGCGAAGCCCGGCACTACGGCCGCGCCGCTGCGGAAGGCGAGCCGCGCGAACGACGTGTTAGTGGCCGCGGGGATCCCGAAGAAGTCGAGGAACTCGCCCTCCTCGCGCACGACGTTCTGATCCGCCAGGATCCCCACGGCGCGCCCTTCCTTGAGCGACCGCAGGATGGAGCGCGCGGCGTCTCTTTTAGCGATGACGCGGTTGCCCGAAAGGCAGCGCCGCCGCTCGATCAGAGCGTCGATGCGCGGGTTGTCGATCGGCCGCACCACGACGTCCATGGGGCCGCGCACAAAGGCGTGCGCGAACGCGCTGAGTTCCCAGCCGCCGACGTGCGCGGTAAAGAACAGCACGCCCTTGCCCCGCGCCAGGGCGGCGTCGAAGTGCTCGAGTCCTTCGAAGCGGATCCACTGGTCCAGGTTGGTCGCATGGATGCGCGGGAAGCGTCCCACGGCGAGGATCAGGCGCGCGAGGGACCGGAACACGCCATCGAGGATTGGCTCGGGGTCCGAAAAGCCGGCCATCGCGAGGTTCCGGCGGCCGATGCGCCGCAGCCGCGGGAGGAGCAACTGCAGCAGCCACACATAGCCCCGGGCGAGCCACCGCGCGAGCCCGAGCGGCGCTTCGGCGAGCAACCCCAGGGCCGCCGCCACGCTCCAATAAGCGATCCGCTGCAAGTTATTCGATCCATCCGCCGCCGAGCACGCGGTCGCCATCGTACAGCACCGCGCCCTGGCCGGGAGTGACGGCGCGCTGCGGCTCGTCGAAACGGACCTCCACCAGGCCCTCGCCCGCCGGCGTGACGGTGGCGGGCGCCGCGGCGTGCTTGTTGCGGATCTTCACCTCCGCCCGCACGGGCGCGGCCGGCGCGGCGATCGAGATCCAGTTCATGTCCTTCACGCGGAGGCGCGCGCGCAGCAGATCCTCGTTGCGGCCCACGATCACGCGCTGCGCGGCCGGCTCGGTCGCGATCACGTACAGCGGCTCCCCTTTGGCGATCTTCAGCCCGCGGCGCTGGCCCACCGTGAAGTGGTGCACGCCCGCGTGCTCGCCGAGCACCTGGCCCTCCGTATCGACCACTTCGCCGCGCGTCCGGCCGGCGGCGATGCCCTGCTCGGCGAAGTACGCATCGATGAACGCCGCGTAGTCGCCGTTCGGCACGAAGCAGATCTCCTGGCTGTCGGGTTTTTCGGCCACCGGGATCCCGAGGCCGCGCGCCAGTTCGCGAACCTCCGGCTTGGTATAGCCGCCTAGCGGAAACAGCGTTCGCGCCAGTTGCGGCTGTGTCAGTCCGAAGAGAAAATACGTCTGGTCCTTGGCGGTGTCCACGCCGCGCCGCAGTTCCCAGCGGTCCGCGTCCGCGTTCCAGTCGATGCGCGCGTAGTGGCCGGTGGCGATCTTCTCCGCGCCCACGCCCGCCGCCATGTCAAGGAACTGGTCGAACTTGATGAAGTTGTTGCAGAGCGTGCAGGGGATCGGCGTGCGCCCGGCGAGGTACTCGGCGACGAACGGCTTGACTACCTGTTCCTCGAAGCGATCCTCGAAGTTCACGACGTAATAGGGGATCCCGAGCTGATTCGCCACCCAGCGTGCGTCGTAGACGTCGTTGAGCGAGCAGCAGCGTCCGGTGGCGCCTTCGGAGGCGAGTGCCGGCAGCCGTTGCTGGTTCCAGAGCTGCATGGTGAGCCCGACGATGCGCTCGCCGCGGGAATGGAGGAGTCCGGCGACGGCGGAGGAGTCCACCCCGCCCGACATGGCGACCGCGGTGAGAGCGTCAGGCATAAGCCGGCGCCACCTTTCGCAACGCCGCCACGCTGGCGGCGACCGCCTCGATCAGCGCGTCCACCTGTTCCGCCGTGTTGCCACGGCCCAGCGAGAAGCGGATCGTGGACCGCGCGTCTTCCTTCTTCAGGCCGATGGCCAGCAGCACGTGCGACGGCGCGACGGCGCCGCTCGAACACGCAGCCCCGCTCGAAACGGCGAAGCCGCGCAGGTCCAGCGCGATCACCAGCGGCTCGCCTTCGATGCCGCGGAACGTGATGCTCGTGGTGTTCGGCGTCCGGGGCGACGCCCCGCAGTTGACGTGCGTGTCGGGCACCCGCGCCAGGATCCCCTGCTCCAACCGGTCTCGCAGCGCGGCGATGCGCGGCCCGGTCTGGGCCAGCGTCTCGCGGGCCAGCTGGGCGGCGCGGCCCAACCCGACGGATCCCGCGACGTTCTCGGTCCCCGGGCGCTGGCCCTGCTGCTGGCGCCCGCCATGCAGCAGCGGCGCGAGAGTGACGCCGTTGCGGACGTACAACGCACCTACGCCCTTGGGTCCGTGAAACTTGTGCGCGCTGATCGCGTAGGTGTCGACGCCCAGCTCCTTCACGTCCACCGGGAGCTTGCCCGCGCCCTGCACGCCGTCGGCGTGCAGGCGCGCCCCCGCCCCGCGGGCGATCGCGGCGATCGCCGCCAGGGGCTGCACCGTGCCCAGTTCGTTGTTCGCGTGCATCACGGCGATCAGCTTCGTATCGGGACGCAATGCGCGCCGCACGTCGTCCGGATCCACAACCCCGGACGCCCTGGCAGTCACATACGTCACCGCGACCCCGCGGGCTTCGAGGGCCGCGCACGCCTTGAGCACCGCCGGATGCTCGAGCGCCGCCGTGATCACGTGCCCCGACTCCACGCTGAGCACCGCCATGTTGTCAGCCTCGGTGCCGCCGCTGGTGAACACGATCTCCGCCGGCTCCGCGCCCAGCAGCAGCGCGGCCTCCCGCCGCGCCTCTTCCACCGCCCGGCGGGCGCGCTGGCCCTCCTGGTGGATGCTGGAGGCGTTGCCGTACACGCCGGTCAGGGCCGGCAGCATCGCCTCCAGCACTTCCGGAGCCACCGGCGTGGTGGCATTGTGATCGAAGTAAAATCGCATTGGCTGCGTCAGTTTCAGTTTAGCAACGCGGCCCGGAAATCCCATGCCGCGTCCTCTTATCACCCTCACTACCGACTTCGGCGACCGCGACCACTTCGTCGCCTCCATGAAAGGCGTCATCCTGTCGCTGCGGCCCGCGGCGGAGATCGTCGACATCACGCACGCGATCGAGCCGTACAACGTGCAGGAAGGCGGGTTCGTCCTCGCCGAGGCCTACGCCTGCTTTCCCAAGAAGACCATCCACGTCGCCATCGTCGACCCCGGCGTCGGCTCCGCCCGCCGTCCGCTGCTCGCCGAAGCCGGCGGACAGTTCTTCATCGGGCCCGACAACGGCGTCTTTTCGATGATCTACGCCCGGGAACCGAAACACCGCGTCCGGCATGTCACGAACGAGAAGTTCTTCCGGAAGGCGGTCAGCCGGACGTTCCACGGGCGCGACATCTTCGCGCCCTGCGCGGCGCATCTGGCGAAACCGCTGGCGCCCGCGACCTTCGGCAAGCCGATCCACGACTACACGAAGCTCGCGCTCGCGGAACCGCAGCGCACCGCCCGCCGCGTGTGGAGCGCCACGGTCCTCAAGGTGGATCGTTTCGGGAACCTGATCACAAACCTGCACCTCGACCAGTTTCCGGACCTGCCCACGCGGCCGTTCGAGCTGCGCGTGGGTCTGGAACGGCTGCGGCGGCTCGCGCTGACCTACGCCGAGACCTCAATCGGCGAGGTCTTCGTCATCGCGGGCAGCTCCGGGTACTTCGAGGTCGCCGCCAACCAGGGTTCCGCCGCCCAACTCCTCGGATGCGGCGCCGGCGCTCCGGTCGAGCTCGAAGTCTTCTGAGGCGGCCTCCGGCTCGAGCGCGGGTTCCGCCGCCGGCCGGAACACCACGACGCCCAGCGGCGGCAGCGTGATCTCCATCGTGTACTGGCGCTCATGGGTCCAGAACTCGTGCGCCAGCGCCGCGCCGCCGTTGCCGAGGTTGGTGCCCCCGAACATCGCCGCGTCCGAGTTGAAGATCTCCAGGTACAGGCCGCCCTGCGGCACGCCCAGCCGGTAGCGTTCGCGCGGCACGGGCGTGAAGTTGCACACCACCACGACGAAGCTCTTGCGGCCGCGCGCGTAGCGGATAAACGACAGCGTCGACATGTCCAGGTCGCGAAAGTCGATCCACTCGAACCCGGCGGATTCGAAGTCCACCTCGTGCAGCGCGGCTTCGCGGGTGATCAGCCGGTTCAGTTCCTTGACGTAGGCCTGCAACTTGCGATGGGGTTCCCACTGCAGCAGGTGCCAGGGCAGGGATCCCTGCCAGGCCCACTCCTCGTACATGCCGAGTTCGCAGCCCATGAACAGCAGCTTCTTGCCGGGATGGAAGAACATGTAGCCGAGGAACGCCCGCGTGTTCGCAAAGCCCTGCCATTCGTCGCCGGGCATCTTCGAGCGCAGCGACTTCTTGAGGTGCACCACCTCGTCATGCGAGATGGGCAGCAGGTAATTCTCATTGAAGGCATACCAGAGCGAGAAGGTAATGTTCGTCTGGTGGTAGCGCCGGTGCACCGGATCCCGTTTGAAGTAGTTGAACATGTCGTGCATCCAGCCCATGTTCCACTTCATGGTGAAGCCGAGGCCGCCGAGGTACACCGGCTTGGTCACGCCCGGAAAATCCGTCGATTCTTCGGCGATGGTCATGACGCCCGGAAACTGGTGCGCCAGTTCGTTGAAGCGCTTGATGAACTCCAGCGCCTCCAGGTTCTCGCGGCCGCCGTAACGGTTGGGCAGCCACTCCCCGGGGTTGCGCTGAAAGTCGAGGTAGATCATCGAGGCGACGGCGTCGACGCGCATGCCATCCAGGTGATACTGCTCGAACCAGAAGTTGGCGCTGGAAAGCAGGAAGCTCTGCACTTCATGGCGCCCGTAATTGAAGACGAATGTGCCCCAGTCGCGGTGTTCGCCGATGCGCGGGTCGGCGTGCTCATAGAGCGCGGTGCCGTCGAAGTACCCGAGCCCGTGCGCGTCTTTCGGAAAATGCCCCGGCACCCAGTCGAGCAGCACGCCGATGCCGGCGCTGTGGCATGCGTCCACGAAGTAGCGGAAGTCGTCCGGGGTCCCGAAGCGCGAGGTCGGCGCGAAGAATCCGGTCACCTGATAACCCCACGACCCCGAGTACGGGTGCTCGAGGACGGGCATCAGTTCGATGTGCGTGAAGCCCATCTCGACCACGTAGTCGACCAGCGTCTTGGCCAGCTCGCGATACGTCAGCGGCGTCTCGTGGTCCTTGTGCAGCCAGCTTTCGAGGTGTACTTCGTAGATCGAGACCGGCGCGTCCAGCCAGTTCGTCGCGGCGCGCCGTTCCATCCAGGCCTGGTCCCGCCACGCGTAGCCGCCGATGTCGTACACCACCGAAGCGTTCGAAGGCGCGGGCTCCGCGAAGAACCCGTAGGGATCCGCCTTATCGATTTCGCGGTTATCGGTGGTGCGGATCTTGTACTTGTAAGAAACGCCGGTTCGGATCCCGGGAAGAAACAGCTCCCAGACTCCGGCGTCCCGCCGCCGCATCGGGTGGGCTTTCGGGTTCCAGTGGTTCCATTCGCCGATCACGCTGACCACCGCCGCGTTCGGCGCCCACACGGCAAAGCGCACGCCCGCCACGCCGTCCACGGTGACGGGGTGCGCGCCGAGAAAGTCGTAAGCCTGCCGGTGGGTTCCCTCGCCGAACAGGTGCAGATCGAACTCGGTGAGCAGCAGCGGAAACCGGTACGGATCCTCCCGCAGCTTGCCGTCCACGCGCAGCCGGTAAGCGCCCGGGTGCCCCTCGAGGTTCGCGACGAAGTAGCCCTGCTCACGCACCAGGGCGGCCGGCACTGCTTCGTCGCCGGCTTCGACGGTGACCGCCGCGGCGAGCGGCGCGAACACGCGGACTTCCCAGCCGCCGTTTCCGCCAGCGTGCGGGCCGAGCAGCGCGAACGGGTCGCCATTGCGGCCGGCGAGCAGCAGGTCCACCGGGGACGGAGTCATGGCCGCTATTATGGCAAGAATGACTCCGCGGCTCCGCGAATTGCCGAAGGCTGAGCTGCACCTGCATCTCGAAGGCTCCGTCGAGCCGTTGACGCTCTACGAGATTGAGCCCGGGCTGACCGAGGACGAGATCCGCGAGGGCTTCCACTACACGGATTTCCTGGGCTTTCTGCAGAGCTACGTGTGGGTGAACCGGTTCCTCCGCACGCCGCGCGATTATGCGATCGCCACGCGGCGGCTGCTCGAATCGCTCGCCGCGCAAGGGGTCACCCTCGCCGAGATCACCATCTCCGCGGGCATGATCCTGTGGAAGCAGCAGGACTTCCCGGCCATCTACGACGCCGTGAACCGCGAGGCCGCGCTCAGTCCGGTCACGGTGCGCTGGATCATCGACGCCGTGCGGCAGTTCGGTCCGGAGAAAGCGGCGCCGGTGTTCGATCTCGCCGCCGAGCGCGTGAACGACGGCGTGGTCGCCATCGGGATCGGCGGCGACGAAGCTCGCGGGCCGGCGCTGTGGTTCCGCGATCTCTATGCCCAGGCGCGCGACCGGGGGCTGCGCCTGACGGCGCACGCGGGCGAGACCACCGATTCGCAGAGCATCTGGGACGCGCTGGAGATCGGCGCCGAGCGCATCGGTCATGGCATCCGCGCCATTGAAGACCGGGCCTTGCTGACAGAGCTGAAGAGCCGGAACGTGCCGCTCGAGATTTCGATCACATCGAACGTGCGCACGGGGGCGGTGAAGTCGCGGGCCGAACACCCGGTGCGGCGGCTGTTCGAAGCCGGGGTCCCGCTGGTACTGAATACGGACGATCCGGCGCTGTTCGAGTGCACGCTGGCCGGCGAGTACGAGCTCGCCGCGCGGGAGTTCGGGTTCAGCGAAGCCGAACTGGAGGTCCTGGCGGCGAACAGCTTCCGCTTCGCCTTCGGAGGCCCGGCTGGAGCGCACCCCAGCACCTAGACACAGGATTAGGATCACTTCACGTTATGTGAACCGGGGGGGTCCCTGTCGATCGAACTTTTCTAAGAAGATCGGAGCGCTGGGTGGTCCGCGCACCGCGTCCGCGGCGGGGCAGGCGGGTTATCCTGATGGGTTCATGAGTTCATCGGCGACGGAACACATGCGGCAACTGGTAACCGAGCTGCACGATCTCGAGGACCGGCTGCGGCAGGGCGGCGGCGCGAAGAAGATCGAGAAGCAACACAAGGACGGCAAGCTCACCGCGCGCGAGCGCGTTAGCCAGTTGCTGGACCGGGGATCGCTGTTCTTCGAGATCGGACTTCTGGTGGCCTACGACGAGTACGACGGCCAGGCGCCGGGCGCGGGCGTCGTCACCGGCATCGGGAAGATCGAAGGCCGTTGCGCCGTCGTCGTCGCCAACGACGCCACGGTGAAAGCCGGCGCCTGGTGGCCCGAGACCATCCACAAGATCCTGCGCGCGCAGGAGGTGGCCATTCGCAACCGCCTGCCGATCGTCTATCTGGTCGACTCGGCGGGCGTGAATCTGCCCTATCAGGACGGCATTTTCCCGGGCACGTACGGCGCGGCGCGCATTTTCTATTACAACAGCCTGATGCGGCGGCGGCTCAAGCTCCCGCAGATCGCGGCGGTGATGGGCATGTGCATCGCCGGCGGCGCATACCTGCCCGCGCTCTCCGACGTGATCCTCATGGTCGAAGGCACCAGCTTCATGGGGCTCGGCGGGCCGAATCTCGTCAAGGGCGCGGTCGGCCAGGTGACGGACGCCGAAACGCTCGGCGGCGCAAAGATGCACACGACGGTGTCGGGCGTGGCGCACTACATGGCGAAGAACGACGCCGAATGCCTGGCGCAGATCCGCGCCAAGTTCCGCGAGCTTCCCGCGCCGCCACCGTCGCCGAAGGGCGCGGCTCCGGCGAAACCGGCGGAGGGCCTGTACGACGTGCTGCCGGCGGACCACCGGCTGCCCTATCGCGTGGAAGACGTGATCGAGCGCCTCGTGGACGCCGACGACTACCTCGAATTCCAGCCCGGCCACGCGCCGGAAATGATCTGTGCGAACGCGCGACTGAACGGGCGTCCGGTGAGCGTGATCGCGAACCGGCGGGGCTTCCAGAAAACCGGCGCCGGCCCGCGGCTGGGCGGGATCGTATACACGGAAAGCGCGCGCAAGGTCGCGTACTTCGTGGAGACCGCCGAGCGGCACCGGCTGCCGCTGCTGTATCTGCAGGACGTGAGCGGCTTCATGGTGGGCGTCGACGCCGAGCAGGGCGCCATCATTCGCGCGGGCGCGGAAATGGTGGAGTCGATGGCCTGCGCGACGGTGCCGAAAATCATTCTCACCTTGAACCACGCGAGCGGCGCGGGTTACTACGCGATGGCCGGCCAGGGTTTCGACCCGAACTTCACGTTCGGCTGGCCGACGGCGCGGATCGGCGTGATGGAAGGGGACTCCGCGGTGCAGGCCGTGCACGGGCCGGAGATCCAGCGGTACAAAGAGGCGGGCGCGCCGCTTCCCGGAGAAATCGAGGAGAAGATCGCAAAAACGCGCGCCGACTATGAGCGTTGGCTGGACGCGAAGCACGCCGCGGCGCGGGGTCATGTCGATGCCTTGATCGATCCGCTGAAGACGCGGCAGTTTCTGAGTTTTGCCCTCGAAGCGGCGTGCGTGCGCGAGACGCCCGAGCATCTGGCGCTGGAGACGCTATGACGACCTTTATGACGGCCCTGTGGTTGTTGCTGCTCGCGCAGCAGGTTTCGGACACCGCGTTCCAGCCGCCGATTGACAAGCCGGCCTTCGGCCGTGGCGCGGGTCCGGTAGTCGCGATCGACGAAGCGCACCGCAACTTCCACACCAAGGACGGGCGCTACGCGACCTTTGCGAACCTGCTGGAGCGCGACGGCTATCGCGTGGTGGCGGGCAGGGAGAAGTTCACCGCGGAAAGCCTCCAGGCCTTCCGGGTGCTGGTGATCGCGAACGCACTCTCCAAAGAGAACGAACAGCGCTGGGAAAAACCCGTCGTGCCGGGTTTCACCGCCCCGGAAGTAGCGGCCGTCGAGCAATGGGTCCGCGAGGGCGGAGCGTTGTGGATGATGATCGACCACTTCCCGATGCCCGGAATCTATGAGCCGCTGGCGAAGGCCTTTGGCGCCACGTTCCTGAACGGCTATGCGCTCGACCAGAAGAAGCCCGGCCCGCTGGTGTTCTCGAAGGCGAACGGACTCCTGAAGGCGCACCCGGTAACCGAGGGGGTGGACGCGGTAGCGACATTCACGGGGTCCGCGTTCCGGATCGAGCGCGGCGACCCCGTGCTCGAGTTCGGCGAGGGCGTCGAGTCGCTGATGGTGGAGCGGTCGTTCGAGGTGAAGCCCGGGACGGAGCGGATCCCGGTGAAAGGCTGGCTGCAGGGCGCGGTGCTGCGCCACGGCCGGGGCCGCGTGGCGATTTTCGGCGAGGCCGCGATGTTCTCGGCGCAGCTCGCCGGACCGAACCGCCAGCCGATGGGGATGAACGCTACGGTGGCGAAGGACAATCCGAGACTTTTGCGCAATGTCGCACGGTGGCTGACGGGGGGCCCGGAATGAGCCTGAAGACGGAACGCGACGGGCGGGTGCTGCGGCTGACGCTGGCGCGCGGGGAGCGCAATGTGCTGGACCTCGCGTTGTGCCGGGAGCTGGTGGACGCGCTCGAGGACGCCGAGCAGGACCGCAAGACCGGCGCGATCCTGCTGGAGGCCGAAGGCCCGGTCTTCTGCTCCGGGGTGGACCAGGACGAAGCCGCGGATCCCGACAACGTCGACCACGGGTTCCTGCACGTGAAGCTGCTCCAGATAGGCGGCAAGCTGACCAAGCCGCTGGTGGCGGCGGTGCAGGGCGCGGCCCTGGCGGAGGGCGTGGCGCTGGTGGCGAACGCGCACGTCGCAGTGGCCGCGCAGGGCACCAGCTTCGGGCTCACGGAGATCCGCGAGGGGCTGTTCCCATTCGTGGGCTTCGAGGCGCTGGCCCGGGCCATCGGAGAGCGGCGGGCGACGGAGCTCGCGCTGACCGGACGGGTGTTCTCCGCTCCGGAGGCGTTACAGATGGGTCTGGTGCACGAGATCGCGCCCGCTTTCGAGTTCGACGACCGGGCGAAGGAGATCGCGGACCGCCTGGCGCACGCCAGCGCGGAGGCGATCCACCGCGGGCTGGATTTCGTCCACAGGCGGCGGACGATGTCGGGGCTCGACAGCGGGACGATGGCCGTACGGTTGCGCAACGGACTGTTTCGCGGGGCGGATTTCGCAGAAGGCCGCAAGGCCGCGCAGGAGAAGCGCGCGCCCGAGTGGCCGTCAATCCAGTGAACTGAAGCTATCTCGCGGGTGCTGCACTGACATAGAATGTCCCCTATGCGTTGCGCCATCCTGTTCGCTGCCGCTTGCACCCTGTTCGCCCAATCCCCCGGCGGCTGGACCCCGGAATTCACCCTCCAGCTCAAGAACGTCGGGGCCGTCACTCCCTCGCCGGACGGCAGGCTCCTGGTCTGGACCGAAACGCGTCAGGTGCTCGACACCGACAAGAGCGAGGTCAACACCCAGCTCTGGATGGGCGCGGTGGACGGCTCCAAGCGCCGCCAGTTGACCCGGCACGAGAAATCCTCGAACGGGCCCGCCTGGTCGCCGGACGGCCAGTTCGTGTACTTCCTTTCCACGCGTGGCGCCAAGCGGCAGGTGTACCGGATCGGCATCGCCGGCGGCGAAGCCGAACAGGTGACCGACAGCAAGGGCAACGTCAGCGAGTTCGAGCTCTCGCCCGACGGAGCGACGCTCGCCTATGCTTCCTACGAAACGCCTACCGAGAAGGAGAAGGCCAGGAAGGAGAAGCGCGACTTCGTGATTGTCGGCGAGGATCCCGAGAACGAATCCCTCTATGTTCTGCCGCTGGGCGCGGAGAAGGCCGCGGCGAAGAAACTCACTGACGGCAAGCGCCACGCCGGCGACTTCGCGTGGGCGCCGGACGGGAAAACGATCGCGCTGGTGCACTGGCCGTCGCCGGGCGCCGACGATTGGACCAAGGGTGAACTCGCGGAGGTTGACGCCGCGAGCGGCGCCTGGAAGGGACTTGGCCGCGCCGAGAGCTTCCGCGGCAACAAACCGCTCTACTCGCCCGACGGGCGGTTCCTCGCCTACACCCGGGCCGCGACGGTTCCCGCCAGGTGGGCGTTCCAGAGCCGCATCGTCCTGCTCGACCGCCGCAGCGGCCAGGCGCGCGAACTCCCCGCGACGTACGACGACCAGCCGGCTATGATCGGCTGGACCGCGGATTCCTCGCGCATCCTTTTCAGCGAGGCCAAGCGGACGCGCACGGCGATCTTCGCGCTGCCCGTCGACGGCCCGCCGCAAACAGTTTTCGAGCCCGCGCGCGGGATCGTCAGCGGCGTGCGGCTGAACGCGAGGGCCACGCACTACGGTTTTGCGCACGAGACACCCGAAATGGCGGTGGAAGCCTACGCGATGCCGGTCGGCGGGTCCGCGCCCGTGCGCGTCAGCGCCGCGAACACGGCGCTCGCGAAGCCGGAAGTGCCGAAGACCGAAGTGGTCCGCTGGAAGTCCAAGGACGGTCTTGACGTCGAAGGCGTCCTGACGTATCCGCTGGGCTACGAGAAGGGAAAGAAGTATCCGCTGATTCTGAACATCCACGGCGGGCCGACGGGCGTGTTCAACGAGAACTACGTCGGGCGCGCGGGCCTCTACCCGATCGCGGTGTTCGCCGCGCGCGGCTACCTCGTGTTGCGGCCGAATCCGCGCGGGTCCTCGGGCTACGGCCAGGCGTTCCGTTTCGCCAATTACAACGACTGGGGCGGCAGGGACTTCGAGGATGACCAGGCGGGCGTCGACCTGCTGATCGCCCAGGGGGTCGCCGACGCCGACCGGCTGGCCGTGATGGGCTGGAGCTACGGCGGCTACATGACCAACTGGACCATCACGCAAACGCAGCGGTTCAAAGCGGCGGCGGCGGGCGCGGGCCTGTCGAACCTGTGGAGCTTCACCGGCACGGCGGATGTGCTCGGCTTCATCCCGGACTACTTCGGCGGCGAGCCCTACCAGGCCTTCGACCGCTACCAGAAGCACTCGCCGATCACGCACGTCAAGAACGTGACGACGCCGACGCTGTTCCTGCACGGCCAGCTTGACGACCGCGTTCCCCTCGGCCAGGCGCACGAGATGTACCATGCGCTGCGCCAGCGCGGCATCGCGACGAAGCTGGTGGAGTATCCCCGCACGCCGCACGGACCTTCGGAGCCGAAGTTCGTGCTCGACATCATGCAGCGCCATTTGGATTGGGTGGACAAATATGTACGCTAGGTTGCTCCTGGTCCCCGGACTGCTCGCGGCGCAATGGACGCCGGAGCTCCAGTTGAAGATCGAGTCCCCGGGCGACGTCACGGTGTCCCGCGACGGCCAGCACGTCGCCTGGACCC
Source organism: uncultured Solibacteraceae bacterium (assembly GCA_964471915.1). Lineage (GTDB taxonomy): Bacteria > Acidobacteriota > Terriglobia > Bryobacterales > Bryobacteraceae > JAIEPW01. The sequence goes on along the minus strand of CAYYID010000031.1, from coordinate 41,185 downwards.
AGTCGCGCTGGGTGATGGACAAGACAGTCAGCGAACAGGAAACGCGGGTCTTCCTGGCGAGGACGGACGGCACGGGCCGGCGCCTGGTGGCCCGCGGATCCGCACCCGCCTTCTCGGCCGACGGCTTCGTCTACTTCCGGGCGAACGGGGGGCTGCAGCGGGCCGCCGTCGCGGGCGGCGACGCGCAACCGGTGCTCGACTGGAGAGGCTTGATGGGCGGGTACGCCGTTTCTCCCGACGGCAAGTGGATCGCCTTCGGCGGCCGCGAACCGGACCCCGACCGCGAGCCCGCCCGGCGGGAGAAGCGCGACTGGAAAGTGCTCTCCAACGCGCCGCCGAACCACGCGGTGTGGATCGCGCCCGCGCAGCCGAACGCGCAAGCGCACCGGCTTTGGCGGGGTCCGGGCCACGTGAGCGGTATCGAGTGGTCGCCGGACGCGAAGCGTCTGGCAGTCGAGGTGCGGCCCACGCCCTTCGCCGACGACAGCGCCCGTTCCGACATCCACGAGATCGACGTCGCCACCGGCGCGGCGCGTCCGGTCGCCGCCACCGAGGCGAGCGAGCGTCAGCCGCGCTACGCTCCCAACGGGACGCTCGCGTACGTTGCAAGCGCGGGCAAACCGCTTTCCCCTGGCGACGACCGGATCATGCTCGCCGGCTCGCCGAACCGCGAGCTCGCCAAGACGCCGGACCAGCTTCCGCGCATCGCCGGCTGGAGCGCCGACGGCAAGCGGATCCTGTTCACCGAATCGCGCGGCACGAAGCACGTGCTGTTCGGCATGCCGCTCGACGGCCCGCCGGAGGCGGTGTTCGCGCCCCCCGGGCTGATGTCGCTCGACGAAGCGGGCGCGTGGATCGGGTTCGTGATGGAATCCGCCGGCGAAGCTCCCGAAGTCTTCGTCAAGCCGCTGTCCGGCGGCGAACCGGTCCAAGTCAGCGCGGCGAACGTCGACCTGCCGAAGCCGCCGCTCGGCAAGACGGAAGTGATTCGCTGGAAGGCCAAGGACGGCGCGGCCATCGAGGGCCTGCTGACCTATCCGGTCGGCTACGAAAAGGGCAAGCGCTATCCGTTGATCCTCAACCTGCACGGCGGCCCGTACGGCAACTTCTCCGACAACTTCATCGGCCGGCCCGGCCTGTACCCCATCGCGACCTTCGCCTCCCGCGGCTGGGTGATCCTGCGGCCCAATCCGCGGCAGTCCACCGGCTATGGCCGCGATTTCCGCTGGGCGCTGCTCAAAGACTGGGGCGGCGTGGACCTCGGCGACGACCAGTCGGGCGTCGACCACCTGATCGCCCAGGGCATCGTGGATCCCGACCGCATGGCCGTCATGGGCTGGAGCTACGGCGGCTACATGACCAACTGGACCATTACTCAGACCACGCGCTTCAAGGCCGCGGCGGCCGGCGCCGGCATGAGCAACCTGGTGTCGCAGACCGGCAACGCCGACATCCGCGCCAACAAGATCGAAGCCTTCGGCGGACCCTGGGAGAACGCCGACTACTACCTCAAGCGGTCGCCGGTCTTCTTCGCGAACAAAGTGAAGACGCCGCTGCTGATCCTGCACGGCGAAGCCGACGAGCGCGTCCCGATCTCGCAGGGGTATGAGATGTACCACGCCATGCAGCGGCTCGGCGTACCGTCGGAAATGGTGGCCTACCCGCGCACGCCGCACGGCCCGCGGGAAGCGAAGTTCGTCCTCGATATCATGCAACGGCATCTGGCCTGGGTGGAGAAATATGTCCGCTAAATGGATCTTCGCGATGGCGAGCGTGCTCAGCGCGCAATGGACGCCGGAACTGCAGATGAAGGTGAAGAACGTCGGCGACGTCACGCCGTCGCCCGACGGCAAGTGGGTCGCCTGGACCCAGACCGTCCCGGTGATGGACGGCGAGAAGTCCGAAATGCTCACGCACGTCTTCCTGGGCAAACCGGACGGCAGCGCCCGGTTCCAGCTCACTCGCGGCGACAAGTCGGCGGCGAACCCTTCGTTCTCGCCGGACGGCCAGTTTGTCTATTTCTCGAGCGCCCGGGAAAAGGGCAACCAGGTCTACCGCATCCCAGTGGACGGCGGCGAAGCCGAAGCGGTGACGAGCTTCAACGGCTCCCTCGGCACCTACGAACTGTCGCCCAACGGCAAGTGGATCGCCTTCTCCGGCCGTGAAAACGACCCCGAAGACGAGCGCGTCAAACGCGAGAAGCGCGACTTCGTCGTCGTCGACGAGAATCCCCGCAACGCCGCCCTCTGGATCGCCGCGACCGGGACGGACGCCGCGGGCAAACGCGCGCTCCGCAAGGTCGCGGCGGGAGCTTACAACGTCGGCACTTTTGCGTGGTCGCCCGATTCGCGCAAGCTCGCCTTCGACGCGCGGCCGACGCCCAGCGCCAACGATGGCCGCCATGCCGACATCTGGGAAGCCGACGTCGAAACCGGCCAGGCGGTCGCGATCGCCAACACGAAGCTCACCGAAAGCCAGCCGCGCTACTCGCCCGATGGCCGGTTCCTCGCCTTCGTCCGCGGCACGGGCGGCGCCATCAACGGCGCCGGCATCACGGTCTTCAACCGCAGAGACGGCGCGGCACGCGACCTGGCGAAGACCGCCGACGAATCGCCCCAGCTCGTCGACTGGACCCCGGATTCGAAAGCGATCCTCTACGCCGAAGGCCGCGGCACCCGCCGCGCGCTTGCCGCCATGCCCATCGACGGCCCGGCGCAGACCGTGTTCCTTCCCGCCAAGGGAACCTTCGGCGCGCTGAAGCTCGAACCCGCCACCGGCGCCTTCGGCATCACGCTGCAGGCGTCCGAAGAACCGGTAGAGGCGTACGTCATGAATCTCGCCAGCCGGACCCCGGTGCGCGTGAGCGCCGCCAACACGGATCTGAAGCTGCCCCCGCTCGGCAAGACCGAAATCCTGAAGTGGAAGTCCAAGGACGGCCGCGATGTCGAAGGCCTGGTCACCTATCCGGTCAACTACGAGAACGGTAAGCGCTATCCGCTGATCCTGAACATCCACGGCGGACCGGCGGGCAACTTCGGCGAGTCCTTCACCGGCGCTTCGGGCCTCTATCCCATCGCCACGTTCGCGCAGAACGGCTGGGTGACGCTGCGGCCCAATCCGCGCGGCTCCACCGGCTACGGGCTCCCGTTCCGCGCCGCGAACAAGAACGACTGGGGCGGCGGCGACTTCCAGGACATCATGTCCGGCGTCGACACGCTGATCGGGCAGGGCGTCGTCGATGGCGACAAGATGGCCGTCATGGGCTGGAGCTACGGCGGCTTCATGACCAACTGGGTGATCACCCAGACGCCGCGCTTCAAGGCCGCGGTCTCGGGCGCGGGCATCTCGAGCCTCATCAGCATGTGGGGCACCAACGATATCCCCGCCACGCTCGACGACTACTTCGAAGGCGCCTGGTACGACCAGCCGGAGCGCTACCTGCGCATGTCGCCGATGCGCTACGTCGACAAGGTCACCACCCCGACCATGATCCTGCACGGGGGCGAGGATATCCGCGTCCCGCTTTCGCAGGGGCAGGAGATGTTCAACGCCATCAAGCGCAAGGGCATTCCGGCCCGCATGGTGGTGTACCCGCGCACGCCGCACGGCCCCCGCGAGCCGAAGTTCCTGCTCGACATCATGCAGCGCCACGTCGAATGGGTGGAGCAGCATGTCCGGTAGCCGCGGCGGGGAGATCCGGGGTTGCCGCAATCGGGGCCGCGACCGTCAGGGAGCGGCAAATGCCCGTTGCCTCTTGCTGGCGCTCGCCCTCCTGCCCGTCACCCTGACCGCCGAAAAAATCCCCGGACTCAAACAGCCCGTCGAAATCCTCCGCGACACCTGGGGCGTCCCGCACATCTACGCCAAGAACACCGACGACCTCTTCTTCGCCCAGGGCTGGATCACGGCCAAGGACCGCCTGTTCCAGATCGACCTTTGGCGCCGCCAGGGCACCGGCAAACTGGCCGAAGTGCTCGGCGAATCCGCCGTCGCCCGCGACCGCATCGCCCGCCTGGTCCGCTTCCGCGGCGACTGGAACGCCGAATGGGCCAGCTACTCGCCCGACACCAAACAGATCGCCACGGCCTTCGCGAACGGCATCAACGCCTATATCAAGGGGCTGAGCGGCAAGCGGCCCATCGAATTCGAAGTCGCGGGCTATGACCCAGGCTTGTGGGCGCCCGAGGACGTCGTCGCGCGCGTCGCCGGCCTGCTGATGACCCGCAACGCGTCGAACGAAGTGAGCACCTCGCTCGAGGTCTCGCGCTTCGGCGCGGAACTCATCGAAAAGATGTCTCCGCCGGATCCCTTCGTCAAGCTCCAGCCCCCCAAGGGTCTGGAACTGAGCTGGATCACCCGCGACATCATCCGCGACTACAGCCAGGCCGTCGGCAACGTCCGCCTCGGCGAGCAGGGCTCGAACAACTGGGTAGTGAGCGGCGCCAAGTCGGCCACCGGCAAGCCGATCCTGGCGAACGACCCGCACCGGCCGATCCTGCTGCCCAGCCTCCGCAAGACCGTCCACCTCGTCGCCCCGGGATGGAACGCCATCGGCGCGGGCGAACCCGCGCTGCCGGGCATCGCCCTCGGCCACAACGAACACATCGCCTTCGGCTTCACCATCGTCGGCATCGACCAGCAGGACCTCTACGTCGAGAAGCTGAACCCCGCGAACCCCAACCAGTACCGCTGGAAGGGCGCCTGGAAGGACTTCGACGTCGAGCGGCAGCAGATCGCCGTAAAGGGACGCGGGCCGCAAGCGGTGGAACTGAAGTATTCCGTGCACGGCCCCGTGATCCACGAAGACCGGGCGAAGAGCCTGGCCTACGCCCTCAAGTGGGTGGGCGCGGAGCCCGGCGGCGCCGGCTACCTCGCCGCGCTGCGCGTCGCCCGCGCCACTAATTGGAAGGAGTTCCGCGACGCCGCAGCCCTGTACAAGGTCCCGAGCGAGAACCTCGTCTACGCCGACACCAAGGGCAACATCGGCTGGATCGCCTCCGGGTGGTCCCCCGTTCGCAAGAATTGGACCGGCCTGTTCCCCGTGCCGGGCGACAACGGCGAGTACGAATGGGACGGCTATCTCCCCATCGACCGGCACCCTCAGGAGTACAACCCCGCGCGCAATTTCATCGCCACCGCGAACCACAAGATCCTCCCCGAGGGCTACAAGGAACAGCTCTCCTACAATTGGGCGCCGCCCTACCGCTACCAGCGCATCGCGGAGGTGCTCGGGCAGCCGAAGAAGTTCACCGTCGCCGACTTCGAAGCCCTGCAACAGGACGTGCTGTCCGTACCCGCGCGGCGCTTCCAGGCCGTACTGAAGAAGTACCAGCCGGCGCGGCACGCCGAGATCGTCAGGGAACTGCTGGCCTGGGACGGCCGCCTGACGATGGAATCCCGCGCGGCGGCCATCTACGAAATGTGGATCGCCTGGCTGCCCAGCGCGCTCTTTGGCGAGGATTCGCGGTCCAAGTTCCCCACCCTCGAAGTCACGCTCCGCGAACTCGAAACCCGGCCGAACCCGCGCGCGCTCGACCTCTCGCTCGAGGCCGCGCTCGGCGAACTGCGCAAGCAGTTCCCGCATCCCGAGCAGTGGAAGTGGGGCAGCCTCCACAAAGTCGAACTGCGGCATCCTCTCGGCAAACCCGCGTTCCACCTGCCGGCGATGTCGCGGCCCGGCGACGCCCACACCGTCAATTCCACCAGCGGCAACGGCTTCCGCCAGACCAGCGGGGCGTCGTACCGCCAGATCGTCGACCTCGCCGATTGGGACCGCTCCGTCATGACGAACGTGCCCGGCGAGTCCGGGGATCCCGCCAGCCCGCACTACAAGGATCTCTACGAGCCGTGGGCCAAAGGGCAGTATCATCCGCTGCCGTATTCGCGCAAAGCCGTGGAGCAGGCGTTGGGAGAGAGGATCGCTCTCGAGCCGCGTTAACGATTGTTAATGTTATTCTGAGGAAGACGCCTCCTCCCACATGAGACGCCTCCTCCTGCTGTGCCTTCCCTGGGCCGCGTGTGCCCAGCAAGCGATCATCAACATGCCCTCCGCGGACATCACGCCCAAGGGCAAGCACTTCTTCATGCACGAAACCCAAACCAAGTGGTGGGGACAGAACCCCTACTGGCTGGGGACGTATTTCTACACCTACGGCGTCGGCAAGAACACCGAACTGGCCCTTACGGTCTATAACAGCGGATCGCCGCGAGCGAAGAACGAGGCACTGGGGTTCGGTTTCAAGTCGTCGATTCCCCTGAGCAAGAACGAGTCGGAAGCCAAGTTCACGGTGGGCCAAATGGGGATCGTGAACACGCGCGGCATGGGGCTCGGGTCGTTCAGCTACGCGCATTTCAATTTCCGGGCGCCGAAGACGCACACGCGCTTCACCGCGGGCGGCTGGTTCGGCACCGAGCAGCTCTTCAAGCGCAACACCGGCAACGTGCTGCTCGGCATCGAGCATCCGCTCGACAAGAAGGACCGCATTGAATGGGTGGCCGAATGGTTCGCCGGCGCGCACGACTTCGGCTTCGCCATCACCGGTTTCCTTTTCCGTCCCACGGAGCACCAGGTGGTGGTGGCAGCGTACAAGATCCCGAACTTCCGGAAGAACGGCCCGCCCGGGTTCGTTTTCGAGTGGGGCATCTTTTTCTAATTGCGTTTGCGGCGGAGCCGCCGCCGGTGGGCGGCGGACGAAACCCGCGGTGCTATCGTAGAACCTGCGCGCCGCGCCCTGGGGCGCGTCTTAGTACACGACCATGAAGTCCGCTGTCCGAACCTTCCTTGGCGTCGTGGCCGGAGTGGTGCTGGCCTTCGCACTTGTCGTCGCCGTGGAAGCGATCAGCGCCGTGGTTCATCCCTTCCCCGCCAACTTCGATGGCAACATCCCCGCGCACGTGCGCCGCTATCCGGGTTGGGTGCTGGCCGTGGTGGTGCCGATGTGGAGCGGCATCGCGCTCGCCGCCACCTGGCTCGCCACCCGGATCGGCAATCGCGTCGCGGGCTGGATCGTCGCGGCGCTGCTCGCCTGGGCGCTGACCTTCAACCTCACCATGCTGCCCTATGCGCTCTGGTTCAAGATCGCGATGTTCAGCTCCTTCCCGGTCGCCTGCCTGCTCGGGATCCGCTGGGGCCGGCGCCCGCGCTAGCGATCCCAGTCGATCCGCAGCATCCGCGTCACATCCACCCGCGACTCCTCCACGTTGGACCCGTACACCGTGTTGGTGCGGTTCACGCGGTAGTAGAAGTTCGAACCAGCCTGCACCGTCGTGTACTCGTTGGTCGCCGGGTCCAACACCCGGTAGGTTCCGCTGAGGGTATCGCCGATGCCGCGCGCGTTTCGCGCGCTGGACTCGGCGCGTTCGGACATGGTGTCGCGAAACATCCGGTTCACGGCGCTGATCGTCTCCATCGCCCGCTGGTGGTCGATCCCGCGGAAGGCCCGGTCGCGGCGCAGCCACTCGAGATTCAGGCGCGTCGAGTCCACGGCGTGGCCCAGCAGCGCCGCCGCCTCCTCCTCGCGGCCCGGCGCCGCGGTGTAGCCCGCGAAGAAGTGCACCTGCCACTGGAAGCCCGTGCCCGCGGGGTACACCTCGGTGGCCGCCAGCAGCCGCCCGGGGCGGCCCTGCTGCTCGAATTCGAGTTCCCCGGCGTCGATCCGGGCGTTCACGGCGTTGCCGAACCGGTAGTGCAGTTGCGCGAACCGCTGCGCGAGGTCCGGCCGCGGCTGTCCCCGCACCGGCCGCGCCCCCGGCAGGCGCCCCCGCAGCCAGTGCGCCGCGAACTGGTCGCCGGGCAGGTACCGCAGCACCAGCATCGGATGGACGCCGGATGGATTGTAGGTCGCGCCCTCGCGGATCCCGAGGCTCGCCAGTTGCGCGTCCGGACCGGCGAACACGCCGCCGTCGCGCACGCCGAGAAACAGCGTCAGCGCGCCGTCGGGCGACGCTGCCGTCGTCTCGAAACGCGGCGGCAGCGCGGCGTTCCGGTACACGCCCAGCGACGCGCGCCAGCCCGCCGGGATCTCCAGGGAGTAGGCGTCCTCCCGCGGTTCCCGAATCCGCTCAAACCGCCCGCCGGGCGCGCTGCCGCGCAGCGTGAAACTCGCGAGGATCCGCACCAGTTCCGGCGCCCGCTCCCGAAAACGCGCCTCCGGCGCGGCCGCCAGGTATAGCGTCCCCACGCCGCCGCGCACAGCGAGCAGCGCGTGCGCCCGCACCGGACCAGCGGGTCCCGGCGCGGCCAGCAGCACCTCCGCCTCCGCGCCGTTGCCACGCGACGCCACGACGCGCGCCCCCCGCAGCCCGGCCAGCCGACCCGCCGCCGCCAGTTCGCGCAGGAGGGCGGCGGCATCGCGCTCGCCCGGGAGCGGCGCCGCTTCGATACCGATCCACTCGCTGCGGTCCGCGGCCGAAGCGCGGATCCGCCCGCCCGCGCTCTCCACCACCCAGCCGTCCGGATGGGTCAAGGAGAAGCCGTCCGGATGATCGGTACGCTTCGCGGCGGCCGCACCGGCGGCCCCCAGGAAGGCCAAGGCGATCGCAAATTGCCGTTTCATACCCGGGATGGCGAAACCCAGCGTTCCGGTGCGTCACGACGGCGGGCGGCCGGAACCAGGCCGGCGTGAGGACGTGATGTCCGTGCCCGGCCAGCGCAGATCCCAATCTAGCCGGAGCCCGCATCAGTGGCTCCTCGTGCATCTTCGAGGTAAGATAAGAGTAAAGCGCGTCCTGGGAGGTTCCCGTGCGCCTTCTTCTGTTGCTCTTTGCGGTACTCGGCGCCGCCTTTGCGCAGCCCCTCGCCGATCTTCCGGAAGCTCTGTCGATCGCCGCGCTCCGTACCGGTCCGGACGGCGACCTTTACGCCGCGGGCACCATCTCGTCCGGGACCCCGCCACGATCCGTCTGGGTCGCCCGATTTTCCCCGGACGGCGGTCAATTGCGTTATTCCCGCACTTTCCCCGGCGGCACCGCCGTCGACCTCGTGGTTGCCGCCGACGGATCGGCGTACATCACGGGGCTGGGCGGCACACTCGGCTTCGCGAGCGCCAATCGCTTCGGAAACACCGAAGGCGGCGGCTCGTTCGTTCTGAAGCTCCTGTCGTCGGGTGTCACCGAATACGTCGCATTGGTCGGCGGAGCGGAAAGCGTGTCAATCGCTGTCAACGCGGCCGGCGAAGCTCTGATGGGCTGCCGCCTGCCGAGCTACGTTGGTTTCGTCCTCAATCCGACGCCGGGCACGATCGGCGCCGGCGAACTGGGAGCAGGGTGCATCGTGAAACTCAGTGCTCGGGGGGACCGGCTGCTCCTGGCCATTGTCGGCTATGGGAACGGACCGGTCGCCTTTGGAGCGGGCGCCGAGATTTTCGTGGCGGGTGTCGACCTGCCTGGGAATCCGATTGCGACGACGCCCGGGGCCTTTCAGCCGAGGCCGCCCATCAGCGGTTGCGGGCTCCTTGGGTGCACTCACCAGTACGTCGCGCGGATCAGCGCCGACGGGACCCGCCTGATCTACGGCACCTACCTCTCCGGCTTCTATGGCTCCACCCCTTCCCGGATCGCTCTCGACCGCGACGGCAGTTTGCTGGTGGCCGGCACCAGCCGGTCCGGATCTCACCCGGTCACCCCCGGGGCGTTCCAGAGCTCGGCTAGCACGGGTGCGGGCTTTCTCTCGAAACTCAACGCCACGGGCACCGCGTTGCTCTGGTCTACCTTCTTCACCGGCTCGCTGGGCAGCTCGATCACCGACCTTGAAATCGACACCCAAGGCGATCTGAGGATTGCCGGGCTGACCAGCTCGGCGGATCTTCCCGGCACCCAGCCGGCGCCGGCGGGATGCACGCCGCGCTTCCGCCGCGAACTGGCCTTTGTGGCCCGCTTCACCGGAACCGGTGACTTCCGCGACAGCCGGTTCGTTTACGGCCTTCCCAACTCTCCCGTCCGGCTAGCCGGCGGCTTCGTCGCCACCGCGGACTCACTGCCGCCGCTCGTTGCCCTCGACGCGCCGCAGAGTCTCGGATGCTTTACGGACCCGGCCACGAACATTCCGATCAGCCGGGTCGTCCCGGGGGGATTGGTTACTGTTTTTTCCCTGGGCGAACGATTCGGAGCGGAGGCGCTGGGCTATGGCCTCGGCCCGGCGCTGCCCTTCTCGCTCTCGGATGTTTCGGTCTCCGTCGGGGGCATCGAAGCCCCGCTGCTCTACGTTTCCCCATTGCAGGTGAACTTCCAGGCGCCATTCGAGATTGCCGGCCGGGATACCGTCGAGGTCCGCATTCGCAATCCCGAACGCACCTTCACGCGCAGCCTCCGCGTCGTGGCGAGCGCTCCCGCGGTCTTCCTCGACCATCGCCTCGCGGATCCTCAAGACGGGGTCCTTACCTGCAACGGCCAAACCGTGACGCCTGCGCTCCAGGCCTTCGCCCGCAACGAGGATGGGACTGACCACACCTGCACCAGCCCGGCTTCGCCGGGCGCTGTTGTCACCTTCTACCTCCACGGCATGGGAATCACTGATCCTCCCGGCGTAACCGGCCGCCTCAACAGCGGCGATGCACCGCCCCTGAAGATGCCCGTGTTCTCGACGAACCTCGGCGACGGCGGCCTCGTGGACATCGAACCGGACCCGGGTTCCGTATCCGGACTCTGGCGCATGCGGATCCGCGCGCCGCGCAGTTCCGCCCGTTTTCAGGTCGTCGCTGGCGCACAGAAACTGGACCTCGGCACCTTCGCGATATGGGTCCGTTAGACACCCCCCGGGCCCGCTTTGCGTACTTCTGGTAGCCTGTTGGGTTCATGTCCGAACCCTCCCTCCGCCCCATCGAAGACATCGCCGCGCAACTCGGCGTCGACGCCTCCCGTCTGGAACGCTACGGCAAGCACATCGCGAAGCTCCCGCTGGACCTGCTGGAGCCCGGCGCACGCCCGCCCGGCAAAATGATCCTGGTCACTGGGATCACACCGACCAGCCACGGCGAAGGCAAAACCGTCACCGCCATCGGCCTTACGCAAGGGCTGGTGAAGATTGGCAAACGGGCCGTCGCGACGCTGCGCGAGCCCTCGCTGGGCCCGGTGTTCGGACTGAAGGGCGGCGCGACGGGCGGAGGCCAGTCGCAGGTGCAGCCCGCGGCGCAGATCAACCTGCACTTCACGGGCGACTTCCACGCCATCACCAGCGCGCACAACCTGCTGGCCGCGATGCTCGACGCGCACCTGTTCCACGGCAACGAGCTGGGCCTCGACGTGAACTCCGTCGCCTGGCCCCGCGCCATGGACATGAACGACCGGGCGCTGCGCCGCATCCGCGTGGGGCTGGGGGGCAAGACCAACGGCGTGGAGCGCGACAGCGGCTTCGTGATCACGGCGGCGAGCGAAGTGATGGCGATTCTGACGCTCGCGAACTCGCGCGCGGACCTGCGGCGGCGGCTGGAGAACATCGTCGTCGGTTTCACCAGCGCCGGACAACCCGTGCGCGCGGCGGACCTGCGCGCCGTGGGCGGCATGATGGCGCTGCTCAACGAGGCGGTAGCGCCCAACTTGGTGCAAACCACCGAAGGCGCGCCCGCCATCGTACACTGCGGTCCGTTCGCGAACATCGCGCACGGCACGTCGAGCGTCCTCGCGCAGCGGATCGGCCTGAACACGGCCGAATACGCGGTGAACGAGACGGGCTTCGCCGCGGACCTGGGCGCGGAGAAGTACTTCGACATCGTGATGGGCTCCAGCGGCATACGCCCGGCGGCGGCGGTGCTGATCGCGTCGGTGCGGGCGCTGGCGGCGCAGGGGTCCGGCGACGAGAAGGCGCCGGTCGCGATCCCGGCGCTGCGGCTCGGACTGGCGAACCTGGGCAAGCACCTGGAGAACCTGGCGAAGTTCGGGGCTCCGGTGGTGGTGGCGATCAACAAGTTCCACGCCGACACGGCGGAGCAGGTGGCCGTGATCCGCGATTTCTGCCGCGACCGCGGGGTGCGGGCGGAAGAGAGCGACGTCTTCGCGCGCGGCGGCGAGGGCGGCCGGGCGCTGGCGGAGGCAGTGGTGGAAGCGGCGGACCGCGCCTCGGATCCGCGGGCGCTGTACGCGCCCGAGCTGCCCTTGCGCCAGAAAGTGGAGCGGTTGGCGGCGGAGATCTACGGCGCGGGCGCGGTGGAGATCACGCCCGAGGCGTCCGCGAAGTTCGAGCGCTTCACCGCGCTTGGCTATGGGACGTTCCCGATCTGCATGGCGAAGACCCAGAACTCGATCAGCGACAACCCGAAGCTCTACGGCGCGCCGAGCGGCTACACGCTGCGGGTGACGGACGCGCATCTGTCGGCGGGCGCCGGGTTCGTGGTGGCGATCGCGGGCAACATGATGCGCATGCCCGGGCTGGGGAAAGTCCCCCAGGCAGTGCATGTCGACGTGACGGAATCCGGCGAAGTGAAGTTGTAGTGGGTCAACCGCCCGGGCGGAGGGCGCGGTACTTGCGCAGCAGTTCGTAGAGCACGATGCCGCCCGCGGTGGCGACATTCAGCGAGTGCTTGCGCCCCAGCATCGGGATCCGGACGTGCGTGTGCGCGAGTTCGAGCAGCGCGGGATGGAGCCCGTCGACCTCGTGGCCGAACATGACGCACACCGGGAAGCGCGGGGTCCAGTCGAAGAGGTCGACGCTGCGGACACTGGTTTCGACGGCGGCGATCTCGTAGCGCGCTTCCAGGGAACGCGCGAGCGCCACCGCGTCGGCGCGATGCTCCCAGGGGACGAACTCGTCGGCGCCAAGGGCGGTCTTGGAGAGCTGCTTCTTGGGCGGATGCGCGGTGATGCCGCAGAGGTAGAGCTTCTCGAGGGCCACTCCGTCGGCGGTGCGGAAGAAGGCGCCGGTGTTGTACATGCTGCGCACGTTGTCGAGCAGCAGCGCGCAGGGGAGCCGGAGATCCTGGTAGGCCGCGGCCGCCGTGGTGGCCCGGAAAGGGACCCGCTCGGACATGTTCAGGGCCGGGGGCGCGGCGTCGCGTCGCCGGCGGTGAGGCGCAGCGTCCAGCGGAGGGCCTCGACGAGCATCTTGCGGATCCCGGGGTCCGCCCACGACTCTTCGGTGTGGCCGAACGCGGAGTAGAACACCCGGCCCTGGCCGTACTCCCGCACCCAGGCGAGCGGGAAGTCCCCGTCGGTGCGCTTCACCCCGTTCTTCTTGATATCCACTTGCGTTTCGTCCAGCCGGAGCAGCACGCGCACGCGGTCGCGCGAGAAGTTCCGCATCTGGTAGATCTCATCCTTCAGGGTGAACGCCGGGGGCAGATGGCGCGTGGCAGGGTGCGCGCGGTCCTCGACGATCACGCGCGCGGGAAACACGTTCCAGGGATGCCCGTCGAACCAGGCGCCGAGCAATTCGCCATACTCGGGCCATTCGTAAAAGGTGTCGACGGCGCTATGGATCCCGAGGAACCCCTTGCCGTCCTCGCGGACGAAGGAGAGGAGCGCGGCTTTCTGATCGGCGTCGAGGTCCAGTTCGCCGGTGGTGTAGAAGACCACGGCATCGAACGAATCGAGGTTCCGGAAGCCGCCCTTGCGCTTGGTGACGAGTTGCGTGTCGGTGCGGAGCCAGGCGTCCCAGAGTCCGGATTCGCGGCCCAGGTTATGGAGGGCGGCGAGGGCGACGGGCACCGAGTCGTGCTGGTAGCCCTTGGTCTGGGCGACCACGAGGATTTTCTTGCGGGCGGGCGCGGTTTGGGCGCCGAGGGTGAGGCAGACGAGGAACGCGGCCAGCAGTCGCGGCATGGTCCTAACAGGATAGCTAACACGCTAAAGTGCAAGGGCTTTTCCGCCGATGCGACCCGTATAGGATCTCGTGTCGACGCACGCCTACAGCATTCCGTCCGTTCGTCCGCGCCGGCGGGTATGGCAATGGCTGACCCCCTCGCTGACGGACCTGTTTTTCATCTTCGTGATCGCGTGGTCGTTCCTGACCAGCGAGGCCGGCTGGCTGCGGCTGTTGATGGACGGCGACGCCGGGTTCCACATCCGGATTGGCGACTGGATCCGCGAGGCGGGCGCGGTGCCCACGCGGGATCTGTTCGCCTACTCGGTGGAGCCGCGCGCCTGGTACGCCTTCGAATGGCTGAGTGAGGTGGTGTTTTCGGCCGCGCACGCCGCCTGGGGCTTGAAGGGCGTCACGCTGCTGGCGGGCGTGGTGCTGGCGGGGGTCTTCACGCTGCTCCTCCAGTTCAGCCTGTGGCGCGGGGCGCACCTGTTCGTCGCGCTGCCGCTGGTGCTGGTGGCGGTCAACGCGATGAACGTGCACTTCTACGCGCGCCCTCACATCTTCACGCTGCTGCTGCTGACTTTGGCGGCGTGGGTGGTGGAGCGCGACCGCGCGCGCCCGGACGGCTGGGTGTGGCTCCTGGTGCCGCTCACGGCGCTGTGGGCGAACCTGCACGGCGGGTTCTTCGTGTTCTTCGCTTACTTGGGATTGCTGGCGGCGGGCTCCGCGGCCGAAGCGTGGCTGGGAGCGCGGCCCTGGACGGCCGCGTGGCGCTATGCGCGGCTGGGCTTCGGGTGCGCGGTGGCTTCCCTGGCGAATCCGTACGGCTTCGGCCTGCACGAGCATATCCTCGAGGTGCTGCGCGCGCCCTGGCTGATCACCATCGTGAAGGAGTTCCAGTCGCCCGACTTCCGCGGCGAGGCGATGCTCGCCTTCCTGGCGGCGCTGCTCGCCGGCGTGGCCATCACCGGAAGGCTGCTGGCGCGCAAGCAGATCACCGAGGCGCTGTGGATCCTGTTCCTGGCGTACTCGTCGCTGGTTTCGGTGCGGCATCTCACCATCTATCTCCTGATCGCGACGCCGATTCTCGCCGTGGAACTGAGCACGATCTGGACCGCTTGGGCGGAGGGGTCGGCGCGCAAGTCCGTGGCGCGGATGCTGGACGCCGCGGGCCGGGACTTCGGCGCCGTGCGGCACTGGTCGGTGTGGACGCCGGCGTTCGTGCTGCTGCTGGCGCTTGCGCCTTCGATCCCCTGGCCCCAGGATCTGCCGACGGACCTGTTTCCCGCGCAGATGAACGCGCGGCATGACGGGCTATTCACCAGCTCCCGCGTCTTCACGTCGGACCAGTGGGGCGACTACCTGATCTACCGGAACCATCCGCGCCAGAAGGTCTTCCTCGACGGCCGCCACAACTACTACGGCGAGCAGGTAGTGGGCGAGTATCTCGACATCATGAACGGCGCGCCCCGGTGGAGCGAACTGCTGGACCGGCACCGCGTCGATGCCCTTTTGTTGAAACGGGGCGGGGCGCTCGAAGCCCTGGCGCGCGCCGGCCGGGGCTGGAAGCTGCTCGATGAAGACTCGCTCGCCGTGCTGTTCGTCCGCGAGAAACCCTGAACCATGTCTGCCACGCGCTATCACCTGACGCCGCGCAAGCCGCCCACGATGCTCTCGCTCGTGATTCCCGTGTACAACGAAGGTCCCATGGTGCGGCTGCTGCGCGCCGAGCTGGTCCGGCTGATGGACCACGCCCCGTACGCCTTCGAGGTCATCCTGATCAACGACGGCTCGAGCGACAACACGCTGGAACTGCTGCTCGAATGGGCCGAAGTCGACCGGCGGCTCAAGATCCTGAACTTCGCGCGCAACTTCGGCCAGCAGGCCGCGGTGACCGCGGGTCTCGACTACGCGCGCGGCGACGCCGTCATCGTGATGGACGCCGACCTGCAGGATCCGCCGGAAGTGATGTTCGAGATGGTCCGCGAGTTCTGCCGCGGCTACGACGTGGTGTACGGGCGGCGCGCGGAGCGGCACGGCGAGACCGCGTTCAAGCGCATCACGTCCTGGGCGTTCTACCGGCTGATGCGCCTGCTGATCCACAAGGACCTGCCCGCTGATGTCGGCGATTTCCGGCTGGTCTCGCGCAAGTGCCTGCTGCAGCTCCGCGAGATGCGCGAGACGCATCGCTTCATGCGCGGGCTGTTCACCTGGGTGGGGTTCCCGCAGACCTCCGTAGAGTTCGTGCGGCGTCCGCGGCCGGCCGGCGAAACGAAGTATGGTGTAGTGAAGATGCTGCAGCTCGCCTGGACCGCCGCCGTCTCGTTTTCACCCGCGCCGCTGCGGCTCAGCTTTCTGGCCGGGATGACATTCTTCGCGCTGGGCATCACGCAAGCCATCAACGCCATTGTGCGGAGCCTGCTCGGCTGGTACCTGGTGCCGGGCTGGGCGTCGATCATCATCGTGAACTGCCTGATCGGCGGCTCCATCCTGATGAGCATCGGCGTGCTCGGCGAGTACATCGGGCGTATCTTTGAAGAGGTGAAGCGAAGGCCGCTCTACGTGGTGGAGTCGGCGGTGAACGTCGTCGAGACGCCGGACGCCGAGTCGGTCCATCGCCACGAACTGGAGCGGCTGAGCGAGGAAGTCCGTTGAACCGGATCCACGAGAGCGAGACGCAGTTTCACGACGCCTGGGCCGAAAGCACCGATCTCACGCAGGTCGCCGTGCGCGAAGCCTTCGAAGCGCCCACGGCGCTCGAGAACCGCTGGATCCTCGCGCGGATGGGTCCGCTGGCCGGCAAGCGAATCCTGGATGTCGGCGCGGGGCTCGGCGAATCCTCGGTGTACTTCGCGCTGCAGGGAGCGAGCGTCACGACCACCGACATTTCGCCCGGAATGGTCAATGCCGCGCTGCGGCTCGCCGAACTGCACGGAGTAAAGCTAGAGGGCCGGGTGATCGCCGGCGAGTCCCTGGGCGAGGAGAGCGCCTACGACTTCGTCTACGTCGCCAACACGATCCACCACGTCGCGGACCGCGCCGCGCTGCTGGAGCAGATCCTCCGGGCGCTGAAGCCCGGCGGGCGGTTCTTTTCCTGGGATCCGGTGCGGTACAACCCGGCGATCAACGTCTACCGCCGCATGGCGACCGAGGTGCGAACCGAGGACGAAACGCCGCTCGGCCGCGCCGACGCCGCGCTGGCGCGGCGGTACTTTCCGGACCTGGAGTGCCGCTTCTTCTGGGTCGCCGGCCTGGCGCTGTTCGTGAAGTATTTCCTGCTCGACCGCGTGCACCCGAACCAGGACCGCTACTGGAAGCGGATCTTCCGGGAAACCGACGCCACGCTCGGCTGGTGGAAGCCGCTGGCGGCGCTGGATCGCCTGCTGACCAGCACTCCCGGGGTCCGGTGGCTGGCGTGGAATGTGGTGATGACGGGCACGAAGTCCCGCGGTTAAGGCTGCGGGGCCGCGACCGTCAGGAAGCGGCAAGCCCTTGGTCCCGCTGAAACCAGTTCAGCACGCTCAGCGCTCGCAGCGTGTTCCACCGGCTAGGTTGCCCTTCCTCTTCCCCCATGGCAACAGGCATTACGCCCGGATACCTGGTCTCCAGACGCCACTGGCCGGCATCGTTACGCTTTGCCGCGACCAACTCGATCGCTTCCGCCATCCGTTCGTCGTAAGGGACGCCCGCAGTCCGCAGGTATTCGAGGCCCCGCAGCACGTCGTAATGCCACCACACCGGGAACGCGAACCTCGCCCAATCGGAACCGCCCTTGCGATCCCGCTCAATCAGCTCTCCGGTGGACCGGCGGCGGAGCAGGCGGCGCTCCAGCAGATAGTCCTGCCCGCGGAGCCGGGCCTGCGTGGTTTCGTCGTCCGTCCCAAAAGCGCGTTCGTATGCCAGGAGGGCTTCCAGCACGCAGATCGTCGTGTTAAACGACGACCGTCTCGAACCGTTTGCAGCTTCGCAGTTCCAGCCGCCATCGGGCAGTTGCTCACCGCGCAGCCGGAGGACCAGGCCGCGAACCTCCTGTCCGAAGTAGGCGCCGGCCGCCGCGACCTGCCCGCTGATGCAGGGTTCGACCTCGCCAACGAAGAACGCGTTGGCCGCGCATTCGCGCGGGCCGCATCCCTCCCAGGTCACCTGCTCCCGGACCAGATCCGTCGCACGGCGCGCCGGCTCGCTCGCCGGATCAAGCCCGAAGTCCCGCAACAGCATCAGGACATGCATGGTGGAGTTCCAGCCGCGGTTCCAAGCGGCGCCGCCCCAACGCCCGTTGGCGGCCTGGAGACTTAGGAGGCTCGCTCCCCAGCCTTCGGTGGCAACCCGCGCACGTTCGGCCGCGACCTCCCCTGCCGGCGCACCGGCCAGATCCCGCAGCGCCTGCCAGCGAATCGCAGGGTCGGAATCGAGCAGCCAGTCGAGCACCGGCTGCTCGGCTTCCGTTCGATCGATGGCCATTGCCGCGCGTGACCTCAGTTCCCGCTCGGCCGCGCCGCCCCCGGCGGCGTCCGGTCGTTGTTCGCATACCGCTCGAAGAACTCGATGATCCGCAGCATGTGATCCATGCGCGCCACCGGCGGACCCGACCGCGTCTGCTCGTGCCCGATCTTCGGGTACCGCACGTACTCCACCGGCCGCCCGAGCTGCTTCAGCGCCTTGTAGATCATCTCGCTCTGCGCGATGCCGGTCCGGTAGTCCTCGGAACCGTGCAGGATCAGGAACGGCGTCTTGATCTTGTCCACGTAAGTGAACGGCGAGTTGTAGTCGATCACCTTGGCGGCTTCCGGCTCCCAGGGGAACCCGCCGAAGTGGTTCTCCACCAGGCGGAACGCGTTCGCCTCGCCGAAAAACGTGGTCAGCTCGTAGACGCCGCGCTGGGCGGCGGCGGCCTTGAAGCGCTGATCGTGCCCGAGGATCCACGCGGTCAGATATCCGGCATACGACCCGCCCGTCAGGAACAGGCGGTTCTGGTCGATGAAGGGCGTGTGCTTCGCGGCGTCGTCCAGCGCGCCCAGTACATCCCCCTGCGGGCCGTCGCCCCAATCCTTGAAGTTCGCGCGCTGGTGCTCGTAACCGTAACCTGAGGATCCCCGCGGGTTCGCGTACACCACGCCATAGCCCCACGCGTTGAAGATCTGGAACTCGTGCCACATCGACAGCTCGCCCGGACCCCACATTGCCGACGGTCCGCCGTGCATGTCGAGCACGAACGGATACTTCTTGCCCGGCTCGGCGTTCGCGGGGTTCATGATCCAGTATTGGACGCGCGTGCCGTCGGGCCGCGTGATCCAATGCTCCTCGGGCTGGGAGATCGTCTTCGACGCGAGCCACGCCTGGTTCAGGTCCGTCAGCCGGCGGACGCGGCCGTCCTTCTCCCGGACGTACAGCTCGTTCGGATTCGACACCGCGATCTGCGCAAACACGATCCGCCCGCGCGCTTCGTCATACGAAGACACGCCTACCGGCCCGCCGACCAGCGTCGCCGTCCGGCCGTCCGGGCCCGCGCGGTTCAGCGGCTGCCCCCCGTGCCAGTTCGAGGTAAAGAGCACCGCGCCGTCGCTGCCGACGGTCAGGTCGTTGATGCCGGACTTCCAGTCCGGCGCCAGCCAGACCAACTTGCCAGACCACATCTCGAACCGGCCCAGCTTCGCCTGGCGGAAGCCCGGCTGGTCGGTCTCGGAACCGGTGACGTACAGCGACTTCCCGTCTTCGGAGAAGCGCGGCGACCCGAACGCCCATTTCTCGTCATCGAGCAGCGTCCGTGCGTTCGAGCCATCCGCGTTCATGATCCAGATCGCCTGGCGCCGCAGCCGGTCCGGGTGGGTTTTCACGGGCGGCGTCGAGACGTAGATGATCTGCTTCGCGTCCGGCGAGAAAGAGTAGCCGCCGCGCGAGTGGAAGTCCCTGGTCAGCGGCGTGGCCTTGTGATTTTGCGCCAGGTCGATCAGAAAGAGCGTCGCGACAGTTGCTTCCGGCGCCAGCGCCTGCTCGCCGAGGAAGTTGATCCGGTTGATCGTGGTGGGGGTGTCCTTCGCGGCGTTCTTTTCGAGCCAGTTGCGGATGGCCGCGCGGTCGCCGTCGGGACTCGCGGGAGCGTCTTTGCGCGCCTTGTCCCAATCGAACCATTGGCGGGCGGGCCGTTCCAGCTCCCAGTGCGGCGTGCCTTCGATTTTCGAGAGCGGCACCGGAGACGCCACCAGCAGCGCCTGCCCGTCAGGACGCCACACCGGGTTCACCGCGCCGTGCTCGAGCTTGGTGACCGGGTACGGCTCCCCGGGCGTGCGCAACGGCATCAGCCAGACCTGCGGCTTGTTGTTATCGGCGCGCTGGAAGGCAAGCCATTTGCCGTCGGGGCTGAGGGCAAAGCCGGAGTCCGACCGCGCGCCGTGCGTCAGTTGCACCGGCTTCGCCGTCGCGTCGTCGAGGTCGATGTAGAAGAGATGGGTGCGATAGCTGTAAGCGGGGTCCGCGTCTTTGCCGGCCGCCGGTTCGGTGTGAATCGACTGGACGCCGTACACGGCGAACGATCCGTCGCGCGCGATCTCGACGTTGGTGACGCGGCGGATCTTGAGCAGGTCGGTCATCGTGACCGGGTCGGCGGCGGAAGCCGTCATCGCGGCGAGGAGGAGCCAGGCAAGACGCATTAGGTGATTCTAACGTGCGGAGTCAAGAAATAGGCCGGCTTCGGCGGGAGGGGAATTGACAGGGAGCCGGCCGCCTTTCAAACTGGCAGCGGCATGGGCCGGAAAGCGAGCGGGAACCCGGAGGTGGTGCCGGTGGAGCGGATCGCCGGCTGCATTTATCTGATCCGCGGGCAGAAGGTGATGCAGGATGCGGATCTGGCGGTGCTCTACGGGGTCGAAACCAGAGCTTTCAACCAGGCCGTCAAACGGAATCCCGATCGGTTTCCGGAGGACTTCATGTTCCGCCTAACCAGCGAGGAAACCGCCAGCTTGAGATCACAGAATGTGATCTCAAGTTGGGGCGGGCGCCGCCACCCTCCGTATGCCTTCACCGAACAGGGCGTCGCGATGCTCTCGTCGGTGCTGCGGGGACAACGCGCGGCGCGCGTTAACGTAGCCATCATGCGGACCTTCGTGCGCCTCCGCCAGATTCTGTCGACCCACGAAGATCTGGCCCGCAAGGTCGCGCAACACGACCGCCAGATCACCCTGCTCTTCGACCAGGTCCAGAAACTGCTCGCTCCGCCACCCCTGAAGAAGAGGATCATCGGGTTCCCGCCGCCGCGGTACTAAACTAGAGAAATGCAGCGCTGGCTGGTTCTCCTCTGCGGCACCGCGGCCGTTCTCGCCGCCGACCCGCTCTACCGCAGCGCGCGCGCCAAGCAGCTCTCGATTACCGACGGTCTCGCCAAGCCCGGATCCACGGTGGTGTTCAGCGAAGCCGAACTCAACCGCTGGGCCGAGGTCCATGTCCCGCTGTGGGTACCCCAGGGGCTGAAACAGCACAAGGTGAAGCTGATGGCTGGCGCCGCCAGCGGCACGGCGATCGTGGACTTCCTGATCATGCAGCACGCGCGCGGCGTGCAGATGAATGGCCTGTTCGAACGCCTGATCAGCGGGGAGCGTCCACTGGCGCTGGCGATCAAGCTGCAATCCGCGGGCGGGTTTGCCACCGTGCAACTCACCCGCCTGGAGATTTCGGGCGTGGCGGCGTCGGGCACGGTCCTCGACTTCCTGGTGGAGAACTTCTTCCTGACCCTGTTTCCGAACGCCAAGATCAACAAGCCGTTCGAACTCGAGTACAACATCGACCGCGTGGAGTTTCTGCCCGGACGGATCGCAGTCACGGTAAAGAAGTAGGCACGTCAGGGCCAGTTGGAGAACGTCTCGATCCAGTGGCCGGACTCCGGGTCCGTGTACCGGATGGCGTAACCGTCGCGCCAGTTGCCGTGGGCGCTGCGCACCAGCGGAGCGGGACCGCTGGCGGCACGAAGTTCGAACTGCAGGTCCACCGCCACCAGGTCGCCGTGGCGCGCAAGCGTCGTCATCCGGTTGCCCGCGGCGATCTCGCGATCCACGAACTCGCGCGCCGCGGGGGCGAGAGCCAGGTACAGTTCCACGCGCTCGCGGGTAGGCGGCGCTTCGGCGATGAACCTGTCGATGTGCG
Organism: uncultured Solibacteraceae bacterium; assembly: GCA_964471915.1. GTDB lineage: Bacteria > Acidobacteriota > Terriglobia > Bryobacterales > Bryobacteraceae > JAIEPW01. The sequence goes on along the minus strand of CAYYID010000031.1, from coordinate 19,320 downwards.
GCGCCACAAAGGGGTCGCTCAGCGCCGCCCGCCGCGCGGCGTCAAGCGCGGCAGCACGTTCCGCCGCCGCCACGGCATACCCTGCCGCCTGTTGCGCGGACCGCCGCGACAGGAGCCGGCTGTGAAGATACAAGATCCCGGCGGCCAGCGTTACCGTCACTCCGGTGAGCAGCAGCCACTGCGGCCCGGTCAGCCAAGGCTGTGGCGGAGGTTTCGGGGGTAAGGGCCGGGGGACGCGATCAGCGAGCGTCCGGCTCGACTCTGGAAGCCGCTGCTGCTGCGCCGCGGCCGCGAGGCAAAGACACAGCAGCAGGCAGATCCGGCGCGGCACGTCCCCCATTCTATGCGAGGCGCCTACCAGCGCAGCCCGAAGCTTACCGGGACCATCTCCAGCGACTTGCCCGTAGTGAACACCCGGTGGTACCGCGCCTCGGTGAACAGTTTCGTGCGGGTGTCGCGGACGCGGAACTCGAATCCCGCACCCACGTTGTAGCCGCCGCGCGTGGTGGTGACGTCTGCAAGCGCGCCGCCGGCCGCCAGCGCCGGCAGGCAGACGCCGAAAGCCGGATTGCACGCCCGGCCCGCCGACGCGGAGGTTCCGTCGAAAGCGGCGGTCAGGGTGTAGACGCCGTAGCCGCCGGTCACGTAGGCGCCGGCCTTGCGCCCCGGCGCGATGCGCCATACCGGGCTGATCGAGAAGTTGGATACGCGCAGCGCGCCGTCGATGCCGCGCAGTGAAGTCCGCGCGCCATCCGTGAAGCCGAATCGGTGGAACTGGTAGTCCACGTTCAGTCCCAGGTGGCGCGTGAAATTATAGCCGCCGCCCGCGCCGAGATTCCAGCCTGTGTTCACGGCATCGCCGGTGCGTCCGGGCGCCGCGGTGAAGCCGCCGGAACCTTGGACGGTCCAGCGCGAGAAGTCCTGCGCGGCCAGCCCGCCGCCGGTAAGGCACACGGCCGCCGTCAGAGTAAGGAACGTTTTCATGACTGATTCACCCCTGTGGTTTTCGATCTGTTTGGAATTCGGAAGCGCTTCCTTGCCACGAGGGATGCTGCGGCGGGGCGATCGGTATACACGCCCTGGCGGATTTCCGGGTCAACTTTCCAGACCGGCTACACGCACACCGTGACGGGGTTTCACGGCCACCAAAACAAAAACCCCGGACCTCTCGCGGGGTCCGGGGCTGAAGGGTTTGAGGGTAAACGGAGCTACTGCTTGACGACGATCTTCATCGTCGTGCCCGCGGGACGGATCTCGCGAAGTTCATACTTCTTGCCGTCGGAGCCGAGGCAGCACATCGTGGTGCGGAGCGCCTTGTCCTTGGCCTGGTCGACCACGATGTCGGCTTCGGCAGTGACGCCCTTCTTGCCGCGCATCGTCGCCTTGTTCTCGGTCACTTCCAGACGGTACTCGCCGGCCTTAAGCTCGGTCTTGCCGAAGACGGCGGGCTTGTCGAGGGTGATGCTGTAAGTGTCAGCGGCGCCGATCGTGCCACCTGCCATGGCAACCGCGAAAACAACGTTAAGAAGGGTAACAGCGTTCATAGCGTTTTAGACGCTAAGAGTCTGAGGGAAGTTCGAACTTTTTTTGGGGCTATACTGTTTCCATGCTCGTTTCGCTGGGTGTCGACGTGGCCGCGGCGGTTCGGAAGGAGCAGCAGCTCTTTTCGCTTCTTGCTGATATGAAAAGGGTTATCGTCGCATACTCAGGCGGAACGGACTCGGCATACCTGGCTTGGGCAGCCTACGAAGTTTTACGCGGCGGCGCGCTGGCCGTCACCGCCGACTCGGCCTCGATCCCGGAGTCCCACAAGCGGGACGCTGCGGCGTTCGCGGCGGAAGTCGGCTTTTTTCATGAGTTTATCCCGACTCACGAGTTCGAGAACCCGGACTACGTCAAGAACGGCCCGGATCGCTGCTTCCACTGCAAGGACGAGCTGTTCGTCCGGTTGGGCGAAGTGGCGCGGGACCGTGGCTTCGAGCACATCGTTTATGGGGTGAACGTCGACGATCTCGGCGACTACCGGCCCGGGCAGCACGCGGCGCAACTCCATGGCGCCGGGACCCCGCTGGTGGACGCCGGGCTCACCAAGGCCGAAATCCGTGAGCTGTCCCGGCGCGCGGGCCTCAGCACCTGGGACCGCCCGGCGGCGGCCTGCCTCAGCTCGCGGATCCCCTATGGCACCCCGGTGACCCCGGAGACGATCCGGACCATTGACGCGGGGGAAGAGGCGCTCCGTACGCTTGGGTTCCGGCAATTCCGGGTCCGGTTCCATGGCGAAGTGGTGCGGATCGAAGTGGCGCCGGACGAGATGGCGCGCGCGCTGTCGCCCGACATGGCGGCTCGCTTCGTCGCGATCTTCAAGCCGCTCGGGTTCCTGTACGTGACGCTGGACCTGGAGGGGTATCGCCAGGGGTCCCTGAACGCAGCGCTCCAGCGCTAACCGGGGGACGGAGTGGGTTGCCGGGGGCCCTCCCAGGTGGGTTACCATTCCGGCTTGTCTCCTTTGTTTGCCGTCCTCGGGGCGTGCTTGCTGGCGGCCGAGGAGCCGCGAGCAACGCTGCGCATCGACGTCGTCTCCGAATCCGGGCCAGTGAATGAAGCCCAGGTCCGCGCGGGCGGGCAGGTGCTACGCACCGGCGCGGAAGGCACGGTGACCGCCACGCTCGCTCCGGGGAAGGTGGCCATCGAAATCACCAAAGAGGGGTTCTTCCCCGCCCGCACGTCCGTCGTGCTCGAGAACGGGCGGGAAACCGCGGTGCGCGTCGAATTGCGCGTCGCCGAAGAAGAGTCCGAGGAGATCACCGTTTACGCCACGCGCACGGATGCGCGGATCCAGGACGCGCCGCTGCGCGTCGAGGTGCTGGGCCAGGAGGAGATCGAGGAGAAGATGCTCATGACGCCCGGCGACATCGTCATGATGCTGAACGAGATGGGCGGCATGCGCGTGCAGACCACGTCGCCGGGGCTGGGCGCGGCGAGCGTGCGCGTGCAGGGCATGCGCGGACGCTACACGCGGTTCCTTTCCGACGGCCTGCCGCTGTTCGGCCAGCAGGGCGCAGGCCTGGGGCTGTTGCAGATTCCGCCGATGGACCTGGGTCAAGTAGAAGTGATCAAGGGCGCTTCGTCGTCGCTCTACGGCGCGGGCGCCATGGCCGGCGTGGTGAACCTGATCTCGCGCCGGCCGAAGGCGGAGCCGGTGCGCGAGCTGCTGGTGAACCGCACCACGCTAGCGGGAACGGATCTGGCGGGCTTCCTGGCCGGGCGGCTCAACCAGTCCTGGAGCGGATCGCTGCTGGGGGGCGGCCACTGGCAGGACCGCCGCGACCGCGACGGCGACCGCTGGGCGGATCTCGCGGGATACGGACGCGCGATCGCGCGGCCCCGCCTGTTCTGGGACGGCGGCGAAGGGCGGAGCCTGCTGGTGACTGGCGGCTACACGTTCGAGCAGCGCGACGGCGGGACGCTGGACGGGGCGGTGCTGCCGCAGACGGGCGCTCCGTACCGCGAGTCCTTTCGGACGCGCCGCGCGGACCTGGGGTTCAACGCGCAGACGCTGCTGGGCGGCAAGAATGTGCTAACGGCGAGGGTGTCCTCCTCGTGGCAGCGGCACGGTCACCAGTTCGGCGAGGTCCGGGAGGACGACCGCCACGATCTGCTGTTCGGCGAGGTTTCGTTGCGGGGGTCCGCCGGCCGGCACACGTGGGTAGCCGGCGCCGCCGCCGAACGCGATGCCTATCGCTCGCGCCAGGCGCCGCGATTCAACTACACGTTCGTCACGCCCGGGGTCTTCCTGCAGGACGACTTCCGTGTCGCGCCGTGGCTTTCGGTGTCGGCGAGCGCCCGGGCGGATTTCCAAAGCGAGTACGGGGCGTTCTTCAGTCCCCGGGTATCGGCGCTGGTGCGGCAGTCCGGCTGGACCAGCCGGGTCTCATACGCGCAGGGTTTCTTTGCGCCCACGCCGCTCACCGAGGAGACCGAGGCCGCGGGCCTGACGCGGCTGGCGATTCCGCGGCCGTTATCGCCGGAGCGGTCGCGGAGCTTCTCCGCCGATCTGACGCGCAGCGCTGGACCCGTGTCGCTGACCGGTACGTTCTTCGCCTCGCGGATCTCGCGGCCCGTGCACGTGATCCGCGGCGGGGGGCAGTACCGCATGCTGAATCTGCCGGAGGCGACGACGAATCGCGGGTTGGAGTTCCTCGGCACGTTCCGAAAGCGGCAATTCGCGCTGACCACTTCGTACACGTATGTCCGGTCGGCGGAGTTCGATGTCCTCGGGGGCGGACGGTCCGACGTGCCGCTGACGCCGCGCCATAGCGCCGGTGTGGTCGGGGTCTGGGAACAGGAAGGCAAGGGCCGGCTGGGTGTCGAGTATTACTACACCGGGACGCAGCGGCTGGAGTACGACCCGCTGCGGCAGAGGTCGCGTCCGTACTCGATCGTGGGTGTGATGGGAGAGCGGCGGCTGGCGAAGCACGTCCGCGCGTTCCTGAATCTGGAGAATCTCACCGACGCGCGGCAGACGCGCTGGGGGTCGCTGCTGCGTCCGAGCCGCGCTCCGGACGGGCGTTGGACGGTGGATGCGTGGGCGCCGCTAGACGGGCGGGTGATCAACGGGGGCCTGCGGCTGCTGTTCTGATTCGCCCCCAGACCCTTTTCGTTCAACCACTTGCGGCCCCTGAAAACGATCTGTTATCCTAGGTTTTTGCGCTCGCCGCGTCTTGGCGGAGGTGTGTCGTGTTCTTTTCCATCGAGCAACTGGAACGGCGTCCGGCTGATTTCGCTATCACGCTGAAACCGGGCGAGTTAGAGTTCTTCGATCCGTCGCTGGCGCAGTCCTCGGACCTGGTGGCGAAGGGGCGCGTGGAGTTGATCAGCCCCACGGTCGGCGAGATCCGAACCCGGGGGCATCTCGAGGTCGAGATGCAGGCGGAATGTGACCGCTGTCTGGAGCCGGCGAAGTTCCCGATCCAGGCGGACTTTGAGGTTTTCTCGCAGCCCCTGGAGGAACCGGAAACCGGCGGCAGCGCGGAGGTCGAAATCGGCGAAGCCGAGGCGGCCATACATTTTTACGAGGGCTCGGGCATCGAGCTCGGCGACATCCTGCGGGAGGAGATCCTGCTGCGGTTGCCGATGCGGAAGGTGTGCGGGCCGGAGTGCAAGGGAATTTGCCCGCAATGCGGCCGGAACCGGAACCGGGAAGCGTGCGGGTGCGGCGTGCAACTGGCGGATCCCCGCTGGAGCGCGCTGCAAGAGATCGCCAAGAAGTAAGAGAGAGAGTTAGAGAAGGAACAGAGCCATGCCGAATCCGAAACGCCGCCACTCCAAGCGCCGCACCTCGACGCGCCGCGCGCACGATCATCTCCGCAAGCCCGGCCTCGCCGAGTGCCCGAGCTGCCATGAGCCGGTGTTGCCGCACCGCGTCTGCGCGAGCTGCGGCAAATACAAGGGCCGTGAAGTGGTAGAGGTCGCCGCGAACTAAGCTCCGCCCCCCTAAATGCTCACCATCGCCCTCGACGCCATGGGCGGCGATCACGCCCCGCAAGCGGAAGTGGAAGGGGCGATCCTCGCCGCCAAGGCGCACCACGTGCGCGTAATCCTGGTCGGCAAGGAAGACATCGTCCGCGCGGAACTGGCCCGGCATCCCGAGGCCGCCGCGCTGCCCATCGACGTCCACCACGCCAGCGAAGTCATCACCATGGACGACTCCGCCGCGCGCGCCATGAAGGCCAAGCGGGATTCGTCGATTCGCGTCGCGTGCCGGCTAGTGCACGAGGGCAAGGCTCAAGGTGTCGTTTCGGCCGGGAATACGGGCGCGGCCATGGCCACCGCCAAGATCGTGATGGGCATGCTGCCAGGCGTGGAGCGCCCCGCGCTGGCCTCGGCGCTGCCGACGGTCAAGGGCTCTCCGGTGGTGATGGTCGATGTCGGCGCGAACGTGGATTGCTCGCCGCGCATGCTGGCGCAGTTTGCCGTAATGGGCGAGGTTTACTCGCGCGTGATCTTCCGCAACGCGACGCCGCGGATCGGGATCCTCTCGATCGGCGAAGAGGAACACAAAGGCAACGAGCTGACCAAGGCCGCCACCGCGCTGCTCAAGTCCATGCCCCTGAACTTCATCGGCAACGTCGAAGGCCGTGACATCTACACGGGTATGGCCGACGTGGTGGTGTGCGACGGCTTCATCGGCAACGTCGCGCTGAAGGTCAGCGAGGGCCTGGTGGAGATGGTGAAACTGCTGCTCGGCGAGTCCCTGCAGGCGAACGCGATGCGCAAGGCCGGCTATCTGCTGGCGCAGGGCGCGTTCGCGGACTTCCGCAAGCGCGTGGACTACTCCGAATACGGCGGCGCGCCGCTGCTGGGCGTGAAGGGCGTGACCATCATTTCCCATGGCCGCTCGAACGCGAACGCCATCAAGAACGCTATTCGCGTGGCCGCCGAATTTGCCGAGGGCAATACGAACGCGCAGATCGAGCAGGAGCTGACGCACTCGGCCGCCACCAAGCTCGCGTTGAAGGAACAATAGGCGTTCGCGCGCGGATTCTCTCCGTACAATGGTGCATATGCGACTCCTCGGGATCGCGGCGCTGAGCGCCGCGGCGCTGCTCGGCCAGAAGCTTGACCCCATCAAGTGGCAGATGGAAGCGGTGGCGCCGAAAGCGCCCGCGGGGTCCACGGCTTATCTCAAGCTGACGGCCACGCTCGACGAAAACTGGCACCTCTATTCGCTGACGACGCCCAAGGGCGGGCCGATCGTCACCACGGTGAAGCTGGCGGAAAACCCGGCGATCGCGAAGTATCGCGTGTTCCAGCCCAAGCCCGTGCGCGCGCTGGACCCGAACTTCAACCTGGAGACCGAGACCTTCGAGAAGAAGGTGGAGTTCCTGCTCGCGGTCGACCTGGCGCCGGCCGCCGCGGCCGCAGCGGCGGAAATCACCGCCAACCTGCGCTACCAGGCCTGCACCGACAAGCTGTGCCTGCCGCCGCGCAAGAAGACCGCCGCGGCCACGGTCACCGTGGATCCGGCGGCGCCCGCCGCATCGTTCCAGCTCCCCGAGGGTTACACGGAAGTGAAGACCGGAGACGCCGCGGGCGCAGCGCCGCCGCCGCCGGGCGCGGGCACGCCCGCGCCGCAGGATCAGGACCTCGGTGGTTTTCTGCTCACCGCCTTCGGGCTGGGGCTGGCGGCGATCTTTACGCCGTGTGTTTTCCCGATGATCCCGATCACGGTGTCGTTCTTCTCGCGCGACGAGAGCGGCAAGTCGAGTCCGCTGTCGCTGGCAATCGTCTTTTGCCTCGGCATCGTGCTGTTATTCACGACCTTGGGGCTGGGCGTCACCGCGGTGCTGGGAGCGTCGGGCGTGAAGCAGATTGCCTCGAACCCATGGGTGAACGGCTTCATCGCGACGCTGTTCTTCGCGTTCGGGCTCAGCCTGCTGGGCGCTTTCGAGATCACGCTGCCGAGCGGGCTGCTGACGCGGCTGAACGAAGCTTCGAACCGCGGCGGCTATCTCGGCACGCTGATCATGGGGCTGGCGTTCTCGCTGACGGCGTTCGCCTGCGTCGGGCCATTCATGGGGACGCTGCTGGCGGCGTCGGTCACCGGATCCGCCGTGCGGCCCGCGCTGGGCATGGCGACGTTCGCCAGCGGCCTGGCCCTGCCCTTCTTCTTCCTGGCGCTCTTTCCGGGCTACCTGAAGCGCATGCCGCGCGCCGGCGGCTGGATGTCACGCATCAAGGTGGTGCTCGGCTTCATTGTGCTGGCGGCGATGCTGAAGCACGCGAGCAACGTCGACGCCGTGCTGCAGACCAACCTGCTGCCGCGGGAGTTGTTCCTGGCGGCGTGGTTCGTGCTGTTCGCCATGCCGGGATTGTATTTGCTCGGGTTCCTGAACATGGAGGGCATCAAGCCCGGCGAGACGCTGGGTGTGGGCCGCGCCCTGACGGGCGCGGTGTTCCTGATCTTCGCGGTGAGCCTGCTGCCCGGCATGTTCGGCGCCAAGCTGGCGGACTTCCTGGAGCCTTACGTGCCCTTCGCGAAGACCGCCGTCTTCGGCGGCGCCGCGCCGTCCGGCGAGGGCGGCGGCTGGATCAAGAACGATTACCGCGCGGCACTGGACAAGGCCAAGGGCGAGGGCAAGCGGGTGCTGATCAGCTTCACCGGTTACGCCTGCACGAATTGTCACTGGATGAAGGCGAACATGTTCCCGCGCACGGAGGTCGCCGCGGCGCTGAAGGACCTGGTGGTCGTCGAACTGTACACCGACGGCAGCGACGCGGCGTCCGAGGCGAACCAGAAGATGCAGGAGCAGCGGTTCGGCACGGTCGCCATTCCGCACTACGTCGTGGTGACGGCCGAGGACGCCGTGGTGGGCCAGTTCGCGGGCCTCACGAAGAGCACGGCGGAGTTCGCCGCGTTCCTGAAGTCTCAGCCCGCGGGTCTTTGAAGCACCCACAGGTCCTGGTGCGGATTGCCGAGCGCGCCCTCCGGCGTGAAACTGCGGAGCGTGAACGGGCCGGTGAGGTTCTCCCGCACCCAGGCCGGCGGATGGTAGCTGTTACAAAGGTTCGAGCCCGCCACGTTCGCGAACCGGACCACCATCTCACCGGCGGCGTAGCGCTCCCGCTGGCCGCCTGCCAGGCGCTCCGCGCTGCGATCGCCGTGGGTGGAGAACACCAGCCACCCGCCGGGCTGGAGCACGCGGAAGAACTCGTCCCGCCAGGCCTGCTGTTGCCGCGCGTCCAGGTGCGTGAACACGGAGAACGCGTAGATAAGGTCGAAGCGCGTGTCGCCGGCCGGCAGCGGCGGCTCGAGTGCGTTGGTCAGAAACTCCGCGAACCCGAGGTTCGCGCGGCACCAGGCGATCTGCTCCGCGTCATAGTCGGAGCCGAAGAGCCGCGCGTTCGAGAAGACGCGCGCGTGGCGTAGCGCGCGGCCGGCGCCGCAACCGAAATCGAGCACCGCGCCCAGGCTCTCCGGGCGGACCTGCTGCTGCGCCAGCGCTTGCGTCAGACATCCGATGGCGCGCCGCCCGCCTTCGAGAAACCACGGGACATCGGCCGTCCCTGCTACGCGCATGCGCAGCGCCGCGGGGGGCAGCGGCAAGCCGTCCGCGGTCTCGGCGCCGCCCCCGGCGGACAGCGCGCGCCAGCGTTCGTAGCCGCGAAACGCGGACCTCAGCAGCGGGCCGATCACTCTCCGGATGATAACAGCCGCCATGTTATTCTGGCTCGCAATGCGAACGTTCCTGGCTCTGCTTGTTGTGATCGCGCCGCTTGCCGCGCAACCTCCGGTACGGGGTTTTCCGCCCGCCGAGGCCGCCAAGCTGCGCGAGTGGGAGGCGAAGCTCCGCGCGCTGCCGGAACCGGCCCGGATCCGCGGCTACATGCAGCGGATGTCCACCGAACCGCACCACGCGGGTTCGCCCGGCTCGCGTAAGGTGGCCGAGTACGCGCTCGGGCTGTTCCGGGAGTGGGGCCTGGAAGCCAAGATCGAATCCTTTGAAGCGCTGCTGCCCTACCCGACGTCGCGTTCGCTGGAGCTGGTGGCGCCCGTGAAGTTCACGGCGAAACTCAAGGAACCGGCGCTCGACGCGGATCCCGATTCGAACGATGCGAACCAATTGCCGACCTACAACGCCTATTCGGCCTCCGGCGACGTCACCGGCGAGGTGGTCTACGTCAACTATGGGATCCCGTCGGACTACGAATGGCTGAAGCAGCAGGGCGTCAGCGTGCAGGGCAAGATCGTGCTGGCGCGCTATGGGGGCAGTTGGCGCGGCGTGAAGCCAAAGGTGGCGGCGGAGAACGGCGCGGTCGCGTGCCTGATCTACTCGGACCCGCGCGACGACGGATACTTCCAGGGCGACGTCTATCCCAAGGGCGCGTTCCGGCCCGAAGACGGCGTGCAGCGCGGCAGCGTCATGGACATGGCGGTGCACGCAGGCGATCCGCTTTCGCCGGGCTGGGCTTCCGAACCGGGTGGGAAACGCTTGAAACGCGAAGAGGCGAAAACGTTGATGAAGATCCCGGTGATCCCGATCTCGTACGCGGACGCCCAGCCGCTGCTGGCGAACCTCGCCGGGCCGCTGGTGCCGCCGGCATGGCGCGGCGCGCTGCCGGTCACTTACCATGCGGGCCCGGGGCCCGCCAAGGCGCGTCTGAAGGTGGATTTCGACTGGACCACGAAACCCGTGCACAACGTGATCGCGCGGATCCCGGGGACCGAGAGCCCCGAGCAGTTCGTCATTTACGGCAATCACCACGACGCGTGGGTGAACGGCGCCTCTGATCCGATCAGCGGCGCTTCCGCCCTGCTCGAGACCGCGCGCGGGCTCGCCGCGCTGTACAAAGAGGGCTGGCGCCCGAAGCGCACCATCATCTTCGCCCTGTGGGACGCCGAGGAGTTCGGCCTGGTCGGCTCCACCGAGTGGGTGGAAAAGCACAAGAGCGAACTCGTCGAGAAGGGTGCGATCTACATCAACTCGGACTCGAACGGGCGCGGCTGGATGGGCGCGCAGGGGTCCCATTCGCTCGAAGCATTCTTCAACGAAGTGCTGCGCGATCTGAAGGACCCCGACTCCGGCAAAAGCCTGCTCGAAGCCGCGCTCGCCAACCGCTCGCGTTCGGGCGCGGGCGACGCCAAGGAGTACCGCCTGGGGCCGCTCGGCGCGGGCTCCGACTATGTTGCCTTCATCCACCACGCGGGCGTCGCGAGCCTCAACGTCGGCTTCGGCGGGCTTGACGCCGGCGGCGTGTACCACTCGATCTACGATTCGTTTGCCTGGTACACGCGCTTCGCCGATAAGGACTTCGCGTACGGCAAGGCGCTGGCCGATTTCACCGGGACCTTGCTGCTGCGGCTCTCCGGCGCGCCGGTGTTGCCTTTCGAGTTCGCCGCGGTGGCGCGCACGGTGCGGACGTACGCCGAAGAGATCCGGAAGCTGCCGGCGGCGCCGCCGCTGGAGGCGATCACCGCGCAGTTGGAGCGCATGGAGGCGCTCGCGGCGCGGTATGAAGCAGCGCTCGCCGGGGCGCGCGGCGGTAGCGCCGTCCTGAACCGCAGCCTGCTGCGCGCGGAGCAGGCGTTGCTCGACCAGGGTGGACTTCCGGGGCGCGAGTGGTTCCGGCACCAGTTGACCGCGCCGGGGTTGTACACCGGCTACGGCGCGAAGACGCTGGCCGGGGTCCGCGAGGCGCTGGAGGCCGGGCGCGCGGACGAAGCGCGCGAGCAGTCCGGCAAAGTGGCCGCCGCGCTCGCGGCGTACAACGCACGGATCGAGGAGGCGCTCGGCCTCCTGGCGTCCCGCTAGATCCGCGGCTTGTCCGGACCCTTCCGTCCGGGGTGCAGGAACGTGTAGCCGTAAATTCCGTCCACGCCCGGCGCGCCGGTCAGCGCCAGCGAAGCGAGCTTGCCGCCCATCACCGCGCCTTCAAAGCTGCCGACGTTGAACCCGGTGAAGATCCAGTCGCCTGCCAGCACCAGATTGTCGAAACACGAATCCCAGGACTCCAGGCGATACTGCACCGTCCCCTTCACGGTGAGGGTGTAACGCTCGTTGGGGTCGATGTTCGCCTTCACCCACTGGCCCAGGATCCGGTTCAGGCCGCGGCTCGGCTCGCCCTGCGGCATCACCAGCAGATCGAAGTCGAACGACCGCTTGTCGATCGGGCTGCTCGGCGCTCCGGGCAGCAGCCCGTCGATGTTGCGCAGGAACTGCGCGGTGGCCCATTGCACGCGCTGGCGCATACGCTCCGGATACCCGTGATCCGTGAACGGCGGGATCTCGTCGGGATCGCCGAGCGCGCCGATGAAGTAGATCAGCCCCTGCGGGCGATTGCCGGCCGGCCAGCGCTCCTCGGCCACCAGATCGGTGAAGTCGCAAAACGAAGTCAGGTCCTGGTTGTAGAGCGGCCCGACGTAGCGGTCGGTCTTGCCCTTCTGCGCGTTCCAGCCCAGCTCCGCGGGATTCTTCTTCAGCCAGATCTGGACGTTCTGGCTCGCCGCGGTCTTGATGTTCTCCACCATCGGCTGCCACTTGGCCTTCGCCGCGGGATGCGCGATCAACTCGGCGGCGACGTACGGCAGCGTGCCCACGGGAGTCGCGAGCACCACTTGATCGAAGTCCACGCCGCGGCGCAGCGTCTTCTTTCCCACCGGCGGCCACGCCGTCCACCAGGATTCGAGATCGTGCCCGCCCGCGCGCAGCGCCTCGCCCTCCTCGAGCTGCTCATAGTTCGGCCGGTCCGGCCACACCAGTTCGCCGTCGGCCAGCCGCCGCAGCGGCTCGTAGCGATCGCCGCGCACCGTCGCCTGGACCTCGAAGTCCAGCGACTCGATTACCGGGCGCTGCGAATCCGGATGCAGGGCGGCCAGCTTGTGGAAGAAGTGCATGCGGACGCCCCGCTGCTCCAGCAGCCGGAACAGCGGCTTCATGATCGTCTCGCCGGTGCCTTCCGCGAAGAAGTACGCGCCGGCGCCCTTGCCCATCAATTGCCGGATGAAGAACGACGCATAAGCCGCCGCGGACATCGCGGGAATCGCGGTGGAGTCGCCGAACTCGTACGACAGCGCCGTGTTCGGATACGCCTGCGGCACCGAACTGGCCAGCGTCGTCTCGGAGGCGCCGTGCCGGGCCAGCCAGTCGCGGTAGTTTTCGCCGTCGAGCGCGTCGATCCCGTTGCGGATCACATCGTCGGCGATCATCCCTCGCAGCGTCGCGATAGCGAGATCGACGTTGATGTAGCGCAGGCGCTTGGCCCCGTTCGCGGGGTCGAGCTCCCACATGCCGTGCAGCAGCGCATCCACCGCATCGAGGACCTTCAGCGCGAGGGAGTGTCGCGCGGGGTCCGGCACGTGCGGATCCCGCATCTCCTGCTCGGTCTGCTCGGCGAGCTTCTCCGCGATGGCGGTGACGCCTTCGCCGATCCAGTGCTCGATCTTGTCCTTTACCCGCTCCCACCAAGAGCCGTGCTCGTGCTCGCGTCCTTCGAGCGCTTCGGCCAGCTTGCGGCTCGCGAGGCTCAGCACCTCCATCACGATCCCGCGCGCGTCGGGCCACACCGCGCCTTTCCAGGGCACTTCGTCGTTGCCCGGAAAATTCGCCAGCTCGCCGTACCACTTGCCATCGACGTAGTCGGTCATGTACGTGATCAGCGACGGCAGGAACGCCTCTTCCATGGTCCGGTGCCGGTCGTGCTCATCCCACTGGACCTCGCGGTAGCACGCGTCCATCATGCGCAGGCTGTTGAAGTACATGTTGCCGAACACGTGGATCCCGTGCTCCTGGATCCGCTCGCCCGCGTCCGGGTTGCGGCCCGTCGCGCCTTTGCCGCCGGCGCGCCAGCCCATCTGATACACGTCCACCGTGTAGCGCTCGCGCCAGTTCGGATTGGTCTGCGGATCCGTCAGGTAAAACGCCGCGGAAATCCCCGCCGGTCCCGCGCCCACGATCACGATCTTCTGCTGGCTCACCCTTGTATCCTTTCGGTTCGCGGGCGCATCGCCGCGGCGACGGCTTCCGCGAGCGACACGGCGGCGCCCGCCGCCGTCAAATTGTCGAACTCCCCCGGACCCTGGGCGCGGCACAGCTCCCGCAGCCGGTTCCGCTCCACGCGCACCAGATCCCAATGTCCATAGCCGGCGTTCGCCGCGTACGCATCCACCGTGCCCCAATATCGCGCGGCCTGCCGCGGATCGCCCGCCAGCGCCGCGCTCCACGCCGCGAACTCCAGGAACGTCCAGCACGCCCACAGGTGACCCATCGCGCGGCCCAGTTCCAGCCCGCGCATCCACCAGCGCCGCGCCGACTCGGGATCGTCCGCGCGGAAGAACGCCAGGCTGCCCATCGCCGCCGCCAGCATCAGGCGGAACCGCAGCCCGAGCACCTCCACCTCTTCCAGCGCTTCATGCAGGATGCGCCGCCGCGGGGTTTCGAAGGGCACGCGGATCAGGTCCAGCGAGGCGCGGAGTACGCGGCTCTGCGGCGGAAACCAGCCTTGCACCGGCGGCGGCACCTGCGCCGCGCGCTCGAGCAGGGCTTCCCCGCCCGTCGCGTCGCCCGCCACGATCGCCGCGTAGCTCGCGCTCCACAGCGCCTGCCGCGCCAGGAACGAATCGGCCGCCTGCTCCCCCGCTTTGCCCCAGAGTGCCGCCGCTTGCCCCGGGCGCCCCGCCGCGATCTCGACAAAGCCGAGCGTGAAGCGGATGCGCGCGGCCACTTGGTCCGGCACGCCCGCATTCAATGCCAGGTTCATGGCCGCCGCGCGCTGCTCCGCCGCGCGCAACTGGCCGCACATCGGCTCATACGCAACCAGCGTCGCCTGCACGCTCATCAGCGCGGGATCCCGGGGAGCTTCCGCTGCGATCGATCCGAGCACCTCCGCGCCCGCCGCCAGGTGGCCCGTCTCTTCCCAATACGTGTGCAGCGCATGCGCCATCGCCGCGGCCTCGTTACGCCGCCCCGCGCGCCGCGCGCGTTCCACCGCGGCCAGGAAGTTGCCGTGCTCCCGCTGGAGCGCCACCACCAGCGCCGCGTTCGGCGCCTCGTCCAGCTGCGGCACCACCGACTTCGCCAGCGCGCAGTAGTGCGCGAAATGCGCCTGCCGCGCTGCGTCGGCGAACGCCGCCTCCGCCAGCCGCGCTTCCGCGAACTGCCGGATCGGCGCGGCCATCCGGTACCGCACCTCGGACCTCAGCGTCTCCGTCGCCACCAGCGACTTATCCACCAGCGAGCTGAGCAGATCCAGCGTGTCGACGCCGCCCACGGTCTCCGCGGCGGCAAGGTTGAAGCCGCCGACAAACACGGACAGCCGCGCCAGCAGCGCCCGCTCGGAGTCGGGCAGCAGGTCGTAGGACCACTGGATCGTCGCCTCGATGGAGCGGTGCCGCGCCACCTCCGCCCCGCGCTGTTGCAGCAGCGCAAGCGAGTCCCGCAGCCGCGCCGCGATCTGCACGGGCTGCAGCATCCGCACGCGCGACGCCGCCAGCTCGATCGCCAGCGGCAGTCCGTCCACGCGCTCGCAGATCTCGAAAATCGCCGCGTCCTGCTCGGGGTCATCGGCCAACTCGTGGCCGCCGGCGCGCGCGCGGTTGCGGAACAATTCCACCGCCGTCTCCTCGGGTAGCGGCTCCAGCGGCAGCACCCGCTCTCCGGGCACGCCCAGAACTTCGCGGCTGGTGGCGAGGATCGAGACGTACGGACAGCGCTTCGTCAAGCCGGTCACGAGGCGGCGCACCGGCTCCATGACATGCTCGCAGTTGTCGAGCACCACCAGCACGCGGCGGTTCGCCAGGTGCGCCGCCAGCGCGTCCAGGGGATGGCGCACCGCCTCCGCGCGCGCCAGCGGGGCGTCGTGCAGCACCGCCTCCGCCACCCGCGCTTCCACCTCGTCTCCCCCGCCGTCGGCCAGTTCCACCGCGCACACGCCGTCCGGAAAGCGCTGCGCCGCCGCGCGCGCCGCCTCGAAGGCCAGGCGCGTCTTGCCCGTGCCGCCGCCGCCCGCCAGCGTGACGATCGCCGGCTCCAGCAGCAACTGCCGCAGGTCCGCCAGTTCCTTCCGGCGTCCGAGGAAGGCATCGCGCCGCGCCGGCACGCGCACCGCCGAGGATCCGCTGGCCGCGGGGGGCAGCTCCGGTATGGCGAGCGAAGTACCGGTCGGCTGCAGGACGCCGTCGCGCCCGCCCTGCGCGCGCCGCAGGTCCGCCGCCAGCTCCGCCATGGTCGCGTGCCGCTGCTCGCGCTTCTTCGCCAGCCCCTTGCGGATCACCGCCTCCAACTCCTCCGACACGCCGAGAATGCCGGAGAGCGCCGGCGGCTCCACGTTCGCCAGGTTGTACAGGGTGGTGATGGTCGAAACGCCGTCGAACGGCCGGCGCCCGCTGAGCATCTCGAACAGCATCACGCACAGCGCGAAGATGTCGGACCGCCCGTCGAGTTCGCCGCCGCCCGCCTGCTCGGGTGAAAAGTACTGCGCGGTCCCCACCATGGTGCCGGCCGCCGTGATCGGCTCCTCGGGAATCTCGCGGTGCAGTTTCGCCAGCCCGAAGTCCAGGATCTTGATCCGCCCGTCCTCGTTCAGCATCACGTTGCCCGGCTTCAGATCCCGGTGGACGATGCCGGCCTCGTGCGCCTTGTCGAGCGCTTCGGCCATCTGGATCGCGAACTCGATGGCGCGGCCCGGCGCAACCCCGTGGCGGCCGATCAGCGTGTGCAGCGTCACGCCGCGCACGTACTCCATCACGATGAAGTCGACGTCGCCCTCGCGGCCGATCTCATAGATCGTCACGATCCCCGGATGGTTCAACGCCGAGGCGAGGCGCGCCTCCTGAAAGAACCGCCGCCGCCGTTCGACGTTCTGCTCGCCGGGCGGCAGCAGCTTGATCGCGACCTCGCGCTCCAGGTCCAGGTCGCGCGCGCGGTAGACGACCCCCATGCCGCCCTGGCCGAGCTTGTCGACAATCTGATAGTGCGAAAGCGTACGGCCGATCATTCGGGGACTCCGGGCCAGCGCAGCGGAGTGCCTTCAGGATACTATCCCGGCCCGGGGCGCCGTCAGCCGTTCCAGGTATCCAGGAACCGTTTCGCCGCCGCGATGCCCTCGAACTCCGCCTGCTTCTGGCCCTCGTACTCGATACCGACCCAGCCCTTGTAGCCGGCGTCCGTGACGATCTTCATCATGCGCCCGAGGTCGAAGGCCGCGTGCGATCCGCCCGGCCCGAACTCGTAGCACTTGAAGCTCACCGCCCGCGCGTGCGGCATCATCCGGCGGATCTGCTCGTACTTGTCCGCCTCCTTCGGGAAGTTGCCGAAGTCCGGCAGAAGGCCGAGGTTCGGCTGCCGGGCGCGCTCGATCAGCTTCAGCAGCACTTCGGGATTCGACGACACGCCGCCGTGGTTTTCGATCAGCACGCTGAGCTTGCGCTCCCGCGCGTACTCGCACAGCGGCGCGAAGCCCTCGGCGCAGTAACCGACAAAGGCATCCAGTTCCTGCGGCGTCGCCGGCTGCTTGTCGCCGTACATGTTGACCCGGATGGCGTGGCAGCCGGTCTCGGCCGCGGCGTCCGCCCACTTGAAGTGGTTGCGCGCGGCGTGCGCACGCCTGGCTTTGTCGGAATGGCCGAGCTCGCCCTCGGCGTCGCACATGATCAGCACCGCCTTGGTGCCGGTGTCGTTCATCCGCTTCTTGAGTTCGGCAATGTAGCCGGCCGTCGGCGAGCCCCAGAGCGTGTTCACGAACTCCAGTCCTTCGATGCCGAAGTGCTCGCGCGCGACACGCGGGAAGTCGAGGTTGGTGAGGAAGCGGCTTTGGATAGCGCGGTGGAGGCTCCACTGGGCGAGGGAGATCTTGTAGCGGGAGGCCTGCGCGGCCAGGCGGGCGGCAGGCAGCAGGGCGGCGAGGGTTTCAAAGATGCGACGGCGGGTCATCAGGAAGATTGTGGCACGTTCCGTGCGGCCGCTATGAACCCTAGCTCCCGGACTTGGTAACTCCCTGATTCTCAGGCCATTCAACCACTTTTCTGATAATCGCCACCCAATCGAAATTTGGGTTTCTATGTCGAGTACATGGTGAGTGACCTGACCTGAGGTTATTGGGAAGGCGACTGCGGGTTGCGCTTGGCCAACTGGTCAGGGGTTACGCTGACACCAGTTCCCGCAGGTCCCCAATCCAGAAGTCCGGATCCCACGCCGCGAGGGACTCTTCGCTGCCGTAGCCGTACCGCACCGCGCACGTCCGGACCCCGGCGCGGCGTCCCGCCTCCATATCGGCCGGGGCGTCCCCGACGAAGAGAACGTCGTCTGGCGCCACGCCGAAAGCCGTCAGCGTCCGCAGCACGACATCCGGAGCCGGCTTCGCTGGAAACCCGTCCGTGCCCTGCACGTGGTCGAAATACTCCACCAGCCCGAACTGGGTGAGCACCGCGCGGGTGGTCGGCGTGCTCTTCGTGGTCGCCGTGGACTTCCTGCCGCCGAGCGCCGCCAGAGCCTCCGCGACTCCGGGATAGGGCCGCGTGGACGAATGTCCGCGGGCGAGATAGACCGTGCGGTACTCGGCGAGCATCGCTTCATGCTCGGACTCCGGGAACCCCAGGTCGTGAAACGTATCGAACAGGTGCCGGCCGATGTACTGCCGGAGAATCGCATCCGGGACATCGCGCAGGCCACGGGCCTCGAGCACCTGCTGGATCGCGCCGCAGATGTCCGCGGCGGAGTCCATCAGGGTGCCGTCGACGTCGAAAACGTAAACCGGAAACCGCGGAATCAAGCGGGTTGCGGACCGCCCTCGAGGATCCCCGGCGCGCCACGGCGCGGCGGTTCCGGACGCAGCACTTCCTGCTTCGGACCCGAGTCGCCCGACGGCTGCACCGCCGGCAGCGTCGCGCCGTCGATCAGCGCCTTGACTTCGTTGGCGTCCAGCACTTCGCGCTCCAGCAGCGCGTCGGCGATGCGGACCATGGCGTCGCGGTGCCGCTCGATGATCGCGCGGGCGCGGTTGTAGCCGGCGGTCACGATGCCCTGCACCTGCTCGTCGATCTTGATCGCCGTGGCTTCCGAGTAATCCCGGTGCTGCGCGATCTCGCGGCCCAGGAAGATCTGCTCTTCCTTCTTGCCGAAGCTCATCGGACCGAGTTCGCTCATGCCCCACTCGCAGACCATCTTGCGCGCCAGGTCGGTGGCCTTTTCGATGTCGCTCGAAGCGCCCGCCGTCTTGGTCTTGCAGAACATCTCATCGGCGATGCGCCCGGCCATCGAGACCGCGATCTGCGCCTCGGCCTCTTCCTTGGTGAAGTCCACCTGGTCAGCCTCGGGCAGGAATGTCGTCACGCCCAGCGCCATGCCGCGCGGGATGATGGTCACCTTGTGCAGCGGCATCGCTTCGGGAAGCTGCGCGGCGACCAGCGCGTGCCCGGCCTCGTGGAAGGCCGTATGCCGCTTCTCTTCGTCCGAGATCAGGCGGCTCTTGCGCTCCACGCCCATCAGCACCTTGTCCTTGGCCATCTCGAAGTCGTACATCGTGACGACCTTGCGATTCTGCCGCGCCGCGATCAGCGCCGCTTCGTTCACCAGGTTGGCCAGATCGGCGCCGGCAAAGCGCGGCGTGCCGCGCGCGATCACCATCAATTCGACGTCGTCGCCCAGCGGGATCTTCTTCGTGTGAACTTTCAGGATCTGCTCGCGTCCACGGACGTCCGGCAGATCCACGACGACACGGCGGTCGAAGCGGCCCGGCCGCAGCAGCGCCGGGTCCAGCACGTCCGCCCGGTTCGTCGCCGCCACCAGGATCACGCCTTCGTTCGACTCGAAGCCGTCCATTTCGACC
>CAYYID010000030.1:0-62423 GCA_964471915.1 uncultured Solibacteraceae bacterium | reverse complement strand
CGCCGAGGCGGCGGTGGAATGGCTGGTGCTCGAAGTCGGCTTGGGCGGACGCCTGGACGCCACCAACGTCGTCACGCCGCGCCTCAGCGTGATCACCCCGGTGGACTTCGACCACGAGGCGTTTCTCGGCGGCACGCTCGACAAGATCGCGTTCGAGAAAGCCGGCATCCTCAAGCCCGGCGTGCCGGCGGTGGTCTCGGCGCAATACCCGGCCGCCCGCGACGTGATCGCCGCGCGCGCCGCCGAACTCGGGTGTCCGGTCACCTGGGCGGCGGACCACCCGGTGACCGGCCTCGCCATCGACGCCTACGGCTGCCGCTACCGCTCCGGCCCGCTGGAAGTGGTCTGTCCGCTGGCCGGCGAGCACCAGATCTCGAACTCGCTGACCGCGGCGCTCGCGCTCGCCGCGCTGGAGGTCCCTACGGCCGGCATCGCGGGCACGGTCTGGCCCGGCCGCCTGGAACGCGTCTCCCAGCGGCCCGAGATCATTCTCGACGGCGCGCACAATCCCGCCGGGGCGCGCGCGCTGGCGGACTTCATCCGCCGCTTCTTCTCGAACCGCCGCGTGCGGATGATCTACGGCACCATGCGCGACAAGGCCATCGAAGAGATCGCCGAGACGCTGCTGCCGCTGGCGCACGACCTGATCCTGACCGCGCCGCGTTCGCCGCGCGCGCTGCGCCCGGCGGTGATCCGCGACTTCCTCTCGCGGGACGGGGTCCGCATCGCCGCGGACGTCGGCGCCGCGCTCGAACTGGTCAAGGACGCCTCGCCGCGCGACGTCATCTTCATCACCGGATCGCTGTTCCTGGTCGGCGAAGCCCGGGCCATTCTGGTGCAGTGATGCAGGTGCTCCTCGGCGTCCTGTTCCGCAACCCGGCGATCGTGCTGTCCACCATCGTGTGCGCTTCGCTCGGCGCGCTGGTGTCGTTCTTCGACAAGGAGGGCCACCGGCAGATCGCGCTCGCGCGTTTCTGGGCGCGCACGCTGCTGTGGTCCGCAGGTATCCGCGACCGGGTGACCGGACGCGAGAAACTGGACCTCGCGCAGCCCTACGTATTTGCGTCGAACCACCTCAGCTACATGGACACGCCCACCATCCTGGCCAACATTCCGAGCCAGTTCCGCTTCATGGCGAAGTCCGAGCTGTTTCAGATCCCGTTCCTCGGCAACCACCTGCGGCTGGCCGGGCACATTCCGGTGCCGCGGCAGGATCCGCGCGCCGCGCTGAAGACGATGACCGTCGCCGCGCAGTCGATCGCGGAGCGGCGCATCTCGCTGCTGGTGTTCCCGGAGGGCGGGCGGTCGCTCAGCGGCGAGTTGCAGCCCTTCAAGGAGGGCGCGGCGTACATCGCGATCAAGGCGCAGGTGCCGGTGGTGCCGGTCGCGATCCGCGGGACTCATGAAGTGCTGCCGATGCACGGCAAGATCCCGCGCCCGGGTCCGGTGACGCTGGCGATCGGGGATCCGATCCCGACGGCGGGGCTGACGCTGAAGGAGCGGGATCGATTGACGGCGGAGGTCCGGGAGCGGATCGCGGCGATGCTCGGGTGAGGGGGCGGCTGATTGCCCGTCACTTGCGTTCCGGGTTCAGTTTGGCAAGGTCGGCGCGCGCCCGCGCCAGCGCCGCCGCCGCGCGGGGATCCCCGATCGCGTTGCGCTGCTCGAACGGATCCTCGCGCAGGTCGTACAACTCGTCGGCGCCTTCCAGTTCGCGGTAATGGATGTACTTCCAGCGCTCCCCGCGCACGGCGCGGTAGCCCATGTTGCGGATGCGCGGAAACACGGTGTCCGAGTAGTACTCGATGAGGAAGCGGTCGCGCCACTTCGGATTGCGTCCGGCGAGCACGGGCGCGAGCGACGCGCCCTGCGACGGCAGCGCCGGCGCGCGGGCCAGGTCCAGCATGGTGGGCGCGATGTCCACCGTCAGCGCGAACTGCGCGGGGCGGGACCCGGCGCGGACGGCCGCCGGATAGCGCACCAGCAGCGGAATGCGAATGGTCTCCTCATAGGCCAGCCGCCGTTCCGCGTGCAGGCCGTGCTCGCCGTAGAAGTACCCGTGGTCGCTGGTGAGCACGACCACCGTGGAGTCGAGCTGGCCGGTCCGCTCCAGCGTGGCGAGCAGCGCGCCGAGACCTTCGTCCACCGCCTTCATCATGCGCATCCGGTTCAGGACGGCGGTGTCGGTAGGCGCGGTGGCGGCGCCGAGCGGCGGCAGATCGCCGATCCTGCGCTCGAGCGCGGGCTTGCCCGCGGGAGGCTGGGCGAAGTTGGGCCGCCGCGGCAGTTTCGCTCCGGCGTAGAGGTTGCGGTGCCGCTCCGCCGGGATGAAGTTCTCTTCCTCGCCGGAGCCGGTGACACTGCCGTCGTCGCGCTGCTGGATGTTCGGGTGGATCGCCTTGTGCGCCAGGTACAGGCAGAACGGCTGCTGGCGCTTCCGTTCCAGGAACTCGACGGCGTGACCGGTGAGGATGTCGGTGATGTAGCCGGAGGACTTGACGTTGCGGCCGTCGAGGTTCAGCTCGGGGTCGATGCACTCGCCCTGGCCGCGGAAGCTGACCCAGCGGTCGAAGCCGGGGCGCGGGGAGTCGTCGTTGCCCATGTGCCACTTGCCGAGGAAAGCGGTCTGGTAGCCGGAGTCCCGCAGGCGGCGCGGCCAGGTGAGGAGCTGGTGGCTGGCGGCGGCGCGGTTGGTGTTGTCGATGATAACGTGCCGGTGCGGGTAGAGGCCGGTGAGCAGGGTGGCGCGGCTGGGCGAGCACAGGGGCGTCACCGCGAAGGCGTTCGCGAACGCGGTCCCTTCGCGGGCCAGGCGGTCGCAGTGCGGCGTGGACGCAAAGGGATGACCCGTGCAGCCCAGTTCGTCCCAGCGCAGGTCGTCCACCATGACGAACACGATGTTCGGGCGCGCCGGCGCGGGCGCGCCGAGCAGCAGCGGGGATGCCAGCAGGGAACGGCGGGAGGGCACGGCCCGGGTGGGAACAGGCATGGCGCTCCAGTATATCCCCGCGGCGCAAAGCAAAACCGCGGGACCCGGGGGTCCCGCGGTTCGGTGAAAACTGGAAAAGAACTAGGCCGCGAGCTTGCGCAACTGCTGCGTCAGGCGGCTCTTGTAGCGCGCCGCGGTGTTCTGTTTGATGATGCCCCACTTGGCCGCGCGGTCCACCATGGAGAACGTCTTGGGCATTTCGTCCTGCGCGTCCTTCACTTTCTTGGCGGCGAGCAAACGGCGCTGCGCGCGGATCTGGGTCCGCAGGCGGCTCTTGCGCATCCGGTTGATTTCCGTGCGGCGCTCGGTGATCCGGATGCGCTTAATCGAAGTTACGGTATTGGCCATCTCGCTACTGGTTCCTGATCCTCGTAAAAGTCCAGTTCTCAGGATAGCTTAGGGCGGCCGGGTTCCGCAACCGGCGAGGCCGCAGCCGCCCGCATGGTAGCATCGATGCGGGAGCCGGATCTTTGCTCGATTTCCTGAAGAAGCCCATCGCCTCGCTGCAGGATTTCGTGCTCCTTGCCGGCCGCACCTTCGGCGCCCTGCCCCGCCGCCCGCACTACCCGAACGACATCGCCATCCAGATGGACATCATCGGCGTCGGCAGCCTGCCCATTGTGCTGCTGACCGGGTTCTTTTCCGGCGCGGTGATGAGCCTGCAGATGTCGAAGGCGCTGTCGACCTACGGCGCCACATCGCAGGTGGGGACCATCGTGTCCATCACCCTGGTGCGCGAACTGGGCCCCGTGCTGACGGCGCTGCTGATGGCCGGCCGCAACGCCAGCGGCATGGCCAGCGAACTCGGGTCCATGAAGGTGACCGAGCAGATCGACGCCATGCGCGCGCTCGGCACGGACCCCACCGCGAAGCTGGTGAAGCCCCGCCTGATCGCGACGTGCTTCGTCCTGCCGCTGCTCACGATCATCGCGGACTTCATCGGCATGCTGGGCGGCTGGATCATTTCCAACACGATTCTCCACTTGCCGACCACCCAGTACTGGAACAGCTCCTGGCGGGCGTTGGCGTATGCCGACGTCGCGCAGGGCCTGATCAAGCCGTTCCTGTTCGCGATCATCATCTCGCTGGTGGGCTGCTTCTACGGACTGCGCACCAAGGGCGGCACGCAAGGCGTCGGGCTGGCCACCACGCAGGCCGTCGTGGTGGCCTCCGTCTGGATCTTCGTCATCAATTTCTTTGTCACCCAGGTCTTCGTGAACATCTGATGCCTGACGCCGCCGTGCTCGAGTTCCGCAACGTCACCGTCGAGTTCGACGCGCTGCCGGCTTTGCGCGACTGCTCCTTCACCATGCGGGCCGGCGAAACCCGCGTGATTCTGGGCGCGGCCGGATCCGGCAAGACGGTTCTGCTGAAGGCCGCCCTGGGACTCTACCGCGCCGCCGCCGGGCGCATCCTCGCCTTCGGCGAAGACGTCACGGACCTGCCCGAAAAGGCCTGGTACGAAGTCCGCGCGCGCATGGGGGTCCTGTTCCAGGAAGGCGGCCTGTTCGACTCGCTGACCATCGAGGAGAACGTCTCGTATCCGCTGTTGAACCAGCGGCAGACTCACTTCTCGAGCGGCGGCGAGGTGCTGACGCGGGTGCGGGACGCGCTCCGCTTCGTCGAGCTCGAGCACACCCTGGAGAAGTTCCCGTCGGAACTGTCGGGCGGCATGCGCCGCCGCGTCGGCATCGCCCGCGCCGTAGTGACCGCGCCGCCCCTGGAACTCTACGACTCGCCAACCGCCGGGCTGGATCCGATTACGGCGAACACGATCATCGCCCTCATCGTGAAGGAACGCGACCTTCGCAACACCGCCACGATGATGGCCACCCACCGCTATCAGGACGGCCAGCTGCTGGCCAATTTTCGCTACAATCCGGAAAGCGGCAAGCTGGAGCATGCGCCGCCCGATCGTTCCAAACGCACGGTCTTTATGGTGCTGAACGACGGTCAGCTGGTCTTCGAAGGGAGTCAAGCCGAACTCGAGGCGTCCACGGACGCATATCTCCGGAAGTTCGTCCGGCGCAACTAAAGCATGCCCATCGAATCCAAGGCGCAGTGGGCGCGGCTCAAAGTCGGGGTGATGGCCATCCTGGCGATCATCATCCTGTCGGTGCTGATCTTTCTGCTCACCGGCCGCGAGGGCTTCTGGACCACCAAGCAGACCGTCTACACCTACATGGGCGATAGCGCCGCGCTTTCGCCGGGCGGGCCGGTGCGCCTGAACGGCATCCTGGTCGGCTCCATCACCGACGTCAGCCTCTCCGGCCTCGGCGAGGTGAACCGCATCGTCAAAGTGGAGATGCGGATCAACGAGGCGTACCTGTCGCAGATCCCGGTGGATTCGGTGGCGTCGCTGGGCGCCGAGAACCTGCTGGGCTCCAAGTACATCAACATCAAGCGCGGCCAGTCGCTGCAGATGATCCGGCCCGGCGCCGAGATCCCCGCGCTCGAGGCCAGCGACATCGACGCCATCGTCCAGAAGGGCAATGCGATGATGGCCAACCTCCAGGGATCCCTGAAGCGCATCGACACCATCATCGCCACCATCGAGAAGGGCCAGGGGACCATCGGCAAGCTGATTTCCGACGATACCCTCCACACCAAGGTGGTCAACGTCATCGACGAAGTGCAGAAGATCGCCAAGCAGATCTCGAGCGGCCAGGGCACCATGGGCAAACTGCTCGCCGACGAGGGACTGTACACCGACGTCCGCAAGTCGCTGGGTCGAGTGGACAACCTGCTCGAAGGGCTGCAGCAGGGGCAGGGCAGCGCCGGGAAGCTGCTGAAGGATCCGGGGCTGTACGACGACACGCGCAAGTCCATCGCCGAGGTGCGGACGCTGCTGGCGGACCTGAACGCCGGCAAAGGCTCCGCCGGCAAGCTCTTGAAGAGCGAGGAATTGCACAACCAGGTGGCGGTGACCTTGAAGAAGCTCGACACCACCATCGACAAGCTGAACGCCGGCCAGGGGACGCTCGGGCAGTTGCTGGTGAACCCGGCGCTGTACGACAACCTGAACGGCACCACCGCGGAAATGAAAGGCCTGATGAAGGACTTCCGCGCCAATCCCAAGAAGTTCCTGCGCATCAAGCTGGCGCTGTTCTGATCTGACAGATTTTTGATCCCTCACGTTCGACTCGTTGGCATTGGTTCCCGTTACCGGCAGCCCTCGACGTCAAAGTCCGGCGAATTCGGCGCCATCACCCGCATGCCCCCGGAGCTCCGGGTCACACTGGTTAAACCCTTCCGCTTCAACAAAATCACCCGCGCGCAGAACCGGAGGCAGTTCGGGGGCATCCCCCACCATCCCCCGAACTCCGGGACCCCAGCCCCTAACCCGAACCTGCCCAACCACTTGCGGACATTCACCGAGCCCGCGAACTCGCCTCACTCCCGCCCTGAGCCAGATTTCCCCTCCCCGCCCCACACCCCCTCACCAAACCCCCGCCAATCGGCCCTCCCAAAACACAGGGTCATCCCTGGGCATCCCCCGTATTTCCTCTTGCCCGCAACCAACCGCTTTGCAATCAACCACTTCCCGCCACCGAACCAGAGCCCCCAAAGGCCCCTTGAGCCCCGGCGGTAGCCGGGAGCCAAAGGCCACAGGGAGCCTCGCCCTGTGCCAACCGGGGGTTCGCTGCAACAACCGCGCTCTCTCATCTAACTGAGGCGCGAACGGAACCAGCCGGTCCCGCCGAACGGCCGGCACCTCACGCCGCGCTGAAGGTGTTGTGTCTACTTGCCGATGCAGAACGTCGCAAAGATCCGGTTCAGGATATCGTCTGCCGTCGTCGCCCCGGTGATCGCGTCCAGCGGACGCAGCGCCGCGTATAGATCCAGCAGCAACATCTCGTGCGGGATCTTCCGCGCCACCGCCGCCCGCGCCTGCTCCAGAGCCGCCAGCGACTCCCGGACGCACCCCACGTGCCGCCGCGACGTCAGGAACCCGTCCTCCAGCACCGCGCCACCCGGCGCCAGCGCTCGCACGATCGCCTGCCGCAGCTCCGGGATCCCCTCGCCAGTCAGCGCCGACACCGCCAGCCCCGCGAAGTCCGCCGGCCGCGCCACGTCGCACTTGTTTCCCACCGCCAGCGCCGCGCCCTGCGCCGCCGCCTTCGCCAGCAGCACGCGGTCCGCGGCGTCTTCGCCGCGCTCGAGATCCACCACTACCAGCGTCAGGTCCGCGTCCGCCATCGCCTGGTACGACCGCTCGATCCCCAGCGACTCCACCCGGTCCGCGCTCTCGCGGATGCCCGCCGTATCCACGAACCGCACCGGGATCCCGTCGATCGCCGCCGTCTCGCTCACCAGGTCCCGCGTCGTGCCGGGGACCTCCGTCACGATCGCGCGGTCCTGTTCCACCAGGCGGTTGAAAAGCGAACTCTTTCCTGCGTTCGGCTGTCCGACGATCGCCAGCGAAAATCCCTCGTGCACCAGCTTGCCGAAGGCGAAGCTCGCCTCCAGCTTCCGCAGCCCGGCCGTGATCGGCTCCAGGCGGTCCAGGATCGCCACGTCCGGCGCGACATCCACATCGTTATCGGCGAAATCGATGCCCGCTTCGAGCAGCGAGATCAGCTCCACCAGCTGCGCCTTCAACGGCTGGATGCGCTGCGACACCGAACCTTCGGCCTGCCGTGCGGCGACACGCGCTTGGTAGAGAGTGGTCGCTTCGATCAGGTCGCGCACCGCCTCCGCGCGCGGCAGATCCAGGCGGCCATTCAGAAACGCGCGCAGCGTGAACTCACCCGGCTCGGCGAGCCGCGCCCCCGCCGCCAGCAACCGGTCCAGCGCGAAACGCAGCACCACCGGCGCGCCGTGGCAGGAAATCTCCACCATGTCCTCGGCAGTGTACGAGCGCGGACCCGCGAAGTACGTGGCCAGCACGTGATCCACCGCGCGGCCCTCTTCGTCGGGCAGCGTCGCCAGCGTCGCGTGCCGGTCGTGGAGCGGCCGCGCCGTCCGCAGCACCGCCACGGCGATGGCTTTCGCACCGGCCCCGGACAGCCGCACCACGCCGATCCCCCCGCGCCCCGGCGGGGTCGCAATCGCCGCGATCGTGTCCTCGAGTTGCATCGAAATCGTAACTATAGCGTGCTCGCGCAGCCGCACTGCGATGGTCAGAACCGCGACCCCGGCATCAGGCTGCTACTGCTCTGCGCGTTCAGCCTGTAGCTCCGATCCGTCAGGTTCTCCACGTTCGCCTGCACCCGGATCCGCTCCGACAGCGAATCGCGCCCGTAATCCCAAACGGCGATAACTGTCCAGGGCCTCGAACGGTGGATAAGGTACCGGGGACGGCAGGATTCGGGAGCGGAAACGCGCCTCGAAGAGCACTAGTTGACTCAGGCAACTAAATTGGTTGCCTGAGGCAACCAATTTTCGCGGAACTGGCGAAGACGAAGGCCTAGAAGGGCACGTCGTCGTCGGTGACGCCGCCGGAGAAGGAATCCTCCTGCTGCGCGGGCGCCTGCTGGCGGCGAGGCTGCGACCGGGGCGCGGACTGGAACTCGTCCGCTCCGCCGCCGCCGCCCGAGTCACCGCGTCCGCCCAAAAGGATCACATCGTCGGCAACTACTTCAGTCATATAGACTTTCTTGCCGTCTTTGTCGTCGTAGCTGCGCGTCTGCAGGCGGCCCTCGACATACACCTGCTTACCCTTAACCAGGTAGTTCGCGAGATTCTCCTGGCGCCAGAGCACGACGTTGGCCCAGTCAGTTTCTTCCTTCCACTCGCCCGTCTGCTGGTCCTTCCAGCGGCGGTTGGTGGCGACGGAGAAGCGGGTGACGGCGACCTGCGACGGGGTGAACTTGGTTTCGGCGTCGCGTCCGAGGTGACCGATCAGGATGACCTTGTTAACGCTGCGGCTTGCCATTTGCTTTCGAGATTAGCACGGCGGGGCGAGGGGTGCTTGCGGATTCCCGCAATTCCGGCATAATACGTGATACTGTAGCTGCCGATTGGGTTCGAGAGGCGGTTGCCGGGGGTCGTGAGTTCGGGACGTCTTCGCCGCCGGTGCGGCGAGGAGGGAGGCCCACGATGAATGTTAGCGGCCGTTGGACGGCGCTGGGCGCCCGCGTGGCGCTCGGGTGGGCGGTGTGCGCGGCGGAACTGCCCGCGCAGCAACTGCTCGGTGGGGGCGCGGGAGCGCAGAACCGGCTGGTCGGCTCCGACCTGGCGATCTTCGAGGCGGGCGAGCCTCGCACGGATCTAGGTTGTGAAGTAACGCCGATCAAGCCGCTGCTCGGCTTCGACCTCAAGTTTCATTCCGGCTTCACGGTGCGGGTGCCGCTGCGGGAGCTTTCGGGCAACGAGAACATGCTGAGCATCCTGTTCCGCGTGACGCACCTGGAGGGCTCTGCCGATCCCGTGTACCTGGTGCAGCGGCTCCGGGTGCCCAAGATCGACGAAGACGCCAAAGGCGACGCCCAGTTCGATGGCTACTTCGACTCCGGGGAGGGCAAGTTCAAAGTCGAGTGGCTGATGCGCGACCGCACCGAGCGGGTTTGCTCGTCCACCTGGGAGGTGGAGGCGGTGCTGCCTCACAAGGACAAACAGATGCACCTGGAGATCGCGGCCGGCGAGGTGCGCCACAGCCGCTTCGAACAGTTCACCGAGGAACCGCCCGTGGTGCGGACCCCGGACGAACCGCTGCTGAACGTGAAGCTGCTGGTGAACTTCGCGCCTCAGAACCCGCGGTCCCCGATGCTGCGTCCGATGGATACAGCGGCGCTGGTGCAGATCCTGCGGGCGATGTCGCGGGAGCCCCGGATTGGGAAGTTCTCCCTGGTCGCGTTCAACCTGGCCGAGCGCCGGGTGGTGTACCGCCAGGCCGGCGCCGAGCGGATCGATTTCCCGGCCCTGGGCGAGGCCATCCGCTCCATCCAGCCCGGCAAAGTGGACCTCAAGTTGTTGCAGGATAAGCACGGAGACACGGAGTTCCTCAGCGGACTCATCCGCACGGAGATGGGAGGCGAGGCCCGAGCCGACGCCGTCATCTTCGCCGGACCGAAGGTTTGGCTGAACGAGAATGTTCCCGATGAAACGCTACGGGAGCTGAGCGACGTCGAATATCCAGTGTTCTATTTGAACTACTGTCTGAATCCCCAGGCCCAGCCGTGGCGGGATTCGATCGGCCGCACCGTGAAGTTCTTCCGGGGCACGGAGTTCACGGTCAGCCGTCCGCGGGACCTGTGGTATTCGGTGAACGAGCTGGTCTCGCGTGTTGTAAGATGGAGAAATAACAAGGGGTTGGCGACTGCCGCCCAGTGAGCGCTTCGAGAGGGTCCAACATGCGAATGCCGTTACTTGCCGTTGCTCTGGTCGCCCAGGGTGCGTTCGCGCAGAACATCTTCCTGGCCCAGAACAAGGTCTTTTCCAACAAACTGGCGCCGTACGTGGCTTCGCCGCAACGGGTGGTGGATCGGATGCTGGAACTGGCCGCTCCAAAACCGAGCGACGTCCTGTTCGACCTGGGTTGCGGGGATGGGCGGATCCTGATCGCGGCGGTGCAGAAGTTCCGGGTGAAGGCAGTCGGCGTGGAAATTTCCGAGAAACTGGCGGCGACGGCCACCGAGAACATCCACCGGGCGGGGCTGGACGAGCAGGCGAAGGTGATCCAGGGCGATCTGCTGGATGTGGACCTGAGCAAGGCCGACGTGGTGACCATCTATCTCATGACGCAGGCCAACGAGAAGCTGCGGCCGCGGCTGGAGAAGCAGTTGAAGCCGGGCGCGCGGGTAGTGTCGATCGACTACGCGGTGCCGGGCTGGAAGCCGGTGAAGATCGACAAGTCCGAGGAAAGCCGCGGACATTTGATCTATCTCTACGAGATGCCTCCGGCGAAGCAGTAAGGGCAGTCCCGTGACGCGCGGGGCGGTCCTCTTTCTCTCCTCCCTTCTGGTGCTGGCCGCGGCAACGCCGGCGCGCACCCTCAGTGAACGCCTCAAGACCCAGCGTTTGGAAGCGGTCCGCCAGCAGCGGCTGGAGTGGATCAAACAGCGGCGCGACGGCGGCCCGGCGGGCGCGTATCGCGACTTCCGGGCGCTGATCGGCATCGACCGGGAGATCGACCCCGAGTGGGTGAAGCGGAGCATGGCGGCGGGCATCGAGGTCCTGCTACTGGCGGGTGCGGCGCCGAAACTGCCTGGCGAGGGCGATCTGACGGTTATCCCCGGCACGATTGACCAGAACACGCTGACGTTCCGGTACCGCGACCGCGCGGTGCGCCTGGCGCTCGAGGACAGTGAGGCGGCGGAGGCGGCGAACGGTCTGGCGATCCATCGCTCCGACAGCGAGGCGGCGTTGCGGGCGCAGCGTTACCGGGAGTACCCGCTGGAAGCCCTGGGCGCCACGGTGGAACCGTCGGAAGCGGCGCTGGAGCGATGGCGCACCGCGGCGCGCACGCGCCCCTACGCGGGCATCTCAGTTACGAATCTCGGCGCGAAGCTGGCCCCGGAAGCGCTGCGGATCGCTCTAACGCACATTCTGGCGCGCGACGCGACGCCCGGCGAGCTGCTGCGCAGCCTCAGCGAAGCGCGCACCTATGTCGCGCACGAATGGCTGTGCGAGACCGGCAACTTCTGGTTCCGCGGCGTGAGCCTGCTGGGCGCGTACGAGATCGGGGATCGCATGCCGCTGCTGGAGCGGAGCCGGCTGGTGGCGACCCTGCCGGTTCCGGCGAAGGTCCGGCTGTATCGCGACGGCAAGGTGGTGGCGGAAGTGACCAGCCGGCAGTTCTCCGAAGAGGTGTCCGAACCGGGGTCCTACCATTTGGAGGCGGCGCTGGTCGTGGACGGCGAGGAGCGGCCGTGGATCTACACGAACCCGATCCACGTGGTGCCCCCGACAGCGGGGCTGCTGCCCGCGGAGCGGCCGGTGACGCCGTCGTTTGCCGATGTCGCCTACGGCGCGGAACCGCGGCAGAAACTGGACCTGTTCCTGCCGAAGGACCCGAAGGGCGTGCCGCTGATGCTGTTTCTGCACGGTGGCAACTGGCGCGCCGGAGACAAGGCGCGGTACCGCGGCCTGGCGGAGAGTTTGCGCGACCTCGGGGTCGGCGTGGCGTTGGCGAACTACCGGTTCGATTCTCCGGAGGCGCAGTTGAGCGACGTACGCGGGCTGGTCGCGTGGGCCCGCGCCAATGCCGCGGCCTATGGCGGCGATCCGGAGCGGTTGTTCCTCGCCGGCCACTCGGCGGGTGCGCATCTGGCCGCGCTGGCGGGTCTCGAGGACGGGATGAAGCAACTGCTGGGCGGCGTGATCGCCGTCAGCGGCGTCTACGACGTGCGCGGGATTGCGCACTTCGGCAACACCGAGATGGAGTGGTCGCGGTTCTCGCCGATGTACCGCGACGCGAAGGACGCGCCGCCGTTCCTGATTGTGCATGCGCAGTTCGAACCGGAAGGGTATCCGGTGCAGGCGCGGGAGTTCTTCGGGAAGGTCCGGCGGGGGTTCGCGAGCGCGCAACTGAAGTACCTGGCGGGGGAGAACCATGTATCGGCGGCGTTCGGGGAGGCGCGGGCGCTGGCTCGGGAGATTGCGGCGTTCGTCGAGTCCCGCCGCTGAGGCGCGAAACCCGGGACAGTTCCGGGTTTTCCGGTTACTTCAGGCGGACTGCGCCGGCGGGAGCTGGGGCGGGCGGCCGGGCGGCCTGCGGCGGAGTTCGACCCCGGTGGCTAACTCAATTGTTTTGATGAACTCGGCGCTGCCGGCGACCCGGGTGTCGCGAGTCGCGTCGCGAATCCGCTGCTCCCGCTGCTCGGAGCGGACGCCGATCTCGAGAGCGCGTTTCCAGCGCTCGGGTTTGTCGCCGTACGGGGTCCAGGTGCGATCCAGCCACTTAGGCCAATCGAGTAGTCCGGTGTGATAGGGAGCACTGGACCAGACGTAATCCTCGGCTTTGCCTGTAAGCCCTGCCCGCACCGGATTCCGTTCCACGTAGGCCAGGGCTACGATGCCGTACCAGTCGTCGCAGACGCAGGAGTAGAAACGGGCCTGCCAGAGGTGGCCCGTGACCCTTCGTAAACGATTGCGATAGCGGGAGTATTCGCCGTGCGCGAGGCCGAAGGTCCGGGCAAGCGACTCCGGCCGCTCGGGGATGACGACCCAGTGCGCATGATTGCCCATGAGGCAAAATCCGAGGAGTCGCGTGCCGTAACGGGACGCGTAGGTCGCGACCAGATCCAGGTAGAGCATCCGGTCGGAATCAGAAAAGAAGACTTGGCGCTGCTCATTGCCGCGTTGGACGAGGTGGTGCAGGCATCCGGGAACGATGAGGCGGGACGGTCTGGGCATGCTGGGTAGTGCGGGTTGGCAGGGGATTTTCTCTATCCGGAAAATCCGGAACTGTCCCGGGTTTTGAGGAGTGCTCCGGGTTTCGGGGGGCTGGGAGGGGGAAGCCACTGATAAGAGACGCCTTGCGGGGCGCGGAAATTCGGCGCAGCCGGAACTGTCCCGGGTTTTATAATGGTCGGCATGTTACCGCTGGCGGACGCCGCCACTCTTGACGGCTATGAGGCCGTCATCGGACTCGAAGTCCATGTTCAGCTCGCCACGCGGACCAAGATCTTCTGCGGCTGTCCGGCCGAGTTCGGTTCGGCGCCCAATTCGAACGTCTGCCCGGTGTGCCTCGGACTCCCCGGCGCGCTGCCGGTGCTGAACCGCCGCGTGGTGGAGCTGGCCGTGCGCGCTGCGGCGTCGCTCGGCTGCACGATTGAAGAGCGCTCGATCTTCGCCCGGAAGAACTACTTCTATCCGGACCTGCCCAAGGGCTACCAGATCTCGCAGTATGACCGGCCGCTGGCGACACGCGGCGCGGTGGAAATTCACTTGGACGGCGCGGACAAGCAGATCGGCGTGACGCGGGTACACCTCGAGGACGACGCCGGCAAGAGCCTGCACGAAGGATTTCCGGACAGCGATCGCTTCACCTACGTGGACCTGAACCGCTCCGGCACGCCGCTGATCGAGATCGTGAGCGAGCCGGATCTACGCAGCGCCGCCGAGGCCGTCGCGTACCTGGAGACCGTGAAGCAGATCCTGGAGTACGTCGAGGTTTCCGACTGCGACATGGAGAAGGGCAACCTGCGCTGCGACGCGAACGTGAGCGTGCGGCGGAAAGGCGCGCCGCAGTTCGGCACCAAGGCCGAAGTGAAGAACCTGAACTCGTTCCGGTTCTTGAAAGCGGCGGTGGAGTACGAGATCGCGCGGCAGGTGGGGCTGCTGGAGGCGGGCGGGCGCGTGGTGCAGGAGACGCGGCTGTTCCATCCGGCCAGCGGAGAGACGGCGAGCATGCGCAGCAAGGAAGACGCCCACGACTACCGCTACTTTCCGGAACCGGACCTGACGCCGCTGGAGATCCCGGCGGCGTGGCGCGAGGAGATCCTGGCCGGGACGGCGGAGTTGCCGGCGAGCCGGCGGCGGCGGTTTCTGGAAGACTACGGCCTGCGCGAGTATGACGCCGGAGTGCTGACGCAGGATCGCGCGATGAGCGACTACTACGAGGCGGTGGTCCGCGCCTGCGGAGATCCGAAGGCGGCGGCGAACTGGGTGATGGGCGACCTGGCGGGCCTGCTGAACGAGAGCGGGCGCGCGATCCCGGACAGCCCGGTGAGCGCGGCGCGCCTGGGCGAGCTGGTGGCACTGATCGCGCGCGGCGAGATCAACAACAGGCTGGCCAAAGAGATCCTGCCGAAGATGTTCGCGAGCGGGGATCCCGCGGCCGCGATCATTGAGCGGGAGGGACTGAAGCCGATCGCCGACGCCGGGGCGCTGGGCCAGTTGGTGGACGAGGTGATTGCGGCGAACCCCAAGCAAGTGGAACAATATCGGGGCGGCAAGACGACGGTGCTCGGCTTTTTCGTGGGCCAGGCGATGAAGGCCTCCCGCGGGCAGGCGGATCCGGCGGTTTTGACGGCGCTGCTCAAGGAGAAACTGTAGGCCGTGGACGCTTTTCACCAGCTGTTCGACACTCTGCCTCGCCTGTGCCCGGGCAGCGACGCTTCCACCTCGAAGGCGATCCGGCGTCTGCCGTCGCCGCGGTTGGGGGCCAAGATCCTGGATGCCGGCTGCGGCAAAGGAAGGTCGACCATTGTGCTGGCACAGCACTATAAGGCGCCGGTGATCGGCGTCGATATTTACCAGCCGTACCTGGACGCCCTGGACGCGGCGGCTAAAGAGGCCGGCGTGGCGAAGCTGGTGACGACGCGGTGCGTGAAGCTGGACGCCATGGACTTTTCGGCGAACACTTTCGACGTGATCTGGTCGGAAGGCGCGGTGTATCACCTGGGAGTGGGCCGGGCGATGCGCGAGTGGCAGGAGATGCTGCGCTACGGCGGCGTGATCGCGTTTTCGGAAGTCTCATGGCTGCGGGAGGATCCGCCGCTCGAAGCCAAGGAGTTCTGGGCCAAGCGCTACCGCGACATGGCGACGATGCACGTGAACAAGCTGAAGATCGAGGCGGAAGGCCTGTTCATGATCGACATGGTGCCGCTGCCCGAGCAGGACGCGGTGGATTACTACACGCGGTTGGAGGAGCGCGTGGCGGAACTCAAGCCCGAGGCCGGGCCGGAGCTGGCCGCCGTGCTGGCGGACGCCGAGGAAGAGATCGCCATCCACAAGAAGTACAAGGCTTATTTCGGCTACGTGTTCTACATGGCGCGCCGGGACATCCGGACCAAGTAATAGCCGCAGGTTGGCGGCCGATAAGGGCCGCATGCGGGGTTTTCTTGCGATTCTGCTGCTGGCGTGGCCCGTTTTCGGCCAGGAATGGCTGAGCGTGGCGCTGAGCCGGCATGTACTGACCAACGATGGAGTGATCGCGCTCGCCAAGGCAGGCTTCGACGAGACGTTCATTGCGGAGCGGATCGTCACGTCGCGAACGAAGCTCGACGGGAGCATCGAGGGCATGCTGGGGCTCAAGAAAGCCGGGCTGTCCGAGGACCTGATCCGCGTCGTGGTTTGGCGGGAGGCGCAGGGCGGCGAGACGCTGCTGCCGGTGCGCGCGGCCAGTCCGGCGCCGAACGTTTCGCCCGGAGCGCCGGCGGATGCCGTGCCCATGCTGGTGCGCCGCACGTGGTGGGGCTATCGCGTGTGGTCCATGCAGCCGTCGCCCGCTGCGGCCCCTCCGCCCGCACGGCCGCTTTCGGTCACTCCGGTGGCGGTATTGCCGGCCTGGTGGGCTCCGTTCTGATCCGGACGGGCTCCACTACCAGCACCACGGCGACCCGGGGAGCGTTCGCGGCGTCGGCCATCGTGAACCGCAGCGCACCTTCGTAGCGCCCCGGCGGCAAGTCCTTGCTCGACACCAACACCTGCACGACGTCTGCCTCCAGACCGCCGCCCGCGAGCGGGATACGTCCGCGCTCCGGCGCCGCGCTGATCCACGGCGCTTCCGCGATTACTCGATACGCGGCGTCCGGCCACGTGCCAGACACCCGCAACGGCTCCGGCGGAGCGCGCTCGCCCGCCGTCACCCGGATCTCGATCCGCGCCGGTTCCACCAGCAGCAGTGGCGCGCCCGTCACCACCAGTTCGAAGCGCCGGGCCGTCCACATGCATACATTCGCCGCCCGAACGAGCACCGAGTAGCGCCCGGTTTGCAGTGGGACGCCCGAAAAATACCCGGCGGCGGACATCCGGACCCCCGGCGGCAGCACTCCCCCGACCACCGCGTAGCCGACCGTGCCGAACGGACAGCGCCCGCTGACGCGCGTCTCCAGCGGGGGCGGCGTGTAGTTTCGCCCGGAGATTGCCCACGGCAGGGCCGCGGTGAGGATTTCCATGTCGGTGGCCGGCGCGAGCGCCGTCACGAACAGGCCAAGCAGAAGGAGCCTCACAGTAGAGTAGTCGGCGCGCGCGGGCGATCCTCTCATCGGGTTGATTCCCGACTCCTCGGATATCTCCGGCGATATACTGGCTCGCATGAAACCGCTGTGGCTGGTAGGGATCGCGCTGTCGCTCGCCGCACAGGAAACCGCGCTGGACCGCTATGTGAAGGCGCCGGATCCGGTGTTCGCCTTCCAGGAAGTGAAGACCATCACCGGCGCCGGCTACAAGGCGCACGTGCTGGAGCTGACGTCCCAGACCTGGCGCACTGAAAAGGACGTCGACCGGCCGGTGTGGAAGCACTGGCTGACCATCGTGCATCCGGACAAAGTCGCGTCTAACAAGGGGCTGCTGTTCATCGGCGGCGGGCGGAACGGCGATGCCGCGCCCGAGAAGGCCAGCGAGCGCAGCGTCCGCATCGCGCTGGAGACGAACACCGTGGTGGCGGATCTGGGCATGGTTCCGAACCAGCCCCTGCGGTTCACGGACTCCCCCGAGAAGGCCCGCTTCGAGGACGACACCATCGCCTACACGCGCGTGAAGCACTTCGTCACCGGGGACGATACCTGGCTGGTG
The DNA here is from genome assembly GCA_964471915.1 of uncultured Solibacteraceae bacterium. Classification (GTDB taxonomy): domain Bacteria; phylum Acidobacteriota; class Terriglobia; order Bryobacterales; family Bryobacteraceae; genus JAIEPW01. The sequence continues at coordinate 45,028 of CAYYID010000030.1, read as the reverse complement.
CGGCTGGCGATGGTGAAGAGCGGGGTGCGCGCCATGGACGCGATCCAGCAGTTCCTGGCGAAGCAGGGCGTGAAAGTGGATCAGTTCGTGGTGTCCGGCGGATCGAAGCGCGGGTGGACGACGTGGCTGGTGGGCACGGTGGATCCGCGGGTGATCGGGATCATGCCGACGGTGATCGACGCCCTGAACAGCGAAGCTATCACGCGGCACCACTTCGAGGCGTACGGGTTCTTCTCGAGCGCGCTGAACGATTACGTGAACCACGGGCTGTTCCCGCACAAGATCGGGACGCCGGAGTACCGCAAGGTGCTGCAGATCGAGGATGCGTATGAGTACCGGACGCGGAAGAGCCTGGCGCGGATTCCGAAGCTGATCATGAACGCGTCGGGCGACGAGTTCTTCCTGCCGGACAACTCGCAGTTCTACCTGGCGCAGATGCCGGGCGAGAAGAACCTGCGCTACGTGCCGAACGCAAAGCACAACCTGCAGGGTTCGAACGCGCAGGATACGCTGCTGGCGTTTTATCAGATGGTGATCGAGGGCAAGCCACGGCCGCGCTATAGCTGGAAGAAGGAAAAGGACGGGTCCCTGGTGGTGAAGGTGACCGACAAGCCGGTGGAAGTGAAGTTGTGGCAAGCGACGAATCCGAAGGCGCGGGACTTCCGGCTGGACGTGATCGGCAAGGCGTATCAGGCGACGGAGCTGAAGCCGGAGAAGAACGGGACGTACGTGGCGCGGGTGGCGAAGCCGGCGGCGGGCTACACGGCGTTCTTCGTGGAGCTGACGTATCCGGGGACGGGAAAGGTCCCGTTGCAGTTGACGACGGAGGTCAGCGTGGTGCCGGATGTGCTGCCCTTCCAGTGGGAGGATGCGGCGAAGAAGTACCCGCGGGGCGGGGCGTCGGGCGGGAAGTAGGCAGTCCCGGCAGGCATCACGCCGGCCGGTCGCCGTTCCGATTGCGGCTCGAAAGACGCCCGGCGGAGATTTATGCAGGCCACCACCCTATGCCGGAAGCCAGACGTGCTGAAGGTGACCGGACGGCTGGAGGTCCCGGAGCGGAGCGCATCCGGGCCAGCGGGATACTCCTCGCTGGCGGAGCGGGACATCGTGGGCGAACAAGCCGACTCGCTCATCGGGACGTAACCGGCGTCGGCTAGGCTGTGGCCATGCCCCTCCCCATTAACTGGAACATAGCCGCCGACACCGGCAGCGGCCAATCAAACTTCACCGGCACGGCGAGCGCCGACGCCTACTTGCGCGTCAACCGGATGGTGGCCCCCGGCGTCTCGGACCAGATCGACCTGCTGCCCGGCGCGGCGGGGGAGATCCGCCTGTTCGCGTTGCAACTGAACGGGTACGACCCGGCGGTCCAGTGGCAGGTGAACGGCGGCGTGGCGCTGCCGCTGACCGGCCCGGTGGCGATCGCGGGAGACGTGCTGTCCGCGCTGGGCGCCGCCGCGCCGAACACTGTGACGATCGTCAACAACTCGGCGGCGGAGGTATGGGTGGACATCTGGCTGATGCGCAACGTGTGACGGCCGGTCAGAACCGGTACGCCGGCGGGCGGATACCCTTCAGCCGCAGGTAGACCTCGGCCTGCCCGCGATGGTGCGTAGTGTGGTTGAACATCCCGAGCACCAGTTGCCGCCCGGTCACCGTGGGACGCTCAAACCAGTCCACGCGGTACGGCCGGTCGAGCTGCTCCGGCGTGAACTTTGCGATCTGGGCGATGCAGAAGTCGAAGGACTTCGCGAGGGCGGCCAGAATGTCCGCTTTCGAGAGCGGGCCTTGCGGCGTGGCGACCGGCGACTCGGATCCCGCGATCTGGGCGATGCGGAAAGCCTGCGCCGACGCGATGTGAAACACCAGCGCGCCATACGACATCTCTTCGTCCTGCGGCTTGAACTTGTAATGCTCCTCCGGCATCGCCTCAGCCACCGCGAGCGTAAACTGCCTGGCCATGCGCCAGTGATCGAGAAACTCGTCCGGCCGGGTTTGGGCCGAACCGGACCCGAGGGCTAAGAGAAAAAGGGCCGAAGACCGCATGTCAGTAGAGTAGCGGGACAGCCGGCGGTTGTCTGCGACCTTGGGGCGGGCGGCGCATCCAAGAGATTTGACGGCATCCGGCCGCCGGAGGACCGCAAGCATGGCGCAGATGGGCCTGTCTTTCGACTCAAGCCTGGAATCAGCCTTGGTGCGCCAGTTGCACCACCGCAAGGCGGAACTGGAGCGGACGATCCGCGCCATCCCCGACGCCACGGAGTTGCTCCGCGTCCTGGAGCAGGTGGACCGTGTGCTGGACCGCGTCCACACGCCGGCTTTTGGTCGGTGCGCGGCTTGTCAGGAGCATCTGACACCAGACCAGCTCTTCGAGCATCCCGCGGCGGAGTACTGCCTCTGCCGCCTCGATGATGCCCAGCAGCGGCACCTGGAGCGGGACCTGGGACTCGCCTGGCGCGTCCAGGCCTCCCTGCTGCCGGAGCCGCAGTTCGCCGCGAACGGGATCGAGGCGCATTACCGTTACCAGCCCTACGGAGCAGTCAGCGGGGATTACCTGGACCTGTTCCCGTGCGGGGACGGGCTGTGTTTCGTCATCGCCGACGTCTCCGGCAAGGGAGTCGCGTCGGCGATGGTCATGGCGCATCTGAACGCGACCATCCGGTCGCTGGTGCGGGCTTCGAAATGCACGGCGGACCTCGTCGCGTCGGCGAATCGCGTGCTGCGCGAAAGCACCCTGCCGTCGCACTACGCGACGCTGGTGGCAGGGGACCTGCGCCCGGACGGCGCGGTGGAAATCGTCAACGCGGGCCATTGCGCGCCGCTGGTGGCGCGGGCGGGCGGGGTTACGGAGATCGCCTCCGGCGGACCGCCGATCGGGCTTGGCGCCATGGGAGATCCGGCTTGGGAGACGGCGCGGATCCGGCTGGAGCCCGGCGACACGCTGCTGCTGTTCACCGACGGGCTCACGGAAGCCGAGGACGCGGACGGCAACGAATACGGGGTGGAACGGCTGGCCGAGCTGCTGGGGCGGCACCGCGCGACGCCGCTGGCGAACCTGGGGTCCGCGATCCTGGGGGATTTGGGCGTGTTCCTCGGGGGCGCGGGGCGCAAGGATGACCTGAGCCTGCTCGCCATTCGGCGTGGCTTATGATGAAAGCATGGTCGACGCCGAGGCGAGGCTCAAGATCGAAGCCGCGTTAGCGCGGCACGCCTACCCGGCCTTCGTGGTGGACCGTGAGGTCTCGTATGGCACGGACTGGAACGGCGATCCCGCCGTGTACGTGATGCTCACCGTCGAGGACGATCTCTCGGCGAAGCGAGTCGAAGAACTGGCGGAGCTTTCGATCGGTGTCCGGCGTGTCGCGGCGCGCGCCGCCGGCGAGGTGAGCCCCTACGTGAGGTTCCAGACCGTTTCGGACCGTAACGAGGCGGCGCTCGCTTCGTGAGCCTGCCCCGGGACCTCCTGGAGCAGGCGCGCCACCTCGCCGGCCGCGAGCGCACTCGCCCGAAGCAGGCGAGCCTTCGCCGCGCGGTTTCGGCGGCTTACTATGCTGTCTTTCACTTCCTCACGGCAGAGGCTCTGAGCCTCCTGGACTTCCCAGAAAAGGTGCTGAGAGCCCAGCGCCGCGAGTTCCAGCACGGCGGCATGAAGAAGATTTCCGGAATGTTCCACGCGGGAAATCCGCCGAGTCCCGGTGGCGTGAAGCCAGAGTCGCCGATACCGGAGGAACTCGCCGCAGCCGCCGGTACGTTCGTCCAGTTGCAAACCGCAAGGCACGACGCGGATTACGATGTCGATGCCTCATTCCTCAGGGTCGAGGTGATTACGCTCGTCGAACTCGCCGAGCAAGTTGTAGAAGGCTGGCCCGCGCTGAAGCGCTCCCATCCCAATTGGACCCGCTACTACCTGTTCTGCCTCTTCAACGAGTCGAACCGGCTCAAGTAACGGGATACAGCACCGGATTCAGTTCCGACGCGATGATCTCGCCCTCGGGGACCCCGGGACACCACGCCTGCCGGTCCGCCTCCTGGTTCTGGTTCCGCGGCGGCGCCAGCCGCATGTCCCGGTCGATGTAGATGACCGTGAACACCTCGCGCATCTTTGCGGAGCGGTTCGCGCCCGCGCGGTGGAACGTCCAGCCGCCGTGGAAGCTCACGTCGCCGAGGGCGAACGGCTCCTCCACCACGCCCAGGGACGCCAGGCGCTGCTTCATGGTCTCCTCGCTCTCGTCCGAGATCGCCAGGTCGCGGCCGTCCTGGATCCGGTGGCTCTTCGGACAAAAAGCCAGCGGCCCCATCTCGAGCGTCACGTCCACCAGCGGGATCCACGCCGTCACCGCGTGGCCGCTGGCGAGCGGCCAGTAGTATTGATCCGCGTGCCACGGCGTCACGCCGCCACCCGGCTCCTTGAACAGCGCCTGATCGTGATAGAGGCGCGTTCCGGAGCAGCCCATCAGCTCCGCCGCGATCCGCGCCAGCCGCACGTCGCAGGCGAAGCGCCGCACCGCTTCACAGTGGCGCCACAGGTTCATCACCTGCAGAAACGCCTTCCCGTAAGTATCGCGCTGGTCGAGCGGCAAGCTCTCGCGCGTCATCTCTTCCACTTTGGCGAGCACCGCCGCCCGCGCCGCGCGCAGCTCGTCGAGCGGCAGCACGTTGCGCAAGTGCACGAAGCCGTTCTCGCGGAAGAAGGCGACCTGTTCGGGAGCCGGCAGCGTCATTTTCCTTCGAGGATCAGGTCCACGCGGTGGCTGACGTCGCGCAGGTACGGTGCGTCGCCGCCCCGCAGTTCCACGGTCGCCGAGCCCGCGTACCCGATCTCCGACAGCGCCCGGTGGATCTGTTTCCAGTCGATCTGCCCCTCGCGCAGCGGCACGAACTGCGCCACGCTGTTGCGGAACACGAAGTCCTTGAGGTGCAGTTTCACGATCCGTTTGCCCAGGGTCCGGATCCAGTCCTGCGGGAAGCCGTACAGCACCACGTTGCCGACGTCGAAGTACGCCCGCACCCAGGGACTCTGGAACTCGTCGACATAGCGCGCGAACTCGAGCGGACTGAGCAGGAACTTGTTCCAGACCTCCTCGACGGCGATGATCACCTTGTACCGCTCGGCGAGCGGCAGCAGCTTCCGGATCTCGTCCTGGGACCGCTTCCAGGCGTCGGCGTACGAGGTCTCGGCGTTCACAACCGCCGGCACCAGCAGCACCGTGTCCGCGCCCCACACGCGGGCGTTTTCGAGGCTGGTCTTCATGCCCGCGACGCTCTTCGCCACCACCTGGGGGTCGCCGCTCGAGAGCGGAAACTCCCAGTGGGCCTGGTTCATCACCGAGTGGATGCGCAGCTTCGCCGCTGCCGCGGCGCGGCCCATGCGTTCCGCCTCCGCGGGATCCTCGATGGTCGGACACTCCACCTCGGCGAAGCCGCAGTCGGCCGCGAGCCGGAAGCGGTCCTCGATGGAAAGGTCCCCGGGGAGCATGGCGTAGAGCACCGCCTTGCGGACCGGCAATCGCTGCTGGGCCTGGAGCAGCGGGGCCAGGGCGGCGCCGAGAAACGTCCGTCTGCGCATGAGTTGAGACTACCAGAGCGTGCGGATCGGGTACTGCGCGATCGCCGGATCGGGCGTCAGGACCGTCATGCCGTGCAGGATCGCCTGCGCCACCAGCAGCCGGTCGAAAGGGTCGCGATGGTGCAGTTCCAAGCGTCCCGTAAGTAGCGCCTCTTCTTCCCCGGCCGGGAGCGGCGCGATCCTGTGGCGCGACCGCATCTCCGGCACATAACGGTCCGGCGGCATCGCCAATTCGAGGCGGCCGAGCGCGTGTTTGGTCGCGATCTCCCATGCCGAAGCCGAGCTTAGGTACACCTTGGCTTCGCCGGACGCGAACGCCTTCCGCGCAGCGGCGGAAAGTTTGGGGTGATCCTCAGCGATCCAGAGAAACGTGCACGTGTCGAGCAACAAGTTCATTCGCCGCCCTCGAACGCGCGCAATAGATCATCGGGAAGCGGATCGAAGAATGAGTCCGGGATCGTCGCGAGACCCTTGCCCAACCCGATCGGCCGCGGACCTTCGTCACCGTCGCCGAGCTTGCGCAGCTCGGCCATGGGTTCGTTCCGGTTGCAGATCAGGATCACTTCACCGGGCTCGAGCTTCGCGATGTACTCGGAAAGGTGCGTCTTCGCGTCGTGCATGTTGACCCGCTTCATGACCAGATTATAGCCCATCTTCTTAGTTCACTAGTGGCCTAGATCCAGCTAGGGTGTCAGGGAGCTGCAAAGAAGCGTTCGAACTCGACTGTCACCCCGCGCCCGCAGCTCGTTCGCGACCTTGCGATCGACCTTCATCGTCGTCACGAACGGGCCCAGGCGGGAGCTGACGCCGCGGATTTCGGTTCGCTCCGAAACCTCGACCTTGGCGACATTCCCTTGCGCCACTTCGGCAAGAAACTCGGCGGCGGAGATCTCGCGGGGAAGCTGCCGGGGAATTCTGTCAGACACGATGCGAAACGCATAGCAACCCGCGAGAATGGCCACGGCGAGTGCGAACCAGCGGTAAGCGGCTCTTCTGCTCACGCAATTGGACTATCGGCGAGCGCAGGAATTCGCGCCAGCACGTCTGGGCGCTACTGCTTCGCCGGCGGCTGCCAGAGTTCGATCTTGTTGCCGTCGGGATCGTAGATCCAGGCGAAACGGCCATAGGACTCGTCCTGGCGCTTGGGGTCGATCTTGACGCCGTCCTTTTCCAGGCGCTGCAGCAGGGCGTCGAGATCGTCGACGATGTAGTTCACCATGAAGCTGGCCTTGCCGGGATCAAAGTACTTCGTGGTGGCGGGGAACACGCTCCAGACCGTCATCCGCTCGTTTTGCGGATCGTCCTTCTCGCGCCACGGCAGCATCACGCCCTGGCCCTTGTCCATCAGGCCGAGATGTTTGCCGTACCACTCCCGGGCTTGAGCCGGGTCGGCGGACTTGAAGAATATGCCACCGATGCCGAGGATTTTGCCTTTCATTTCGGGCTTCCGCGCCTCCTGTTTCTGCGCGCCCCCGGTGGGGGCGGCGGGTTTCTGCGCGCCCCCGGTGGGGGCGGCGGGTGGGGCGGCCTGGCTGCCCTGACTCTGGGCGAAGGCAGTATCGAGAATCACGAAGAGCAGGATCGCGAGGGGCCACATGCCCTGCAGTCTAGCGCGGTGTGTGCGCGTCGGCCACCCTCGCCTGCGTTCCCGCCGCGCCTCAGCGGTCCAGCTCGGCGGCCAGCGTCTCGAAGAACTCCGCGGCGCGCTCCACGCGCGCGGCGTCGTCCGGGTAGCGCTTCATGATCCCCGCGAGCAGCGCCGCGACACCCGGAGTCTCCGGACGCTGGTACTTATCGTCCTTGATGTCGAGGTCGTGGACGATCTCCGCCAGGGCGCGCAGCCCGCGAGACTCGAGTCCCGCGGTTTCGAGCAGCACCTCGAACGTACACCGGTTGTCCCGGTGCGTGAACTCCCCTTCGAACATGTCGAAGCGGACTTCCCCGGGCCGGTGCTCGTAGCTCGCCGGGTCCACGAAGCGGAAGCGCGCCCCGCGGTCCACGTAGCGGCGGATCAGCCACGCCGACGACATCCGGTCCACTTTGACGCCTTGCCGCGTCACCCACACCGCGTTCTGGGGCAGGCCGCCGTGCGGCGAAGCGCCAGCCGCCGGCTGGTCCATTTCTTCGATCATGCGTGTCACCTCGTCTCCGCCGGGCGCCTCGAAAAAGTCGATGGCCCGGATCTCCGCCAACCGTTTGCGCAGACGGCCGGGCTTGCCGCCACCGCGCACTTCCTGCGCCAGTTCCGCATAGTCGGCGGCCCGCGCCGCCTGGAACTGAGCGATGATTTCCGCGTCCGTCAATCCGGCCACCACCTGGCCCTCGATCACCCAAGCCTCGCCGCCCCCGGCCTCGATCTCCCGGCGAAGCCACTCGAAGTCCTCGAGCGCGTCCTCGCTCCAGGGCAGCAGATACGCCGACTTCTTGAGCGACAGAGCGCCTAATTGTTTGATTCGGCGCAAGATCTTGGCGCGGAAATAGAGCGGGTCGGGCGGGATCTGGTGCAGCAGCAGGAGCCAGCGATATTCCATGCTTGAATCAATATAGCAATTGCTATATGATCTAGCAAGTGCTATGACAAGACGGACCCTCTTGACCACTACCCTCGTCGCTCCGGAGCTGGCCTTCGCCCAGCATGCGGCGATCTCGGGGCCGGTGCCGCCTGATACGATTTGGCTGAATGCGAACGAGAGCCCGGAGGGTCCGCCGGCGGCGGCGCGGGCGGCACTCCTGGCCGCGGTGGACGAGGCTGGCCGGTACTCGCACCGGGCCTTTCCGGGCATCGAACAGGCGATCGCGGCGGCCCTGGGGGTGGCGCCGGACCAGTTGCTGCTGGGCGCGGGGTCCAGCCAGGTGCTGCACTGCGCCTTGCAGGCATTCGCGGGGCCCGGGCGGACCTTCATTACCGCCTGGCCGACCTGGGAAATGACGGCGGAGATCGCGGGACGGCTCGGGTCCCCGGTGGTGAAGGTCCCGTTGACGAAGGCGTGGGTGGCGGACGTGGAGCAGATGGCGGACCGCGCGCGGCGCGCGGGCGGCGGGCTGGTGCACCTGGGCAACCCGAACAATCCGACCTCCTCGCTGACGCCGCCGGAAGCGGTGGCGTGGCTGGCGGCGAATCTTCCCTCGAAAGCCGTTCTGCTGGTCGACGAAGCCTACATCGACTACGTGGAGGACGCGCGCGGCCATTCGGCTCTGCCGTTGGTGCAGCAGGGGAAGCGCGTGGTGGTCACCCGGACCTTCTCAAAGCTGTTCGGGCTGGCCGGGGCACGCATCGGACTCGGCTGCGCGCCGGCGGAACTGATCGCGGAGATGCGCGGGTTCAGGGAGAACGTGGTGAGCATCCTCGGAGCGCGCGCGGCGGCGGCCGCGCTCGGCCTGGGCGCCGCGTTTGTGAACCAGCGGCGGACGGAGCGGCTCCGCGTGCGGGCCGAGTTCTGCTCGTGGCTGAAGCGTAAGGGGATCGAGTTCGTCCCGCCGGCGGCAAACTTCGTGCTGCTCGCCGTGGGGCGTCCCGTCACTCCGGTGATCCAGGCGCTGCTGCAGCGGGGCGTGGCGCCCGGGCGGCGCTTCGATTCGCTGGACCAGTGGCTGCGGATCGCCATCGGCACCGCGGCGGAGATGCAGAAGGTGCAGGCCAAGCTTCCGCAGGCGCTGGCCTGAAATTGGAAGTCCGGCCGGGCCTGGCTACTCATTGCGCAGCGCGACCATCGGATCCACGCGCATGGCGCGCTGCGCCGGCACGGCGCAGGCCAGCAACGCCACCAGCGTGAGCAGCACGGTGACGCCGCCCAGCGCCACGGGATCGGCGGGGCTGATGCCGAACAGCAGGCTGGCCGCGGCCTGGCCCAGCGCCACGGCTCCGGCCAGCCCGACGGCGAGCCCCAGGCCCGCGAGCGTCAGCCCTTCGCGGAACACTGCGCGGCGCACATCGCTGGCGGACGCGCCCAGCGCCATGCGGATCCCGATCTCGCGCGTGCGGCGCGAAACCAGAAACGCCATCACGCCGTAAACGCCGATGGACGCCAGCACCAGCGCCATCACCCCGAAGAAACTCAGCACGGCGGCGGCGACGCGGGGCACGAACAGCGACAGGCCGAGGTGCTCCGGCATGGTTTCGAGCGTGAGGATCGGGACATTGGGATCCAGTTCGCGGATAGCGCCGCGGACAGCGCCGGCCAGCCGGGCCGGGTCTCCGTCCACCCGGACGACCGCCGTCAGGAAACCGGGATAGGACTGGCTGACGGGAACGAAGATCATCGGGCGGGCGGGGGAGCCGAGGGTAGCGTTGCGGAAGTCCCGCACCACGCCCGCAATCTCGAGGAACGGTCCCTTCTCGCCGCGGGTGCTGATCCGCTTGCCGGTGACGTTCGCATCCTTCGGCCAGTGCATCCGCGCGAACGCTTCGTTGACGATGGCGACTCGCGGCCGGTCCGGGGTGTCCGAGGCGCCGAAGTCGCGTCCGGCAGCCAGTTCGACGCCGAGCGTCTCGAAGTAGCCCGCCGAGATCTGCGTGTAGAACACGTTGGGACGCCGGCGCGCCTCGCGGGGATCCTCGCCCTCCTTGGTCACACCGGTGTACTGACCGCCGTTGATGGGGAACGGCACATCGTGCGTCAAGGCCACGCGGCGGACCCCGGGAAGCGCCGTCAGCCGCTCCGTCAGGGCCGCCGCGAAGGCTCGCCCGCGGACCTCATCGTAGCCGGCGTTGCCGGTTTCGAACGCCGCCATCAGGATCTTCTCGGTCTCGAAACCGGGGTCGACCTTCTGGGCGGCGCCCAGGCTGCGCAGGAACAATCCCGCGCCGGCCAGCAGGACCAGCGACAGCGCCACCTGCGCGACCACCAGGCCGCTGCGCAGCCGGGACTTCTTGAAACCGCCCTCCGAGAGGCTGGCTTTGAGCGCGGTGACCAGGTCCGGCCGCGAGGCGCGCAGCGCCGGCAGCAGCCCGAAGACCAGGCCGGTGACGAGAGCCAGGCCGAGGGCAAAGGCCGCGACGCGCCAGTCGATCGAGTACGAGGTCTCGACCGGCACCGGGATCGGCGGACGGACCGCGGCGAACACCTGCAGCAGCGCGGCAGCTAAAGCTACGCCGGCCGCGCCGCCGAGCGCCGCCAGCAGCAGGCTCTCGGTCAGCAACTGCCGGATCAGGCGCGCGCGGGAGGTCCCGAGGGCCAGGCGGATGGCGATCTCCCGCTCGCGCTTCGAGGCGCGCGCCAGCAGCAGGTTCGCGATGTTCGCGCACGCCAGCAGCAGCACCAGTCCGATGACGGCCATCAGGAACGAGGAGAAGAACACGATGCCTCGCTCCAGATCCGGGAAAATGACGCCCACGCCGTTCAGCAGCTTCGCGCGGCGGCCTTCGTTCTCGGCGGGGTGCGTCTGCGCCAGCACCTCGGAGATGGACCGCAGGTCCGCTTCGGCCTGCGCGAGCGAAACGTCCGGCTTGCGCCGCGCGATGACCGTCAGCATGTGCAAGCCGCGGTTCCGGAGCCAGGAGCCTCCGGTCTCGACTTGCGGCTGCATGAGGATCGGGGCGAAGAAGTCGGCCAGGTAGATGGACTCGGCGCCGTGGAATCCGGGCGGGGCCACGCCGGCGACCGTGAAGGGGTGCGTGTTGAGCAGGATCTTCCGGCCCACCACGGCGGGGTCCCCGCCGAAACGCTTCTGCCAGTAGGCATGGCTGAGAACGACCACCGGATGCGTGCCCTCGGTGCGGTCTTCTTCGGGAAGGAAGGTGCGGCCGAGGACGGCTTTCACACCGAGGACGTCGAAGTAGTTGCCCGTGACCATGAGTCCCCAGGCTTGCTGGGTTTCGCCGGCATTACCGATGTTGCCGGTGACGATGCGATACGCGGCCACGCCGGCGAGCGTGCGGTTGCGGTCGCGGTAGTCGAGGTAATCGGGGTACGAGAGCAGATTGTAGTCCGTGGGCGTGGTGCGCACGGTGTAGAGCCGCGCTAGTTCGCCGGGCGCGGCGACCGGGGGCGGCTGCAGCAGCAGTTTGTTCAGGAAGCTGAAGATGGCGGTGTTGGCGCCGATGCCGAGCGCCAGCGAGAGGACCGCCATGGCGGCGAAGCCGGGGCTCCGCGCAAGCGTGCGGAGCGAGAAACGCAGGTCGTGCCAGATAGCTTCCATACTCTGGCAAGCATACGGCAGCCGGCCGCGAATGTTCCTGTAATTGTGGCGGATCGCGGACCGTCTCCTTAGCGGCGAAGTATGCTCTCGCGCAGACGCCTGTTGCTGGGCGCGGCGGCCGTTCCGGCGGTGGCCGCCTACCCGTTTGTGCTGGAACCGCGCTGGATCGAGGTGACCCGGCGGGTGGTGCCGGTGCGGAGCCTGCGCGGCTGCGCGAGGATCCGCATCCTGCAACTGTCGGACCTGCACGCCTCGCACGAGATCCCGCTGTCGCGGATCGCGGAGGCCATTCGGCTGGGGCTGGAGACCCGTCCCGACCTGATCTGCCTCACCGGCGACTACATCACGCGCCAGATGGAGGTGGATCCCGCGGCCTACGTCGACCTGCTGCGCCGGTTGCCGGCGGCGGCCCCCACCTTTGCGACCTTCGGCAACCACGACGGCGGCGCCTGGGCGCGGCAGATGCTGGGGTTGCCGTCCACGGGGCCGGTACGCGAAGTGCTGGAAGCCGCGCGGATCCGGGTGCTGCATAACGCCCGGCAGGTGCTGGAGCTAAAAGGGGCGCGGGTCACCCTCACCGGGCTCGGCGACCTGTGGGCGCGGGAGATGGATCCGGCCGCCGCGTTCGCGGGCCCGGCGCCGGAAGGTCCGCGGGTGGTGCTGTCGCACAACCCCGATACCAAGGATCCCCTGCGGGGCTATGCCTGGGACCTGATGCTCTCCGGGCACACCCACGGGGGGCAGGTGGTGCTGCCCTTCTACGGGCCGCCTATCGTGCCGGTGCGCGACCGCCGGTTCGTCCAGGGACTGCACCGCTGGGACGGGCGGCACCTGCAGATCTCGCGGGGCGTGGGCGGCATCCTGGCCGGTATGCGGCTGGGGTGCCGGCCGGAGGTGAGCGTCGTGGATCTGGCCCCGGAGTCCTGGGAGGCGTGCAGTTTCGCCCCTGGGGAAGCTCCGGGCGAGTAGTTCGTTCCTAAACAAGAAAAACCCCGCGCCCGAGGGCGCGGGGTCGTTTCCAGCAGCCGTCCAGTGATTACCAGATCAGCCGCATGTTGAGCGTGATGTTGCGGGCCGTGGTGTTCGTGCCCTGGTAATAGCCGAAGTTCTGCGGCGCGGCCAGACTGCGGCCGAGCAGCGAGAACGAGGTGTTGTTGAAGACGTTGAAGATCTGCGCCTGGAACTGCAGCTTCACCCGCTCCGTGATCGGCGCGGTCTTGCCCAGCGTCCAGTCGAAGTTCGTCAAGCCGTTTTCGCGGAAGACGTTGCGTCCCAGGGTGCCGAAGTTGCCGATTAGCGGCTGCGCCAGGCCCGAGGTCGTGACCTTGTTCGGGTTTCGCGCGCCACTTCCCGGATCCGGGCCAAACGTCAGACTGTCGGTGGATCCCACCAGGTCCGGCCGGAGCGAGGCGCCGCCGCCCAGCAGCGTCGGATCGGCAATCCCGAGCCGGGCGCCGGAGAGCAGCAACTGCGGCACGCCCGCCTGCACCTGGAAGATGCCGGCGAACTGCCAGCCGCCGAGGGCGTACTTCAGGAAGCCGTTCTTCGAGTCCTTAAACCAGGGAAGATCCCAGGTGTGGGAGACGACGAAACGGTGCGGAACGTCGAAGGCCGACACCGCCCGGTTGTCGCGGTTGTTGAACGGATTCTGCTGTCCGGCCGAATCCGCCTGCAGCACGCCCAGAGAGTCCGAAACGTCGTCGATGGACTTCGACCACGTGTAGGCGCCCTGGAAGCTGAAGTTCTTCGCGTAACGCTTGGCCACCAGGAACTGGAACGAGTGGTAGTTGGAGTTGGCCGAGCTTTCCACCAGCGGCACCGCGGCAAAGCGCGGGTCGATGCGGTTCGTCGGCGTCGTGGGACCGGTGTTGAGGCCGGTGTTCAGCGCCCGGAACTCGGCGATACGGGCGGATTCATCCGCGGTAGAAGTCGCCGGCCGGAGCAGGGCCGGGTTGATCGTGTTGATCGGACGGGACCGCTGCAGGAAGTTGCCCTTGGTGCCGACATAGGACGCGCGGAACAGCAGGCCGGCCCACATTTCACGTTCGAGCGTGAGATTCCATTGATGAACCTGCGGGTTCTTCAAAGCAAAGTCCACCGCGCTGATTGCGCCGAAGTTGCGGACAGTTGACGGGAAGCCGCCGATCGCCGCGAAACCGTCGCGCTGGAACTGGGACGTTCCCGCTGCGATCGCGGCCAGCGAGTTCGGACCCGTGAAGTCCAGCGTCGTGAACTGATACATGAACGGGGGGGCGAACCGGAGGTTCGTAATCGGGTTGAGGAACAGGAAGTCGTAGGCGATGCCGTAACCCGCACGGATGGCCAGCTTGCCGTTCCCCGGATTCCACGCGAGTCCCACGCGCGGTCCCCAGTTGTACTGGTTTTGGCTCGCGCGGTCCACGGGACGGATCGCGCCGAGCGGGCCCGTGCCGCCGCCGCCCATCGGCTGGTTCAGCCGCAGGTCGAGATTCGACAGGATGCCGTTCACCTCGGTCGCGCCGTTGGCCGCCTCAAATCGGAATCCGAGGTTCACGGTCAGCGTGCGCGAAAGCCGCCAGTCGTCCTGGATGAACGCGAAGTTGTTCCAGACGCGGTTGCCGCGCACCGAGTTCCCAAAGCGCTGTGAGTAATTGAACGGAACGCCGCGCTGGAAATCGGCGAAGGAAGCGAAAGTCCAGGTCCCGCGCACGTTCGCATCGAAGTAGCTGTTGGCCTGAATGCGGTTCAATTCATAGCCGAACTTCAGGGTGTGCTTGCCAGTGGTGTAATTGAACGAATTCAGGTACTGGTACGTGTTCTGCACGCGGCCCTGAGGGAGGCCGTTCCAGATTCCCAGCGTTGAGAAACCGTCCAGGAACTGGACCGACGGACCACCGAACGTGCCGGTGGGCAGGAACCCCGGCCGGCTGCGGCCAAACGAGGCCAGACCGTTGTAAACCAGCCGCGGCGAGAAGGTGCGGGTGAACGACAAGGTGGCGTTGATCTCGCGGTTGTCGCCAACCGCGCCATTGTTCGGCAGGTTCGAACTGAGGAACGCCAGGCCCGCGTTCTGGAAGTTCGAATCGGCGACGCCGACGCGGCCCCACAGAATGTTGCGGTCGTTGATGTTCCAGTTCACCTTGCCCGAAAACGCCCGGAAGTCGGTGAGGTTGGGGGCCTGCGAGGTCACCGTGCCGGTGGCCGAACTGACGCCGTTGAGGGCGAACAATGCCCGCGAAGTGGGATCGGTGATCCCGGACACCTGCGCCGGCGTGGGCACCGTCGCCACCACCGTTCCACCCGCGCCGCGGATCTTGTTCTCCTCGTACGTCCCGAAGTAGAACAGCTTGTCCTTGATGATCTTGCCGCCGCCGGTCACCCACCAGCGGTTGTCGCGTACCGGCGTCGCTTCGCCCGTCCGGTCGAAGTAATCGCGGGTGTTCAGAGCCGCGTTGCGGAAGAAGTACGCCGCCGAACCGTGGAATTCGTTCGTGCCGCTCTTGGTGATGATCTGGTACTGCGCCGACGAGTTCCGGCCGAACTCGGCCGAGAAGTTGTTCGTGATCAGCGTGACTTCCTTGACGGCGTCGAGCGGCACCGTCCCGAGACCCGCGCCGCCGGTCGTCGAGACATCGGTTGCCGTCGCGTTGTCGACGGTAATATTGTTGCCGCGGGTGCGGCCACCGTTTGAACTGAAGTTCCCGTAGCCGAGGAAGCCGTTGTTGTCCTGCGGAGTCATCGGCACTACGCCCGGGGCGATCGCCGCGAAGGCCAGCACGCCTGCCGTCGAAGTGTTGACCGGCAGCGCCTGCACGTCCTTGGTGTCCGTGGTCTGCTGTAACTGCGAGTTTACGGTGTTGATCGCAACCGCCGACTCGCTCACCACGATCTCGGTGACCGTGGACTGTACCTCAAGTTCAAACTTAAGTTCCTGGATCTGACCGGACTTCACCTGTGCGCGGCTCTTCTTCGCGGCGAAACCAGGAGCTTCGACGGTCACTTCGTAGGTGCCGATGTTCAGCAGCGCAAACCGCGCGCTGCCGTCGGAGGCCGAAACGAGGTTGCGGGCTTCGCCCGTTTCCACGTTGCGGAGTGCGACCTTCGCGTTCGGGATCACGGCGCCGGACTTGTCCTGCACCGTCACGAACACGTCGCCCGTGATCTGGGCGTAAGACGTGGTCAAGGCGAATAGCGCCAGGACCAATAACATTAGAGTTCTTTGCATATGTAACAGACTCTCGACCTTTCGTGATTCCCCACCAATCCCCAATCTGGGGCGATTAACTGCAATTTGATGACCACTACCCACAAGTGGTGTTCGGAAACGGGATTGCAACAACTTAGCGTGAAGAAAAATTCAGAATTTGGAAGCTGCTATGTCTTCGTGTAGATTCGCTGGCTTCGAGTCATCGAAGACCGCTACTCCGGTTCCCCGCCGAAGACGCTATTCTAAAAGGTACTTCCGGAACGCACATGAAAATACGCTTGCAGAAGCTCTCGCCGGACGCCTCCCTGCCCGTTTACGTCCACGGGCCGCACGAGGACGCCGGCATGGACCTGCGCGCCGCCGCCGGCGCGGTGCTGGAGCCGGGGGTGCCGCAGGCGGTGCCCACCGGCCTGGCCATCGAACTCCCCCCCGGTTACGAGGCGCAGATCCGCCCACGGTCCGGGCTGGCACTGAAGCACGCCATCACCGTGCCTAACTCGCCCGGAACCATCGATCCAGCCTACCGGGGCGAGGTGAAGGTGATTCTGCTGAACCTGGGCCGCGAGCCGTATGCGATCCAGCCCGGCGACCGGATCGCGCAGATGGTGATCGCGCGGTACGAGGCGATCGAGTGGGAGGAAGGGGAGCTGTCGGAGACGGCGCGCGGGGCGGGGGGCTTCGGGTCCAGCGGGCGGTAGGGCTGATCTATTGTTTTTCATGGGCTTGCGCCAGATCTGGAACCCGCCCGGACGAAAAGCGCGCCGCCCATGATCTGATCCGCCCGCGTTTGTCGCCTTACCTGGTGACTTCGATGAACACCCGAACTGCTCTCCGGATCCCGGCCCCCGAACAGTGGCTCGCCGACTCCGGGATTCCCGGATCGCCCCGTCAGGAAGATCGCACGCTCTGCCACATCGACCGGCTGGTGGAGACACTGGGCCGGGACCTGTCCTCCGGCGCGCGGACGCTGACCACGCTGGTGCTGCTGTTCACCATCGACCGCTGGCTGGCGAGCTGCGATCGGCACGCCCTGCATATGCGGCAGCGCGCCGCCGCCGTGTGGCGCCTCTACGAGGCGGTCGCCGAAGAGGTACACGCGGCCTGTCCGGGAGCGGCACTGACGCCCCTGGCGGCTTCCGCGTAGTTAAGGCTTTTGGTCGTCACCCGACACTCCATACCGGGCGCGAGTCTCTCGTGCCCGGTCTTTTTTTCCCTGCCGGGCCTCGATTCCCGCGAGTAGCCGCGCCGACTCCCGGGTCTCGAAGAACTCCTTGCCCAGCCGGGTCTCGAACGCCCGGACGCTGGCTTCGAGCGCCGCAGCCGCGCCGGCGAGATCGCCGCGCCGGGCCCGTGCCTCTCCGGCCAGCCGGTGCGCCTGCCCCTGTTCGAGCAGCCCCTTCGCGCCCGCGGCGGTCAGCGCGGCGGCGGCGTGCTGCTCCGCCAGCGCCGCGTCGCCGGCGGCCAGTTCCACTTTGCCCAGCCAGATCCAGGCGCCCGCGGTGCGCAGGTCCCCGGCGCCGTACGCCTGACGGTTCATCTCCAGCGCCCGGACGACCTCCGCGCGGGCCAGCCCGGCTTTTCCGAGCCCGAGCAGCGCCTCCGCCAGGGCAATATGCAGGTCCGCGCCCCGGGGATTTCCGGGCATGGACGTCGCCCACGACTCGAGGGCCCTCCGGGCCAGTTCCTCCGCTTCGGCGAACTTGCCTTGCGGCGAGAGCGTCGTCGCCAGGTTGCTCCGCGCCACGGCGCTGTTGGGATGGTCCGCGCCGTAAGTCTTTTCGCTGCCCGCCAGCGCCCGGCGATAAGCCTCCGCTGCTTCGCGCCAGCGTCCCGCGAGCTTGAGCGCGATGCCCAGTTCGTTGTACGCCTGCGGCGTGTCCGCCGACCCCAGGCTCTGCGCGATCCGGGCCGATTCCTCCGCCGCCCGCGCCGCGCCCGCGTAGTCGTCCGCGCGCCGCAGGACCATTGCCAGCGAGGTCAAGCGGCTGGCGCCCTCGGCCGTAGCTGTGCGGCCGGCGCGGCGGTCGCTCGCCACCGCCTGTTCGATCAGCCGCCGCGCCTCCGCAACTTCACCCGCGGAAACCAGCGACATCGCCAGCGCGCTGCGCTCCCCCGCCACCGCCGCCTCGTCCGGGCCCAGGTGCTTTTCCCGGATCGCCAGCGCGCGCCGGTTGGCGCGGATCGCGTTCTGAAAATCCCCGAGGTTGTAGTACGTATCGCTCAGCGAACTCCACGGCTTGGCGTTGGCCTTCGCGTCAGCGCCTTCCAGGCGCTCCCGCAGCCGGATGCTCTCTTCGAGCGTCGCCTTGGCCTCGTCCAGCGGACCCACCACGTTGAACGAGTCCCCGATGGTCTCCAGCAGCCGCGCCTGCAATTCCGGATCGCCCGCCAGCTCCCGCCGCACCCGCTCCTTGCCGGACCGCAGCAGGTCTCGCGCCGTCACCACGCCCTTGGACTCCACCGGGTTCGCCTTCTTGAACAGATCGGTCAGAAAGTCCGCGATCCGCCGCGACGACTCCGCCTCCCGGTTCGCCCGGTCGCGCTCCGCCTTGATCCGCTGCGATTGCACGATCGTCGTCAGCGTGAAGGCGATCAGCAGCACCACCGTCACCAGCGCCGCGCCGAACATCGCGCGGTGGCGCTGGATCAGCTTGCGCACCTGATACCACGTGGACGGCGGGCGAGCCACGATCGGCAGGTCGGCGAGATAACGGTCCAGGTCGGCGATCAGCGCGGAGACGCTCTGGTAGCGCTGGGCCGGATCCTTCTCGAGCGCCTTCCGGGTAATCGTCTCCAGGTCCTCGTCCACCCGGACGGCGGCCTCGCGCATCGGGCGCGGCGGGCCATCCAGGATGCGGGGCAGCGCCTCGGCCAGCCCGCGAAACCGGTCCAGGTACGGGTGCCGGTGCGTCAGCAGTTCGTAGAGCACGATGCCCAGCGCGTAGATGTCGCTGCGCATGTCCACGCGGTGCGTCTCGCCGCGCGCCTGTTCCGGGCTCATGTAGGGGACGCTGCCCTGCACCATGCCGGCTTCGGTGAGCACGGTGGCGTCGCCGGCCTCGTGGACGCGCGCGAGCCCGAAGTCCAGGATCTTCACCAGCGCGCCTGTGGAGCCGCCGGATTCGCTGCCGGCGCCGGATTGCGTGCCGCGGTCCTCCAGAATGAAGATGTTCGACGGCTTCAGGTCGCGGTGGATGACGCCGTTCTGGTGCGCGTAGTTGATGGCGTCGCAGATCGCCCGGAACAGCTTCAGCCGCCCGGCGACATCGTCGCGCCGCAGGGACTTCGGCGGCTGCTCCTGGTCCAGCCACTGGTCGAGCGGACGCCCGGTGACCAGTTCCATCGCCAGGAACGGCTGGTGGTCGCCCATCATGCCGGATTCGTAGATGGTCGCGATGCCGGGGTGCTGCAGCCGCCCCAGGACTTCGGCCTCGCGCTGGAACAGCCGGTGCGTGCGCTCGGTGGCGAAGCGGCCGGCGCGGATCACCTTCAGCGCCACGCGGCGGCGCGGGTGCATCTGCTCCGCTTCGAACACCACGCCCATGCCGCCTTCGCCGATGCGGCGCACAATCGTGTAATTGCCGACCTGGCCTTCCACCGGCTCGGTGATCTCGATGGCGGCCAGGCCGACCGCGGCCTGCAGGTCGGTGGTGAAGGTCTGGTCGTGGGCGAGCAGCGTTTCCACCTGCTTGCGCAGCGTGAGGTCCGCGCCGCAGGCGCGCTCCAGATAGCCGGCCTGCTCCCCGGTGGCCAGGCCCTCGGCCTCGTGGAACAGTTCCTGGATTCGCCGCCAGCGCTCCGGGGTCATGCGGATTTCGGTTTAAGGGCGTGGTGGAGCCAGGCGCGGGCCATCTTCCATTCCCGGTGGAGGGTGGCCTCGGAGATCTGCATCACCTCGCCCGCCTCGGGCGCCGTGAGTCCGCCGAACATCATCAGATCCACCACCTCGGCCTTGCGCGGATCCAGCTTCTCCAGCTCGTCGAGGGCGTCCGCGACGGCCAGGATGTCGATAGTGGCCGCCTGGGCGGCCACGTCCTGGCCGTCCAGGGTGACCTTCTGCCACTCTCCGCCGCGTTTCTGCCGGTTGCGGGTGCGGGCGTGATCGATGAGGACGCGTTTCATCTCGCGGGCGGCGACCGCGAGGAAGTGGGCACGGTTCTGCCACGGCGTGTCGTCGCCCAGCAGCCGCAGGTAGGCTTCGTGGACCACCGCGGTCGCGTTGAGCGTGTGATCCTGGCGCTCGCCTGCCAGTTGGCGGGCGGCAATCTGCCGCAACTGGTCGTACACCAGCGGCGTCAGCTCGTCCAGCGCCCGCGTGTCGCCGTCCCGCCAGCGCTGCAGCAGAACTGTCACCTGGGCGTCCATGCGAATCAGGACTTGCCGCTCACTTCCGCCACCAGGCGGCTGGCCAGCGGCGACGTCTGGCCGGCGTACTTGTTGCCGGCCTTCTTGTAATAGGGTACCGATGTCGGCGTGGAGAGCTGCTCGAAGGTGAACGAGCAGATCCGCATGCCGGGATAGAGCGCCACGGGCATGATGCCGAGGTTCGAGAGTTCCAGGGTCGCCTTGCCGCGCCAGCCGGGGTCGAAGAGCCCGGCGGTGCCGTGCACGATGATCCCGATGCGCCCCAGCGAGCTGCGGCCCTCCAGGCGGCCCAGGACGTCGGCGTCCAGTTCCAGGGACTCCATGGTGATGGCCAGGGCGAACTCGCGCGGCTGCAGGATGAACGGTTCTCCATCTTTCACGTCGATGGTGCGCATCAGGTCCTGGATGGCGCCCTTGTCGCGCGGGTCAATGTAGGGGTGGCGGGAGTGCTCGAAGATCGAGAACTCGTTGCCGAGCCGGAAGTCCACCGAGCAGGAGCCGAACTGCTCCGGGGGCAGGTCCGGGGACACGCGGATCTTGCCCTCCGCCAGATATCGCTTGATGTCGACGTCGGACAGGACCATACCTGACATCGTAACAGCGCGGCGTGGCGCTGTGTTAAAATCGGATGGTCCGGGCAAGTGGGCGGCTAGCTCAGCTGGGAGAGCACCACGTTCGCAACGTGGGGGTCGTGGGTTCGAATCCCATGCCGTCCACCAATTTCCGCACCGCCGGACTTCCTGCCGCGACCATGTCATCCGCCGACGAAGCCCGCCAACCCGACCCTCCCGCCGAAGCCGAGCAACTGGCCAAAATGCGCGAGGACTGGGATGCCCGGGCCCGGGAAAACGCCCGGTACTACGTCGCCACCGGCCGCGAGGACTGGACCGACGACGAGTTCTTCGCTTCCGGCCGCCAGGCGCTAGCCGAAGACGTGCTGACGGACCTGGGCAACGTCTGCCAGGGTCTGGACCCCAAGGCGATGCGCGTGCTCGAGATCGGGTGCGGCGCCGGGCGCATCACCCGGGCGCTGGCCGAGTATTTCGGCGAGGTGCATGCCGTGGATGTCTCCGGCGAAATGGTGGCGCGGGCGCGGGCCGCGGTGCGGGACCTGCCGGGGGCGCACGTCTACCAGAACAACGGCAAGGATCTGGCGGTGATTCCGGCGGACCGGCCGTTCGATTTCGCGTTCTCGACCATTGTTTTCCAGCACATCCCCAGCCGGGAGATCATCGAGAGCTACGTCCGCGAGGTGGGGCGGCTGCTGCGTCCTGGGGCTTTGTTCAAGTTCCAGGTGCAGGGGGATCCGCGGGTGCAGGCGGCGCCGGGGGACACCTGGCTGGGCGTGTCGTTTACCGAGGAGCAGGCGCGGGCGATGGCGTTCCGGTGCGGCTTCGAGCCGCGGTATTCGCACGGCGCGGGCGAACAGTATTACTGGCTGTGGTTCTTCAAGAAGGCCTGAAGGGTTCGTAAGGGCAAGCTTCGGCGGCCGGCGGGCGCCGCGGGATTCGGCGAGCCCTCCGGGGGACTGCGCAGCCCCGTTGGTGACGCGGCACCCTGCCTCAGGCCGGAGCGGGCGGCTCTTTCTTAGCCGCGCGAGCCGTCTGCCGCCGTTTCGCCCAATACTTCTTCATCCGCTCCGAAACGACGCGCCGTTCCGCTTCGCTCATCGCCTTGCGCCCCCGCCGGGTCTTTTTGTCGAAAGCGTTTACCCGCGCCGCCATCTCCTCGAGGGCTGCGATCGCCTTGGTTACGCGATCCCGCTCGGCGTGCAGCTCGCGGATCATCTGCATGATGTCCATACTATTTGTCCTTATCGGACCGGCTTACCGGACTAAGAAGGGCCAAACTGGGATAAGTTTGAATCCATACTTCGCCACCAGTACCCCAATTACGCCTGCGGACATTAATATCACAGTCGCCGCCACCAGCAGAACCGCCATCCAGGGGAACCGCTGCTGGTCCCGTTGCACGTTGAGCAGATAACCGGCAAACACCCCGACGAAGTACAGCAGCACCATCGGGACCGCGAACATGGTGAGGTTGACGACGTCGGGCGTGGGCGTAAGCACCGCCGCCACCACCACAATCAGCAGAATCGCGTACCGCGAGTTGCGCACCAGGAATCCCGGCGTCACTATGCGGATCAACACCAGAAAGAAAATCAGCACCGGCAGTTCGAACACCAGGCCGACCCCGAGCATCACATTGATAAACAGATCGAAATACTCGTTGATCGTGATGTACGGCACCACGTCGCTCGCCAGGCCGATGCCCAGCAGAAACGTCAGCCCGAAGCGGAAGGCGACGAAATACGCGAACAGACCGCCGAGGATGAAGAGTCCCGCGGTGGAAATCACGAACGGAGCCGCCCAGCGGCGCTCCTTTTTGTACAAACCCGGCGCGACGAACGACCATACCTGCCACAGGACCCACGGCGAGGCCAGGAAAATCGCGGCCAGCATCGGCAGTTTCACCCAGATGGTCATGAAGCCGTCCATCGGCGAGGTGATGATCAGGTTGGGTTGCAGCTTCAGGGACGTCAGCGCGGCGGTCGCCGGCTCGCTGACGATCTTCCAGAGGTCGTTCGAGAACCCGACCGCGAGCGCGAAGGCCACGCCGAGGCCCATCAGCGCCTTGATGATGCGGCTGCGGAGTTCCTCCAGGTGCTCCAGAAACGACATCCGGAGCATCCCCTCGTCATCGTCGTCGGGCTCCGGCTCCGGTTCCGGCTCGGAAGCGCGGGCGGCCGGCGGGGCCGGCGGCGGCGCGGGGGGCGGCACCGGGACTACAGCCGTCGCGGCGGGTTCCGCCGCGGCCTCGCCTGCGGGCACCTCGGGCTTCACCCAGGCGTCGTAATCTTTGCGCCAGTCCTCGAACGGCTCCGGGTGGCTCGAGTAGTCGTAGTTCGTGTCGTCGAAGTTGTAGGGATCCTCGACGTAGCGGTCCGGCCGCTTGCGCTCCGGGACAAGATCCTCAGGCCGGGCCGTTTCGCCGTTTTTCTCTTCGCCTGGCATGCGGGAGGGGAGTTACGCGGTCGCGGGCGGCTGCCCGGCCGCGGTTCCGTTGGCCGGTCCGGGCTCGACCTTCACCGGCTCCGCCGGCGCGCCCTTCCGGGCCACGGCGCCCTCGGGGGTCCGGATGGCGGGAGCCGCGGCGGGAGCCTCTACTGCCGGCGGAGTGGCGGGCTGCGGATCGGCGTAACTGGGGTAGCCGTAGTCGTAGGAGACGTCGACGCTTGAGCGGATCTCGTGGTCGATGCCCCGCGCGGCCTCCTTCAGGGGTCGCGTATCGTCTTCAATCGTCTGCATTTCCCGTTCCCAAGTAGACTTGAGGTCGTTCGACGCCTGGCGGAACTGGGTCAGCGCCTTGCCCAGGTTCCGTCCCAGCTCGGGCAGCTTCTTGGGTCCGAACAGAATGAGCGCGACGAGGAAGATGATCACCATTTCCGGCCAACCGATGGGGCCCATAGTCCGCGCCGTCTCCTTTCTCCCCGGGTGGGAGGATTTCGTCCTCATGATAGCACCCGGAGGCCCGTGCTAAAGCTTTTCGTTGCGGGGTCCGATCTTCCGTCTGGCGTGATCTATTCCAAGTCCGGACTCCGCACCACCGAACCCGGCGGGTTCTTCCACCTCGAGGAGGAATCCACCAAAACCCGCATCTCGGGATATGGTTTCGGTCCCAACATCAAGCTGACCGATGAGTACGGCAACGTCTGGGTCGGCTCGGCGGAGCGGATGAACGACAACAGCGTCAGCTACCGCTTCCGCAACCAGAACGGGCGCACCATCAGCGGGATCTCGGAGAACGCGGCGGTCACCTTGCGCGACGATAAAGGCGGCAGTTGGAAGGGCTTCGTCGGTTAGCCGGCGTCACTAATACGTCGACGGGTACGCCCGCTTCATCTCCTGGGCGATCTCCACGGCGGTGGAGATCTGGATCAGTTCTCCCTTGCCGATCCCGGGGCAGGTCTTCATTTCGCGGCGCCAGGCGGCTGGCCGCTCCACGATCTCCGGCCAGAACGGGTACAGGCGGCATTGCACCGGCTTCACGGCGTGGATCTTGCAGCCGCCGTCGAGGAACGGGCATCCCTGCTTGGGCTTCCGGAAGCGGAGCAGGTGCGCGGTGCGGTAGACGTACTTCGCCTCGAAGTCCGCCGGCGTCATCCCCAGGTGCTGCGCGATGCGCTGCAGGTCCTCCTCGGTGAGGTAGATGTTGCCTTCCACCTCGCAGCACTTCGTGCAGCCGGGCTGACAGGCGAAAGCGATGGTCCCCATAAGGGCCTAGGGTAGCTCAGTCGCCGCGGAGCGCGGCGGCCGGATCCACGCGGGCCGCGGCGCGGGCCGGGCCTGCGCAGGCGACCAGGCCTGCGGCGAGAACGGCGGCGACCGCGGCCAGGAACGCCACCGGATCCAGCGGGGAGATCTCGTAGAGCTGCGTGCGGAGCAGCCGGGTCAACGCCAGGGCCGCGAGACTGCCCGCGAAGGCGCCCGCCCCGAGCAACTGGAATCCCTTGGTGGCCACCAGGCGGACCACGTCGCCGCGCCCTGCGCCCAGCGCCATGCGGACCCCGAGCTCGCGGCGCCGCGCGGCCACCCAGTACGCCACCAGCCCGTACACGCCCACCAGCGCGAGGACCAGCGCGAACCCGCCGAACAGCGCCATCAGCACCATGTTGCCGCGCGGCTGCGCCAGCACCTGGCCGAGTTCCGCCTCCATCGAGGCCAGCCGCGCCACCGGCAGGTCGCGATCCTGCCGGCGCACCGCCGCGCGGACGGCGGCCGCGGCGGCCAGCGCCTCACCCTGGCTCCGCACCAACACCTTCATCTCCTGGCGCGGGAACTGCCACGCGGGCAGATACAGGCGCGGCTCGGCGTCCCGTTCCCCGGGCGTCCGGATGTCGCCGACGACGCCGATCACCTCGAATTTGTCCGGCATGGCGCCCTGCCAGTTCGACGACGCGGCGGTGCACAGAATCCGCCTGCCGAGCGTCCGCCCGGAAGCGAGATAACGGCGCGCGAAGGCCTGGTTCACCACCGCCACGCCCGGACGCGCCGCGTCATCCTGCTCGGCGAACTCCCGGCCTTCGATTTGCCGATAGCCGAGCGCCGCGAAGTATCCGGGGCTGACGATGCGCAAGTTTACCGACGGCGGCTCCTCCGCTTCCTGGCCCTCTACCGCGAACCCGCTCAGCCAGTTGGAATCGAGCGGATGATCGTAGGCGATCTGCGCGGAGGCCACGCCGGGCTGCTGACGCAGGTCGGCGAGCAGCCCAGCGTAGAAGCTCCGCACCTGCCGCCAGCCCGGATACTGGGAGGACGGCAACACGAGATCCGCAATCAGCAGTCGCTCCGGCCGGAACCCGGTGCGGACCTGCCCGAGTTTGGCGAAGCTCTGGATCAGGAGTCCCGCGGCGATGGTGAGGACCACGGCCAGGGCCACTTGCGCCACGATCAACGTGGCGCGCGCCCGCTGGGAGGCTACGCCCTCGCCGCCGCGCCCGGACTCGCGCAGCCCGGCGGCGGTGTCGCGAACGGACCACAGGGGTGCAAGCGCGAACACCACGGCCGCGGCCACCGCTATCGCGGTGGTGAACACGAGCACCCGCAGGTCCAGCCGGGCGTCCGCCAGCCGCGGGATTTCCAGGGGCAGCAGCGCCAGCAGCGCGCCGCGGCCCCAGTGCGCCAGGCACACGCCGAGCGCCGCGCCCACGGCGGCCAGCAGCAGCCCTTCCGCCAGGAACTGCCGCAGCAGCGCCCCGCGTCCCGCCCCAAGGGCCAGCCGCACGGCGATCTCCTGGCGGCGCGCGGTCGTGCGCGCCAGCAGCAGGTTCGCGATGTTGGCGCAGGCCATCAGCAACACCACGCCCACCGCGCCGAGCAACAGCAGCAGCGCGGGGCGCGCGGCGCCCGCCACTTCGTCCAGCAAGGGACGTACCGTCACGCCGGAGTCTTTGTTCTCGGGATAGGCCGCGGCCAGCCGCCGCGCGACGGTGGCGAGGCGGTCCTGCGCCCCGGCGAGCGTCACGCCGGGACCCAGCCGTCCGATCATGCCCAGCACATGCGAGCGCCGGACGTTCCACAGACGGCCGGGGATCTGCCGGAAGTAATCCTGGTGCGCCGGGTCGAAGTGGATCCGCGGCCCATTCACCGGCCAGGCGGGAAAGATCCCCGGCGGGGCGACCCCGATTACGGTGTGCGGCGCGCCGTCGAGGGTGATGGCGCTGCCGATGACGTCGCGGGAGCCGCCGAACACGCTCTGCCAGATCCCGTGGCCCAACACCACCACCGGCTGATCCCGGTCCTCGGGCCGGAAGTCCCGGCCGGCTGCCGGAGCCACGCCGAGCACCGCGAAGTAATTCGGCGACACCGAGGCACCGAGCAACTGGCGCGGTTCCCCACGCCCGGTGAGCGTCGCGGCGGCCGCGCCGAACGCGGCCGCGTCTTCGAAGGCGCCGGACTGGGAGCGGAAGTCCACGAAGTTGGCGGGCGCGACGCGCCACGCCCGTCCGCCCGCGGAGGCGTCGGTTTCCCAGACCACGGCCAGACGATCCGGGGCGCGGAAGGGCAGCGGGCGGAGGAGCACGGCGTCCACGACGCTGAAGATCGCCGTGTTCGCGCCGATGCCGAGCGCCAGCGTCGCGATCGTCACCAGCGAAAAGGCCGGCGTGCGCCGCAGGCCACGCGCGGCGTGTTTCAGTTCCTTCCGGAAACGATCCATGGGTTCGAAACTCCCTTGCGGTTCGAGTTTGGGCGCCCCGCGGCGCAAGAGCAATTGCCGCACCTCGCGCCAGTACCAGCGGCGCGCGCCGCGCGCGCCGAGCGGCGAGTCCACGCGGTCGTGAAAGCCCTCTTCAAGATCCCCCGCGGCGAACTCAAAGTCGCGGGGACGCAGCGCGCGCAGCAGCCACCGGGCCAGGCTTGGCGGAGCCACGGCGCGGCGGAACTCGCTCATCCGCGCTCCAACTGGCTCTCGAGGCCGTGCGTCATGGCGCGGAAAGTCCGGTAGCTGCGGGACAGCGCCTCGGACCCGGCGGCGGAGAGCGCGTAGAACTTCTTGCGCCGTCCGCCGCGCTGTGGCGTGGGGTCGCCGAGGCGGGAGCCGACGAATCCCTTCGCTTCCATGCGGTCGAGGGTCGTGTACACGGCGCTGAGGGAAATGGCGCGCGCCGTCCGCTGCTCGATGTCCTGGTGGATGGTGGCGCCGTAGGCTCCTTCGCCGAGACGGAGGACGGCCAGCAGGATCAGTTGTTCGAACTCACCGAGCGTCGTGATTTCTCCCACAATGTGGATATAATCACGAACGGCCGGTTCTGTCAAGCAGGCTGAGGTCGGGTTTGGCCCCCGCCTGCGAAGCTGTGAAAAAATTCAGAGGCGCGGACTTTGACTTCCAGCTATCGCCGGGGGCGCAGCGCTTGCTGCTCCGTTGGATTGGGAGTGCGTGCGGCCGCGAAGCGGAAGAGCGGCGAGGGTACTCGAGGCGCGCCGGGCTGAGAGCCAAGAGGCACGATTTCAATCGCGATAGAATGGAGGCACGCAGAATCCTGCCTGAATACCCCATGTCTGAAGATTCATCGAAGTACAACGTAAACAGCTGGCTTGAAGACGAGCTGTACCAGCAGTACCAACATGACCGCGGGACGGTGGACCCGAGCTGGCGGCAGGTCTTCGAAGGCAATGGCGGCGGTCCCGCGACCGGCGCGAACGGGGGCAACGGAACTGCGTACAAGGTTCTACCCGCGGCGCCGCCGGCGCCGGCGCTGGCTCCGGCGCCGGTGATCACGGCGCAACCCGGGGACCAGATGGTGCCGCTGCGGGGTCCCGCGGCGCGCATCGCGGAGAACATGACGTCGTCGCTGACGATTCCGACAGCGACTTCGCAGCGGCTGATTCCGGTGAAGTTGCTGGAGGAGAACCGCCGCCGCATCAACGACTGGCGGACGCGGCACGGGCAGTCGAAGGTTTCGTTCACGCATGTGGTCGCCTGGGCCCTGGTGAAGGGCGTGGAATCGCACCCGGTGATCAACAACGCGTACGCCGAGAGCGAGAAGGAACCGTTCCGCGTGGTGCGCGGGAACGTGAACATCGGCCTGGCGATCGATGTCGCGGGCAAGGACGGAACCCGATCCCTGAAGGTACCGAACGTGAAGGCGGCGCATACGCTGAACTTCGCGAAGTTTCTGGCCGCCTACGACGATCTGGTGCAGCGGGCGCGCACCAATAAGCTGCAGGTGCCGGACTTCGAGGGCACGACGGTATCGCTGACCAATCCGGGCACGGTGGGCACGGTGGGGTCCATTCCGCGGCTGATGCCGGGCCAGGGCGCGATCATCGCCACGGGGGCGATCGATTATCCGCCGGAATATCGCGGCGTGCCCGAGGAGACCAAGCTCTCGCTGGGAATCGGCAAGGTGATGATGATCACCTGCACGTACGATCACCGCGTGATCCAGGGCGCCGAGAGCGGCATGTTCCTGGCGCGGCTGCAGGCGTTGCTGGAAGGCGAAGACGGCTTCTATGAAAAGCTGTTCGACGACCTGGGCATCGCGGTGCGCCCGGCGTCGTGGGGCGCGCTGGAAGCGGTAACGGCGGCCGCGCCGTTGGATGCGCAGAAAGCCGCGGCGGTGGAGCGGCTGGTGAACGAGTACCGCACGCGGGGACATCTTTCCGCGCACCTGGATCCGCTGAGCCCGGCGCCGCGGCCGCAGGCCAACCTGGATCCGGGGGCGCACGGCCTGAGCGTGTGGGACCTGGACCGGAAGGTCTCGCTGCTGGGCGGCGGCGGGGACAGCCCGTTCCCGCTGCGCGAGGTAATCGCCCGGCTGGAGCGGACGTATTGCTCGACGATCGGGGTGCAGTACATGCACATCGAGAACGCCGGGGAGCGCGAATGGCTGCGGCTGCGCATGGAGCCGAGCGAAAACCGCTGGGCGCTCGACGCCGCGACGCGCAAACGCATTCTGCAGGCGTTGATCGACGCCGAAGGTTTCGAGACGTTCCTGCACACGCGCTTCATGGGGCACAAGCGCTTTTCTTCGGAGGGCGGCGAAGCCGTGCTGGCGCTGCTGGCGGAGATGCTGGAACGGGCGGCGAATGCGGGGGTACAGGAAGCGGTGATGGGCATGGCCCACCGCGGCCGGCTGACGGTGCTGGCCAACATTGTCGGCAAGAGCATGGAGCAGTTGTTCGGCGAGTTCGACGGCGACATCGATCCGGACTCGATCGCGGGGTCCGGCGACGTGAAGTACCACTTGGGCGCGAACGGCAGCTTCGCGTCGTCCCAGGGCAAGACGATCAACGTCAGCGTGGCGTTCAATCCTTCGCACCTCGAAGCCGTGAATCCGGTGGTGGAGGGGCTGGTGCGGCCCAAGCAGAACCGCATCGGCGATGCGGCGCGCGAGAAGGTGATCCCGGTGCTGGTGCACGGCGACGCGGCGTTTGCCGGGCAGGGCGTGGTGGCCGAGACGCTGAACCTTTCGCAGATCGCGGGCTACGACACGGGCGGCACGATCCATATTGTCATCAATAACCAGGTGGGCTTCACGGCGAATCCTTACGAGGCGCGGTCGTCGACGTACTGTTCGGACGTCGCGCTGATGATCCAGTCGCCGGTGTTCCACGTGAACGGCGACGACCCGGAGGCGTGCGTGCGCGTGGCGCAACTGGCGCTCGATTACCGGCAGGCGTTCAAGAAGGACGTAGTGATCGACATGGTGTGCTACCGCAAGCACGGCCACAACGAAGCGGATGACCCGAGTTACACGCAGCCGCGGATGTACGCGAAGATCAATGCGCATCCCTCGGTGGCGACGCTGTACGCGCAGCGCCTGCAGGCCGAGAAGGCGGTGACGGCGGAGGAAGTGGACGCCCTCAAGAAGGCGAACCGCCAGAAGCTGAACGAGATCTACGACCGCGCCCAGCAGTTGAAGCAAGGCTACGAGATCCAGGAGATCTCGGCGGTAACCGAAGAACAGATCGAGGTGACGCCGGCCGGGACGGCGGTGCCGCGGGCGACCCTGGAGCGCGTGGTGGCGGGCATCACGACGTTCCCGGCGGACTTCCACGTGCATCCGAAGCTGAAGCCGTTCCTGGACAAGCGGCGGGAAGCCGCGCAGCCGGGCGGCCTGGTGGACTGGGCATGCGGCGAAGCGCTGGCGTTCGGCACGCTGCTGCTGGAGGGCAGTTCGGTTCGCTTGAGCGGCCAGGATTGCGGGCGCGGGACGTTCTCCCAGCGGCATGCGAACTACGTGGACTACGATTCGACGCGCGAGTACAAGCCGCTGGCGAATCTGGCGCCGCAGCAGGGGACGTTCGAGGTCTACGACTCAGCGCTGAGCGAGTACGCGGTGATGGGCTTCGAGTTCGGCTACTCGGTGGCCGATCCGCTGACGCTGGTGCTGTGGGAGGGCCAGTTCGGGGACTTCGCCAACGGCGCGCAGATCATCATCGACCAGTTCCTGGCGGCGTCGGACTCCAAGTGGGGCCAGCCCTGCGGCCTGGTGCTGCTGTTGCCGCACGGCTACGAGGGCCAGGGTCCGGAGCATTCGAGCGCGCGCATCGAGCGGTTCCTGCAGCTCGCCGGCGAGGGCAACATGCAGGTGGCGAACTGCACGACGCCCGCGCAGTACTTCCACATCCTGCGGCGGCAGATGCGGGGCGGGAAGGACAACCGGGGGGTCCGGAAGCCGCTAGTGCTGTTCACGCCGAAGAGCATTCTGCGGCACCCGAAAGCGGTGTCGACGCTCGACGAGCTGGCCAGCGGCCGGTTCCAGGAGATCCTGGACGACGCCGAGGTGAAGGATCGCGCGCAGGTGAATCGCGTGCTGCTCTGCTCCGGCAAGATCTACTATGACCTGCTGGCGGGGCGTGAGCAAAAGAAGGCGACGAACGTGGCCTTGGTGCGCGTGGAGCAGATGTATCCGTTCCGCGAGTCGATGCTGCGGGAGGTCCTGGAGCGGTATCCGGCAACGGCGGAGGTCGTCTGGGTGCAGGAAGAGCCGAAGAACTCCGGCGCCTGGACACACGTCAAGGGACCGATCCGCCGCATTCTGGATCCGTCGGGCCGCAAGCTGCAATACGCGGGACGGCTGCGGTCAGCGTCGCCGTCGGCGGGGTCGATGAAGCGCCACCAGCGCGAGCAGGCGCAGATCGTCGACGACTGCTTCGCCAATCCGTTGCCGAAGCGGGCGCGCACCCGGCTGGTCCGCAAGAAGAAAGCATGAAGCTGCTGGTCTTCTCCGATATTCACTCGGACGCCGCCGCGCTGGAGCGGCTGATGAACGTCGAGGCGGACTACTACTTCTGCGCGGGCGACGTGGTGAACTTCGCGCGCGGCTTCGACAAGGTGGGTCCGGTGATGGCGCGGCACGCGGAGCGGATGTACGTGATTCCGGGCAACCACGAATCCGCGGCGAACATCGCGGAGTTTTGCGCGCAGTACGGGTTTCACGACTTCCATGGCCGGACGGTGGAGATTGCCGGGCGGCACGTCGCCGGCCTGGGCTATTCGAGTCCCACGCCGTTTAACACGCCGGGCGAGTACTCCGAGGCGGAGCTGGCGGCGCGGCTGACGCCGTTCGCGGAGTTGAAGCCGCTGGTGCTGATCTGCCACGCCCCACCGAAGGACACCGATCTGGATCGGATCAAGCCCGGGCTGCACGGGGGGTCAAGTGCCGTGCGGGAGTTCCTGGAAGCGCACCAGCCGGAGCACTTCTTCTGCGGGCATATCCACGAGGCGCAGGGGAAAGTGGCGCAGATGGGCGGGACGCGGGCGATGAACGTCGGGAAGTCCGGGTACCTGTTGGAGTTATAGGCGCGCGCGGGGGGTGGGAGAACGCACGCAAGCCCGCCGGCGGTGCGGGAAGCACCGGGCGGGCCGCGGGTCAGTTTCCGGCGGTGGAGGCAGCAGCGGTGCGCTCGCCCATCTGGTTGGCCAGGTGAGCGACGACCAGCGACATTTCCTCAAGGGCGAATCGGGCCTGGTCCGGCCAGAGCAACTTGGCCAGGCTGTACCAGGTCTTCATGATTCGGTAGTCGAGCTTCAGGATCTGCTCTTCGAGGCTCTCGCCGCCCACTTCCAGCTGCGCCGTATGGTTGAGCATGTAGGTGAGAACGGCATAGTCCCGGTCCAACAGAGCTTGCACCGCGGCGAGGTTGGTGGCCCCGGCCCGCAGAGTTTCCTGTACCTCGAGGAAATTCAGCTGGTTAGCTGCAGCGACTTCGCCCGCGAAGTCCTCAGTCGAACGCGCGCTGAGGATCAGAACGCAGGTGTACCGAAACCAGTACACGAAGAGCGCCACCGAGATACCGATGATGAGAATCGTGGCAATCATTTTGCTACGTACTCGAACGTACCAGCAGTTCCACAAGTTCTGGAAATACTATCTGGCTTGGAGAAATCGTAGCACCGTGGGGACAACGCTACAAGACCATTTTGGGTACTAAGGTTATTTTTACCAGTACCTTACGACCCTTAGGTTGGATCCGGGAAGGCCATCGCTCGGGGATCGCCGCCGTGGGCCTCGCGGTACCGCTGGTAGAGGGTACCGTAGCTGTCCCGAACATAGGATTCCTCCTGGAACCCCATCTCACGGGCCACGGAATCGATCCAGAGGGGATCACCCTCCAGCTCGAAGTAGACGCCGATCGGGGTTTCGTCCAGCGTCACATGACCCGGCTCTCCGGCACGGTGATACTCGGTCCGGAACTTCTCATATCGGAAGCTGGGCCGAAAACTTAAGTGCTCGAGGATCTTTTTCAGCTCCGCGGCGTCCCCGACCTCGACCTCGACCTCTTCCCGGCTCTTGTGGCGGCCGCGCTCGGGCGGTCCTTTATAAGTGAGTACGTGCCGTGAGCCGACGGTGCGCACGCGCAGCAGCTCCCGGGCGACCCGGAGCTTGTGGTCGGCAGTGTCGAACAGCTCGTTGCGCTCGAGTACGCGCGGCTTCTCTACAACGAAACCCAACTGCTCCAACAACTTACGCCCGTGATCGAGAGACTCGATCCGGATCTTGATCTCGACTTCCCGTGCCATTACGATCTGCGCACCTGTGCACTTCCTTTTCTCAATCGGACGAATCGGTTAGCATTTTCTGAATATGAAACGCTCCGGGCTCCTGTTGCTTGCCTGTTCCTTCGCCGTCTCCGCCCAGGTGTTTACCGCGCGACTGTCCGGGACCATCCAGGACCCGGCGGGTGCTCCGGTCCCGGGAGCCACGGTCACCGCGACGCAGGTCTCCACGAATGCCAAGCGGTCCTCAGTCACCGAATCCACCGGCGTCTACATTATCCCGCTCCTCCTGCCCGGAACCTATGAGGTGAGGGTGGAGGCCCCGGGCTTCCAGCCGCAGATCCGCAAGGATATCGAACTCGGGGCGAACCAGACGGCGACGCTCGACTTCGCGCTGCGGATCGCCGACGTCACGCAGACGGTGGACGTCACGGGCGACGTACCGCTGCTGCAGACCGAGACCACGAATCTCGCCACGACGATCGACGCCCGCACCATTGAGCAGTTCCCACTAGTGCAGCGCGACATTATGGGCCTGCTGCGCGCGGTGCCCGGCGTGGTGGCCAAGGGGCAGGTGGGCGATGCGCGGGGCGGCCGCGGCGTCTTCAACTCGAATTTTTCGGTGGGCGGCGGACGCACGGCGTCCAACGAGGTCCTGATCGACGGGTCGGCGAACACCATC
The DNA here is from genome assembly GCA_964471915.1 of uncultured Solibacteraceae bacterium. Taxonomy (GTDB): domain Bacteria; phylum Acidobacteriota; class Terriglobia; order Bryobacterales; family Bryobacteraceae; genus JAIEPW01. The sequence goes on along the minus strand of CAYYID010000030.1, from coordinate 11,083 downwards.
GGCGACTTCAACGGCGTGGTGATCTCCCCTCCGCCGGACTCAGTGCAGGAGTTCCGGGTGGAAACCAACGCTTTCGCCGCCGAGTTCGGGCGGACCGGCGGCGGCGTCGTGAACACCGTAACCAAGGCCGGCACGAACCGCTACAACGGCACCGCCTACTACTTCCACCAGAACGACGCCTTCAACGCCAACAGCTTCGGCAACAACCGCTTCGCGCTGCCCAAGGCGATCCTGCGCCGCCACCAGTACGGCTACTCGCTGGGCGGACCGGTCCGGATCCCGAAGCTGTACAACGGCACGGACAAGACCTTCTTCTTTTCGGCCTGGGAAGGGCGCCGCGAGAAGGACCCGGTGCAAGCCATCTTCTCGGTACCGACCGAAGCCGAGCGCCGCGGCGATTACTCCAACACGGTGTTTCTCGGCACGGGTGGGGTGGTGACGCCGATCATCATCTATGACCCGAACACGAGCCGGGTGGTGAACGGCGTGCGCTCCCGGCTGCCGTTTGCCGGCAACGTGATCCCGCCGGACCGCATCAATCCGATCGCGCGCCGGCTGGTGGCCGAGTATCCGGCGCCGAACCGCACGGGCAGCCAGGTGACCAACCGCGGCAACTACGCCTTCCAGGGCGCGCGCAGCTACCGCCGGGACATCTTCACGAACCGCGTGGATCATTACCTCAGCGAGCGCCACCGCCTGTTCGGGCGCTGGACCTGGCAGGAGAACTTCGACGAGAACCCGTCGACGATTGTCCGGTTCACAAACTCGAACTCCACGAAGGACAACTACAAGAACTTCGCGCTCGACGACACCTATACCCTGACGCCGCGGTTGAACAACGTCTTCCGGTACAGCTACACGCGCTACCGCGCGAACCTGCGCTCGAACACGCTGGGTTTCGACCCCACGACGCTCGGCTTCCCGAACTACGTCCGCGACAACGCGAGCATCCTCTTCTACCCGAACATCGCATTCGGGGGCGACACGACGTTCCCGCAGCTCGGCGGGACGGCGTACAACAACCAGCCGCGCGACACCCAGGGCCTGCAGGAGCAGATGGTGTATGTCCGCGGGCGGCACAACTTCAAGTTCGGCGCCGAGTACCGGCTGTACCGCTTCTACCCGTTCCAGACCATCAACCCGACGGGCAGCTACAACTTCAGCCGCGCGTTCACGCAGTCGGACCAGCTCGGCAATCCGATCGCGAACCAGGGTTTTCCGCTCGCCAGCATGATGCTGGGCTTCGGCGCGTTCTCGTATGAGCATGTCGAGCCGCTGAGCGTGTTCCACCACTACGTGGGCGCTTACTTCCAGGACGACTTCAAGCTCTCGACGAAGCTGACGCTGAACCTGGGCCTGCGCTGGGATCTCGAGACCGGCACCGCGGAGGCGCACGACCGGCTGAGCTACTTCGATCCCGAGGCGGACAATCCGCTGACGCGGCTCGGCGCGCCGAGGGGCGCGGTGGTGTTCGCCGGCGGAAAGAACCCGCGCACCATCCGCGCGGCGAACAAGGCCAACTTCGGACCGCGGATCGGGGTGGCGTACCGGCTGGACAACCGCACGGCGTTGCGCGCGGGCTACGGGCTGTTCTTTCTGCCGCTCGGCGTGGAGGCGGCGATCGTCACGACGCCGTTCAACTACACCGTGAACGCGGACGTGCTGAACACGGACAACTCGCCGCGCACGCTGCTCTCGAATCCGTTCCCGGGGGGCATCACGACGCCGCCCTCGGCGACGCCGGTGCGCAACGGCTCGTACCGGATCGGGCTCGACGCCAACACCGTGCTGCGGGAGCAGGCTGCCCCGCACATCCACCAATGGAACTTCGCGATCGGCCGGCAGATCGCCCGGACCACGGTGGCGGACATCACGTACTTCGGCTCGCGCGGGGTCCATTTGATGATTCCGACCATGTCTCTGAACCAGTTGGACGCGCTGAACCTGGCGCAGGGCCGCGGCCTGACGGATCTGGTGCCCAACCCGTTCTTCGGCGGCGTGACGGATCCGACCAGTCTGCTCTCGCGGCCGACGATTCCGCGCATGCAGCTCCTGAAGCCGTATCCGCAGTTCGCGGCGCAATCGACGGCGAACGCCTTCAACCCCAGCCTCACGTTCTTCCGCCCCCCGGTGGGGGACAGCATTTACCACGCGGTGACGTTCCGGTTCGAGCGTCGCTTCACCAAGGGCCTGAGCGTGAACGCGCACTACACGATTTCGAAGCTGCTGGACAACGGGGGCGCGGGCAACGGCGCGGCGTTTCTCGATCCGTCGGCGTATCGCGACGTGAACAACAAGCGGCTGGAGCGCTCGGTGGGCTCGTTCGACGTGCCGCAGCGGCTGGTGGTGATGTACTCCGTGGACGTGCCGTTCGGGAAAGGCAAGAAGTTCCTGAACGACAACGCGTTCCTCGACCGGCTGATTGGCGGCTGGAACATCTTCGCGTTCCACACCTGGCAGAAGGGCCTGCCGGTGGCGCTGGGCACGGCGAACCTGTCGCGCCTGGCGGGAGACGCGGCCAGCCGGGTCAGCGTGGTGGGCGGCGTGGATCCGCGGTATTCGCTGGAGCAGTCGGTCGCGAACGCCCGGGCGTTCAATCCGGTGTGCCAGTGCACGGCGCCGTGGTTCAACCCGGCGGCGTTCAGCAGCACGCCGGAGTTCGTGATCCCGAACGGCGCGCGGTTCCAGCCGAACATCCGCGAGGGCAACCTGCGGAACACGGATGTGACGGTACAAAAAGCGCTGCGGATCGTGGAGCGTTACCGCATCCAGATCCGCGGCGGATTCTTCAACGTCTTCAATCAGGTGACGTTTAACGGGCCGAGTGTGATCGACCCGACGCGCCCGAACTTCGGCTCCGCGGGCGGCACGCAGGACAACTCGCGGCGCATCGAAGTCGGGGCGCGGATTCTGTTCTAAGAAAGAGGCCGGACCGGCAAGCAGCTTGCTCACCGGTCCGGCCAGAGTGGGTGGAACTAGGGTGTAACTAGGGGCGGATATCGGAGTCCTGAAGGAAGCTGGTCCACTCTTCCCACCAGGCGTCGTCGCCGACGCCGCCGATAAAGCGGGCGGACTGGTCGAAGAAACCGTCGTTGGGCGGAGCGACCCAGCCGGCGCGGAAGATCGGGGAGCCGAACATGCCGCGCCAGTCGGGATCGGAGAACTCGAACGGCCGCATGAGGCCGGGATTCTGCACCAGGAAGTTCCGGCCGGTGCCGCGAGTTCCCTGGGCGAACGTAAGAATGGCGGCGTCCACCTGGCCGGCCAGGGTATTGGGCTGGCTGGTGCCGCGGCCATTATTCCAGAGCAGTACGCCGTTCATGGTCAAGGTGTTGTTGTCGACCTGGGCCTGGGTGGCGGTTCCGTCGACGAAGGCGCCGGAGCTGGAGAAGTTGGTGGAGATGATGTTGTTGAAGGAGCCCCGCGAGCCGCGGCGCAGATAGATGCCCGGCGAGTTGCCCTCATCGACGCCCGGCTGGCCGGAGCCTACGCAGGTGAGATTGAACATCGTGGGATTCGAGTAGGGCTCGGCCGCCTGGTTGAACTCGGAGTTGTCGCCCTCGATGCAGCGGTTGCCGCGGTCATTGGCGCTCTGGTAGAAGATGCCGAACTGGACCTTGCCGGTGTAACCGAGCTGGAAGTCGACGTAGTCGTCGGCGCCGAGGCCGCCGATGAGGTACTTGGCGTTCATGGAACCACCGAACCACTCGAAGGAGTCGTCGAGGCCGTAGATGGCCTGGAGGTACTCCGCGACAGTGCGCGAGCCGCAGCCCGACCACACGAAGGAGTTGGACTCGTTGTTCGGGGCAAAGATGGACCCGGCGTATTCGCTGCGCACGTAGCGCATGGTGCCGCAATCGTGGGTGGTATCGGTCCCGCCGAAGATCGTGTCCTCACTGCGGGGCAGGCCTTCGACGAAGAACTCGCCGGCCTGGTTGGTGCCGCCGCCGGTATTCGCGCCGACGTTGACGGGCGCGCGGCCGAGGACGAGCACACCGCCCCAGTCCCCGCGCTGGCGTTCGCCGAACGGGCGGGAGCTGGTGAAGACGATCGGGCGGCTCTTGGAGCCGATGGCGTTGAGCCGCGCCGTCCGGGTAATGAGCAGCAGCGAGGGCGGCTGCGATCCGGGAGCGCCGATGATGAAAGTGCCGGGCTCGATCGTGAGCGTCACGTTGCGGACGGTGACCACGCCGTTCAGCCGGTAGGCGCGGTTGTTCGTCAGCGTGCGGGCGCTGTCGATGATGCCGCGCAGGTCCTCGGTTTGCTCGACCACGCCGATCTTCATGTAGCGCGACATGATGATGCGGGTGCCGGTGTAGTCGCGGAACTCGATGACGATGGTGTGCATGCCGAATTCGGCCGGGATGGTTACGGGGCCGCCCAGCAGGCCGCCGGCGCCGAGGAGCACGCGCTTGTCGGCGCCCTCCAGGACGGTCGGCTGGAAGCCCTGGTCGAGGGTGTTGCCGAAGATGTCCGTCGGCGTTTCGTTGCCGGCCGGCACGTAGAACTTGCGTCCGTTCTGGTTGTTTTGCCGGTAGGCGACAACGGTATAGGGATACCGGTCGTTGTTGGGTTTCACGGTCCACCGCAGCGTGAGCTGTTCGCCGGGCTGGTAGACGTACTTGTCACTCCAGATGTATGCCGAGAGCCGCGCATCCACCTGCACGAGGGAAGCGGCCTGGCGCTCCGCGTCGTGCTGGCCGAGGGCGACACCGACGCTCTTCGATTCCGCGGCGAGGCCCGGAAGGGCCATCGCCGCCAGAAGGGCTAGCGTTTTCGCGTTCATCAAGAATCCCCTTTCACTCAGGTTCATGTAAGAAATCCGTTCCACTAAAACTAGAAGATGGTGTAGCCGAAACCGACCGTGAACGTGCGTCCGAGCTGGAACTGCCGCTGCAGGAAGGGTCCCTGAGTCCAGCGGTAATTGTTGTCGGCCAGGTTCTCGGCATTGAAGCGGAGCGTGTAGCGCCCCGTTTCGTCGAAGTTGAACTGGTAGGTAAAGTCGATGAAGGTATTGCGCTCCTGGTAGATGTCGGGCACGGTGAAGGTGCCGACGTCGGTGATGCGGCGCGAGACGGAGTTCACCGAGAACTTGGCGTTGCTGCGCCAGGACGGGCGGGCCCAGTCGGCAATGGCGTTGACGATGTAGCGGGACTGGCCGAGCAGCGGCCGGTTGCGCGAGGTGAGCAGAGTAGCGTCCTCGGGGCGGATCCGGATGTCGGACTCGACGAAGGTGAAGTTGGCCTGGACAGCGAAGTCCTTGAGGCTCTTCACCCAGCGGCCCAGACCCTGGCGGCCCTCGATCTCGATGCCGTAGTTGTTGGCGCCGAGGGCGTTGACATAGGTCTGGCGCAGGTCGTTCGAGGGCAGGATGGTGGACTCGATCGGGTCCTTAAAGCGCTTGTAGAAGAAGCTGGCGGCGATCACCTGGTTGCCGCCGGTGAACCACTCCCACCGGGCATCGAAGTTGTCGATGGTGGCGCGACGGAGGTTGGGGTTGCCCTGGGCGACGAAGCCGCCCTGGACGTTGTTGAAGTCGAAGGGCGCCAGCTCGCGGAAGTCCGGGCGGGAGAGGGTCCGGCTGTAACCGAAGCGGAGGTTCTGCTTGGCGGTGAGGGCGTAGATGACGTTGATGCCGGGCGTGGGGTCCCGGTTCACCAGCTTGGCGACAACCGGCGCCGCGTTGGGCACCAGCGGATCGAGGCTGGTGACATTAATGTCGGCGTCTTCCACGCGGATACCGCCGACGATGCGCCACTTGGGACCAATGGCCAGGTCCACCATGGCGTACCCGCCGTACACGTCCATGGAGGCGTCGTAGCGGTCGGAGGCGCGGGTGAACTCCACGAGTTGGAATCCGTTCGGGCGTATGTTGTCGGTCGCGAAGAGCTGGTTGCTGGGCGCGAAGAGGTTGAGCGTTTGCGACTGCTGCGGGATGTAGCGGAAGCGGCGCGCCTGGAATTCACGTTCCCGGAAGGAGCCGCGGAAGCCGACCTTGAAGAGGCCGGAGATCGAGCCGCGCACGAACGGAACGCCGAACTCGGCCTGGGGCTCCAGGATCCGGTCGTTGAGGTTGTTGAAAAAGCGCTGACCGGAGTTGCTGAGGCCGGCAAAGATCAGGCGCCCGTCGGACAGTTGGTTGCGCACCACTTCGCGGAGGTCGGGCTCGTCGCGGCCCGACATGGAGTAGGCGAACTGCCACTTGATCAAGCTATTCCAGGCTTTCGGCAGGGAGTGCTCGCCTTCCAGGCTGGTGGAGAACAGACGGCGCTGGATATAGCGCAGCCGCTCGGAAGCGATGACGCCGTCCACGCCGCCGTCGTAGCCAGAGAACCTGCGGGCTTCCTTTTCGGAGTCGTGCGTAAAGGTGTTGCGGAAGACGAGCTTGTTGAGCGGCGTGAGGCGGATGGCGACGTTGAGAACGGCGCCGAGGCGCGCCGCTTCGTTATGGACCTCGAAGTCCTCGTAATTGGTGAAGATCACCGGCTCGCCCGCGCCCTGACGGATGTAGCGCTGGATCTCGCTCTGGAACTGGGGCCGGTTGTTGAAGGAGATGGCGCCGACGATGCCGAAGCGGCCGACGGTGGCGCCGCCGACGGTCGAGAAGCTGAGATTGGGGCGGACGGCGGCGATCGACGTGGGCTCCCAGTTATTCGAGAAGGAGCGGCCGAACTGCTGGACCGTGGCCGAAGGAAAGGTGCCGGGGAACACGCGCCCGCCGGAAGGGATGACGGAGGGAATCTGCCGGCTGCCGGCGCCAAAGCCGAAGAAGTCGGAACCGCTGCCTGGGTAGGTGAGAAACCGCTGTCCGGTGGTACGGGTGTTGCCGCCGACGGAGCCGCTGATCCGGAGAGCGGCCTTCGTCGGGAACTCGACGGTCTGCATCTGCACCAGGCCGCCGGAGAACTCGCCGGGCAGGTCCGGCGTGTAGGTCTTCAGGATCCGGACGCTTTCGATCAGCTGGGAGGGGAAGAGGTCGAGCGGCACGACGCGCTTTTCGGGCTCCGTGGTGGGGATCATGGAGCCGTTGAGCATGGTGGAGCTGTAGCGCTCGCCGAGACCGCGAACGTAGACGTAGCCGTTGTCGACGATGGAGACACCGGTGACCTTCTGCACGGCGCCGGCGGCGTCGGAGGCGGTGCCACTGGAGATCTCCTGCTTGGAGATGCTGTCGCTGACCACGGCCGAGAGCTTGCGCTCCGTGAGGGCCGCCTCCGCGGAGCTGGCGGCGGCGGTGATGCGCTCCACGACGTCGACGGAGGTGACGATCGACTTGTTGGACAGCACGGCGCTGGCGTCCACGGCTTCGCCGGCGACCACCGCGAGGTCAGTGACCTCGGAAGGCGCGTAGTTATCGAGTTCGAACTTGAGCTTGTACGTGCCGGGCGGCAGAGGGAACTGGAACTTGCCGGACGTGTCGGAGGTGTACGTGGCCGGTTGTCCCTCCACGGTGATCCGGACATTGGCCAGGGGGCGGCCGGTCTGGGCTTCGAAGACCGAGCCGGCGACAAGCCCCTTATCGGCCTGGGCGAAGGCGCCCGCGGCGCACAGCAGGGAGAAAGTCAGCAGTGAAAGCGAACGGCGATTACTGAACAAAGACACTTACCTCATTGGAGTCGACGCCATCCTGGAAGACCTGCATCACTGCCTGGCCCCGGATGAAAGCGCGATCGGGAATGCGAACGTTGATTTGCCAGGCGCCCGAAACGAGGCTGGGGGCCCGGCCGGAGAAGAGCACTTCAGCCTCGACGCCGGCAATAAAGACCTGGGGAGTGGAAACGGAGCGGTTGATCTCGCCGGGATTGGCGTTGGCGTCGGGCACGGCACGCTCGAAGGCGCCGGCGCCGGTGCAATAGATAATGATGACCGATCCGCGAGCCGCCGGCGTGGCGGCTGAGTTCACGGTGACGCCGTCCTGGTTGAGGATGGCGCCGCGCGGCGGATTCTCCGTGCCCGCGAGCGGGAACACCCCGGGCGCGGCCGCCATGATGCGGATGACGCCGTTCGATTCGTTCTGCGCGGTGGTGACGCGGACGTTGTAGCGGCCGGGAGCGAGCCCGGCGGGAAGCTGGACGTTGATCTGGGTGCGGGAAACGAAGATGAGCGGGACGTTCGCGTTATTGACACTCACGCGGACGCCGGCAAGCTCGGTGGGCAGGGGGAAGCCCGGCGCGACGGTGGTGGCGGTGGTGCCGAACCCGCCGAAGATGGAGATGATCGAGCCAGGAGCGACGGGCTGCTCGCCCCGGAAGCTGGCCGCATTAACGATGGCGATCTGTCCCGGGGCTTGAGCCCACGCCGAGACGATGCCGAGAAAGGCGGCGGCGGCAAGCCGCGCAAGCGAAGGTTTCATGGAGTTGGGTCCCCTGTGCATGGCGATGGATGAATGAGCCGACGGCCTGCAACGGCGAGCCGCGGTTGCGGAAACGATGCGAGCGAAGTCCGAGGATAGCGGGCTGTGATAAACCCGCCATGACAGAGGCGTGACGAATGTGTTACGCCGGGCGTTGCAAACACGTTACAGGCTGCAAGAAAAGGACCTTCCGGTACAATGGAGATACTCTCCCCTATGAATTCTTTACGTCACCAGGCCCTGCTCGACGCGCTGGCATCGCGCATTCTCGTGTTGGACGGCGCGATGGGCACCATGATTCAGGAGCGGCAACCGACCTACGAAGATTGGGGCGGGTCAAAGTTCGAGAACTGCTCGGAGAACCTGCTGTTCACGCGGCCGGAGTGGATCAAGGACATCCACCGGGCTTACTTCGAAGCCGGTTCGGACATGGTGGAGACGAATTCGTTCGGCGGGTCCACGGTGACGCTGGCGGAGTTCGGGATCGCGGATCAGTGGTACGAGGTGAACCACACGGCGGCGCGGCTGGCGCGCGAGGTGGCGGAGGAATTCGCGCGGCCGGGGCGGCCGCGGTTCGTGGCCGGGTCGATGGGTCCGACGACGAAAGCCATCTCGGTGAGCGGCGGCGTGACGTTCGCGGAACTGCGCGACGGCTACTACAAGCAGGCCAAAGGGCTGTGGGAAGGCGGCGCGGACGTCCTGCTGGTGGAGACGTGCAACGACGCGCGGACCATCAAGAGCGCACTGCTGGCGATCGACCAGTTGAGCGCGGAACTCGGTTGCGACGTGCCGGTGATCGTGTCGGGAACCATCGAGCAGATGGGCACGATGCTGGCGGGACCGACCGCGGAAGCGTTCGTGACGGCGATCGGGCACCGGAAGCTGCTGGCAATCGGCTTGAACTGCGCGACGGGCCCGGAGTTCATGACCGACCATATCCGGACGATTCACGAGCTGTCACCGGCGCGGGTGTCGTGCTATCCGAACGCGGGGCTGCCGAACGTGGAGGGCGGTTATGACCTTTCGCCCTCGGACCTGGCGGGGCAGCTCGGCAAATTCGTGGAGCACGGCTGGCTGAACATTGTGGGCGGCTGCTGCGGCACGACGCCGGAGCACATCCGGGCGCTGGCGCAGATGGTGGAAGGCAAGGCGCCGCGGCCGGAGCGCGCGCGGCCCCACCGGACCTATTTCTCCGGCACGGAGGCGATCGAGGCGGAGGATTCGAACCGCCCGCTGATCGTCGGCGAGCGCACCAACGTGATCGGGTCCCGGCTGTTTAAGGATCTGGTGGCGCAGGAGAAGTGGGAAGAGGCGACCGACATTGCGCGGCGGCAGATCCGCGGCGGCGCGCACGTAATCGACGTGTGCCTGCAGTCAACGGACCGCGACGAGATCCAGGACATCCCCCCGTTTTATGAGCTGTTGACGCGGAAGGTCCCCAAGGCGCCGATCATGATCGACACCACGGATCCAAGGGCGGTAGAGCTGTCGTTGAGCTACTGCCAGGGCAAGTCGATCATCAACTCGGTGAATCTGGAAGACGGCGAGGAGAAGTTCGAGAGGGTGTGTCCGCTGGCGCGGGCATACGGCGCGGCGCTGGTGGTCGGAACCATCGACGAGGATCCGGTGCAGGCGCAGGCGTTCACGCGGGAGCGGAAGCTGGCGGTGGCGCAGCGCTCCACGCAGTTGCTGACGGAGAAGTACGGAATCCCGGCGGAGGACGTCATCATCGATCCGCTGGTGTTTCCGTGCGCCACGGGGGATGAGAACTACATCGGCGGCGCGGTGGAGACCATCGAGGCGATCCGGCTGGTGAAGGAGCACGTCCCGTACGTGAAGACGGTGCTCGGGATTTCGAACATCAGCTTCGGGCTGCCGCCGGCGGCGCGCGAGGTGGTGAACTCGGTCTTTTTGTACTACTGCACCAAGGCCGGGCTCGACCTGGCGATCGTTAACTCGGAGAAGCTGGAGCGGTTCGCTTCCATTCCGGAACACGAGCGGCGCCTGGCCGAGCATCTGCTGTTCAATACGCCGCCGCCGGAAGTCCCGGACGATCATCCGCAGGCCGAACTGCTGCGCACCGCGCCCGAGGACTGGCGGCAACAGAGCAAGGAACAGAAGGCCGCCGTCAACCAGTTCCACATTGCCGCGATCACCGAGCACTTCCGCGGCGCGGTGAAGAAGGATAAGGCGAAGGCGGCGGATCTGCCGCTGGACCAGCGCCTGGCGAACTACATCATTGAGGGCACCAAGGATGGCCTGGTGGCCGATCTGGAAAGGAAGCGGGCCGAGGGCGCCTCGCCGCTCGACATCATCAACGGGCCGCTGATGGCCGGGATGAACGAGGTGGGGCGGCTGTTCAATAACAACGAACTGATCGTCGCGGAAGTGCTGCAGTCGGCCGAAGCCATGAAGTCAGCGGTGGCGCACCTGGAGCAGTTCATGGAGAAGGCCGACACGGCGGCGCGCGGCAAGATCGTGCTGGCCACCGTGAAGGGCGACGTCCACGACATCGGCAAGAACCTGGTGGAGATCATCCTCGCCAACAACGGGTTCAAGGTGATCAACCTGGGCATCAAGGTGCCGGCCGATCAGCTCCTCTTGGCCACCAAGAAGCACCGGCCGAACATCATCGGGCTGTCGGGCCTGCTGGTGAAGTCCGCTCAGGAGATGGTGACCACCGCCGACGACCTGGCCAAGGCCGGCGAGCGCACGCCTATCCTGGTGGGC
>CAYYID010000029.1:13071-62937 GCA_964471915.1 uncultured Solibacteraceae bacterium | reverse complement strand
AAGACGCTGCCGGAGTTCGTGGGCGACGCGACGGAATTGAGCGTCTCGCGCTTCTTCGTGAAGTCGCCGGTGTTCCCGTTCGCCAAGTTCCCGGGCGTGGATCCGTCGCTCGGGCCGGAGATGCGCTCCACCGGCGAAGTGATGGGCGTCGGCGACAATTTCGGCGAGGCGTTCGGCAAGGCGCAGCTGGCGGCGGGGCAGCGGCTGCCGGAGCAGGGCGCCGTGTTCCTCAGCGTCAACGAGCACGACAAAGCCGCGGCTGTGGAACTGGCGCGCCGCTTTGCGGACCTCGGGTTCCAGATCACCGCGACGCGCGGCACGGCGAAAGCGATCCAGGCCGCCGGAGTCGCCTGCAAGACGGTCTTCAAGGTGAACGAAGGACGCCCCAATGCCGTGGACCTCATGAAGGCCGGCCAGCTCAATCTCGTGATCTACACCGGCACCTCCGGCGCCATAGCGTTCAGCGACGAGAAGTCCATCCGCCGCGCGGCGGTGGCGGCGCGCGTGCCCTGCATCACCACGCTCAGCGCGGCGCGGGCCGCGGTGGAGGCCATCGCCTCCCGCCGCCGGGATCCGGTCCGCGTCTGGAACCTGCAGGAGATCCACGCGGCGCAGACCGCCGCCGAAGCCTAGCGGGGCCGCGATATACTCGGGGGCATGCATAGGGCAACCCTCGTCCCGATTCTCGGCCTGACGCTGGCGGGCGCGGCTTTCGCCGCCTCTTCGGCCGATCTCGAATCCAAAGTGAAGCACGGCTACGCCGACTCCAACGGCGTCAAGATCCACTACGCGACGCTGGGTTCCGGCCCGCTGGTGGTGATGATCCACGGCTTTCCCGACTACTGGTATTCGTTCCGCGAACAGATGGGGCCCCTCGCGGCCGCCGGCTTCCAGGTGGCCGCCATGGACCAGCGCGGCTACAACCTCTCCGACAAGCCGAAGGGCGTCGAGAACTACGACATGAAGTTCCTGGTCGGGGACGTCGTGGCCGTCATCAAGTCCCTGGGCCGCGAGAAGGCGATCGTCGTCGGGCACGACTGGGGCGGCGCCGTGGCCTGGCAGGTGGCGCTCAACGTTCCGCAGGTTGTGGACAAGCTGATCATCTTCAACCTGCCGCACCCGCGCGGCTTGAACCGCGAGTTGGTGAACAATCCTCAGCAGCAGGCGAACTCCCAGTATGCGCGGAACTTCCAGCAGGAGGATTCGCACACCAAGATCACCGCCGAGGGCCTGGCCCGCTGGGTGAAGGATCCCGCCGCGCGCGAAAAGTACGTCGAGGCGTTCAAGAAGAGCGACCTCGAAGCCATGATGAACTTCTACCGGCGCAACTACCCGCGCGCTCCTTACAAGCTGGACGACTCGCCGCTAGTGAAGGCCAAGATGCCCGTGCTGATGATCCACGGCCTGGGCGACACGGCGCTGCTTTCGGGCGCGCTCAACAATACCTGGGACTGGCTCGAGAAGGACTTCACGCTCGTGACGGTTCCCGGCGCGGGGCACTTCGTGCAACAGGACGCGCCGGAGATGGTGACCAAGTCGGTCCTGATGTGGCTGAAGCGTGACCAGAACTGAGCTGGAAACCCATCTGCGCTTCTCGGCCTGGGCGACGGGCCGGCTGCTGGAAGCCGCGGCGGCGTTGCCCGCCGAAGAACTGCAACGCGACCGCGGCAGTTCGCACGGCAGCATCGAAAGCACGCTCGCGCACGCCTTCCAGGCCGACCGGAGCTGGCTGTCGCGGCTGACCGAGAATCCGCACCGCACCACAATGAAGGATCCGGACGAGGTGCACGACCTCGCGTTTCTGCAGAAGGAGTGGCCGCGGCTGCACGAGAAGTGGCTCGCGTGGGCGGGGTCCGCGATTCCGGACGACGTGGTCTGGTACAAGAACCTCGCCGGGCGGGAGTTTCAGAACCCGGTGTGGCAGATCGTGTTGCATGTCGTCAACCACGCGACGCAGCATCGCGGGCAGGTGTCGGCAATGCTGCGGATGGCCGGGGTCGCGCCGCCGTCGACGGATCTGATCGCGTTCTACCGGGAGCAGGCGGGTTGAACGGGGGTGGCCGGACGGAGCTACCATGGTTCCGGGAGTGACCGCATGAGAATCAGCACGGTACGCGAGTTTCGCGAAAACGCTACCCGCCTGTTACAGGACGGTCAGCCCCTCCTTGTCACGCGCCGCGGGCGATTGGCGGGCGTCTACCTCCCCTGGAGCGAAGGTACGTTACCCGCGGATTTCCGCCGCGAACTCTTCCTCGCCCTCACTGCGGATCTTGCCAAGCAGTCGCGCAAGGCGAAGGTCCGTGAGGACGAGACCCAGGGCGAGTTCGAGGCCTGGAGAAAAGCTCGCCGTGCGGCTCGCCGCCGACGCTAACGTCCTGCTGTCGGCCGTTCTCGGCGGCCGAGCGCGTCTCGTCTTCGCTTCGCCCCTCGTCGAGTCGGTGTTCACCACCGCCAGCGTGCTGGGCGAAGTTCACGAGTACACGGTGATGATTGCCGCTAAGAAGAAGTTGAAGTCAGAGACCGTCCTATTGGCGGTCGCGGCGCTCCCGGTGACAGTTATAGAACCTGGCGTTTATCGCCGTAAACTTCGCGAGGCGCGCGATCGGATCGGTTCGCGGGATCCGGACGATGTCGATCTCCTGGCCCTGGCGCTCCACTTCCGAACGCCGGTGTGGTCCAACGATCGGGACTTCGAATCGGCTCGCGTTCCTTGGTTTGACACGGCTTCGTTGCTGGCCCGGCTCGGGATCAGTTAGACGTCCTGGCTGGGCTGCCCGCCATCTCACGGATCGCCGCCAGCACCAGCTCCGGCTGATCCAGGTGCACCCAGTGACCGCTGTTCTCCGCCACCACGAAGCGCCCCCGCGCCGACTGCGCCGCTAGCGCCCGCATCGTCTCGAACTTCAGCGGATGCGCCGTCTTCGCCGCAAACACCACCAGGGGCAACTCCCCCGGGATCCGCGAGCCCGCCACCTCCGCCGAGACGCGGGGCAGAGCTTCCAAATGCTGCGCCATCGCCTCGAACGACTTCGGATCGCACCAGTGCGCCCGGATCATCGGCCATACTTCCTGGGGCATCTTGCGGACCTCGCCCACCAGCCGCTCCGCCACCCCTGCCCCGCCCGACGACACTTTGGAAATCGTCGACGGCAGCCACTTCCGGCCCGACATCGCCAGCGCCAGCGCGAAACGCACCACGCCCAGCCGCGCCAGCAGCGCGCCACGCCGCGAAAGCTGCGAAGCCCGCTCCAGCATCTTCGACTCCACGCCACCCGGCGTCATCCACTCCTCGGGCAGCAGCGGATCGATCAGCACCAGCCCGGTCACTTCCTCGGGATACAGGTACGCATGGTGGCGGGCCATCATCCCGCCGAAGCTGTGCCCCACCAGCAGATACGGCCGGGCGACGCCTGCCTGCGCCAGCGCCGCGCGCATCCGGTCGACGACGCCGCGCGCCGTCATCGGGTCGCCCGTAAGCTCGCTCCAGCCGAGCCCTGCGCGGTCGTAGCGGCACACCTGGAACTCGCCTTCGAGCGTGCGGAACAAACCGGTCCAGTTGAGGCACGAAGCCGAGATGCCCGCTTCGAAGACCACCGCGGCGCCCGCGCCCGCCGTCTGCACGTGCAGTCCCCCATGCAGCCTGCCGGGGGCCGGGTACCGCGCCCGGTCCCGCGCTAGCCCGATCGCCTGGTACAGCGCGCCCAGCGCCACCAGCGCCAGCACGATCAGCGGAGGCCAGAAAATCCAGGGCACGGCGTACCGCTAATGGCCCTCGGCTTCGAGGAACCGTTCGCACTCGATGGCGGCCATGCACCCCGCGCCCGAAGCGGTGATCGCCTGGCGGTACGTCCGGTCCTGGACGTCGCCCGCGTGGAACACGCCAGTGATGTTGGTCCGTGCGCCGCCGTGGGAGACGATGTAGCCGTCGGCGTCCAAGTCCAGTTGGCCTTCGAACGGCTTGGTGTTGGGGATGTGCCCGATGGCGACAAAGAAACCGTCGACATCGCGCACCCAGGTCTCGCCGGTCTGCACGTTGCGCAACTTCACGCCCGTCACGAACCCTTGGGCGACATCGTAGATCTCGTCCACCACCGTGTTCGTGATCCACGTGATCTTCGGGTTGCGCTTGGCGCGCTCGTACATGATCTTCGAGGCGCGAAACGTGTCGCGCCGGTGCACCAGCGCCACTTCCCGGCCGAAGCGCGTGAGGAACATGGCCTCTTCCATCGCCGAATCCCCGCCGCCCACCACCATGATCTGCTTATCGCGGTAGAAGAATCCGTCGCAGGTGGCGCAGGAGCTGACGCCGTGGCCGATCAGCTTCTGCTCGCTTTCCAACCCCACCCACCGCGCCGACGCGCCGGAGGCGACGATCAGCGTGCTGGTCTCGTGCCACTCGCCGTCGATCTTCAGCCGGAAGGGCCGCATCGAAAGGTCCGCCTCTTCCACCTTGCCGCTGAGATACTCGGCGCCGAACCGCTGCGCCTGCTTCTTCATGTTCTCGACCAGTTCCGGCCCCTGGATCCCCTCGGGAAACCCCGGGAAGTTCTCCACCTCGGTGGTGATCGAAAGCTGTCCGCCGGGTTCGTGACCGACGATGACCAGCGGTTGCAGGCTCGCGCGGGCGGTGTAGATGGCGGCCGTGTTTCCGGCGCAACCGGAGCCGATAATGATGACTTTTCGCATGGCGGGAAGCTGCGGCCGGCAAAACGGATCCGGCAGCAATCCATCATGCTAGCACGGGGTCCGGATATTCCTGTTCAGCTCAGGATCCGGTACGTCGCCCACCCCAGCACATACGCCCAGCCGCTCATCCAGGCAAACTGCGCCGCCGCCCACTTCCACGTCCCGGTTTCCCGCTTCACGATCGCTACCGTCGACATGCACTGCATCGCGAAGGCGAAAAACACCAGCAGCGCCCACGCGCCCGCCGGCGTCAGATCCTGCCGCATCGCCGCCTGCAGGCTCTCGTTCTGGGACTCCGCATCCAGGCCGTACAGCGTGCCCAGCGTTCCCACGATCACCTCGCGCGCCGACAGCGACGTGATGATCCCCACCCCGATCTTCCAGTTGAAGCCCAGCGGCCGGATCGCCGGCTCGATGAAGTGTCCCAGTTGCCCGACCAGCGACTGCTCGATCGCGGGCGGCTTGCCGTCCGTCATCGGCAGCGACGCCAGCACCCACAGGATCACCACCGTGGCCAGGATGATCGTTCCCGCCCGGCGCAGAAACACCCGCGCGCGGTCCATCAGCCGCAGCGCCAGGGATTGCAGCGTGGGCCAGCGGTAGGGCGGCATCTCCAGCAGGAACGTCGACTGGCCGCTCGCCAGCACCGTTGACCGAAGCGCCTTCGCCGTCAGCACCGCCGCGGCAAAGCCCAGAAAGTAGAGAAACAACATCGCCGCGGTGCGCGTGCCGAGAAACCCCGCCACCACCGGACGGTCCGGCACGAACGCCGCGATCAACAGCGTGTACACCGGCAGCCGCGCCGAGCAGGTCATGAACGGCGCGATCAGGATCGTCGCGATCCGGTCCCGCTTGCTCTCGATGGTCCGCGTCGCCATGATGGCCGGCACCGCGCAGGCATACGCCGAAAGCAGCGGAATGAAGCTCTTGCCCTGCAGGCCTGCGCGCGCCATCGTGCGGTCGGCGATCACCGCCGCCCGCGCCAGATAGCCCGAGTCCTCCAGGATCCCGATGAACAGGAACAGCATCAGGATTTGCGGCAGGAACACCAGCACGCTGCCCACCCCGGCCCAGATCCCGTCCACCACCAGGCTGCGCAGCAATCCCTCCGGCAGATGCGGCGCCAGCCACGCCCCCGAAACCGTCACCGCTTTCTCCATCCCGTCCATCGCCGGCTTCGCCCACGTGAAGATCGACTGGAACACCAGCACCACCACGAACAGGAACACCAGCGGCCCAGCCACCGGATGCAGGAAGACGCCATCCAGCCGCCGGGTCCAGGCCGGCGGCGCGGGCGGACGGTAGCCGCTGCGCTTGCTGACCTCTGCCGCCCACTTGCGGCATTCCGGGACGCTCTGCGCTGCCGGCTGCAGAATCGGCGGCAGCGCCGGCGGACCCCCGTGCGCCTTCAGAAACTCGTGGACATGCTCCAGCCCCTCGCCCGCCGCGGCGCTCACCAGCACCACCGGAGCGCCCAGTTCCTTCGCCAGCGCCTCCAGGTCCACCTTGCCGCCCCGACCCGCGAGATCGTCGGCCAGGTTCAGCACCACCAGCGACGGCAGGCCCAGCGTCAGCACCTGCGCCGCCAGCACCAGATGCCGCCCCAGGTTCGTCGAGTCCAGGACAATGATCACCGCGTCCGGCTTCGCCACCCCAGTTTGCTCGCCGCGCAACACCGCCAGCGCCGCGCGCTCATCCTCCGTGCGCGCCGTCAGGCTGTAAATGCCCGGCAGATCCACCAATTGGACTTCCTTGTGGTGGTCCAGGCGCGCCTTGCCCACGTGGTGCTCCACGGTCACCCCGGGGAAATTCGCCACTTTCTGGCGCAGTCCCGTCAGACGGTTGAACAGCGTCGTCTTGCCGGAATTAGGCGGGCCCACCAGGGCGACGACGTGGGAGGCGGCGGCAGTGGCGGTGGCCATCGGGCCGTTACCTTGTAACCCGGATCCCGCGCGCGATTTCCCGGCGCAACGCGATCTGGCTGCCGTCCACCAGAAAGATGACCGGATCGCCGCCGGGCGCCGCGGCCAGCCACGTAATCTCCTGGCCCGGCAGGAAGCCCATTTCCATGAGTCGCAGCGAGAGATCGCCCTCGGGCGGCAGGCTCTCGATCCGGGCCGTGGCGCCCGGGGTCAGCGTGTCCAGAGGTAGACCCGCCGTGCCGGGGGACGCGCGCCTCTTGACACTCAGTTGCATCACCCTTCCAGTATGCCCCCTGGCGCAAAGACGGTCAAGCAACCCATTTGCAAATGGCGGGAATCCCTAGCTGAGCTGCCGCACCAGTTCCTCGAGTTGCGCCCGCAGCGCCGCCACCTCGGTTTCGAGCGCCGCCACCCGGTCCGCCAGGCCCGGACCCCCAGGGGCTGCCGCCGCTTGCACCGGAGCCGCCGGCATCTCCGGCGTCCCGGATAAGAGGTGCGCCCAGCGCGCCTCCTTCATGCCCGGAGCCACCGGCAGCTTCACCGCCAGTTCCTTGCCGTCCAGCGCGTGCAGACAGCTCTCGACGTCCTCCAGTTCCGCGAACGCGTGCATCCGCTCCGTCCGTCCCCGGAGTTCGCCCGGCGTCTGCGGACCCCGCAGCATCAGCACGCACATCACCGCCAGTTCCCGCGGCGAGAGGTTCAGCTTCTCGCCGAACCGGTGCGACCACTTCTCCACCCGGTGTCCCGCGCCCGAGAGCCGCGACGTCCAGCCTTTGTCCTTCAACGACTCCAGCGCCTGTTCCACGGTCTGATCGTCGAACGCCACCACCGGATCCCGGTTCGTCTTCTGGTTGGACGCCGCCACCAGCGCATTCACGGTCATCGGGTAGTATTCGGGCGTCGTGAGATCCTTCTCCAACAACGCGCCCAACACCCGGGCTTCCACCGGATGCAGCACTACTTCTTCTCCGCAATGCAGTAGAGCGTGCCCTGGCTGCGCAGGAAGATCTCGCCGCCCGAAATCGCCGGCGACGAAACGAAGAACTGGCCCTCCATCGGATTCGTCGCCAGCACCTCGTACTTCGGTCCCATCGCGACCACCACCACGTCGCCTTCCTCCGTCGCGAGATACAGCTTTCCGTTCGCCCCCACCGGCGACGCCTTGAAGTTGTAAGGTTTCGGCAACCGCTGCTGGTGGTAGTGCGGCTTGCCGGTTTTGGCGTCGAACGCCGACAGCATCCCGTTGTCCGTCAGGAAATACAGGATCCCGCCCTCCAGCACCGGCGACGGCGTATACGAGTTGCCGCGCTGGTTCGTCCACACGATCGCGTCGGTGCCGGTCAGGTCGCCTTCCCGGCCCAGCTTGATAGCCAGCAGATTCGGATCGCGGAACCCGCTCATGACATACACGATGCCGTCGGCGGTCACTGGCGCCGGGATAATGTTCACCCCGAGGCCCTTTACTTCCCAGATCGCCTTGCCCGTCGCGTAGTCGTAGGCAATCGTCTTCCTGGTGCCGGAAACCACGATCTGCTTGCGGCCCTCGTGGGCCACCACCAGCGGCGGCGCCCAGGTGCTCACGTCGTTGCGCGGCGTCCGCCACAGCTCCTTGCCAGTGTTCTTGTCGAGCGCGGCGAGGAAACCGTCGGCTTCATGGTCGAAGTTCAGCAGCAGGACATTGCCGTCAATCACCGGCGCCGTGCCCTCCCCGAACGCGTTGCGCATCTTCATTTGGATCTGCAGGTCCTTGTTCCACAGCGGCTTGCCGTTCAGGTCGTAGGCATACACGCCGCGCGACCCGAAGAACGCCACCACCACCTTGCCGTCGGTCACGGGCGAGTTCGACGCGAAACTGCCGTACTTCCGGTGGTAGCCCTCGTGCGGCTTGGCCGTGGTCGCCACGCGCTCCCAGATGGTCTTGCCCGTCTTGCGGTCCAGGCACAGCAGCAGCAGCTTCTGCTCGGGCTGTTCGCCGCGCCCGCCGAACGGCTGCCGCGCATCCCCCTCCGCCACCTGCTCGCCGTTCACCGCCGTGGTGACGAAAATCTTGTCGCCCCACAGCACCGGCGACGAGAAACCGCGCCCCGGGATGCTAACCTTCCATTTGACGTTTTCCGTGTCGCTCCACTTCACCGGAGCGTCGCCGCGCGCCATACCGTTATCCGCCGGACCGCGCCACCGGGGCCAATCGTCCACCCCCGCCGCGAGGGTCCACACACTGAGAGTCAGACCTGCCAGAAATTTCATGGGATTTCCTTAATTCTACAGAACCAGAAGACGTCTCGTTCGTTTCCTTGGTAACGGCCGCGCCCTTACGCGGTAACAGGAGACATGATGCAACGAATCGGGATACTGATCGCCCTGGCGCTACCTCTCGTCGCCCAGGACAAGTCGCTCAAGTGCGAAGGCGAAAAACGCTGGAACGGACGCCAGGAGCGGTTCTGCGAGATCCGCGAGAACCCGCTGCCCTACGCCGGCCGCCTCAACGTCGACGCCGGCACGAACGGCGGCATCGCGGTGAAAGGCTGGAACCGTCAGGAAGTGCTGGTCCGCACCCAGGTAGACGCCTGGGCCGCCACCGAAGCCGAAGCCAGGGCCATCGGCGCCCAGGTCCGCGTGGAAGCCAACTCCGGCCAGATCCGCGCCAGCGGTCCCGACCTGCGCCGCGACACCGGCTGGTCCGTCAGCTTCGAAGTCTTCGTGCCCAACCGCGCCGACCTCAATCTCAAGGCCCACAACGGCGGCATCTCCATCACCGAGGTGGCCGGCCGCATCGAGTTCGACACCATGAACGGCGGCGTCACGCTCGCGCGGCTCGGCGGCGATGTCCGCGGCAAGACGATGAACGGCGGCCTCACCGTTACGCTGGCCGGCAGCCGCTGGGACGGCCAGCAACTGGACGTCTCCACCACGAACGGCGGCGTGAAAATGAACGTGCCGTCGAACTACTCGGCGAAGCTCGAGACCTCGACGGTCAACGGCGGCATCAGCATCGACTTTCCCGTGACGGTGCAGGGCGAGATCGACAAGAAGCTGTCCGTGAATCTCGGCAACGGTGGCGCGCTGGTGCGGGTGGTCACCACGAATGGCGGCGTCAAGATCGCCAAAACCTGAAGTCTAAGCAATTTCCCCCCACCCGCCCTGAGGACCCTCGCTATTTGACAATAGCGCGGGTCCTCTTCTACTTTTTGTTATGCCCTCCCCCGACCAGGAGCGGATGGACGCGCTGACCGGCGCAATCGTTCGCTTGCTGCAGCGCGTGGAACTGCTGGAGACGCGTTTGGCCCGGCTGGAGCAAGGCGCCGGGATTCCGGCACCGCCCCCTGCCGCGCCGATCGTCCCGGAACGCCCTCCCGCCACCACGGTGGTGACGCCCCTGCACCACCCGCCGCAACTTCCCGCCATGCCGCAGGAACCCGCGCCACCGCGCCCGCCGGATCCGCCGCCGCCCGCACCGCCCGCCGAAGAAGCTTCCGCGCCGGCCCCCTCCGAAGGCCTCGAAACCAAGGTCGGCCTCGCCTGGGTGAACCGCATCGGCGCCCTCACCCTGATGCTCGGCGTGGCGTTCTTCTTTAAGTACGCCGTCGACAATGAGTGGATCGGTGAATCCGGCCGCGTGATCCTCGGGGTCCTGGCGGGCTGCGCGACCCTCTTCGCCGCCGACGTCCTCTGGCAGCGCGCCCAGCGGACCTTCGCCAATGGCCTCACCGGACTCGGCATCGGTATCCTGTACCTGTCGTTCTACGCCGCCTTCGGCTTCTACAAGCTGGTGCCGCAGCAGGCGTCCTTCGTGCTCATGGCCGTGACGTCCGTCACCGCCGGGGCGCTCGCCATCCGCTACAACGCCTCCGCCATCGGGATCCTCGGCCTGCTGGCCGGCTACGCGACGCCGCTTCTGCTCTCCACCGGCGAGGACCGCCCCTGGGTTTTCTTCTCCTACATCCTGCTGCTGGACCTCGGCGCCCTGTGGGCCGCCCGACGCCAGAACTGGCGTGCGGTCGAGCTTCTCTCCGCCATCGCGACCGCGTTTCTCTACCTGGCCTGGTTCGCGGAGCGCTTCCGCAGCGAGAAGCAACTGGTCGCCGCGGTCTTCGCCGTCGTCTTCTACCTCGTGTATGTCCTCTCGCGGATGCGCTTCATCACCGTGACCGCGCAGCTACTGGGCGCGATCGCCCTGGCCGCGATCTTCGACGACCACACCGGGCCGTTCTTCGCCACCGCGCTCGCCGTCGCCGCCGCGGGACTCGTGGTCGCCGACCGCCGCCTCCGCCCCGAACTCCCCGCCGCCGCGCTCTCCGGTTTCTGGCTGTCGTACTTCGCCTGGGCCGACTGGAGCGCGGGCGTCGCGCCCCTGCCCGTGTTCGCGCACCTTACCATCGCCTTTCTGCTCTTTGCCGCCTGGCCGCTGTTCTGGTCGCTGTTCCGCGGGCGCGCGCCCCGCTATCAGGACCTTACCGTCATGGCCGCCAACAGCGCGCTCTACTACGGAGCTTCTTTCGCCCGCCTGGACGCCGAGTATCACGCTTACCTCGGACTGCTCGCCGTCGCCGTCGCCGCGCTGAACCTGTTCACCGCCCTCGCGCTCTGGAAGCGCATCGGAGATAAGCGGCCCTCGCTGCTCGGCGCGGGACTAGCGCTGGCGTTCCTCACTCTGGCGATCCCCGTGCAGCTTTCCGCCTACCGGATCACCGTCGCCTGGGCCATCGAGGCCGCTGCCCTCGCCTGGATCGCCCTCCGCACCGGCGAGCGCAAGGTCTACTTCGGATCCTGGGCCGTCTTCGCCCTCGTGCTCCTCCGCCTCTTCTCCATCGACATGGACTATGCCGGCAACCGCTCCACCACGCCCCTCGTCTTCGAAGCCTTCTTCCTCACCTTCGTCGTCGCCGCCGTCTCCTATTGGCTGGGCGCCTGGTGGAGCCGGGCGACGCCGCCCGCCGCGGCGGCTCTCTACTTCCTCGGGCACCTCGTCATGCTCACCGCTCTCGGACGCGAAGTCCTCATCTGGGCCGTGCAGAACGTCGCGCCCGAGAACCTCCGCAGCGTCGAAGCCATGGGTATCACCATCCTGATGGCGCTCTACGCGCTCGTGCTCATCGGCCTCGGCGTCTGGCGCGAGTTCCCCTTCGACCGCCTGCTCGGCCTCGGCCTCATCGCGCTCGCCGTCCTGAAGCTCTACCTCAGCGACGTCTGGGACATGGGACGCCTGTTCCGCATGCTCGCGTTCCTCGGGCTCGGCGTCCTGCTGCTGGGCGCGTCCTATCTGTACTCGCGCTACCGCTCCCACCTCGAGAAACTATGGAAACGATGAAGCTCTGGTCCGCGGCGCTCGTCCTGGCCCTGCCGCTCGCCGCCGACTTCCAGCCCGAAAAGTGGAAGGTCCGCCGGCCGCTCGCCGTGACCGCCGGACCCGGCCTGGCGGCGGTCGCCGTGGATCGCGCCACCTACCTCAGCTCCCAGACCGGGCTCGGCGACCTGCGTGTCGTCCGCGGCGCCGAAGAAGTCCCCTATCTGATCGAGTCGCGCACCGGCTCCACCGAATCGAACCCCGTACGCGCCGAAATCCTCGATAAAGCCGCCGGCGCCAGCGGGCTCTCCCTGGTCCTCGCCTTCGAGAAGCTCGCCCGGCATAGCGAGATCACCGTGGAGACACGGCTCCGCAACTTCCGCTACCCGGCGACGCTCGAAACCAGCGAGAACCGTCAGGACTGGCAGCTCGTGAAGAAAGGATTCCTGTTCGACTTCTCCGAGGAGGGCAAGCACTTCTCCTCGCTCGCCATCGCCTATCCGGTCTCCACGCGCCGCTACCTGCGCCTGCGCGTCGAGGGCATCGCGGACCCCGAAGCCGTCACCGGCGTCACCGCCGCCGAAGTGATCGAAGAGCCCGCGAAGTACGTCGCCTACGGCTCCTGCGTCCCCACCGCGGCCGAATCCGACCGCCCCCGGACGTCGCTCCACGCCTGCGACCTCAGCGTGGACGGGATCCCGGCCACCCGCGCCGTCTTCGAGATCGCCGATGCGGACCGCGCCCGCGGCTTCCACCGCGCGGCGGAACTCGAAGCCAGCATGGATGGCAAAGTGTGGTCCGAGTTCGCCCGCGGCGTCCTGGTGAAGACCGAGGGCCAGGAGTCGCTGATCCTCTTACTTACCGGAAACACGGGCCGCACGCCGCGCTACTGGCGCGCGCGCCTCTACCACCGCGACGACCGGCCGCTCACCATCCAGCGCATCCACTTCGAGTCGGTCGAGCGCGTCGTGAAGTTCGAACGCGCCCAAGCAGGCGAGTACCGGCTCTACTTCGGCAACCCGGAGGCGAACACGCCGGCCTATGACCTGGCCGCTCGCCTCGGCTCCCGCAAGGTGGAAGAGGCCGCCGCGACGCTGGGTCCGTCCGAACCGAACCCCGCGTACCGGGAACCAGTCCCCCCGCCCAAGCCCTTCAGCGAGCGGTACCCGTGGCTGCTGACGTCAGTGTTGGTTCTGGCGGTTCTGGGGTTAGGGACGGTGGCAGTCCGGTTCCTGAAGTCCGCCCAGGGCTAGGAGATCGGCGCCATCACCCGCATGCCCCCGGATCTCCCGCCCGCCCAACCGCCCTGCCATCAATCATTTTCCGCCATCGAACTGAACCGGGAGTTTCGCCGACGGATCCACTCTCGGCTGCTTTCGGACACTAACGCTAGCGACCCACCGCCAGCAGCGCCGCGCCGCTCGGCGTGCCGCTCACGCTAATCACCACTGCGTGGTCGCCCGCCGGCAGCCCCTCCGGGACCGTCAGGTTCGCCTGGAACAGACCCGGGAACCCGGGCGTCGCGCCGAGGTACAGCCGTCCCGCGTCGCGCCCGCCGATCGTGGCGCTCCACGGCAGCCGCGCCGAGCCATCCGCGTTCGTCGCGCCCACACCGGTCAGATAGACGACCACCGCGCTGCCGGGCGCGGCGGGAGCTTCCGGCCCGTTCAGCACCGGCGAGTTTCCGTTCGTGGCGATCGCGCGGTTGCCGTCATACAGGAACACGGACGGCACTGCCTCGGTCACCCAGAACAAGTGCTCCGGCCCGCGCACGCCGCCGATCGACAGCACCGCCCGCGCCGACCCCGTGTTCACCGCGGGCAGCCGCGCATTCACCTGGTTCGCGTCCGAATACAGCACCGGCGCGTTGGCGTTGTTCACCGTCAGCGTGGCGTCACCCGGCGGAAACCGACCCCACAGCGTGATCAGCGATCCCGCCGCCGCCGGCCGCGGATCGCCCGCCGCGCTGGTGATCCCGCCCTGCGCGACACACGGCAGCGGACCTTCGCCCGCCCCCGCCTGCACCACCGGAAAGTCGCGCGCCCCGATGGCGATGGACCCCTCGCGGCGCACGCCGCCGTTCTCAGCCACCGAGACGCGCAGCGTCGCGCCGAGATCCTCCACCGTAATCCACGGCGTGCGGGATGCGATGGTCCGGCGGCACGCCGCCGTGATCCCGATCTCGAAGGTGCCCGCCGCCGCGCCGGTGCAGCGGTTCGGCTCCGAAAGCGCCGCCGGACAGGGATCCTCCACCAACCGCGGGACGCTCCGGCGCAGGCGCTCCAGCAGTCCGTACACGGCGTTGCCCGGGCACTCCGTGGCTCCGGAAGCCCGCGGAGACAGCCCGGCGTCGCGGTGCCCGGAGATCGTGTTCAGCCGCAGTCCGCTCGCCGCGTGCAGCGCAGGCGCCGCCGCATCCAGCTTCCACCGCTCCGCCTGCCACGCCAGCAATCGCTCGAGCGTCGCCAGCGCGGCATCCGTGGGCGGCTGCGTCGAGTAGGTCCCTAGCAGCGCAACCCCCATGGTCCCGGTATTGACCGCCGAGAAGTGCGCGCCCAGGATCCCGTCGCCGCGGCCTTCGTACGCTACGCCGTTCGGGTCGATCAGAAAGTTGTAGCCGATATCGTTCCAGCCGTTTGTGTTCACGTGCAGCGCCCAGATGGAGCGCACCACGGCGGGCCAGTCGGCTGCCGCGTTGCCGCCCGCCGTGTGGTGCACGATCAGGTGCGTCACCGTGGTCGGCGCTGGAGCGTCGCGGCGCGGGCAGCTCTCCGGCGTGCAGCCCCAGCCGGCGCGCGAGACGATCGCCGGCGCCTGGGCGGCCTTCACGGGCCCGCGCGCCAACTCCTCGATCTTGCCCGCCGCCGTCCGGCCCGGATCCAGAAACACCACGCGCCCCGGCCGGTCCGTCTCCACGAATCGCTGTAACTCGCCGAAGAACACGATCGGATCGTCGCCCGCCGCGGTGAACCACTCGGTCCAGTTCCGGCCATCGGCCGACGCTCGCACCCGGACCCCGGCGTTCACCGCCACGGCGCGGAATTCCAGCGGCGCGGCCACGCGGCCCGTAGCGCTCGGCATCGTCGCAAGACGTACCGGGCCCTGGGCGAGCATCACCGCGCAGAATACAAGAGAGACAAGAAAGCGCATCGGCCGAATGTCCTTATCTTAGCCCCGTTCTCCCACCCTGGAGGCCCTTCGATGGAAACCGGACCTTCCGTTATGCCACTATGAATCTATGCTCCAGTTGCGGAGTCAGCCGTGAAGGGCGTCGTCCTCGCCGGGGGCACCGGCAGCCGCCTCTATCCGCTGACCAAAATCACCAACAAGCACCTGCTGCCGATCTACGACAAGCCGATGATCTACTACCCGATCCAGACGCTGGTCGACGCCGGTATCGAGGATATCCTGCTGGTCACCGGCGGACGCAACGCGGGCGACTTCCTGCGCCTGCTCGCCAACGGCAAGGAATGGGGCCTGAAGCAGCTGAACTACGCCTACCAGGAAGGCGAGGGCGGCATCGCGGACGCGCTGTCGCTCGCCGAGCACTTCGCCGAAGGTGAAAAGATCTGCGTGATCCTGGGCGACAACATCGTGGAGAAATCGATCCGCCACGCGGTGGACGAGTTTCGGCGTCAGGAAGCCGGCGCCAAGATCCTGCTCAAGGAAGTGCCGGACGCCAGCCGCTTCGGAGTCGCCGAGATGCAGGGGGACCGCATCGTGGGCATCGAGGAGAAGCCGCAGCGGCCCAAATCGAACTACGCCGTCACCGGCATCTACATGTTCGACGCAACCGTTTTCGACAAGACCAAGGTGCTGGTGCCGTCCGGCCGCGGCGAGCTGGAAATCACCGACGTGAACAACGCCTACATCCGCGAAGGGACCATGTCGTACTCGTTCCTCGATGGCTGGTGGACCGACGCCGGCACCTTCGAAAGCCTGCTGCGCGCCGGCAACCTGGTGGCGACCACGCGCGAAGCCCTCGTCACCCAGTAGGTCCGCTACTTCAGCTCGATCCGCACGAAGTGCATCGGGGTCCGTCCGACGTTCTTCACCGTGTGGATCTGCGCCGGCGCCCATTGCACCGCCCCCCGCTTCCCGGCGGCGCGCCGCACCGCTTCGCCGTCGTTCTGTAACTCCACTTCGTAATCCGCCAAGGCGATGGTCACGCCGTGCGCGTGCCGGTGCCGCGGCTCCGCGTCGCCGGGGGCAATCCGGTCGTCGATGGCGCGGACAAATGCGTTCTCGAAGATGAGCTTCTGGGTCTTGTGGCAAACGCGCAGGGAATCGAGGTCTTCCTGGGCCGGCGCGGGGAGCAGCAGAAACACTACGGCCAGGAGTCCGGCGGCGACAAAGGCGCGTTTCATCGGGCGATTATGCCATAGCCCGCGGGCGCTACCGGCCCTCGGTACGCAGCGTGCGCACCGCGCGCCATACATAATGGAGCCCGCTCAGCGCCGTGGCGGCGGCGGTGAGATACAACAGGATCCGCTCCACCGGTCCGGCGCCGTTGTCCGGCACGATCATCGACCGGTTCAGGAGCACGGTGACGCCGTAGGCGATCTGGAGCGCGGTGCTGACCTTGCCCCAAACGCTGGGCGGATAGGTCCGGTGGCGCGTGAACAAGAGGGCGATTGCGGCCATCGAGAGAATCAGCAGGTCCCGCCCGAAGACCAGCCACATCAACCACCTGGCGATCACCTGGTCCAGCCCCAGCGCCAGATACGCCCCCACGAGCATGGCTTTGTCCGCCAGCGGATCGAGATACGCGCCGGCCGCCGACGCGAGCTTCCAGCGGCGGGCGATAAAGCCGTCCAGGAAATCCGTGAGGCCCAGCAACAGAAACGCGAGCAAGGCCCATTCGTACTCGCGGCGCCAGATCAGCCACGCGGCATAAGGAGCGCCCGCCAGGCGCAGCACGGAAAGCAGATTGGGAAGCAGGCGCAGCACGAGATCTTCGAAACTACGACACCAGGGCGTGCGCCACGCGGTCGGCGAGCTGGTCGAAGCTCAGGATCTCATAAAGCGTCGGATCCGAGGCGATCCGGGCGACCAGGGCCGCGTGCATCGCGTGGCCGGCGCGCTCCGCGATCACGTGTCCCAGCAGCGGCTTGCCGATCAGCGCCAGATCGCCGATCAGATCCAGGGCCTTGTGGCGGCAGCACTCGTCGGCAAAGCGCAGACCGCCGGGGTTGAGGATCGAATCGCGCGTGAAGCAGACGGCGTTATCGAGCGACGCGCCGCGGATCAGCCCCATGTCCCGCATCTTGTCGAGTTCGTAGTCAAAGCCGAAGGTGCGCGCCGGGGCGATGTCGGCGGCGTACTTGTCCGGCGTCACTTCCATCTCGAGCGACTGGCGGCCGACCAGCGGATGGTCGAAGAACACGTCGCAGGTGAGCAGGAACCGGTCGGCGGGCAGGATGCTGATCCGCTTGGCGCCGTCTTCGACCGACACCGGACGCCGGATGCGCAAATAACGGCGGCGGCGGCGGTAGGTCTTGAGTCCGGCGTCGCGGATCAGGCGGACGAAGGGCTCGCCGCTGCCGTCCAGGATCGGTACTTCCAGATTGTCGATCTCGACGTAAGCGTTATCGACGCCCATCGAGTAGAACACCGACAGCAGGTGCTCGGTGGTGGAGATCAGCACGCCCTGGCGCATCAGGCTGGTGGCATAGCTGACGCGCGCCACGTGCCGCCAACTGGCCGGAACCAGGAAGTTGTTCAGATCCGTCCGGACGAACACGATGCCGGTGGAAGGCGGCGCCGGCAGGATCCGGAGCTTGACTTTGGCTCCGCTGTGCAAGCCTACGCCGGTTGCTTCGGCGGTCCGTTGGATGGTGGTTTCGAAGCGCACTTGAGGAGGGCCTCCTGTCAAGGGGTTTGCGGCTCCAGGATCGGTTCCCGGAGGCGCAGGAGCCTGGGACTCCCACCACACCGAGTCACGCTGGAGTAACCCCTAACATGAAGCACTAATTGTAACAACGAACGCGGACAGTTTCCTAGCTATTTGAAAGAAAAAGACTTGGCGTCCCGGCACTGTGGCGGATGCGCAACACGAAAACGTTCTTGATGTGGTAAGCCAGCCACGATGTGCAGGCTAGTTAGTTCTAGGACCTTAGACGGTTTAGGAAAAATCCTACCCTGGGGCTTGCTGCCACTCACCCCTAATGCCCGGGCGCAGTCAAACCGATAGTACTTAAGTAAGAAAGGACCTAGAAGCCACATGATCCGAACCGCTTTCCTCACCTGCGCCGCCTGCCTGGGCCTGCTGGCCGCCGCCGGCGATCCCGCCACCTACACGCAAGGCACCGTCAAAGGCCTGGCGCTGAACACGCAAGGCAAGATCGAAATGGACGGGCAGAACCTGATCTTCCACCACGGCCCCAACCACCTCGCGGTGCCGTACCAGAACATCAGCGGCGTGGACGTGGATACGCCGGGCGGGGGCGCGAAGGACCCGTTATATAAGGTCTGGAAGCTCCACAAGCGGATGAACGCCGACCCGTCGGTGCGGCGCGTGACCGTGCGGTACGCGGCGGAGCCGAACGTCAACAAGATGATGGTGTTCACCATGGCTCCCGAGCACGCCGATCATGTGCGGCGCGCCCTGGATCCGGCGACCGCGAAGACCTTCGACAAGAAGCGCGAGCTGGGTGAAGTGAAGACCACCTACCGCGAAGAATGGTGGGGCGACTCGACGTGGAAAACGACCCGTAACGCCTCCAAGTGGCCGGAAGCCAAGCCGGCGGGCGGCACCGGCAACGAGCGCTAGGAATCTTCGCCGACACGAGACCACCGGACCGCGAGGCGCGAGCCTCCGGTCCGATTCTTCTTTGTGCGACAGTAGACGCCATGGCTGGCAACCGGAATTCGCTGCCCTTTCTGGCCGCCCTTTCCGCGGTGGCGCTGGGACTCAGCGCGTGGATCGCGTGGCCGTTCCTGGAGCCCCTGGTGTCGGCGGCGCTGATGGCGATCGTGTTCTATCCGATCCACACCCGCGTACAGCGCTCCGTGCGGAGCGAAGGCGCCGCGGCCGGCATTGCGCTGCTCCTGGTACTGCTCGCCCTGGTGACGCCGGCGGTGCTGCTGGCGGTGACGTTAACCCACGAGATGGGCGTGCTCAAGACCATGCTGGAGGAGCGCTCGCAAGGGACCGGCGCGGGCGCCTATCTGCTGCAGCTTGGGGACCAGGCGGTGGCCTGGGCCGGGCAATGGGTGGACGTGTCGAACATCGACTTGCGGCGGCAGGCGGCGGAGAAGCTGCAGGCCGCGAGCGGGGCGTTGCTGCAGGCGGCGGGTAAGGTCGCCGGCAACGTGGGTGGCTTCTTCATGAGCGCGTCGGTGGCATTCTTCACGCTGTTTTTCATGTTCCGGGATGGCGACAAGTTCCGGGAGCTGCTGGTCACCGGCACGCCGGTGGATCCCGCGCAGATGGAGCATCTGCTGACGGGCGTGGCCCAGACGATCCACGCCTCGGTGTACGGGGTGCTGGCGGTGTCGGCCGCGCAGGGCCTGCTGGCAGGGATCGCGTTCTGGTTCCTCGGGGTTCCCGCCCCGGCGCTCTGGGGCGCGGTGACGGCAGTGTTCTCGCTGGTGCCGGTGGTAGGGTCCGCCGCGGTTTGGGCGCCGGTGGCGCTATCGCTGGGGTTGGCAGGCCATTGGGGCAAGGCGGCGATCCTGGTGGCCTGGGGCGCGGGCGTGGTTGGCATGGTGGACAACTTCCTGCGCCCGTACATCATGAGCGAGAAGGTGGACATGCACCCGTTGCTGCTGTTCTTCGCGCTGCTCGGCGGGGTGCAGTCCTTCGGACTGACGGGCCTGTTCGCCGGGCCGGTGATTCTGGCCGTTACGCGGACGCTGGTGGTACTGGTGCGGGAGAACACCGCCGCCGCGAGCAAAATCGGCGCGGAAACGCCGCCGGCCGGAAACGTTGCGCCGGACGGCGCGTCCAACCCGGTGTGATATTCTAAGGGCAACTTTCGGACGGCTGCGTCCGAAACTTGTATGAGGCTTCTATTGGATGCGCCTCCGGCTGTGGCTGCTAGCGACCGCTCTATTTCTCTCCGCCATCGGCGCGCTGTTCGCCCAGCGTGAGTTCCGGCAATTTGTTGGCGCCGAGTATTACGATTTTCCGCTCCCTCCCGACGCCGGCGACAAGACCGAATTCGTGTTCGGCCGGCTGAAGTACTCTACGCACCCAGTGTTCCGGGGTTCCGGCTTTCGCGGCTCCAACGAGTGGTGGACCATCGACTATCCCCGCGCAGACCGGCACATCCTCGAAGGCATCCGGCGGCTGACGCGTCTCAACACCCGGTCTGTGGAGCAGGTGACCGACCTCGAAGACGACGACGTCTTCAACTGGCCCTGGCTGTACGTGGTGGAGCCGGGCCACTGGAACCTGACCGATGAGCAGTGTAAGAAGCTCCGCGAGTACCTGCTGCGCGGCGGCTTCCTGATGACCGACGACTTCCACGGCACCTTTGAGTGGGAGATCTTCATGCAGGCGATCCAGCGGGTGTTTCCGGACCGGCCCGTGGTGGATCTGGACGCGAAGGATCCGATCTTCCACGTCCTCTACGATCTCGACGACAAGTTCCAGGTGCCGGGCGCGCAGTATTTCTATTCGGGCCGGTCCTATGAACAGGACGGCTTCGAGGCCCGCTGGCGGGGCATCTACGACGACAAGGGGCGCATCATGGTCGCCATCTGTCACAACATGGACCTCGGCGACGCGGTGGAACATTCCGACGAGCCGCGGTATCCGGAGAAATGGGCCTCGATGGCCTACCGCATCTGGGTAAACTACGTCATCTACGCGATGACCCACTAGACATGGGGCGATAAAGGCAGGCAGTCCGAGACCAGATGTTCGAACTCCTCTTCAAGTATCCGGCGAGCGTTTTCTCGAAGGGGAAGCTCGTGCTGTTGGGCGGCGCGCCGGCGTGGCTGTTGCCCGTGGCGATTCTGGCGGCGGGCGCCGGACTCGCCTGGTACCTGGCGCGGCGGCACCAGAGCCTGAGGTCGCGCGGTCGGGCGGTGGCGCTATGGGCCCTGCAGTCGCTGCTGGCCGCCGTGCTGCTGACCCTGTTGTGGCATCCGGCGCTAATGGTGGCGACCCTCAAGCCGCAGCAGAACGTGGTCGCGGTGGTGGTCGACGATTCCTCGTCGATGGCGCTGGTCGAAGACGGCACCTCGCGCCGGGACCAGGCCAAGAAGACGCTGGACGCCGGATTACTCAATCAACTCCGCGAAAAGTTCCAGGTGCGGCTGTACCGCGCGGGCGACGGCCTGGCGCGGGTGGACAAGCTGGAGGCGCTGGATTCGAGCTACCGCGCTACGCGGCTCGCCGGGGACCTGAAGCAACTGCTCGTCGAGTCCAGCGGCATGCCGGTGGGCGCGGTGGTGCTGTTGAGCGACGGCGCGGAGAACGCCGGCGGCTTCGACCTGGAGACGATCCAGGAGCTGCGCTCACGGCGGATCCCGGTGCACACGGTCGGCTTCGGCCGTGAGAAGTTCGCCAAGGACGTAGAAGTGGCCGGGCTCGAGATGCCGCAGCGCGCGCTGGCCGATTCCCGGCTGGCGGCCCAAGTGACGCTCCGGCAAAGCGGCTACACGGGCACCAAGGCGCGCGTCACTCTGCGCGAAGGCGCCAAGACGCTGGCTGCCCGCGACATCACCTTCAAGGCCGAGGGCGTGCCGCAGACCGAGACGCTCACGTTCAACGCGGGCATCGCGGGCGCCAAGACGCTCGAGGTGCAGGTGGAGCCGCTGGCCGGCGAAGAGAACAACAAGAACAACCGGCAGACGCGGGTGCTGAACGTCGACAACGCCAAGCCGCGGATCCTGTACTTCGAAGGCGAGCCGCGCTGGGATTACAAGTTCGCGCGCCGGGCGGCCGAAGAGGACCGCAACCTGGAACTGGTGTCGATCCTGCGCACGACGCAGAACAAGATCTACCGGCAAGGGATCGCGAATCCGCAGGAGCTGGAGGCCGGGTTTCCCACGAAGGTGGAGGAGTTGTTCGGGTTCCAGGGCATCGTGCTGGGTAGCGTGGAATCGGCGGCCTTCACGCCGGCGCAGCAGGAGCTGATCAAGCAGTTCGTGGACCGGCGGGGCGGCGGGCTGCTGTTCCTGGGCGGGCGCACGGCGCTGGGCGACGGCGGCTACGACCGGCCGCCCTTCGACGACCTGCTACCCGTGACGCTGCCGGCACGGAAGGGCACGTTTCTGCGCAATCCGGCGACGGTGGAGCTGACATCCTCCGGCCGCGACAGCCTGCTGACGCGGCTGGATGAGGATCCCGCGAAGAACTTCGAGCGGTGGAAGAAGCTGCCCTATCTGTTGAGCTACCAGGATCCGGGAACGGTGAAACCGGGCGCGGTGACACTGCTGGAGTCGCTGCCCACCGGGGGCGGCAAGCGCTTCCCGCTGCTGGTGACGCAGAATTACGGGCGCGGGCGCACGGCCGTGTTCGCGACGGGCGGTAGCTGGCGCTGGCAGATGCAGATGCCGCTGGAGGACCGCTCGCACGAGATGTTCTGGCAGCAGATGCTCCGCTGGCTGGTGGACGGCACGCCGGCGCGCGTGGCGGCGGTGACGCCCTCGACGGTGCTGGCCGACGAGCGCGTGTTCAAGGTGCGCGCCGAGGTCCGCGACAAGACCTACCTGCCGATGAGCGACGCCCGGGTGAAGGCGAACATCCTGGGACCGGCCAACCTGAACGCGAGCGTGGAACTGCAGCCGGATCCGGTGGAGCCGGGCGTCTACACGGGCGAGTGGAACGCGGACGCCGCGGGTTCCTACATCGTGGAGGTGACGGCGAACCGCGGCGAGGAGAACATCGGGCGCGACGTGCTCACCTTCCGCCGTGAGGACGGCGTGGCCGAGAACTTCCGCGCGGAACAGAATCGCGAGTTGCTGGAAAAGCTGGCGGCGCAGACGGGCGGCAAGTACTACCGTCCGGCGGACGCCGGCAAGCTGGCCAAGGAAGTCGAGTACTCGGAGGCCGGCATCACGGTGCGCGAAACCAAGGACCTGTGGGACATGCCGGCGGTGTTCCTGTTGCTGCTCCTGGTGCGGTCGAGCGAATGGCTGTTGCGGCGGAAGTGGGGGTTCATTTGAGACTGGCGGCCGCATTCCTGCTGGCGTGGACGGCGCAGGCCGCCACGACGTTCTACGTCACCGTGGCGGGCGTGGGCGGGGAGCCGGAGTACGCGCAGCGCTTCGAGGGTTGGGCGAAGGATCTCGGCAAGCTGCTGAACAACGCCCCGGGCGGCAAGTCCGCTGTGCTCTTCGGCGAGAACGGAACCAAGGCGAAGCTGACGGCGGCTCTCGACTCGATCGCCAGCGAAGCGCAGGCCTCCGACTCCGTGGTTCTGATGCTGATCGGCCACGGGACGTTCGACGGCGCCGAGTACAAGTTCAACCTGACGGGACCCGACATCACGGCGGGCGAGCTGGCGGCGCAGTTGGATCGCGTGAAGGCGCAGCGGCAACTGGTGGTGAACATGACCAGCGCGAGCGGCGGGTCGCTGGCGGCGCTGCAAAGGCCGAGCCGGGCAGTGATCACGGCGACCAAGTCCGGCACCGAGAAGAACGCGACCATCTTCGCGCGCTACTGGGTGGAGAGCCTGCGGGATCCTGAAGCCGACACCGACAAGAACGACACCGTGAGCGCGCTCGAAGCGTTCCGGTACGCCGAGCGCAAGACGACGCAGTTTTACGAGACGCAGAAGCGGATCGCGACCGAGCACGCGCTGCTCGAAGACACGGGCAAGGGCGAAGGCACGCGGCAGCCGTCGGCTGAGAACGGCCAGGGCCTGCTCGCCGGGCGGTTTCCGCTGTTCGCGCTGAAAGCCGCGGGATCCATTGCGACGGATCCGGCCAAGCGGGCGCTGGCACAGAAGAAGCAGGAACTGGAGCAGGCGATCGACCAGTTGCGGTACCAGAAAGCCGCGCTGGCGACCGCGGATTACCGCCGGCGGCTGAACGCGCTGCTGCTGGAACTCGCGCAGGTGCAGGAGAAGCTCGACAAATGAGATTGCTTCTGCTGTTGCTTGCCGGCTCAGTCGCCTTCGCGCAAAAGCCCGAGGAGTGCTGGAAGGCGCGCAAGTTCAGCCGCCCAGCCGAAGCCGAGGCCTGCTTCGTTTCCCTGACGCGGGCGGCGAATCCGGCGGACCGCGCCGAGGCCGCCTGGGGCTTGGGACGATTCAAGGACGCCAACGACCTGTTCCGGCTGGCCGTGAAGATGGACGAGAAGAACGCCAGGGTCCGGGTGCGGTGGGGCCGGCTGTTCGAGGAGCGCTACCAGCCGGTGGACGCCGGGCAGTTGTTCACCGAAGCGCTGCAGATCGACAAGGACTACGCTCCGGCGCTGCTGGGGCTGGCGCTGGTCGCCTCCAACTCGTTCGAGAGCAAGGCGGTGGAGTACGCGCAGAAAGCACTGGCCGCGGATCCGAAGCTGCTCGAAGCCCGGGAGCTGCTGGCGTACCTGGCGCTCGAGGACTCGAATCCCGACAAGGCCGTCACCGAGGCGGACCAGGCGATTGCGCTGACGCCGAACGAAGCGCTGGACGCCATGGCCATCCGCGCCGCCGTCGACCTGCTGAACGACAAGCCGTCCTCGGACTGGATGGACAAGCTCCAGAAGCTGAGCCCGGGATACGGCAAGGCGTGGGCCACCGCGGCGCACTTCTTCGTCATCAACCGGCGCTACGAGGAAGGCATCCGGGCGTATCGCAAGGCGATCGAACTCGACCCCACGAACTGGGAAGCGCGCGCGGAGCTGGGCGTCAACCTGATGCGGCTCGGCGAGGAGAAGGAAGCGCGCGAGCACCTGGAGCAGTGCTACGCCAACGACTGGAAGAACGCCGCTACGGTGAACTCGCTGCGGCTGCTCGACAGCTACAAGAACTTCAATACCTACAAGACCCCAGCCACGATCCTGCGTCTGCACAAGAAAGAGGACCAAGTTCTCAAGATTTACTTCCAGGCTGAAATGGACCGGGCCCTCGCGACATTCGAGAAGAAGTACAAGATGAAGCTGGGCGCTCCGGTACAAGTCGAGGTGTACCCCGACCACGAGGACTTCGCGGTGCGCGCGCTGGGCCTGCCAGGGCTGGGCGCGCTCGGCGTGACGTTCGGCTACGTGGTGGCGATGGACTCGCCCTCGGGCCGCAAGCCCGGGACTTTCCACTGGGCGAGCACGCTGTGGCACGAATTGAGCCACGTGTTCGTACTGGCGGCAACCAAGCACCGGACGCCGCGCTGGTTCACGGAAGGCATGGCGGTGCATGAGGAGACGGCGACGTCGCCCGATTGGGGCGACCGGCTGGACCCCGGGGTGATCCGCGCCATCAAGGACAAGAAGCTGCTGCCGGTGGCCGATCTCGACCGCGGGTTCATCCGGCCCAGCTATCCGAACCAGGTGATCGTGAGCTATTTTCAAGCCGGCAAGGTGTGCGACTACATCAACCAGAAGTGGGGATACGATAGACTGCTCGCGATGATGCAGGGGTTCGCCCAACGCAAGCCGACGGCGCAGGTGGTACGGGAGCAGTTGCAGATGGAGCCGGAAGCGTTCGACAAGGAGTTTCTGGCCTGGCTGGATGGCCAGGTGGGCGGTCCGGTGAAGAACTTCGAGGAGTGGTCGAAGCGCGTGAAGGCGCTGGGGGCGCTGGCGAAGGAAAAGAAGCACGACGAGGTGATTCGCGAAGGCGCCGCGATCCGCGACCTGTATCCGGATTACGTCGAGGCGGGGAGCGTCTACGAGATGCTCGCCGAGGCGTATCTCGCCAAGGGCGACAAAGCAGCGGCGGCGAAGCAGCTCGCCGACTACGCGCGGATCGGCGGGCGGTATCCGACGGCGCTGAAGCAGCTCGGGGACCTCGAAACCGAACTCGGCCGGAAGAAGGAAGCGGCGGCGGCGCTGGAGCGGCTGAACCTGATCTATCCCCAGGACCAGGAGCTGCACCGCAAGCTCGGGACCTTGTATATGGAGTTGACCCAGCCGGCGCGGGCGGTCCGCGAATGGCAGGCGGTAGTGGCAATGAAGCCGCTCGACCTGGCGGGGGCCCATTTTGAACTCGCGCGCGCTTACCAGGCGTCGCGGCGCAACGAAGAGGCGCTCGAGCATGTGTACCTCGCGCTCGAGGCCGCGCCCGGCTACAAGCCGGCGCAAAAGTTGTTGTTGGAGTTGAACAAAAACTAAGAAGGCATTCATGTCCACGATACCCGTAACCACGATCGACTCGGCCGAGCTGAAGAACCGCATCACGCGGTTCCAGCAGGCGCAGGAGCAGATCGTCCAGCAGGTCCGCAAGGTGATTGTCGGCCAGGAAGAAGTGCTGGAGCAGGTGATGATCGCGCTATTCGTCGGCGGCCATTGCCTGATCACCGGCCTGCCGGGCACGGCGAAGACGCTGCTGGTCCGCACCATGGCGGACACGCTCGGGCTGAAGTTCCGCCGCATCCAGTTCACGCCGGATCTGATGCCCTCCGACATTACCGGCACCGACATCATCGAAGAGGATCCTTCGACCGGACGCCGCACCTGGACTTTCGTCCCCGGGCCGATCTTCTGCAACGTGCTGCTCGCCGACGAGATCAACCGCACGCCGCCCAAGACCCAGTCGGCGCTGCTCGAAGCGATGCAGGAGTTCTCGTGCACGGTGCGCGGGCACATCTATCCGATCGACCGGCCGTTCTTCGTGCTGGCGACGCAGAATCCGATCGAACTGGAGGGCACGTATCCGCTGCCCGAAGCGCAGCTCGACCGCTTCCTGTTTAATACGCTGCTCGACTACCTGCCGGCGGAGCAGGAACTGCAGGTGGTCGGGATGACGACGACGACCTCGCAGGAACGGGCGGTGGCGGTGACCACCGCCGAGGAGATCCTGAGCTTCCAGCAATTGGTGCGCATGGTGCCGATCGCCGACTCGGTGGCCGCCTACGCGGTCAGTCTGGTGCGGGCGACCCGCGCCACGGATCCGGAAGCTCCCGAGTTCGTGAAGAAGTACGTCAACTTCGGCGCCAGCGTGCGTGGCGCGCAGTTCCTGGTGCTGGCGGCCAAGTGCCGGGCGCTGATGCGGCACCGCTACCACGTGTCGTACGAGGATGTCGCGGCGCTGCTGCGCCCGGTGTTGCGGCACCGGATCCTGCTGAACTTTCAGGCGGAGTCCGACAAGCTGACCCAGGACGACATCCTGAAGAAGGTGTTGGAGATGAAGCCCGCGCCGAAGGCGTAACCATGTTGCTGCAGCGGTATCTCGATCCGAAGGTGCTGGCCGG
The DNA here is from genome assembly GCA_964471915.1 of uncultured Solibacteraceae bacterium. Taxonomy (GTDB): domain Bacteria; phylum Acidobacteriota; class Terriglobia; order Bryobacterales; family Bryobacteraceae; genus JAIEPW01. Next base: position 35,757 of record CAYYID010000029.1, on the reverse strand, counting down.
GATCTCGAATCTCGAGCTGGTTGCCAAGACCGTCGTCGACGGGTTCGTCGCCGGCATGCACCGGTCGCCGGACTTCGGCTTCAGCCAGGAGTTCGCCGAGTACCGCGCCTATTCCGAGGGCGACGACCTGCGGCACGTGGACTGGAACGTCTTCGCGCGCACGGACCGCTGTTACCTGAAGCGGTACCGCGGCGAAACGAACTGCCAGTTGACGCTGATGATCGACGCCAGCAACTCCATGCGCTTCGGCTCCGGCCAGGTGAACAAGCTCGACTATGCGCGGTACCTGGCGGCGTCGCTCGCGTACCTGTCGAACCAGCAGCGGGATGCCACCGGACTGCTGATTTTCGACGACGAAGTGCGCCACTACGTGCAAGCAAGCTCGCGGCAGGGGCAGTTGCACCGCATCCTGCATGGGATTGAGAAGGCGCAGTTCGGCGAGCGGACCAATTTCGCGCGGCCGTTCGCGCACCTGGCGGAGTTTCTGCATCGGCGCGGGATCGTGATCGTGTTCTCCGACTTCTGGGAGCGCCCGGAGCACGTGATCGAAACCGTGGCGCCGCTGCGGTCGCGGGGCAACGAGCTGGTGCTGTTCCACGTGCTGGATCCGCAGGAGCTGCGGCCGGTGCTGGACGAGCCGGTGCTGCTGCAGGATCTGGAAACCGCGGACACGCTGGAAGTCACGCCCGACTACGCCGCCAAGGAGTACCGCGCGAAGATCGACGCGCACGTCGCGGACCTGCGGAGCCGGGCGCGTGGCGCGGGCATCGATTACGCGCTGGTCGATACGGGCCGGCCGCTCGATGAGCCGCTGCGAACGTATCTCGGCGTGCGGCAGGGGAGGATGTAGGTGGGTTTCCTCGCGCCGTGGTTTCTGGCTGGGCTGGCCGCGATCGGGTTGCCGATCTGGGTGCACCTGCTGCGCCAGCACAAGACCACGCCGCGCCTGTTCCCGTCGCTGATGTTCTTCGAGCGCCGGACGCAAAGCTCCGTGAAGCACCGGCGGCTGAAGTACAAGGCGCTGATGGCCCTGCGGATCGCGCTGCTGGCGCTGCTGGCGCTGGCGTTCGCCGCGCCGTACCTCAGCCGGTCGATCGCGTCGTTCAACGCGAAACGTACCGTGGTGCTCGCCGTGGACCGCTCGTTCAGCATGCGGCAGGGCGAGCGGATGAGCCAGGCCAAGCGCGAGGCGCTGAGCGTACTCGCCAAGCAGGCGGGCGCGAACGTCCAGGTGATCGCGCTGGGCGGCAACATTGAAGTGCTCACGCAGCCATCGGTGGACCACGCCGAGGCGCGCGCGGCGATTAACTCGCTCGAAGCGGGCGACGGCCGCGCCGCGTACGGCGAGTTCGCGCGGTATTTAAGGACGCTCGCCGAGAGTTCGCGCCTGCCGGTGGAGGCGCATCTGGTGACGGATCTGCAGAAGTCGGCAATGCCGGCCGGTTTCGCGGACCTGCGGGTTTCGAGCGACACGACGCTCGCGCTGCACCGGGTGGGCGACGCCGCGCCCAACTTTTATGTGGAGACGGTGAGCGCGCCGCGCTACGTTTACGACCCGAAGCGGGTGCGGATCCAGGCGACCGTGGCGGGCTCCGGCAACCAGAAGGCGCAGAAGACGGTGACGCTCGCCGCGGGCGGCAAGGTGCAGACCAAGCCGGTGGAGATCGCCGCCGGCGGGCGCGCGACGGTGGAATTCCTGACCCTAGACGTGCCGTACGGCTGGTCGCGGGCCGAGGTGCGGATCGACGGCGGGGACGGCCTGGCGGCCGACGACCGGCTGGCGTTCGCCACGGAGCGGTCCGACCCGCGCAAGATTCTGTTCGTGCATGCGGCGCGGGACACGCGCTCGCCGCTGTACTTCCGGGCGGCGCTCGAAGCGTCGGCCGAAGGCGCGTTCACGATGGAGGCCCGGACCTCCGATCAGGTAGCGGGGCTGTCGCCCGCGAACTACGCGTTCGTAGTGCTCTCGGACCCGGGATCCCTGACGCCGGATTTCGAAGCGACCCTCAAACGCTGGCTGACGGGCGGCGGAGCGGTGTGGATCGCGCTGGGCCCTGCGACGGCGGCGCTGCCGAAGGTCCCGGTGACGGGCGACCCGCTGAGCGGATCCCGCTACGCGGCGCGCGAAGGTGAGCGGTTCCACGCGGCCGAACGCGTGGACGCCGCGCATCCGGGCGTACGGCGCGCGACCGCGTTCGAAGGCGTGAAGTTCTATCAGTCCGCCGGGTTCGACGCGCCGGGCGCGCGGATCCTGGCGCGGCTCACCGACCAGTCGACGCTGCTTGCCGAGCGCGCCCTGGGCGAAGGCCGCGCGGTGGTCTTCGCCTCCACGTTCGACAACGTTTCGAACGACCTGCCACTGAAGCCCGGGTTCGTCCCGCTGGTGGAGCAGATGGCGCGGTACCTGGGGGGCGTGGAGGCGCAGGCGTCGAACGTCGCCGTGGATTCGTTCGTGGAGCTGCGCACGGCGAAGGATTCGAGCGGCACGGCGGAAGTGATCGGCCCGGACGGCAAGCGGGCGCTGACGCTCGAAGAAGCTGCCAAGGCCGGATCATACGCGCTGCGCGGTGAGGGTTTCTACGAGGTCCGCAAGGCGAACGGGCGGCGGGAAGTGATCGCCGCGCACGCCGACCGCAGGGAATCGGACCTGACGCCTATCGCCCAGGAGACGGCCGAATTGTGGCAGGGCGCGCCGAAGGCCGGCGGCAACGCGGCCGGGCAGAAGACCGAGGAGTCTCGCCCCTGGAGCTTCTGGTGGTGGGTGCTGCTCATCGCGGCTCTGGCCGCGGTTGCAGAGTCGTTGTTCGCCAACCGATATCTCAATGAGGAACGGGACCAGGATCTGGCGCCCCGGGAAAAGGAAGCCGCATGAGCCAGCGTGATTCGCTCCATCAGTACCTGCGTGCCCTGGAAGGGCGGCTGAAATGGCTGACCTGGTCCCGCGGGCTGGCGATCGCGGCGGGCGTGGCGCTCTTCGCCACGGTGGGCCTGGTGCTGATCACTAACGCGCTGGCGTTCTCCGAGCGGAGCCTGTTCTGGTCGCGGTTCGTGCTGTTCCTGGCGCTGGCCTCGGCGGCCGCCTTCGGGATCATCTGGCCGCTGCTGAAGCTCAACACGCGCCGGGCGGCGCGACGGGCCGAGCAGCAGTTCCCCGAGTTTCAAGAGCGGCTGCTGACGTTCGTCGAGTCCAAGGATGAGGGGCCGTTCGTCGAGCTGCTGGCCGAGGAAACGGCGTCGCTCGCGCGGCGCGCCGAGCCGGCGCGCCTGGCGCCCTCGCGCATCATTGCGGCGCTGGCCGGATCGGGCGCCGTGGCGGCGGGCGTGCTGGCCTGGCTGATCCTGGCGGGTCCGGGGTATCTCGGCTACGGCGCTTCCCTGCTCTGGGCGGGCGCGCCGCGCGGCATTTCGGGCGCGTTCTATGACATCGATGTGCAGCCGGGCGACAAGATCGTGCGGCGCCGCACCGACCAGGCCGTGTCGGCCAAGCTGAAGGGATTCCAGGCGCAGCGGGCGCGGCTGTTCGCCAAGTACCGCGGGGCGTCGAAGTGGGAAGAAGCGCCGATGCTGCCGGAGCCTTCGGGCACGGCGCACGAGTTTGTGTTCGCGGCGCTGCCCGAGTCCGTCGAGTACTACGTCGAGGCGGGTGGGGTCCGGTCGAAGACGTTCACGCTGACCGTGAAGGACCTGCCCGCGGTGAAGCGCCTGCGCGTGGAGTATCAGTTCCCGTCCTCGCTGGCGCTGCCGGTGGCGGTGGAGGATCCGGGCGGCGACCTGCGGGCCGTCGCGGGCACGGTGGCGGAGCTGACCATCGACTTCGACCGCGCGCTCGAACGCGGCGTGATCGTGCTCGAAGACGGGCGGCGCATCGATCTGGCGGGCTCCGGGACGCGCTTCACGGCGCGGGTGCCGGTGGAGAAGGACGGCGCGTATCACATCGCGGCGCTCGAGCAGAACCAGACGGTTCGTCTGAGCGAGGACTACTTCATCGAGGCCAAGCAGGACAAGGAGCCGGTGATCCGGATCTCGCGGCCGGGGCGCGACGCCAAGGTCAGCCCGGTGGAAGAGGTCACCGTCGAGGTGGAGGGGGACGACGAGTACGGGCTCAACGAACTGCAACTGGTCTATTCGGTGAACGGCGGCGAGGAGAAGAAGATCCCGCTGCTGGCGCGCAAGGGCGAAAAGAGTGCCGCGGGCAAGCACCTGATCGCGCTCGAAGAGTACGGGCTGCAGCCGGGCGACGTGGTGAGCCTGTACGCGACGGCACGGGACGCCAGGTCCACCACGCAGACCAGCATGTACTTCCTCGAAGCCCAGCCGTTCGAGAAGGAGTACTCGCAGGGCCAACAGCAGGGCGGCGGTGGCATGCAGGGCGAAGAGGATGACTCCTCGCAGATCGGGCGGCGGCAGAAGGAGATCATCGTCGCCACCGGCAACGAGGTGCGCTCGAAGGATCCGAAGGCGCAGGCGGAGAACGCGAAGTTCCTGAGCGAGATGCAGGCGAAGCTGCGGGACCAGGCGCGAACGCTCGCCGAGCGGGCGCGCGCGCGGCAGCTCTCGGGCACCAACCAGGAGTTCCAGACGTTCGTGAAAGAGATGGAGGCGGCGGCGAAGTCCATGGACGAGGCCGCACCGAAACTGGCGGCGAAGGATTGGAGGGGCGCCCTGCCTCCAGAGCAGAAGGCGCTGCAACATCTGCTGCGCGCGGAGGCGGTGTTCCGCCAGATCCAGGTGGCGTTCGGGCAGCAGGGTGGCGGCGGATCCGGCGCGGCGCGCGATCTGGACAACCTGTTCGACCTCGAGCTCGACAAGGAAAAGAACCAGTTCGAGACGGGCCAGCAGTCGTCTGCGGAACAGCGCCAGAAGGAAGTGGACGAGGCGCTGCAACGCCTGGAGGAACTCGCCCGGCGGCAGCAGCAGCTCGCCGAGCAGCAGAAGCGGGACAATCGCCAGGCGCAGGAACAGCGCTGGCAGCAGGAGATGCTGCGGCGGGAAGCCGAGGAACTGCAGAAGAAGCTGGAGCAGCTCTCGCAGCAATCCCAGGGTCAGCAAGGCCAACAGAGCCAGCAGCAAGGCCAACAAGGGCAGCAGAGCCAGCAGGGACAGCAGGGACAGCAAGGGCAACAGAGCCAGCAACAGGGGCAGCAGGGCCGCGAGGGCCAGCAGCCGATCAAACGCCAGCAGACCGCGGGCGATCGCCGGCTGCAGGAGGCCTTCGACCGGCTGAAGCAGGCGACCGACGACATGCGCAAGGCGGCGGACGCGAACCAGCAGCCGTCGGGCAGCGACGCCGCGTCGCGGCGGGCGGCGGAGCGGCTGAACGAAGCCAAGGAAATGCTGAGCGGCATGCGCCGGCAGGAAGCCGCGGAGCAGTTGAACGGCATCGAGCAGCGGGCGTCGAAGCTCGCCGACCAGCAGAAGGACTTCGAGAAGCGGCTGAAGGAAACCTACGGTGACGCGTTCGACCAGCAGGGCCGTCCGCGGCCGATGCCGGGGATGACCCGGGAGCAGGCCGAGCGGTTCGCCTCCGAGAAGGATCAGATGAAGGGTGAACTGGAGCGCCTGGAGAAGGAGATGAAGCAGGCGATGCGCGACATGGCCGGCTCCCAACCCAAGGCGTCCTCGAAGCTGCGCGATGCGCTCGGCGAGCTGCAACAGCAGGAGCTGAAGCTCCGCATGGAGTTCAACTCCCAGGCGATCCGCCGCGGCCAGGGTCCGTATGTCGTGTCGCGCGAGCGGCCCATTACGCAGGGCCTCGAGAGCGTCCGGGAACAGACGCGCGCGGCCCGCGAAGCGCTCGGCGAATCGCAGCAGGCCAAGCAGGGCCAGCAGCAGATTGAGAAAGCGCTTTCGCAGGTCGAGAAGCTACGCGAGCAACTCGCGCGGGCCTCCGGCCAGCAGCAGGGTCAGCAAGGCCAGCAGGGGCAGCGTCAGAATGGCCAGGGGCAACCGCAGGGCCAGCAGCAAGGCCAGCAGCAAAGTCAGCAGGGGCAACAAGGCCAGCAAGGTCAGCAGGGCCAGGGTCAGCCGGGTCAAGGTCAGCAAGGCCAACAGGGCCAGCAGCCGGGACAGCAACCCGGCCAGACCGGCCAGCCCGGCCAGCAGGGGGAACGCGGCCAGCAGACGCCCTCCGGCGGCAGCTTCGGCCAGGGCGGCATGATGGAGCGCGGCGCGCTCCGCGAAGGCTTCGGCGGGCGCATCGGCGACGGCCCGGTTCCAGCCGCCACGGCGGTGCGCGACGCGGCGCGCGATCTGCAGGAGTTGCGCCGCTCCCTGAGCGACAACCCGGAACTGCAGAAGGCTGTGGCTGACGCGCTGATCGAACTGCAGCGGTTGAACCTCGGGTCCACGCGCGAGGCCGAACTCGACGAGCGGATCCGCCGCGTGGCGATGCCGAACATCGAGCAACTGGAGTTGCTGCTGCGGCGCAAGCTCGACGAAGAACGCTCCGGTCAGGTGCGGGCGGGCGCGGCGGAGAAAGCTCCTCCGGGTTACGCCGATGCGGTGGCGGAGTACTTCCGCAAACTCAGCAAGAAAAAATAGCGCGGCGTTTGACAGTTCGCCCTGGCCTCTCTGATAGAATGAGGCCGCGAGGCGTTCCGTGTCGGAATTCACCGATTTCGTCATCGCCGCAGCAGTCATGACCGGCATCGGAGGATCGCTGGCGGCGATCCTGGCCGTCGCGAGCCGCAAGTTCTTCGTTTGGGAAGATCCGCGGATCGACGATGTCGAAGGCATGTTGCCGCATGCCAATTGCGGCGCCTGCGGCTCCGCCGGCTGCCGCGATTTCGCGGAGAAGCTGGTGGCGGGTAAGGACCAGCCCGCAAAATGCACCGTCAGCACTCCCCAGGGCATTGTGGCGATCGCGACGTTCCTCGGCGTGGCCGCGGGCAAGGCGGACAAGCGCGTGGCGCGGCTGGCGTGCGCGGGCGGCGACAACGTCGCGCGGCGGCGCGCCCGCTACGAGGGCGTGGCCACCTGCCGCGCCGCGGTGCTGGTGGGCGGCGGCGGCAAGGGCTGCACCTGGGGCTGTCTCGGCTTTGGCGACTGCGACCGGGCATGCACGTTCGACGCGATTCATATGGACCGGCACGGCCTGCCGGTAGTGACCGAAGCAAAGTGCACCGCCTGCGGCGATTGCGTCGAAGCCTGTCCGAAGGATCTGTTTTCGATTCATGACGCAGCCCACCGCTTGTGGGTGGCCTGCCAGAGCCTGGCCCACGGCGACGAGGCGGAAGCCGAGTGCGACGTGGCCTGCACCGGCTGCGGTAAATGCGCCGCCGACGCGCCGGGCCTGATTCAGATTGTGAATAACCTGGCCGTCGTGGACTACACGCGCAACACGAGCGCGCGTCCGGCGGCGATCGAGCGCTGCCCCACAGGCGCGATTGTCTGGATGGACGAAGTCTCCGGACCGCGCAAGGGCATTGCGGCAAAAAAGATCGTCCGCCAGTCGCCCCGACCGGTCGAACCCGCCGGATGGCCCGTAAGCCCCGGAGGAAGAGGATGAAACATGACCACAGCACGGACGTTCCGGTTCCCTGGCGTGCGCCAGGCGATGGACGGCAATACCGCCGTCATCATGTGCGAACGCGAAGCGAGCGACGCCGCCGGAGCTTATCCCATTACGCCCTCCACGCAGATGGGCGAGTACTGGGCTGAAGCCGCCGCCGCCGGGCACCTGAACATATCGGGACGGCCGCTGATCTTCATCGAGCCGGAAGGGGAGCACGCCGCCGCGGCGGTTACCGCCGGGCTCTCGATGACGGGACTCCGCGCGACGAACTTCTCCTCGGGCCAGGGCATCGCCTACATGCACGAGTCGCTGTACGCGGCTGCGGGCAAACGGCTGACTTACGTGCTCAACATGGGCTGCCGGGCGATCACGAAGTCCACACTGAACGTCCACGCGGGCCACGACGACTACCACTGCGTCGACGACGCGGGCTTCTTCCAGGTGTTCGGCAAGAGCGCGCAGGAGGTCTGCGACCTGAACCTGATCGCGCACCGGATCGCGGAGCTGGCGCTGACGCCGGGCATCTGCGCCCAGGACGGCTTCCTCACCACGCACCTGATCGAATCGCTGCTGCTGCCCGAGCGGGAGTTGATCGCCGTCTACCTCGGACGGCCGGACGACCTGATCGACACGCCGACGCCAGCCCAGCGAATCCTGTTCGGCCCGCAGCGCCGCCGCATCCCCGAGTTGTGGACCGTCGACAACCCAGTGATGATCGGCACGGTGCAGAATCAGGACGCCTACATGCAGAGCGTCGCGGCGCAGCGCCCGTTCTTCTTCGATCACGTGGCGCCGCTAACCGACCAGGCGATGCAGGAGTTTTTCGAACTCACCGGGCGCCGCTACCAGCGGGTGGCGACGTACCGCGTCGAAGACGCCGACTACCTGATCGTGGGCCAGGGCAGCATGGTGGTGACCGCCGAGGCCGTGGCCGAGTACCTGCGGGAGAAGCGCAAGGTGAAGGTGGGCGTGGTGAATCTCACCATGTTCCGCCCGTTCCCTGGGGACCTGATCGGCAAGCTGCTGCAGGGGCGCAAGGGCGTCGCGGTGCTGGAACGGACAGATCAGCCGCTGGCCGAGGATCTGCCGCTGGTCCGCGAGATCCGCGCCGCGCTGGGCCGTTGCCTCGACAACGGACGCGCGGGCAAGGGCCCGAAGCCGTATCCGGACCACGCCACGTACAAGGATCTGAAGGATCTGCCGCCGCTGTATTCGGGCTCCTACGGGCTCGGATCGCGCGACCTGCAGCCGGAGGCGCTGCTGGGCGCGGTGGAGAACATGCTGCCCGGCGGTCCACAGCGGGCGTTCTACTACCTTTCGGTGGACTTCGCGCACGAAAAACCGTTCACGCCGAAGCAGGAGATCCACCAGCAGACCGTGCTGGACGCGTACCCGGGCGTGAAGACGCTGGCGGTGCGGGGCAGCGAGAATCCGAACCTGATGCCGCCCGGCAGCATCACGGTGCGCCTGCATTCGGTCGGCGGCTGGGGCGCGATCACCACGGGCAAGAACCTCGCCATGACGCTGTTCGACCTGCTGGGCTACCACGTGAAGGCGAACCCGAAGTACGGCTCGGAGAAGAAAGGCCAGCCGACGACGTACTACCTGTCGGTGGCGCCGGAGCCGATCCGGATGAACTGCGAGTACTTCTACGTGGACGCGGTGCTGTCGCCGGACCCGAACGTCTTCAAGCACTCCAATCCGCTGGCCGGCCTGAAGAAGGGCGGCGTGTTCATCATCCAGAGCAGCTCCGCGAAGGAAGAAGAGGTGTGGGCGCAGATCCCGGACATCTACCAGCGGCAGATCCTCGACAACGGGATCCGGGTGTTCTACCTGGACGCTTTCCAGATCGCGCGGGAGGAAGCAACGGACGCCGAGCTGCAGTTCCGCATGCAGGGCATTGCGTTCCAGGGGGCGTTCTTCGCGGCTTCCGACGTGATGCAGACGGCCAAGCTCAATGAGGAGCAGTTGTTCGCGGCGATCGAGGCGCAGTTGATCCATAAGTTCGGCGCGAAGGGCGCGCGCGTGGTGGAAGATAACGTGCGCGTGGTGCGGCGCGGCTTCGATCAGGTGCGCGAGGTGAACCACAAGGCGCTCGCGGCGGCGCAAGCCGGCCTGCGTCGCGCTCCGGATCTGCCGGTGCTGCTGAAGGCGCAACCGGCGAGCTGCACCGCGCACACCGACATTCATCGTTTCTGGGAGCAGACCGGGTCGTTCTACCGCTCGGGCAAGGGCAACGACAACCTGGTGGATCCGTTCATCGGCCTCAGCCTGATCCCCGCGTCCACGGGCGTGTTCCGGGACATGACCGGGATCCGCTTCGATCACCCGCAGTGGATCCCGCAGAACTGCACCGCGTGCGGGTCGTGTTATTCGGTGTGTCCCGACACGGCGATCGCGGGCCTGGTGCACTCGCCGCTGGAGGTGCTGGAAACGGCGCGGAAGCAGGCCGAGAAGGCGGGTCCCGTGAAGCACCTGCCGCGCCTGGCGCGCACGGTGGAGCAAAAGTTCAAGCAGCGGCTGCAGGCCGGCGGCCAGAGCGCCGACGTAACCCGTACACTCAGCGAGGCCGTGGACGACGTGCTGGCCCTGACACCCGTGGACTCCGAGGACCGGCCGGCGATCCAGCAGGAGCTGGAAGCGCTGCGCAATGCCGTGAACGGGTTCCAGTTCGCGCTGACCGGGCCGTTCTGGACCGCGCGCGAGCGCAAGCAGAAGGCCAGCGGCGGGCTGCTCTCGATCACCGTCAACCCGTACACGTGTAAGGGCTGCATGGAGTGCGTGAAGGTGTGCAACGACGACGCGCTGCGCTCGGTGCCGCAGACGGACCAGAGCGTCGCCGCGCTGCGGCAGGACTGGGAGTTCTGGCAGGCGCTGCCGACGACGTCGCCGGAGTTCATCCGCATCGAGAACCTGGAAGAGAAGATCGGCGCGCTGCACACGCTGCTGCTCGACAAGCGCAACTATCTTTCGATGGTGTCCGGCGACGGCGCCTGCCTCGGGTGCGGCGAAAAGACGGTAGTGCACCTGTTCACGGCCACGGTGGAGGCGCTGATGCAGCCGCGCGTGGCCAAACAAGTCGCCAAGCTGGACGGCCTGATCGCCGGGCTGGACCAGCACATCCGGCTGAAACTGGCGGGCACGGTCGATCTGACCGACGCCGCCCAGGTGGGCAAGGCGATCGAGAAGCTCGGCGGCGCCGACGTGTCGCTGGGCGCGCTCTCCGAGAAGCTGGATGAGCGCCACGCGGCCACGCCGATCGACGCCGAGTGGCTCCGCTGGGTGACGCAACTGCTGGCGCAGTTGAAGCACCTGCGGTGGCAGTACGTGGAAGGGACCGGCAACCGCGGCCGCAGCAGCATGGGCATGATCAACGCCACGGGCTGCACGTCGGTCTGGGGTTCGACCTATCCCTACAACCCCTATCCGTTCCCCTGGGCGAACCACCTGTTCCAGGATTCGCCGTCCATGGCCATGGGCATCTTTGAAGGACACATGGCGAAGATGGCCGAAGGCTTCAAGGCCGTCCGGCAGGCGGAGATCGAGCTGCGGGAAGGCTATCAGCCCAAGAGGCACGACGACGAATTCCGCTACTTCGACTGGCGCAAGTTCAGCGACGAGGAGTTCCACCTGTGCCCGCCAGTGGTGTCGGTGGGCGGCGACGGCGCGATGTACGACATCGGGTTCCAAAACCTGTCGCGGCTGATGATGTCGGGTCGCCCCATCAAGGTGCTGGTGCTCGACACGCAGGTCTATTCCAACACCGGCGGCCAGGCGTGCACGTCCGGCTTCCTGGGCCAGGTGTCGGATATGGCGCAGTACGGCAAGGCGCAGCAGGGCAAGGACGAAGTGCGCAAGGAGATCGCGCTGATCGCGATGGCGCACCGCACCACGTACGTGCTGCAGGGCGCGATCTCGAACATCACGCACCTGCTCGAGGGCTTCATTGACGGCCTGAACGCCCGGCGTCCGGCGCTGTTCAACATCTACAGCCCCTGCATGCCGGAGCACGGCATCGCCGACGATCTGGCCGAGCACCAGAGCAAGCTCGCGGTGGAATCGCGCGCGTATCCGCTGATCCGCTACAACCCGGACCGCGGCGTCACCCCGTTCGAGAACCTGGACCTGGAAGGCAACCCGGCGCCCGACCAGGACTGGCCGGTTTACACGATCGACTACCTGGACGAGCAGGGCGCGCCGGCGAAGATGGAGGTCCCGCTGACCTTCGGGGACTTCGCGGTCACCGAGGCGCGCTTCCGGAAGCACTTCCGCACCGCCCCGCGCGACACCTGGAACGAGAACATGATCCCGCTCGCGGAGTTCCTGGAACTGCCGAAGGACGAGCGCGAGGGCCGGTTCCCCTTCATCTGGGCCAAAGACCGCAAGAACCGCCTGATCCGCGTGATGCCGGCGGAGCCGATCGTGCGCTCGGCCGAGGACCGGCGGGACTTCTGGCGCATTCTGAAGTCGCTGACGAACGCTCCGGCGGCGGGCGTCTCCGAGGAGCAGATCCGCGAGCAGGTCCGCGCGGAGTTGGCGCAGAACCTGACGGCACGCCTGCTCGAAATCGCCGGCGGAGGAAATCTGCTGGCGGACATCGCGATGCCGGCGCCGGTGCCGAACGGAGGGTCCGCGGCGCCCGCGGCTGCCGCGGCGGACGGGTATTCCCCGCCCTGGATCGACTCGGCGAACTGCACCTCCTGCGACGAGTGCATCAACATCAACCCGAAGATCTTCGCCTACGACGACAAGAAGCACGCGTTTGTTAAGGATGCGAAGGGAGGGCCGTACCGCGACATTGTGCGCGCGGCCGAGAAGTGCACGGCGCAGGTGATCCACCCCGGCACGCCTTGGGATCCCAAGGAAAAGGACGCCGACAAGCTGCTGGCGCGCGCGAGGAAGTACGAGTAGCATGGCCTTCGGCTGGTTCGGCAACTCGACCCGGAGTTTTAACCGCGGGGTTCATCCGCCGGAGCACAAGGAGCAGACGGCCGCGCTGCCCATCCGGCGTCTGCCCTTCGCGCCGCTGCTGATCGTCCCGCTGTCGCAGCACACGGGCGCGCCGGCGGTGCCGCTGGTGCACGAGGGGCAGGAAGTGGTGCGCGGCGAGCCGATCGCCAAAGCGGGCGGCTTTGTTTCGGTGCCGATGCACGCGCCGGCCACCGGCGTGATCGAGCGGATCGCGCCCGCGCCGAATATCAAAGGCGAGCTGGCGCCGGCCATTTACCTGAAGCCTTGGCCCGCCGCCAGCCAGGAGGTCCTGTACGGCGGCGCGCAGGACATCGACCACCTCACGCCGCAGCAACTCATCGCCGCGGTGCAGGACACGGGTGTCGTGGGGCTGGGCGGCGCGGCGTTTCCGACGCACGTCAAGTTGCATGTCCCCGAGGGCAAGCACATCGACACCGTGCTGGTGAACGGCTGCGAGTGCGAACCGTACCTGACGACGGACCATCGGGTGATGGCGGAACAGCCGCGCGAGGTGGTGCACGGCGCGCGGATCGTGATGAAGGCGCTCGGGGCCGCGCGCACCATCCTCGGCGTGGAGGACAACAAGCCCGACGCGATCGCGGCGCTGCGGGAAGCCGTGCGGGACACGCCGGGCATCAGCGTGCAGCCGGTCCGGGCGCGCTATCCGCAAGGCGCGGAGAAGATCCTGATCGAAGTGGTGCTGGGGCGGCAAGTGCCGTCCGGGGGACTGCCGGCCGACGTGGGGGTGGCCGTCTTCAACGTCGCGACGCTCGCGCAGCTTGGTGAGCTGCTGCCGCGGAAGCAGGGCCTGATTGAGCGCGTCGTCACCATCACCGGACCCGGGGTGGACAAGCCGGGCAATTACCTGATGGCGCTCGGCACGCCGCTCGGCTGGGCGCTGGAGCAGGCCGCGGTGCGCGCGGACGCGAGTTCGGTGATCCTCGGGGGACCGATGATGGGGCCCGCGGCGGCGTCCCTCGACGTGCCCGTAACCAAAGGCGTCACGGGGATCCTGGTGTTGCGCCGCGAGGCTCCCCGGGACACGCAGATCTTTCCCTGCATCCGCTGCGCGGCCTGCGTGGAGGCGTGTCCGCTGCACCTGAATCCGTCCCGCCTGGGCCTGCTGGCGCGCAAGGAGCGCTACGAGGAAATGGAGACGGACTTCCACCTCAAGGATTGTTTCGAGTGCGGCTGCTGCAGTTACGTCTGCCCGTCGCACATTCCGCTGGTGCAATATTTCCGGCTCGCCAAGCAGCGCAACCGGGAGAGAAAGGTCCTGGAAGATGCCAGCCGCCGCGTCTGAATTCGAGCTGCGCAGCTCGCCGCACCTGCACACGCCGCGTTCGGTGACCATGATCATGCGGCACGTGGTGTACGCGATGCTGCCGCTGTGCGTCGCGTCGGTGTGGTTCTTCGGCATCAGCGCGCTCGCGTCGCTGGTGGTGGCGGTGGGATCCTGCGTGCTTACCGAACACTTCGTCAGCCGCGCGGCGGGACGTCCTTCGCCGGTGGGCGACTGGAGCGTGGTTATCACCGGCGTGCTGCTCGCCTTGACGCTGCCGCCCGGCTTCCCGCTGTGGATGACCGCCGTCGGCGGCTTCGTCGGGGTCGCGCTCGGCAAGATGCTGTTCGGCGGGCTGGGCCACAACGCCTTCAATCCCGCGCTGGTGGGCCGAGCGTTTCTGCAGGCCGCGTTTCCTTCGGCCATCACCGCGTACACGCCGGTGCTGGCGCGGGACCGCTTCGCGGAGTTTATCCCGAGCACGCTGGGGCTGCCGTTCCTGCACCCGCCGGCGCTCGACCAGTGGATCGCCGCGGTGCGGGTGGACGCTTTCTCCGGCGCGACACCGCTGATGCTGCGCAAGTTCGAAGGCGTCGCCACCGATCCCGGCGCTCTGGCTTTCGGCAACGTCGCCGGCTCGGCCGGCGAGACTTCGGCGATCCTGGTGGCGCTGTGCGGCCTGTACCTGGTGGTCCGCAAGTTCGCCGACTGGCGGATCCCGGCCGCGATGCTCGGCGCCGCCGCGCTGGTGAGCGCCGCGTTTCACCTCGCCAATCCCGCCCGCTTCCCGGACGCTGTCTTCACCCTGCTCTCCGGCGGGCTGATGCTGGGCGCGTTCTTCATGGCGACCGACATGGTCGCCTCGCCGGTGACGCCGCTCGGCGTCTGGATCTACGGCGGCTTCATGGGCGCCTTCACCGTCATGATCCGCAACCTGGGAGGACTGCCCGAAGGCGTGATGTACGCGATCCTGCTCGGCAACGCGATCTCGCCGGTGATCGATAACCTGACGCAGCCGCGCGTCTACGGAACGGGGGTGCGCCGATGAGCACGCCAGCGTCCTTTCCGGCCCCTTCCCGGCTGATCCAATTGCTGGGGCTCGTGTCGCTGATCTGCGGCGTCTTGATCGTCGCCATTCAGAAGGGCACCCTGGAACCCATCCGGCGCAACCAGGCCGAGATGTCGCGGGAGAATATCGCCATGCTGATTCCCGGCGCCGCCAAGCGGATCGCCTACGGCATACAGGCGGACGGCAACCTGACCATTCTTGAGGGTGATCCCGCCGGCAAGGACCACCTCGAAGCTGTCTACGGCCCCTCCGGCGCTTTGCTCGGTGTCGTCTGGGAGGCCACCGAGCGCGGCTACGGCGACATCATCCGCGGCATGTTCGCCTACGACCCGGCCACCGAGAAGATCACCGGCTTCCGCGCGGTGGAACTGAAGGAGACCCCCGGGCTCGGCGACCGGATCAACACCGATCCCGCGTTCCAGGCGAACTTCCGCGCGCTGGACGCCCGGCTGGACCCCGCGGGCAAGGTCCTCGCCCATCCCATCGGAGCCGTCAAGCACGGCGCCAAGAAGAACGACTGGGAGATCGACGCTATTTCCGGCGCCACCGTCTCCTCCCGGGCTGTGGGACGCATGCTCGACCGCTCCGCCGGACGCATGATCCCCTTGATCCGGAGCCAACTCGCCCGCATCCAGAAAGGTATATGATGGCCCATTCTCACGCCACCCTCGAACCGCCGGGCACCGGAACCCTGGAAGCGCTGACCGACGGACTCAGGAAGCAGAACCCGGTCTTCGTCCAGGTGCTCGGCATGTGTCCGACGCTCGCCGTCACCAACAGCGTCCGGAACGCCCTGGTGATGGGAGCCGCTACGCTTTTCGTGTTGGTCTGCTCCAACGCGATGGTGTCGATGGTCCGCAAGATCGTGCCGAAGGAGATCCGGATCGCTACCTTCATCCTGATCATCGCGACCTTCGTCACTGTGGTCGATTACCTCGTAAAGGCTGCCAGCATCAGCGCTTATAAGGCCCTAGGACCCTACATCCCGCTCATCGTCGCCAATTGCATCATTCTGGGCCGCGCGGAGGCCTACGCCAGCCGCAACCCGGTGGTCCGCTCCACCCTCGACGGTTTTGGCATGGGGCTCGGCTTCACCTTCGCGCTGACGTGCCTCGGCGCGGTCCGCGAAGTGCTCGGCGCCGGATCCTTCCTCGGCGTGCCGCTCTTCGGCCCGTACTACCAGCCCTGGGTGCTGTTCCTGCTGCCGCCGGGCGGCTTCTTCGCGCTCGGCGCCTGGTTGCTCGCGTTCAGCGTCTGGAAACGCCGCGCCGAAAGCAAGGAGCGCAGTATATGAACGACGTATCGCTCGGCTACCTGTTTCTCGACGGGCTGCTGATCAACAACTACCTGCTCGTTGTCTTCCTCGGCATGTGCTCGTTCCTGGGCGTCTCGGGCAAGGTATCCACGGCGTGGCGCATGGGGGTTTCGGTGATGTTCGTCATCACGGTAAGCAGCGCCCTCGCCTACTGGGCCAACGTCCTGCTGATAGCCTGGAACGCCGAGTACCTGCAGATCGTCACCTACATCGTGATCATCGCCTCCACCGTGCAACTGGTGGAAATGTTCGTCAAGAAGCAGAGCCCGATGCTGTTCCGCGCCCTGGGGATCTACCTCCCGCTCATCACCACGAACTGCGCGGTGCTGGCGGTGCCGCTGTTCCAAACCGCACGCAAGTATGACTTTGCCCAGAGCGTCGTTTACGCCGTCGGTTCGAGCGCCGGCTTCTGCCTTGCCATCGTGCTCATGGCCGCCATCCGCGAGCGTCTGGATCTGTCTGATATCCCGGAGACCGCCCGCGGCACCGCCCTGGTGGTTTTCATCGCCGGACTGCTTTCGCTCGCTTTCATGGGCTTCGCGGGCATGGGAGGCGGCGGATGATCGAGTGGCTGAAAGGCGTCAGCGGATTTCTCGCGCTCATGGGCCTCTGGGTTGCGGTTCAGGCGGTCCTGCGCCGGGGCTACGGCGCACCCGCAGATACGGACATGCTGGAGCACGCCGCTCACGGCTGCGGCGGCTGCGGACACGATTGCACTCGAACCTCGCCGCTGGAGCCCTGCCCGCGGGACCTGGTTCCGAGGGAGCCGGAGATGGCTCCCAGGCAACATGGAGGATCTCATGAACCTCGCTGAATATGACATCAGCCATCCCTATCAGGCGTCCATCGTCTCGACCGAGCCGTTGACGCCGGCGGACTCCGACGTCGAAGTCCGCCACATCGTGCTGCGCATGCCGCCCGGCGACTTCGAGTTCGTCGAAGGCCAGAGCATCGGTGTCCTGGTGCCGGGGCCCCATGAATTCGGCAACCGGCACCACCTGCGGCTATACTCCATCGCGAGTTCCCGCCAGGGCGACTCGGGCGCCTCGGACTCCATCTCGATCTGCGTGCGCCGCTGCTTCTACCTCGACGAGATCAGCGGCGAGCGCTACCCCGGCAAGGCCTCGAACTTCCTCTGCGACGCCCAGGCCGGCGATCCCGTGCTGGTCACCGGACCCTACGGCGCCCACTTCACCTTGCCCGCGGACCCCGCCGCGAATCTCCTGATGATCGGCGCCGGCACCGGCATTGCGCCGTTTCGCGCCTTCGTGCGCCACATCTATGAGGAGCGCGGCGGCTGGCAGGGAAAGGTCCGGCTTTACTACGGCGCGAAACGCGGCACGGAGCTGCTGTATCGCAACGACAAGCAGAAGGACCTCAACCTCTATTACGACGACCGGACGTTCCAGGCGTTCGAAGCGGTGAGCGCGCGGCCGGTCTTCGATCCGCAACCGGCGCTCGACAAGCTGCTGCTCGATCATCAGGCCGAGGTCTGGGAACTGATCAACGATTCCAAGACCTATGTCTACGTCGCCGGCTTGCCCGAGGCCGCCCAGCGGTTCGAGAAAGCGATGATCGCGCTGGCGGGATCCGAAGAAGCGTGGCTGAAGCTGCGGGGAGCGCTGGTGGAGCAGCGGCGGTACGCGGAGCTGCTGTACTAGGCGAGACGTTCGACGGCAGCCGGGGGCCGAAGTCCGCACACCGCCCATGGCACTCACTTCGGCCGCCGCCGCGGCTTTGTACTCTTCTCGTTCGCAAGCAGCTTCTTTCGCAGGCGATGGGGCGAATGATCCGGGCCGGGCGCTTGAGCGGTTTCTGGTCTTGCTCATTCGGGCAGCTCCCGGAGCTTGCAGAGGATGGAGGCCGTGGCTTCGGGATAGGGTTTGACAGCGGCGTAGAGCAGGTTCTTGAAGAGGGGCCATTCGGGGTGGTTGGTGATGGCATCCCGGGGGTCCTCGCAGAAGTTGGCCAGCGGGGGGAGTTCGTTTGGAAATTTTGATGTAAGTTGTTCGTGGGCTTGGCTCTGGGCGTTGGGGCTTTGCCCCTCGCTGGCGCTCGGGGTTCCGAGGGCTTGCCCGCTTGCGCCGGAGTTTTCAGAGCCGCGAGCGTGAGCGAGCGGCAAGTTGCGGGAGGGCGCCTCCATTCCGAAGGCGGCGGGGCGGAGGCGCTGGAGTTCGCGCAGGTGCCGGAGGTAGCTCCGGCTGATGGCGACGCCGTAGCGGTGGAGCAGTTGGAGCACGCCATCGGGTCCGGCGTTCTGGATAAAGGCGCGGGCGAGGGGCGCGTAGGCCGGGTCCACCTCTAGCGATTTCGGATCGGTAAGCAGCGTGAGAACCGCCTTTTCGGTGTGGCGGTGGCGGAACTTCATCCACTTATCCCAGACCATTTCTTCGAGGATGTCGAATTCCCAGATGGTGCGGGGCGGATGTTGGGAGAAATAGCAATCGCGGAGTTGGGCGAACGCCTCGGGATTCTCGTTCGGGAGCAGTTGCTGGGCCTGGAGCCCGTGCCTAGTCGCGTTCTGCGCAGATTTGGCTTTGCCTTCGGGGGTCCGGGGTCCGGTGGCGGTCGTGTCGGTCATGATGGTTCCTCCTGGTCGGTTCACCCGCCGCCTACCGGCGGCGGCTCCGGTCCGAAGTTATGGGGCGAGGCAAGCCGACCCGCCAGGTCGGTTTCGGTAAGTGGTTGCCAGGATGAGAAATCGGAATCTTCGAGTCGCGTGACTGGCTTCGGGGGCTTGCTGCTCGTATTGCCCGGATGCGAAACGGGAAGAACCGCACAGGCACAAGAGGAAATTGCCTAGTCCAGCCGTCCCGCGATTTCCTCCAGCACTTACGCCGGCGGACACAGACGTCCTCAGGGACGATTCCGGTGCCCACTCAGCACCCAGCGGTAATCGAGGGCCAAAGTCCTGGCCCCAGCGGTGGGCACCGAGGGCAACACCCGGCCTGTCCCGGATCCGCCCAAGCACCACAACGCTCCACGCTTCCGCCCGGGTGGTTTTGGCGCTTGCGAGAGAACCGCGCGCGCCACAGAATCCCGGAGAGACAATCCTGCGGACGAGATCCTCATTGCGGGTGGGTAACGCACGCCTCAGGTAGCAAGTATGCAATTGTTCGAACACAATTACTCATGTTCCCGCCCGATGGCTCGTCCTCGCAGCTTCTGGAGGCTGGCATGGTGGATCGACGAGCGTCTTGGGTTCTGGTTTGTGCGGCAGCGGGCGGGCTGAACCTCGCGGCGGAGAAGCCGGCCTCGGGGTACTTTCTGCCACCCGTTCCCTTATCTTTCGAGCCCAACCTGGGCCAGGGTCCGGACCACGCGCCGTTCCTGCTGAGTGCGGGAGGACGCACAGTGGAGTTCGGCCCGCGAGGTGTGGTACTCCACCCGGGGCTCGAACTCCGGTTCTTAGGTTCGACGCCAAGCCCGACGCTCGCGCCCGGAACGCCACTGGCTGGCGTCCATAACTACTATCTCGGGAAAAGAACCGCCGAACGGGTACCGCAGTTCGCGACCCTCCGCTACTCGGGTATCTATCCAGGAACCGACCTACTGTTCTACGGCAAGGGCGACCAACTCGAATACGACTTCGAGCTGGAGCCAGGCGCGGACCCGGGAGCGATCCGGTTCCGGTTCGCCGGCGCGACCAAAATCGCACTGGAGTCCGGCGGCGATCTGGCAATCGACTTCGGCGGCAGGACTCTGCGGCTGGGGCGGCCGGTGTCGTATCAATGGACTGAGAATGGGCGGGTCCCGGTGGAGTCGCGGTTCGCGCTCGATCCGGCGAGCGGGGAGATCGGTTTTGCGGTGGGCGAATATGACCGGCGGCAGCGGCTCACGATCGACCCGATTCTGACGTTCTTCTGGAGGTCGCACAACCGGGCTTTGTCCTCGGCCGTCGACCCCAACGGAAACGTGTATGTGGTGGGCAACACGGCGACGACGCCGGCCAACGTCTTCGTCAAGAAACTGAACGCCAGCGGCGTGCAGGTTTACGAGACGACGCTGGGGGGAGCGTCCACCGAGGATGCGGCCGACGTGGCTGCCGACATCTTCGGGAACGCTTACGTGACGGGCCGGACCTACTCGACCGATTTCGCTCCGGCGCCGATCAATCCGATCCTCTGGACGACGATTACGGGCAACGCAAAACGCGGCAACACGGAT
Organism: uncultured Solibacteraceae bacterium; assembly: GCA_964471915.1. Taxonomy (GTDB): domain Bacteria; phylum Acidobacteriota; class Terriglobia; order Bryobacterales; family Bryobacteraceae; genus JAIEPW01. Next base: position 15,440 of record CAYYID010000029.1, on the reverse strand, counting down.
GCCTTCGTCGTGAAGCTCAATAGCGCCGGTCAGGCCGTCTTCTCGAGCTATCTCGGCGGAAACGGCGACGAATATGGTCGAGCGATCGCCGTGGATCCCGATGGAACGAAGATCGTCGCTTCGGGAAGCTCCACGTCCACCGACCTGCCAGGCACGCCGGACCCGATCGACAACCATTACGTCATCGAGTTCAGCGTCGCAACCACGCCGCCCGCGGTTTCGAAATTCCAGCAGCTCGGGACCGTAAGAAGGGTGGTGCGCGGACCGGACGGTTCGACCTATCTGATCTACGCGGTGAACCGGATCTACCGCTGGACGGTCGGATCCTCCGGCGGCCCCGGCTACGCCATCTGGTTGGGTGGAAGTGAGCTGGCAAGCATCCGGCCGACCGATGGCTACGCCGATGCGGCGGGGAACCTCTACGTGGCCGGCTACGCGACGGGCGGCGGGCTGCCGATCACCAGCAATGCACTACGCAGCACGAGGAGCTCCACGGATGGGTTCGTCGTGAAGCTGGATAAGTCTGCCGGAGTCGTCTACGGCAGCTATCTTGGGGGAAACGGGGCTGACTTTGCCCGCGCGGTCACCGCTGACGCCCAAGGGAACATTTACGTTGCGGGCCAGTATTCGAGCGCCGCCGGTTTCGCGACCGCCAACGGGCAGCCCGCTCCCTTTAATGGAGGAGGCTACGACGTGTTCGTCGCCAAACTGCGTCCGGAGGTGACGAAGTCGACCCTGCTGGTCACGTATTTCCTGGGCAGCCCCAACGACACTGCGTCACCGTATGATGACGCGGTCGCGGGGATGCGCATCGACGCGAATGGACAGCTCTACATCGCGGGTAATACCGCACCGTTCCCGGTGATTGAAGGCTGCATGGTCGGGAGCAGCGGCTGCGCGGTGCCCACCACCGTGCTGGGTGCGCCGTGGGCGAACGGGATGGCGCACTTCGTAGCCAAGTTCGCGAAGGCGGACATTCGGGCGCGGCTCCAGTCCTTCACGCTGCCGCCGCAGGACTACACGCCCGCCGAACCCGGCGCCGGTATCCCGCTGGCGCGAACCGTGCGGCGCAAAGCCGGGGTGACGCCCGGCGAGACGGTGGATTTCACCGGGGATTTCATCAATCAGCCGGTGGGGGCGGCGGGAACGAGCTCGGCGGCCAGCAAACTGCAAGTGTCCGCCAGTCTCCCGCCGTCGGTCGAAATCGCGCCGGTGGGTAACTCCTGCACCTTCAACGGAGTAAGTTGCGGAACACAGGTGACGGGCTTCCAAGCACCGCTGGTGGACTCCGTCGCCGTGGATCAGACGGTCGCCTTAAGCGTCAAGCTCCAGGTGAAACCGGACGGCAGCGCCGACAGCCCGACGCCAGGCAGCACCATCACGTTCTCGTTCACCGGGAACGCGGCAACCGACGATCCGGATCCCGGAAACAACACGATGGGCGTCAGCTTCAAGGTCAACGTTCCGGTCAGCGCGAGCACCACGCCGGTGGCCGCCCCCGTCACCATCTCGAATACCAAAGGCGAGGTACTGGCCAGCGCTTCGGGCAACGTCTCGCGCTGGATGGACCCGGAGGCGGGCTACTCGCTCTCGGTGAACCCACTGGTGACCGCGGGTTCGGGCTCGCGCTATCGCTTTCTCGAGTGGCAGATCGGCGGGCAGCACCTTACGACTACGATGGTGAACATTCCGCAGCCCGTTTGGCCGGCGGAGGCGATGCAAGCCAGCTACAAACGGCAATGGCTGGTGACGGCTGCGCCGAATGACCCGGCGCGCGGCACGGTCGCCGTAACCGCGTCGCCCGATGGCTACTTCGACGAGGGAAGCCAGGCGACCGTGATGGCCACGGCACAGCCCGGCTACCAGTTCGCATCGTACTCGGGTTCGATCACCAGCACCAACAACCCAGCGACATTCCCGGTGACGGGGGTGACGAACATCGTTGCGAACTTCGTGCTATTGCCGCCGCCCGCGCCGTTGAATCCCGTTCCGGCGAGCGGCGCAACGAACGTCGCGACCAGCCAGACGCTAAGCTGGTCGGCGAGCACGGGCGCCACGTCCTTTGACGTGTACTTCGGAACCAGCGCGTCGCCGCCGCTGGCCGGGAACGCGGCTGGGACAAATTACAACCCAGGCGCGCTGGCCGCCGGGACGCTCTACTACTGGAAAGTGGCCGCGAAGAACGCCGGCGGCTCCACCGCCTCGACGACCTGGAGCTTCACGACCGCGCCGAATCCGCCGCCCTCGCCCTCGAATCCCGTTCCGGCGAACGGCGCAACGAACGTCGCGACCAGCCAGACGCTGAGCTGGTCGACGAGCACGGGCGCCACGTCGTATGACGTGTATTTCGGAACCAGCGCGTCACCGCC
>CAYYID010000029.1:0-12971 GCA_964471915.1 uncultured Solibacteraceae bacterium | reverse complement strand
CGAGCACGGGCGCCACGTCGTATGACGTGTATTTCGGAACCAGCGCGTCACCGCCGCTGGCCGCCAGCAACACCGGCACTTCCCATAACCCCGGGACGCTTTCTCACGGTCAGACCTACTACTGGCGCGTGGTGGCGCGGAATGCTCTCGGTTCGGCGTCGTCACCGGTCTGGCAGTTCACCACGGTGACGGCCACGTGCCCGTACAGCCTGAGCTTCACCACCCGGATGCAGCCCTACGGGGGCGGTTGGAGCGACGGCAGCGTGACGACGGATCCGGGCTGCGACTGGTTCGCCAACTCCGACTCGTCCGATTGGCTGCAGATCGACGGCGTAGGCGGTCCCGGCAGCAATTCTTTCATCTACAGCGTCGTGGCGAACCCCGGCCGCGCCCGGATGGGAACCATCACGGCAGGCACGCAATCCGCGAAGATCCTCCAGGCGGGCAATCCGACGGCGACCGTCTTCACCGACGTTCCGGCAACGTCGCCGTTCTTCGATTACATTTCGTTGCTCAACAGCGAGGGTATCACCGCCGGCTGTTGGAGCAACCCACCCCTCTACTGCCCGGACACTCCGGTGACGCGCGCGCAAATGGCAGTGTTCATCGTGGCCGGCTTGAAGAAACGGATCGCAGTGCCGCCGCACAATCCCGTGCCGTACTTCGACGACATGCCGGCCGATTCCGGGTACTTCCCGTTTGTGCAGGCCATCAAGGAACTCAACATCACGGCAGGGTGCAGCATCACTCCTTCGTTGTTCTGCTCCGGATCGAGTATTACGCAGGGGCAAATGGCCGTGTTCATGGTGGCCTCGTGGCTCAGGGCGAATCACCTGTCAACTTTCACCTACTCCCCAATCCCATACTTCGCGGACGTTCCCATGACACACCCATTCTTCCGGTTCATTCAGAAGATGCGGGAGCTCGGATTCCGGACGAACTGCGGCGGCGACAACTTCAGGTACTGCCCAGACGTCGCGGTGACGCGCGCGGAAATGGCTCCGATGATCCTGCGAGCGATCCTCGGCTCTCCGTAAGGCGGACTCCATGCTCGGCGGTATCCTGTTCGGGATGGGGGCGTATGCGGTGCACCAATGGAGGGCTAGCCGAGCCCCGGCGTGGAAGCCCGTGGCGAGTCTTTGCGCGGGGTTGGTGGTGCTGCTGAGCGAACTCGCGAAGGGCCCGGATCGATGGGGCGTTGCGCTGGCTTGGATGCTCTTTGCTGCGCCGGCGGCGGTTGGCATGCGGTCCGCAAGCAGCGCGGCAGGCCCACTCGGATGTGGGTTCTTGCGGGAGCGCTCACTGCGGCGGCGATCCTTCTCGATGTTGCCGGGGCAGGAGGGCCGGGACCGTGGTGGAAGGCCGCGAAGGCAGAACTTCGGCGCGGGCACGGAATGGACAGTCTGCTGGAGTGAACCCCAAAACTGAGACAATCCCGAAAATGACAGTTCTCCGTACAAGGAGGTCGCAGTCATGGGAAAGGGTAAAGGAATCAAGCACCGGTTGCACCGCGTCAAGCTGAAGTTGGCAGCGGTCGCGCGGATGCGGGCTGTCCCGTTCGGCCATTTGTGCAGCAGTTCGCAGACGAAGCTGTACCGGCGCGGCTACTTCGGGAGCGCCGCATACCAGTTCAGCAGCACGTTAATTGGGGCGGAAGATTCCGTTTCCCCAGGCTGGTTGTGAAGAAATGTTTGGCCATCCGCGCTTGCCCAAAATTCGCGACCGCAACCGCCACATTGTCTTCTGCTGCCGGCTACAGAAAAAGGCCCCAGCCGAACGTCGACAGCCACGGTATCCCCATTGGGGCCACGATAAAACAATTCCTTCCCGTCGCCGCGCCAACGAGGAGTTGTCCCGCCACCATTCGAAATCTGCCACCTTCCCGCCCCGGGCGGGACTGCCGCAACCAATACCTCTGGCCTTCCCGACTCGGTGGAGGCGTAAGCGATGTACTTTCCATCAGGCGAAAACGCAGCAAACGCCGACAGTGCATCCGAGATTTTGGAAGCGTCAATCGGAATCAGTTTAGAATCGCCTGTCAGGGCGGCAATATACAAACTGCCTTCTTGATAGACCAGCAGGTGCTGGCCGTCACTCGACCAGCTAGCCACTCTGTCTATTTGTCCCGGAAGCAATAAGCGCTCCCCTCCTTCTCCCGTGACCGCTTTCGCATAGACACCTCGCTTCCCGTTCACCAGACCCACGAATGCCACGCTCTTTCCGTCGGGCGACCAAATCGCGGAATCGCCTTGATTGGTTCCAAAGGTCAGGCGTGAGACCCCACGCCGGGTCAGGTCCATGACCCATAAATCCCCCCGTTGGAGTAGTACGGCGCGCTGCAGATCCAGTGAGACCGCGACCTCTTTACCTCGTGAAGGCAGAGCAATCCTGGATAGCTCGCTTCCTTTACGGTCCCGCAATACCAAGTTATCGCCAAACTCCGGGGACGTCTGATATGCAAGAGTCCCGTTCGAGGATACACTCATGGTGGCATGGCTTCTAGAAAACCCCACCTTCCCGACGTGTTCGACGATCGCTACGGGCTCACCGATGGTCTTGCCCTCATTTTCGTCAAACGTTTGGGCCACGAGTGACGTCTCCCGCGTATAGAGCAGATAGGATTTGCCATTCGGAATCCGCGTCACAACGCCGCCGCTCGTGGTATTTTTTACAACGGTGCTGCGGGCGAAGGAGCCAAGCGCACCGAGGTCGATGTCGGTTGAACCATTCGGATGCTGAACCGCGATAAGAAAGTGCCTGCCGTCTTGCAGAAAATGCGATACTTCATGGCGCAGTTCACCCGCCCTTCCATGGAGCTCGGTAGCGGGGGAAGGCTGGCCTCCGGCACCGGGTATTCGCTGAAAGAATCCTTCACCTGAAAATAGAACAGTTCCGTCAGGTCCCCAACTGTGATGCCACATACTGGGAGTTCTAACTAGCTCACGAACGCCGGCTGCGGCGACGTCGATACGCTTGAGAGCTCCGTTCGCCCAAAACACCAGGGAACGGCCGTCAGCAGACCAGACAGGATGGGCTCCCTGCTCGGTTCCAGCGAGCGGAGTTGCCTCGAGAGAATCAAGACGGTGCAGGTAGATCCGCCGGACATTCGCCGCGTCGTACATGTAGTATGCGAGCGTCTGCCCATCTGGAGACAATTCTGGATTCCCTAACGGAATGCGGTGCATGGGCGGAGGGTGGATCTGGAAGCGAACAGCTTTCACCGCTGGAGATGTTTCGCGAAAGTGAACGAATGCCAAAGTTCCAAATGCGAGCGTCATCAACGCCGCCGCTACGGCAGCCAGCTTTCCGAGCAGTGAAGACGGGGCGGCAGGAGCGATCAGATCGCCAGACCCCGTTGCGATCCACTCCAACTCTGCCCGCAAGTCCCTAGCGGTCTGCCATCGGTCATCCGGATCTTTCGCAAGGCACCGCTTCAGCACTCGATCCAGCGCTGGCGGAGCGATCTTCGCGACCGACGGCGCAGGCCGTTCCATAATGGCCGCGATGACACTCGCAGGCGAGGAACCTTCAAACGCCCGCTTACCCGTGAGCATTTCATACAGCACTAAACCGAACGAAAAAATGTCGCTGCGTGCGTCGACGTCCTGACCGGTTCCCTGCGCCTGCAACTGCTCCGGCGACATGTAGTAGAGTGTCCCGACGATTTCGTTCTTGCCGGTGAGCGCCATGGTGAGGGTCGCGTCGTCCGTCCGGGGTGCCAGCTTGTCTGACGCCGATTTCGCCAAACCGAAATCCAGCAGCTTAATACCGGCCTTGGTTACGAGGATATTCGCGGGCTTCAGGTCGCGATGCGTGATGCCCTTCTTGTGCGCAGCGTCGAGCGCGTCGCAAATCTGCACGGCGTAGTTCAGTGCCTGATCCAGCGGCAGCGGTCCTTTGAGGGGCGCCCCTTCGATGTACTCCATGACCAGGTAGTTGGGCCCAACGTCATGCAAGGTGCAGATGTTTGAATGATTCAGCGCCGCCACAGCCCGAGCTTCGCGTTCGAAACGTTCGCTGAACTCCAACCTTGAGGTTTTGATCGCGACAATACGATCCAGCCGCGTGTCGCGGGCCTTGTACACCTCTCCCATCCCGCCCGCGCCGATAGGAGCAAGGATTTCGTACGGTCCGAGTTTTTCGCCTGGTCGGAGCGCCATCTGTTTGATTCAGATCAGTGTATCTGATGAGAAAGCCGATTGTGCCCGTCTCACGGCGTACCCGGAAGTTGGCCGCGCTGGTCCCGGCGGCGCTACGACGATTTTGCCGGGCGAAACGGAAGCGCCACTTGCGGGTACGCAACCAATGCAGGGATGGCCTGGCGGGCTCATCGAGACGATGAACAGAGCGCGGCGGCCTTGCTTCTGCGCTCTTCAAAGAGACCACATCGGATCGGTCGACCCCCATGCCTTGAAAATCCCCGCCCTCAGGGCGGAATACTCGCTATCGGAGATGCGCCCTCCCTCCAGTTCAGGCTGAACCAACAGATGGCGGCGTCGATGAGCCTGAAGGGGAACGCGTAAAGGCGCTATGACGAGACGGGGCAGCCAGGCCGTGACGGGGACGCAGACGTCGAGTAATTCGGCCTGCGCGGTGCCGACGGCGGGAATGCAAGGCAGTCTGCAAGAGAGGGTGAACTGAAACTCGTTCCCGGGGATGATGGAGGCGACGAATCCGAACGGAGCGCCGACATCGGTGAGTTATGACTCGGCGACGCGGCCGAGCGTGGTGACGAACCCGCACGGGGGATCGACGACGTACACGTACACGAACTCACGTCGTCTCTTGATGCGCGGGCGGTGACGGCGACGATCAACACCACCGGCGACGGCAACGGACGGTGGACGCGGACGACGCTCGACGGACCGGGCAGAACGATTAAGGTGGAGACGAGGTCGGAGACGGAGTACGATCCGTGCGCGTGCTCGCCGGACGTAAGGGCGAAGGCCTCGCTACGGAGGCTTACAGATCCGGCGCGAGAAACCCGATTGACGCGCCGCCGGGCGCGGAGTAGCCTGAAGGAGTGAGCGCCCCCGTCGCACGCTTCCGGCCGGCTCGCCAGTACCTGACCTGGGCGCTGGCGGCGTTTGCCATGGCGGCGTTCTCGCTGTGGTGCGGCCTGCGCTGGATGCCAGCGCTGGTGCCCGCGATCCTGCTGGCGCTTTCCAGCGCTCTATTGCTGGTGCTGGCGACGCGGCCGGCGATCGAGATCCACGAGGACCATCTGCAGGTGGGCTCGCGGACGATTCCCTGGCACCAGATCCGCCGGGTGGACCGCACGGGCTGGATTTCTCCGCTGGTGCTGTACCTGACGCTGCTCGAAGACCGCCGCGTGCTGTTGATTTATCCCGGGGACCTGGAGAGCGCCACGGGCCTGGTGCGGCAGTTGCGGCGTCACTCGCGGGAGGCGCTGATCGACGGGATCCCGTACCGGCAGTTCTGGGGCGAGCCGGTGTTGCCGCCCGCGGCGGAACGCAAGTCGCTGCCGCCCGCGAACCGTTATCCCCTGCTGCGCGCCGAAGACGAGCAGGAGGTGGAGCGCCTGTTCCAGCGCCTGAAGACGGTAGGCCATCTCGATCCGCACCAGTCCGCGTCCCAGTCGGAAGAAGAGTAAGGTGCGGCGTTCCTTCCTGCGCCTGGCGCTGGCGGCGCTGGCGCTGAGCATCCTGCTGTACGCGACGCGGACGATCTGGCTGGCGGCGCTGGGAACGGCGCTGGTGGATACGGAGCCGCCGGCGAAATCCGACGCCATCCTGGTGCTGGCGGGCGATTACACGGGCGCGCGGCTGTTCAAGGCGGCGGAACTGGCCCGGGCAGGCTTCGCGCCGAAACTGTATGTCAGCGGTCCGGAGGGTTTCTACGGGCGCAGCGAGGCGGAGCTGGCGATCCGGTTCGCGGTGGAGCGCGGGTACCCGGAGGAGTTGTTCACGGCGCTGCCGAACCAGGCGCGCTCGACCGCGGACGAGGCCGCGCTGCTCACGCCGCGCATCCGGGGGGACGGCGCACGGAGCCTCTTGATCGTCACCAGCCACTACCACACGGGCCGGGCGGGGCGGTTGTTTCGCGCGGCGGCGCCGGGGGTGCGGATCCGCATGATCTCGGCAGAACCTGAAGACGACTGGAAGCACGGCTGGTGGACGGTGCGCGAGGGACGCAAAGTGTTCGTCTACGAATGGATCAAGACGGTGACGTCATGGCTGGGGGTGTGAACCGCCCGGTGCTGGGCGAAGCGGCGCGCTTCGCCTGGCCGTACCTGCGCCGGTACCGCCGGGGATTCGTGCTGGGGATGGGCGCGCTGCTGATGAAGGACCTGCTGGCGGCGGCGCTGCCAGTGGTGATCCGCTTCGGCGTGGACTCCCTGGGCGCGGGCTTCCGGCTGCAGACCCTGCTCGCCTTCGCCGGACTGCTGGTGGCGATCAGCGCCGTGAAGGGGCTGTTCCAGTACGCGATGCGGGTGATCCTGATCGGGATCTCGCGCGACGTGGAGTTCGACCTGCGCAACGACCTGTTCGCGCGGCTGGTGACGCTGTCCGGCGGGTTCTTCGCCCGCTACCGCACGGGCGACATCATGGCGCGCGCGACCAATGACCTGAACGCCGTGCGCATGATGCTCGGACCCGGGGTGATGTACTTCGCCGAGACGTCGCTGACGCTGGTGCTGGCGGTGGGGGTAATGCTGGCGGTGGACTGGCGGCTGACGCTGATCGCGCTGGCGCCGGCGCCGCTGGTCTCGCTGGCGGTGATTTACTTCGGCCAGCGGATCCACGACCGCTTCGAGCGGATCCAGGCGCAGTTCTCGGAGATCTCGAGCCGCGTGCAGGAGAATCTGTCGGGGATGCGGCTGGTGCGGGCGTACGTTCAGGAGTCGCCGGAGCTGGAGCACTTCGCGGAGCTGAATCGGGACTACGTGGCGAAGAACATCGCGCTGGCGCGGCTCTCGGCGGTGTTCTATCCGGTGCTGCAGGCGCTGATCGGGCTGTCGTTCCTGCTGGTGTTGTGGGCGGGCGGGACGCGGTTGCTGGACGGGCGGATCTCGCTGGGCTCGTTTGTGATGTTCAACACCTACATGGGCATGTTGATCTGGCCCCTGATCGGGATGGGCTGGGTGGTGAACCTGGTGCAGCGCGGTATCGCCTCGCTGTCGCGGCTGCGGGAGCTGTTGGACGAGCAGCCGGCGATCGCCGCACCGGCCCGTTCGGTCCCGGTGCCGCAGCCGCTGGCGGGCGCGGTGGAGTTTCGCGGCGTGACGGTGGACTTCGGCGGCCGGATGGCGCTGGCGGGCGTGGATCTGACGATTCCCGCGGGCGCCACCGTGGCAATCGTGGGACACACGGGGTCCGGCAAGTCGACGCTGGTGAACCTCATTCCCCGGCTGCTGGATCCGACGGCGGGCGCGGTGCGGGTGGATGGCGTGGATGTGCGGGACTTCGATCCGGAAGCGCTGCGGCGGCAGATCGGGTTCGTGCCGCAGGAGACGTTCCTGTTCAGCGCCACGCTGGCGGAAAACATCGCCTTCGGCGTGCCGGACGCCCGGCGCGAGGCGGTGGAAGATGCCGCCCGGCGCGCCGGCCTCGAGCCGGACCTGGCGGCGCTGCCGCACGGTCTGGAGACCATGATCGGCGAGCGCGGCGTCACGCTTTCCGGCGGCCAGAAGCAGCGGACCGCGATAGCGCGCGCCCTGTTGCGCGATCCGCGGATCCTGATTCTCGACGACGCGCTGTCGAGCGTGGATACCGTCACCGAAGAGCGGATTCTGCAGGGCCTTGGCGAGGTGCTGGCGGGGCGGACGACGATCCTGATCTCGCACCGCGTGTCCACCGTGCGGCACGCAAGCCGGATTTTCGTAATCGAAGGCGGGCGGGTGGCCGAGCAGGGGACGCACGAGGAACTGATCCGCCAGGGCGGCTACTACGCGGACCTGGAGCAGCGGCAGCGGCTGGAAGAAGAGCTGGAAGCGATCTGAGGCCAGGAAAACAGGAACGCCGGACCGCTGCCCCGCGGCAGTCCGGTCCGGCGTTGCTCCTGTGGAGGCTTACAAGTTACCGCTTGCGGCGGCGGAGCAGGCCGATGAGGCCGAGGCCCGCGCCGGCGAGCGCCAGGGTGACCGGTTCCGGGGTCACGATGCCGTCGGCCTGCAGCAGGCGGATCTGCGTGTCGAGACCGGCGGAACCGGCCCCGGTGCCATCCACGAAGAGCGTGATGGCTCCCACGTTGGTGAAGGTTGCGCCGCCCGTGGCAGCCCCAAGGTTGAAGCCGAGCGAACTGCTGGTTACGTTGGCGGGCGCGCCCTGCGTGAAGGAGGAGAACGGGATGATGTACTCCGTAAAGGGAGTCGCGCCGAAGCCGCCGGCCGGCAGGGTGATCGCGACCGTGGAGTAGCTGGTGGCGCTGGTGAAGACCGTGATGTAGAGCGTGCCCGTAATGTCGGAGCGGGCCTGCAGGCGGAGGAAGGTGTTGGTGCCGCCGCCGGTGAGGTCCACGCCGCCAAGTCCGGTCGGGTTTACCGAGCCGTTGGTATCGCCGTCCCAGATGATGCGAGCCACCGAGTTGTTGGCCGCTGCGGAACTGAACTCAAACAAACCAGGGGTTTGACCGACGACGACCGAATCCTGCCCGTTGCCGGTGTTGCGGGTCAAGCCGATGTTGCGGGCGCCGCCGACAGCGTCGGGGGCGGCGATGCCGGCGTTGTTGGAGAGCGGGTTCGCGCCAGGCGTCCCGGGTCCGACGTTGATTTGGTTCTGGTCGGTACCGAAGACGTCAATGACGACCGGTCCGGCGGTCAGCGTGGTGGCGAACAAGGTAGCCAAGAAGAGGGTCGCGGAGCGCATGCGCTGTGTATTTCCTTTCAAGCCGACAAAACAGGTGATCCAAGAAGATTGTGGCGTGCCGGGTGCGGGGCCAACAATCCGAGCTAACCCCTAGGGCCTAGAAGGGAGTAGGACTAAGAATCGAGGTAGTACTAAGGAAACGGATCTCCCGGCGGAGTCGAAGGGAGCTAAGGAGAGGGGTGCAGCTCGCCGAAAGAGCCTGCGTATTCAACGACTTTCGGGGAGAATCGTCGAGTTGTGCCAAATGCCCCACCTGGCGGCAGAGGTTTCTGGTACTGATATCGTCGCGTGTTCATTTTGGATCTCCAACGGAGCCTCTCTGTGGCCTGGTAGCGGTTTTCGACTCGTTAGATTGCGTTTCGCTTCGCTTGATTGCTCTGACCTTTGCCTACAGTACCTGCCCGCGTTGATCCGATAATCCGACAGGATGCGCGTAGCGTACCAGCAATACCCGAAAGACGGGCTGCTGACAGAGGAGTTGGCGGAGTCGGGTACAGCTTCGCGGGGTACCAGCGAGCAGGCTAGTGAAACGCTTGAGCACTTTGTAACGAACGGTTCTAGAACCACCGGCCTAGGACGTCCGAGTACCCCAAACGCTTGTATTGACAAAGCTTAGGAGTTTGGGGCATGTTCAATACGGGAGACGCATGCTGCTTGGAATGACAGATTCCGGCGACGGGGAAGAGCAGGCGACGGGGATTTGCCTGCCGTGGTTCGCCGTGCGGGTACGCTCTCGGCAGGAGCGAGCGGTATCCCTGCAACTTCGCGGGCGTGGCTTGGAAGAGTACTATCCCACCTACGACGTCATGCGCCAGTGGTCGGACCGCAAGAAACTGATTACCGAATCTCTTTTTCCGGGATATGTCTTCTGCCGCCTGGATCCCTCGAACCGGCTGCCGATCCTGTCGGCCCCCGGCGTCGTGGGACTGGTGGGATTCGGCGACGGACCGATCCCGATTCCGGAGGACGAAGTGGAGCGCGTGCGGCGGATGACCTCTTCGGGCCTGCTGGTGAGTCCGTGGCCGTTCCTGAAGGCGGGACAGCGGGTGTTGATCGAGCGGGGTCCGTTACTGGGTCTAGAAGGGCTGCTGCAGACCATCAAGGGCAAGCACCGGCTGGTGGTGTCCATTACGCTGCTCCAGCGGTCCGTCTCGACGGAGATTGACCGGAGTTGGGTCCGGCCGCTCAGTTCCGCTCCTCAAAAACCCTCCGGGGCGCGGTAGAATCGTCTGACGTGAAGTTCTCTAGACCAGGAGGGAGCCGCATGCTCCGGATCCGGAAGAAGTTGCTCCTCGTGGCGGGCGCGATCGCGATGCTCGCGATGACGCCAGGCTACGCCCAGACGCCGCCGCAACCGCCGGCGCAGGCCGGCCCCAATCTCCGCCCCGGTTACACGCTGGGCGCCAACGACCAGATTCTGATCCGCGCACCGCAGGCGGAGGAACTCGACCAGAAGCCGTTCCGGATCGACGCCGAGGGCTTCCTGACGTTGCCCGTCATCGGCCGGGTACGCGCGGCAGGTGTTACGGTAGAGGCGCTCGAAGCGGAGTTGACGAAGCGGCTGGCCGAATTCGTTCGTAATCCGCAGGTTTCCATTAGCCTTGTCCAGTTCCGCAGCGACCCCGTGTTCTTCGTCGGGGCCTTCAGGAATCCAGGGATCTACCCCTTGCAGGGCAACCGGACGCTGGTGGAGATGCTGACGGGGGTGGGAGGTCTGCTGCCGAACGCCAACCGCCGAATCCGGGTTTCCCGGCGGTCCGAGTATGGCCGCATCGACCTGCCGGGGGTGGTCGACAACCCGGAGCGAAAGGTCAGCTACATCGAGATCAGCCTGGAGAGCCTGACGCAGGACATCAACCCGGCCGCGGATATCGTGCTGCAACCTTACGACATCATCAGCGTGGATCGCGCGGAACGGATTTACGTGAGCGGCAGCGTCCTGCGGGCGGGGGCGATCGAACTGGCCGAACGCGATTCAGTTTCCGTTTCGCAGGCGCTGAGCGAAGCGGGCGGTTTGGCGCCGACGGCCAGCCAGAAGATCCGGGTGCTGCGGCCCGTGCTGGGGACCAGCCGGCGCGCGGAGATCGTCCTCGATTTGAAGCGCATCGAGAAGGGCGAGGACGTGGATTTCCCGCTGCAGCCGAACGACGTCGTGATGGTGCCGCGCGCAGGAGGCCGCGCGTTTCTCGCGAACCTGTCCACCGCCGGCCTGACCGCGATTCCCGGGATGGCCGTCGCGTTGCTCCTCAGACCCTGAACGCCTGCCGCGGGCGGGAGAAAGCAAGGCTGAATGATCCGAATCCCGAGCACTTCATCAAATCCACGGGCGCTGTTGGTGGCGGCGCTGATTCCTGCGCTATTGGCGGCTCAGACGCCGGCGGCGCCGCAGCCGGTGGGGCAGTTGCCGATGACGCAGAGTCTGAAGATCTTGCCGCTGGCCGGCAACAACGAGCAGAACGATCTCCAGCGGCGGTTGATGGCGCCTCTCGTGGTGCAGGTGCTCGACCAGAACAGCCGTCCCGTGGAGGGGGCGCAGGTGACGTTCCGGTTCCCGATTACGGGTCCGGGCGCGGTCTTCGCGGGCGGCAAGAACGCGCAGACGTTTGGGAGCAACGCCGACGGACAGGTGGCGGCGACGGGTTGGGTGGCGAATAGCGAGGTGGGCCGTTTTCCGGTGAAGGTGACCGCCATCCTGCGTAACGAGATGGGCGAGGCGACGTTGTATCTCGAGAATGTCACCGTGCGGGCTGACGAGCGGGCGAAGGCGAAGAAGAGCATCTGGGCGAACAAGTGGACCTGGATCGCGATCGCGGGAGCGGCGGGCGGCGCGGCGGCGGGAATCCTCGCGACGCGCGGCAACGGTGGAGGTTCGAGCGCCGTGATCATCGCCCCCGGCAATCCCACGGTGGGAGGGCGTTGATGCGGATGTGGCGGATCCTGATGGCTGCGGCGATGGGGAGCACGCTGCTCGCTGCGCAGCCGGTGTCCGGTCCCGTGGAAGGGTATCTCTTCGACGCGCCCGTGAAGAGGTTCCGCGCCGTGCGGGGCATCCTGGGAGCGGCGACGCTCGGGCCGGCCACGGGGCCGGAGTGCGAGGCCGGCTGGGTGGCGCCGGCGCGCGACTGGGGGATCGGATGCCGCGAGGGCCGGTGCCGGGTGCTCACGGCGCTGGGCGCGGGCGCGCCGGCGGAATGGGAATTGTCCGGCGAGTATCCCGAGGCGGACGGCGCGGCCTGGACCGCCGACGGTTCGGCGGTGGTGCTCTTCTCGAGCCGCGCGGGCTGGGTGCGGGTGGTGAGCGGACTTCCGGGATCATCCGACGAGGGAACGGCAATGAGCACCGCGCCGCTGGCGGGCCGCATCGCCGCCGTCGCCGCGCTCGGTGCGGGGGACGCCGCGATCGCCCTGGCCGGCGAAGACGGCGGCGTGTATCTGATCCGTTCCGGCTCGTTCGTGCCGCTGCTGAAGATGCGTGATCCCGTCGCGCTGCGGGCAGCGGCGCACAGCGGAAAGGTCCACGTTCTGGACAGCGCGGGCAAGGTAACGACTCTGGACGTTGCCACCGGCGCCGTCGCATCGGCGTTCGAGACGGGCCTCACCGATGCGCGGGCTCTGCTCGCGGCGACTGCGGGCGGGCGAGATCTGCTCTATGTCGCCGGCGGGCGGGACCAGTTGGTGCTGATCTTCGATGCCGGCACCGGAGAAGTCGTGGCGCGCCGGGAAATACCGGTGCCCCCCGGCGGATTGGAGCAACTCGGGCGCAATAGCCTGCTCTGCGGCGCGCGGCAGGCGGCCGGCGATCCGCTTTGGTCCCTGGCGCTGGGAGACGATCCGGCAGTGTATTTCATACCTTCGGGCGAGCCGGAGGGCAGCCAGCCATGACCGCACTCCGAAGCTGGTTCGGCTTGCCGCTGCTGGCAGCGGTGTTCGCTGCGCCGGGGCTGGCGCAGTTCTCGTTGCTGATCACCCAAGGGGACAACGCGTTCTCCGCCACCAGCGGATCCTCGGTGCAGTTCACGGCGCCGCTCGGTTCGAGCGTGGCCGCGACGGTGCGAGCCACTTACTCGGGCACGGGACAGGCGACCCTCGACCGGCAACCCGTCATTCTCGGCTCAACGGCGTTCTCGGCGTCGATCGCGCAGA
>CAYYID010000028.1:0-63468 GCA_964471915.1 uncultured Solibacteraceae bacterium | reverse complement strand
CAGCCGGTTAGAGCGCCTGCCTTACAAGCAGGAGGTCCACAGTTCGAGCCTGTGACCGCCCACCATAGTCCTCAGCAACTTACAGGATCAAACGGATCTACGTCTCGAAGACGGTCCGCGGCGCCCGGAAGGACGCCCAGAAGCGGCTCAATGAGACCCTCCGCAACCGCGACCTCGGGGTGCGGATCGACCGGTCGTACCTCACGCTGAACGAGTATCTCGACCGCTGGTTGCAGCGGGAATGGCTGACCTGGAACGAACAGCCACGCTCGGAGGAGTTGTTTCCGCTGCTCGGTTTCGGACGGACGCCCAACTTCGGCACGAGCTGGAGCGTGGAAGCGTGCGCGGGTTTCCTCCGGCAGGAAGTGGCGGCATTGGAGCGGCTCGCGAAGCCGGGCGCCGAACCAGAGCTGCTGTCGGCGGATGACGTGGCGCGGCGGCTGGGGCTGACGAAGTCCCGGGTGTATGAGCTGGCGCGGCGCAAGCAGTTGCCGTCGGTGCGGCTCGGGCGGCTGGTGAGGTTTCCGGCAGGGATGGTCGAGGAGTTCCTCCGGACCGGCGGCAGCAAGCGCTGAACTCCGGTGGATCCGATCGTGGATCAAGAGAGCGCCAAGCGCCTCACCGCCAGACGGTTTCCGAAGCTGCACGAGTCAGCGTTGGTGAAACTTCAGGACCGGGTCAGCTCGCCGGTCCATGAGCAGTTCGAAGCCCCACGCGGCAGCCACTGCCGCATCCCAGCCGAGGCCGGGATGCTCTTCATCAAGCGAGGCAGGCGGGTATGTCGCGCACACGATGCCCCAGCTCCCGGACATGGAGCGGCGACCGCCTACCTTCGGCGCGCCGCAAGTTGTCCCTTGCGCGACCAGTCGAGGGAGTGGGTCAGCACGCGCAACGTCTCCTGCGGCGCGTGAAAGCCGGCCGAATTCTCCGCCTCAACGAAGTCCAGATAGAACTGCGCCCGCCGTTGCGCCTCCCGCGCGGCGGCCAGTTGCGCGTCGGTGGCGCCCGCGCCGCGCGCCGCCTGGATATCGGTAATCAGCTCCATGAGCGCGTCCGCGGCGAGGTTGCGCGACTCGGCGAAGCGCGTCTGGATCAACTCGACCCGCGCCTTCATCTCGCTTTCCGGAAAGTGGTGGCACGTCTGGCAGGCGCGGTTGATGTTCAGCAGCGGGCTCCGCACGTGGTGGTCGCTGATCTTGGTCGCGCCCACGCGCTGGTACGGCATGTGGCAGTCCGCGCACGACACGCCGGAGCGCGCGTGCACGCCCTGGGACCACATCTCGAACTCCGGATGCTGCGCTTTCAGCACCTTCGCCCCCGTCTCGGCGTGCGTGAAGTCCGTATGCTGGACCTCGGTGTAGTAGTCGTAGATCCGGTCCACCTGCAGGCCCTTGTGCCACGGGAAGACCAGGCGCTTCTCCGGCCCTTTGAAGTAATACTCGACATGGCACTGGCCGCAGACGTAGGAGCGCATTTCCTGGGCGGTGGCCATGGTATTCACGTCGAAGTTCGCCCCGCGGTAGGCTCTCATGCCTTCGATGAAGGCGGGCCGCGTGACCCGCAATTGCAGGGTCTTCGGGTCGTGGCAGTCGATACATGCCACCGGGTGCTTCACCCGCTGCACCGCTTCGGCGTACGGTTCGTGGTTGATCCGTTCGAAGCCCTTCATGATGTCGCCCTCGCCCGCCTTACGTAACGCGACGTAGATGGACGCGTGACAGTTCAGACAGGCGCCCGGCTGCTTGAACTCCTGTACGCGGCGCGTGTTCTGCTGGTCCACGAGCATGTAGGCGTGGCCGCGCTCCTCGCGGAAATCCACCGAGAACGGATACCCGAGCCACATCCGCTTCAAGCGCGGATCTTCCTCGATCTTGCTTTGGGCCACGGTTTCCCGCGGATCCTTCGGCGAGGGCCGTCGCGGGATGGCTTCGCTGCCGCCATAGCGGGTGCGTTCCACGTCCACGGTTTTCCGGTAGAGATCGTACTGGAGAGGGAAGTTCTTGCCCCAAACGGCCGGGTCGTCAGTGTCGTCGTCGAGTTCGACGACGCGGAAGAACGGATTCTTGGCTTCCTGCTTTTTCTCGAAGATATTCACGAGCAACCCCGCGGCAACCAGGGCGGCGACGGCGGCGGCAGTGAACGGGATCCAGCGTTTCATGAGGGTGAGTTGGCCTCTCTCTAGCGGTGTCCTACCCGGTTGTGACAGTGGAGACAGGACGTTTCGCGCGACACGGGATGCGCGGCGCGTAGGTTCTCGGTGACTTCGGCGTGGCACTTCAGGCACGCCTGTTCCGTCACGCTCCGGTTCCGGGGCGTAATCCGGATGCTGTCGGGAAAGGTGCTCAGCGTGAACGCCCACGAATGGAAGAAGCCGTTTAGGGCCTTGTTCGCATACTTGGGCACGAAACCCGCCGGAGTGTGGCAATCGTTGCAGACCGCGACCTGGTGGTGGCTGCCCTTGCGCCACGCTGCGTAGACGTCGTTCATGACATGACAGTTAGCGCAGGCGGCCGGATCATCCTGCAGGTACGCAGTGCCGCGCGCGTATTGGACATTGAAGACCGCGAGGCCGAGGAACACACCGGCAGCGACGGCGAATAGCAATCCAGGTCTGATCATGGTCAGAATCGGAAGGTCGCCTCCAGATACCCGAGGTTGGCGTTCCGCTCTTTATTGTAGATGGACCGCACCACGCGGAAACCTTGGGCATGGCCGAAGTAGGCATTCCAGACGAAGTGCGAGTTCACGTTCCATTCGAGGCTGACATCGTAGAGATTCGCCAGCGCCGGCCTCCCCGCAGCCGCGGGACTTGGCCGGCCCACGTAACCGAAGGTCCACGGCTGGAAGGCGCCGCCGCCCTGCAGCCACTGGTCGGCCCCGGAGGCGAGGCGCAGGGCGTGGAACTCGCCGCGCACGGTGATCGCCTTCGCGGGACGCACCGCCGCCGAGGCATGGGCGTCCTCGTTGTTCATCATGTTGAAGAATGGGAAACGCGCGAAGGGCCGCGGCGTGGGCAGCAATTGAAAGAAGGTCCCGTGCCGCCGATCCGCCGGGTCGCCGTCGCCCGACCCGCGGTAGAAGCCGCCGCGGAACCAGGGCTTCCACCGCTTGCCCCACACGGGCTGCCAGCCCGCCTCGGCCGCGATGGCGCTGGCCAGGTGGTTGAGGGAACCCCACCGGCCCGATTGCGCCGCGCCCCACAACAGCACATCGAACGTGCCCCTGGACTTCGCCGGCAGCGTATGCAGATAGTGCCCGCCGTACGTCCCGAGGCGGATGTTGCCCAGGTCGTTGCGGCGCGCGGCCAGGGGCCGGTTGTCGGTCTTCAACACATGCCGGAAGTCGTGATAATAGATCCCGAAGAGACGCCAGTCCGACGACCCCTGCGCGCGGTTTAAGGACACGTACACGAAGCCGGTCCGCAGCGGACCCCAGCCGTCCACCTGAAACACGCCGCGCGTCGGAAAGGCTCCGATCACATGCAGCGCGACCTTGCGGTTCGCGACGTAATGGAAGCCGTCCAGGCTGCGCTGGACGTGGGTCCAGCCGAAGTTCCCGATCAGGCGCTGGGAAATCCGGTCCCGCTTCAGCGCGGCGAGGGTAGCGTCCTTGGATGTCACTTCCGTACCGTCGTTGAACTCGAAGCGGCCCAGCTTCAGGCTCTGGCGTTCGTCCCCACCCAGTCCCTTGATCCGCACAAAACCCTGTTTCAGGAACACCATGCCGGCGTTTTGCTCGCGATCGTTGGCGGCGAAGTAGTTCGCGCCCAGGCCGAGGAAACTCGCCGGAGCGCCGACCAGGGCGTTATCGGGCAACCCCAGCAGTACCGGAGCGGCGAACTCTACCTGCCAGTCAAAACGCTTGCGGGCCTCCGAGAACGCCAGCCGTGCGAAGCTGCCGGAGAACGCGTAGGTGTTCTCGCCCTCGCCGTTCGAGAACCAGTTCCAGGTCTCCAGGCGGGTGCGAATGGACCCCTGCACCGATACCGGGCCGACCTTCTGCTCCGCCGCGAGCGGCGCTTCCGTCAATAGCAGACAAAGCGCCGCGAGCGTTCCCAGGCGTATGGCCCGCCGGCCCACCATTTCCCGCTGGACGTCTTGCTGTTCTGCGCGGCTCAGGATCCGGCGGGCCAGAGGGAACACGATGTCGTCCTCCACCGCGATGTGACGCCGGTACAGGGACGCCAGCTCCGCCACGCGCGCCGCGAACGCGGCGCTTTGGGCGTTGTCCAGAGCCCCAGACGCGAGCCACGCGCACCCGATCCGGTCGACCTCGGCGTGCCAGGCGTCCGCGGTAACGTGGTCGCCTTCGAGCCCGTCCAGTTCTGCCAGTGCCTCGCCCTTGGCGCGAAGCCGCGGGAACAGCGACCGCTCTTCGTCGGCGGTGTGCTTTGGAGCCATCTCCCGGAAGAACTGCAGGGCGCGGGTGAGCGCTCCTTGACGCTCCTCGTCCAGCGCCCCGGACCAGCCGGCGGCGGCCTCCAGGACCTGCAGCGCGGCTTCGATCCGGCGGTGACAGTCCGTCAGCAGCCCCAGCGGCTCACCCGAGGGGACGGGTCCCCCGATCGCGATCATGACTTTGCTCCTTTCCACAACTGGAGCAGCAGCACCAGCGGACTCTCCGCCACGACCGCGTGCGTCAAGCCGGGCGGCATGTAGATGAAGCTGCCGGCTTCGAACCGATGCGTGTCCTCGCCCAGCGTGATCCGCGCCGCTCCGTCCAGCACCTGCAGCACCGCCGGCATCGGCGCAGTGTGGGCGCTCAACTCGTGGCCCGCCGAGAACCCGAAGAGCACCACTTTCAGGAACTCGTCGTTGTGGAGCGTCCGGCTCAGGATCCCCTGCTCGGGGATCGTCACTTCGGCAAGCAATCGCGGCGAAACGTAGGTCATTGGGAAGCCTGCGGTTGGAGAGTCACGAGACCTGCCGGGCGGCGGTTGGCGACCGGCGGCGGTACCCCGGCCATCAGGCACGCCAACCCGCCATCGGCGGGACGCTCCGTGAACGGTCCGGCGAGCAGGTGCGCCACGGTCCACTTGTCTAACACGCCGGTGATCGCTTCATGCAGTTCCACCGCCGCCCGGTGAAACGCGCAAGCCGCGCCCTGCGGTGGGGAACGCCGGCAGAAGTCGCCGACGATGGTCCCCTGACAGGCCTCTACGATATCCAGCAGCCGGATCTCGCCCGGGGACTTGACCAGCCGCACGCCGCCCTTGACGCCCTTGGCCGAGTCGAGGATTCCGTCCCGCACCAGGTGCCGGATCACCTTGGCCATGTAGGTCGGGGACTCGCCGAGGGCGTCCGCCAGACGCCGCGGCGACCAGGGGTCCTTGGGCTCCTGCCCGGCGAGGAGCAGCATGGCGCGGATTGCCGAGATTGACGTCTTGTTCAGCATGGAGTAGTAATAGAGATAGTGTATGTCCGCCTTATCGTAGAAGCAAGGCCTTCGCGGTGAGAGCACCCTCGAAATCCGCGCCGGCCCGCCTCCCTCTCCCGCGGGAGCACGGTGCCTGGGGCCTTCTGTTCCAACCGCTTATTGCCAGCCTGTCGCTCACCGCCGCCTGGACTTGGGCGCATGTGCCGGTGCTGAGCCTGCTAGTGTGCGCCTTCCTTGTGCGCGAGCCACTGGTGATCTGGATTCGGCATCGCCTTCTGTGGCAGCGCGACTCGGCCGAGGCCGCCGCCGCAGGACGCTGGGCGATGTTTTTGTTGACGGCGGTTGCCGTCTGCGCCGGAGCGCTGACGCTGGCTCTGCCCGCACTCATTCTTGCGCCTATGCTCGGCGGTGGACTGATCCTCTCCGCTGCGTCGGTCGGGCTGACGCTGCGGAACCAGCAGCGCTCGGTCATGCTTCAAGCGGTGAGCGCCACGGGACTTACCTCCACCCCGCTGCTGGTGGCGGCCGCCGCCACCGGGACGCTTCCCGACTGGGCCTGGCTCCTCTGGGTCACCCTGGCGGCGCATGCGGTGGCGGCCATTCCCGTAGTGCACGCGCGGCTGCAGTTCCGGGCGCACAAGCCGTCGGCCAACCGGTTAGCCGCCCTATCCGCCGCCCTCCAATTGCTGCAACTGGTGGCCGCGTTGGTTCTGCTCTTCGGCGCGAACCGCCTCTGGATCCCGTTCGCCTTGTCGGCCTTCGGGAACGGCTTCGAACTGCTTCGTGGGCGCAGCGCTGCCCACCGTGGGGAGCCCTTGACGCGAGTAGGAATCCGGCTGCTGCTGGTTTCGCTCTTGCACACCACCGCCGCCGTGGTGGTGCTCCACTAATCCCGCGGTCCTTCAGCCGTTCACGGGCCAACCGCATGCATGCTTTGGGGCGGCCAGCAACTGCCCCTGTGGCTCGCGCCGCAAACGCTCTCGCAGCCACCCGGCAAAGCCCGTGGGCGTCTGATTCCATTGCGCCAGCCGGAAAACGGCCCGCGGCGGCATTGGCGACGGCCAGTCCCCCGCTCCTGAGAGCACGAGCGCGTCGGCGCGGCTCAAGCAGCCGGCCGAGGATGCCTTCCAATCCGCGGTGCCCGGATCGATCACGAACAGCGTCACGTCCGCCGCCAGGTACCCGCCGGTGCGGTTGGACTCGACGACGACGTTCCGGCCCGCCCGCAGCAGCAGTTCGAGCTCCTGGACGCCGGTTCCGAATGCCTCGTCCGTCAGGCGGAGCAGGCGCGCCGCGGCCGCCCCCGCCGCCAGGTACCGCTCGGTTTGCTCCGTCCGGAAATCACCCGGCGGCCGGATCTCGCCGTTGTGACGGTGCCGCGAGATCTTGTAGGCGTGCCACTCCATCCGCGGCATACTCCGCAGCACCGCCTCCATCATCGCCGTCTTGCCCACGCGGCGGCTGTGGCCGCCCACCGCGATCAGCACCCCGCGCTCCCGCCGCGCCATCGCCTATCGCGCCTCCTGCATCGCCCGGGGGAATAGGATGTTGTTCTCCAGGTGGATGTGCACGTGCAAGTCCTTTTCCAGTTCCTCCAGCCCCGCATAGAGCGCCCGGTAGGTCGCGCAGGCATGCTCCGGGGGCTGATAGCCGGCGGTGATTCGCCGCAAGGACGCGAGCGCCTCCCCCGCGCTTTCGTGCTCCATCTCCATCACCGCGATCGGCTGCCGGATCCACGGCTCGCCCCGCCGGATCGCGGGAAACAGGATGAACTCCTCCTTGTGCATGTGCATCTCCAGCTCCAGCTGCAGGCTCGCGAGCACGCCGTCGAGTTCCTCCAGCCTTGCGCCGTCGCGCTCGCCATGGGCCGCGCGCACTGCCGCCATCCGTTTGCGGAGCCGCGGAAACTCCGCGCGCAGGTACGCATGATGGCGCTCCAGAATGTGGTCGATCAGCTCCGGCAGCGGCGCGGTTCTCCAGTTGCTGCCGGCGGGCGGCGCCGCGCGGAGCGCCGTTTCCAACTCGGTGAGCAGGGCCGCGGGATCCACCTCCTTCTCGAGGCAAGCCACGGCGAGCGGCTTGCCGCCCCCGCAGCAGAAATCGATGCCATGGTCTTCGAACACCCGGATCGCCGCTGGAGAAAGCGCGGCCAGTTCGGCGACGGTTTGGCTGTCTTGGATCGTCATACAATCTCCTCTTCTGCTGGCTCCGCGGCCGCGCCGCAGGTAAGAACATCCGCGGCCGCCTCAGCCGGCTCCAGCACTACGAACCTCGGCTTGGCGGGACCGGCCCGCCGCGCCAGTACCCGCGCAGCCGCTTCCAGGTAGGGGATCCCCGAACCCGCTAGCGCTGCGGTCATCGGTTCGGCAAGCGACGCCAGGTGCTCCGCGACGAACTCGCGGCAGGCCTCCCGCGCCGCCTCTGCCGCTTCGCGGTCCTCGCACGACTCCGCATAGGCTTCCTTGAACTTCAAGTACGCGGCGAACCCCGCCTCTACGCTCACGTGGTCCGGAGCCTCCGGGTGGTTGCGGGGATAGGCAAACGCCGCATAGTAAGCCTCCAGTTCGGCGATGAGGTAACCGAGCTGCACCATATCGCGATGCGTCGCCTCGCGCGGCGGCGCCGGCCCCCCGGGGCCGAAGGTCGAATGATAGAGTCCTTCGGTCGCTTCGGCGATGGCCAGCCTCGCGGCGAGGCGCAGGTCCTCGTCCCGCACATCGGCGGCGAGGCCGGCGATGCTCGCGCGCCATTCTGCTGAAGGACATTCGAACAGCAGCCCGAGCAGCCGCCACTCCGCCGCTTCCCGCAACGCAGCCTCAATGGAACCGGCCAGCTGGGTCATTTCGCCTCCAGCACGGAGAGCGGCGTCCACCCCGTGCGCATCTTGCGGGCTCCCGTCTCCTGTTGGGATCCCTCCCATACCGCGAACGCGATCTGCGTTCGTTCCCTGGGCGCCAGACCTTGCGGCATCTTGCGGACGATCACCACCGACCACCCGTCCTTCGTCCGTTCGCCCCGGCCGCGGGATCCCGCGTCCGGGTGCGGCGACAGCGTGCCGGGACCCTCGGCCACCAGGTCCTCCACCGGCGCCTCCCGCGGCCCCACCCGCCGGTTGCCCATCGCCTGGGCCGGAGCATACCGGGTCGCCATCGCTTTCTGTTCCGCCGATCCCGGCTCCAGGGACTTCGCGTCGAACGGGTAGTGGTCCACCGTGGCGTTCGGGTACAGGGACTGGATCACGTCCTTGCGCCCGTTCACCGAAGCCTGCCAGTCCGCCCGCCAGAACGTGATCTCCACCGGCTTCGCCGCCTGGCCCATCTGCGGATCGGGCGGATTCGCCTCCCGCGTGCGGGGAACCTGGATCGCGCACCCATCCAGAAACCGCCCCGGACCCGGCAGGTCGTTCACCACCGGATCCGCCCACGTCAGCCGGAAAGCGATCTCGGAGCGGTTGGTGAGCGCGCGCACCCGTACTTCCGCCGTCGACGTCTTCAGCGTCCGCGGCTCCACCAGGTCCTGCAGCAGCAAAGGCGCCGTGTATTCGGGCGCGTTCTCCCATGCTGCGTCCGCCGGCCCGGCGGGGAGTTTCTCCACCCGGGCGGCGACAACCTCATTCACGTGCTTGACGCCAGGCCCGCAAGCCGTCAGCCAACTCAGTGCAGCGATCACCAGCAGCGTGCGACTCATCGTGACCTCTCCTACGGGCAGTTCGTCCGGGTGATCTGGTACAGCCTGTCGAAGGCCTGCCGGACATGCACCGGCTCGTGCATCGGCACCCGTACGATGGTGTTGCCCTTCTCGTCCAGTCCGCTGACCATGTCCCCCTGCCGCTTCCAGCGCGGCATCACCATCTCGCTCGAACCGAACAGGCACAGAAGTGCGGCCAGGTCCGGATCGTTCTTGGCATTCCGGTAGGTCCGGATCGCGTCGCCCACGCCGGGACCGAACATCTGGCGGGTGAACGCCGTGGGCACGTGGACCGGCGGAATGTAATACACGTTCGGCTCGAGGCCGAACTGCGGAAACAACGGCAAGGCGACCTTCCTGATATGCACGAGGTAATCGATGGGGTTCTCCGGCCGCGCGTTCTCAGGCTTCGAGATCCATCCCGCCATCCGGATCTTGCCGATGCAGTTGACGAAGCACTGCGGCTGGATCCCCTGCTCGATCTTCGGGAAGCACGCGATGCACTTCTCCGAGGTGCCGGTCATCGGGTTGAAGAAGACTTTCTTGTACGGGCACCCCTTCACGCACTCCTGGTAACCGCGGCAGCGGCCCTGGTCCACCAGCACGATGCCGTCCTCCGGGCGTTTGTAGATGGAACCCCGGGGACACGACGCCAGGCACGCCGGATACGAGCAGTGGTTGCAGATCCGGGCCAGGTAATAGAACCAGTTCATGTGCGGTGAACTCAGGCTGGCGCCGCCATCCACCTGCCCGGCGCAATCGTCCTCGCCGCAGTTGGGGTACGCATAGTCCTGCGCCTCCGGGCGCCACCCGAGCACCCGCTCGCCGGCGGGCGCCGACTCGAAGATCGTCTGTCCGCCGTACTTCGCGCCCTCCCACTTGCCGCCGTCGAGCATCTCCAGCAGCTTCAGGTCCCAGGCCAGCGGATAGAAGCCGTACGGCTTCGACTCCACGTTGTTCCACAACATGTACTCCTGGCCGCGCCCGGAGGTCCAGGTGGTTTTGCAGGCGAGAGTGCAGGTCTGGCACGCGATGCACTTGTTGGTATCGAAGACCGCGGCGAACTGCCGCTGCGGGCGGCTCTCGGGATACCAGTACGACATCTCGCGGCCCAGCTGCCAGTTGAATACGCGTGCCATTTACGCCTTCTCCTTGCCGCCGAAGAACTCCCCGGCGAGGTATCTCTTCATCGCGGCCGATTCGTTGCGCGGGCGGATGCCCAGTTTCACGGGACGCCAGACACCTTTCTGATCGATTCCTCCCGCTTCCGCCCGGGTGATCTTCACGATCGCCTCGCGCGGCGCGCCGGTGGGGCAGTGCGTGTCGGGCAGGAAGCCCTGCCCCACCACCTGGCCGAAGATCTCTTTGCGCACCAGCGAGTCCGTCATCAGGGTCGGCTTCAGCCAGCCGCGCGTCGCGGACTGGTGGGAGCCGGAGCGGAACATCGCCTGATACTGCGTGGCCTCGTTCTTGGCGAGCCCATCGGCGCGTTTCTTGGCGCCGGCCATCGAGCCCGGCGTGGTCCCGTACATGTTGAACCACATGCGGGTAACGCCCCGCGGCGTTCCCGGGTAGTAGCGCGCCCGGCACATCAGGCGCGCGAACTCGTAGTCGCGCTTGTTCTTCTGCCACCCGCGGAACGGACGATCCTCCGGATCCGGGTCGATCCACACATAGTCGCCGTCCTCGATGCCGAGGCCGCGCGCGTCGTCCGGGTTGATATCCACGTAGCCTTCGGTGACGAACGGGCTGCGCTTGTCGTGCCGGTACAGGTCGCCGAACGGACCGAACAGCACCGCGTTCATGTCCGTGTCGATCGGCGTGGTGTGCGCGCCGTGGCGGTACTTCGGCGTATGGAAGATGAACTTGTAGCCGTCCTTGGCGAGCGGATGGGCGGTCTTCTTCGCCAGCTCCCACGGCAGCACGACATTGCGTCCGCAGCGGGTTTCACAGCTCAGGTCGTTGCGCGCGACGCCGTATTGCTCGGGTCCGGCGGGCCGGAGCGCTTCGTGTTTCGGCGCGATGATGATGTTCGGTTCGTAGAACGTCGAATCCACGGGCTCGCGGTGCACCGGCAGGTTCTCGCCGGCTTCGATGAACTCGTCCTCGGGGCGGTAGAATTCGAGGCGGCCCGTCTTGGTGTACCAGGGCTTGGAGTCGGTCACCTGCTCATAGCCGACGGCCTTGGGCGACGTCCGGCTTTGCATGATGGCCGGGATGCCCTCCCGCGCGCGTGCTTCCAGCTCGGAGAACCGGAAGCCTTTCGCGTTCGTCGAAAAGTCGAGGATCCGCTGTAGGTACACGTCCGACCGGCCCTCGCGCACGAACTTCCAGCAATCGCGGAAGCGGACGTCGCCGGTCACCTCCGCCAGCTTGTCGCCCACGAGGGCCAGCACCTCGATGTCCCCGAGCGTGTTGAAGATCCGCTTCATCGGCGTCCGCGGAAACACCGTCAGGAAGGGGTTCGTCACCGACGCCGTCATGTCCGGATGCTTCAGTTCCGCCCAGGAGTCGACGCCAAAGACCACATCCGCCCATTCGCACGACGTCGACCACCACCATTCGTTCACCGCGATCATCTCGATGCGCGGCAGCACGTTCACCACCGTGTTGTAGTGCCACTTCACGTTGCCGAGGATCGAATTGGCGTTGGCGAACCACAGGGACTTCGTGGGCGCCGGCAGGTGCGTGGATCCGGTCAGCAGCTTCTTGCCGACACGCAGCGGATGGTCCTCATGGTTGTAGTAATGCGCCGATTCGCCGCGCCAGTACTGCTTCGGACGCGCCGGCTTCGCCGGATCGAGCTCCAGATCGAACGGGTTCTCGTTGATGTACTGCGGCGCGCCATTGAACAGCGCCACGCGGTAGTTGCCCGCGTACGATCCGACGTTGCCGCCGATCTTGCCGACATTGCCGGTCAGCGCCGCCAGCAGAAACAGGTCCCGGTCCTTGTTGTCGTTGTTGAAGAATTGGTTCGGCCCCATCCCGATGGCGAACAGCGTGGTCCCCGGATCCTTGGCGATATCCCGCGCCAGCGCTTCCACGGCCGCCGCCGGCGCCCAGGTGATCTCCTCCGTGGTTTTCGGCGTGAAGTGCGCGGCATACTCCTGCACCAGGTCGAAGACCGTCCGGCACCGGACCTTCTTTCCGTCGGTGAGCTGCACCTCCACCGCCCCCTCCAGCAAAGCGTCGCCGATGTTCGAGTTCTTGCCGACCATGTCGCGCGTGGTCGCCTTCGGCGCGTTAGCGGCCCGGTCCCACCACACGCCGTCGCCCCAGCCGGCCCGCATCTGGGCGGGCACCAACTGGTCGCCGTGCTGCAGCGGCGGCGGGATCTTCTCGCCGGCCGCGGTCACGTGCGTGTTCTTCAGCTCCGCCGGCGCTCCGCCGAATACCTCCTCGGCGCGCAAGCTCTTCAGCGTGTCCATCCGCACCAGCAGCGGCAGGTCCGTCCACTGCTTCACGTAGTTCAAGTCGTAGAGTTTGTCGCGCAGCACCACGTGGGCCAGGCCTAACGCCAGCGCCGAGGTCACGCCGGGCCGCGTGACGATCACGTCATCCCCCTTGCTGGCCGTTGCGGAGTATTCACAGGCGATCACCACCACCCGCGTCCCTTTCAGCCGCGCCTCGGTCAACCAGTGCGCGTCGGGCATCTTCGTCGTGATCCAGTTCATGCCCCACACGATTACCGTCTTGCAATGCTCCACCGCCGACAGATCGAACTCCACCGTTTGCTGCCCGGTCACCATCGGGTGGCCCGGCGGCAGATCCGTGTGCCAGGAGTAATTGTCGAAGCCCTTGCCGCCGACCGCCTGGTCCGGCCCTACGTTGCGGATCTTGGCGTCGAGCAGCGCCATCGAGTTCGCCATCCGGTACAGACCGAAGACGCGCGTCATGCCCAGCAGCGGCATGCCGCCCCGGAACTTCAGCACCTGGGTCCCGATGCCCTTGGTGGCCTCAACCACCGCCGGATCGTAATGCTGGGCCTCGAGACGCTTCTTTCCGGCCTCGCCGGTATAGGTTTCCGCGATGTTCTTCAGCGTCTTGGCGACCAGCGTCGCCGCCTCCGCGTGCGAAACGCGCACCCACTGATCCCGGGCGCGCTGGAAGTACTTCTCCGGCGGCCGCCCATCGGACCCGCGCGGATGGCCCTCCTCCACCCACTTCTTCCAGCCCGCGCGCACCATACAGCCGTTGACGCGCCGGTCCCCGTAGAAGCGCCGCGTCAGCGCCAGACCCTTCTGGCACACCCGCGGATCCCAGCGGCTGCTGGTCCGGTTGCCGTTCAGGTCGGCCGCCTCGCCGTACTTCATGGTCGGCCCGATCCGCGTGATCACGCCCTGCCGGACATATGCCTTGAGGATGCAGTTGTGCGTATCGTTCGGCGCGCAGGTGAACGTATACGTCGAGTCGTATTTCCACAGGTCCCGGTACGTCCGCTCCCAACCGCGATCGGGGTACTGCGCCAGCGGATTCGTCACCGCCTCCAGCGCCCAGGCGTCGCGCGCCGAGTTGACCAGCCCCGCGAATCCGCCCGCCGCCGCGAGCCGCAGGAAGTCCCGCCGTGATTTGTCGCTCTTCGTCATTTCGTGTGCTCCTGGGTCTTCTGCTCTCGCGCGGGTGCGGGCTGCCAGGTCCGCAAATAGGCGACTACCGCTTCGACATCCGCCGCCGTCAGCGTGGGATACACGGGCGAGGAGTCCCGGAAGGCCGGCATCACCGTGCCCCGGCGTCCGTTGCTGATCGTGTCGCGCAGGTAGGCGTCGCTCGCGAGTTGTAACAGTTCCGCGTTGGCCAGGGCCGGACCGCGCTTGCCCTCGCCCTTCCCGCCGTGGCACCCCGCGCAGGTGCCGGCGAACAGCCGCTTGCCCTTCACCGGATCCCCCTGGGACTTCCAGGGATCCTCCGTCGCGGGGCCCCCGGCGCCGGAGAGCACCCGCAAGTGCTTCACCACCGCCGCGATCTCCTCCGGCCGCAGCCCGCCATCCTTGTTCCACCCCGGCATCCGGCGTCCCGGACGTCCGCGGGCGATCGTCTCGGCCAGAAACCGGTCCGTCGCCAGCTTCTGGAAGTCCGGGTTCGCGATGGCCGGGAACGTCTCCTCGGGCAGCGTCTTTCCGTGCCCTTCGGAACCGTGACAGCCCGCACAGAACGCGCCGTACAGGGTAGCACCGTCCGCCGCGAACTCCCGCTTGCCGAAACGGGTCACTTCCAGGCGGTCCTTCGGCAGGTACGGCCCCGGAAGATCGCGCCGGCGCAGGGAGAGCACGAACAGCGTCAACTGCTCCAGGTCTTTTTCAGGCGCCACCACCGGCGGCATCTTGGACCCGGCCACCACGGCGCCGGGGGCGCGGAAATGCTCTGCGATCCAGTTCCGGAGCCCTTCCCGTTCCGGCACGTGCGTGAAATCCGCCTGGCCCGGATCCTTCTGCCCGGCGCGCGTCAGATCTACGCCTTCGTCGCCGCCGACGCCGCTCACCCGGTGGCAACCCAGGCACCCGTAACCGAAGAACGTCGCCTTCGACTCGGCCAGCTTCGGCGCCCCGGTGCGCGTGGCGAGGAACTGCGCCACGGCGGCGAGGTCCGCGGATCCGATCGCTCCGAACGACCTCCACGGGCCCTGCTCCGCTTTCGCGGCCCTGGCGACATGCTTGTCGTACCAGCCCGCGTCATAGCCCGTGATTCCGGCGCGCGTGAGGTCCGGACCTTCCAGGCCCCCGCCGTCGGGCCGCACGGTGCCGCCGCGCCCGTCGACCCGGTGGCACGCGCGGCAATCCAGCCGCTCGAACACCGCTTGCGCCGCGCGGAACTGATTCCGCTCCGGAACGCCGATGGACGCGTGACACGTCCCGCAGCCCGCCTCCGCCATCTTCAGCGGGAGCATCGGCTCCGGCCAGAAGGGGACGTCGCCGTGCGCATCGGCCCTTTCGGTGGCAGAGCCCTGGCCGCCGTGACAGACGGTGCAGCCGTATTGCGCTGGGTCGTGGACCACCGCCGGATGCTTCCGGAACAGCGCCCCGCCCGTGACATCCTGTTCGCCCGGACCCATCGCGACGTGGCACGAGACGCAGCGGTCGGCGGTCCGCAGCCCCGGATTCACCACCTGCCGCAACTGCAGCGGGATCGCGCCCTCGGCGTTGCGGCCCGCGCTTTGCACCCGCCGCCATTCGCGGTAGAAGTTCTCGTCGATCGCCGCCACCGCCAGCAGCCCGAACACCCCGGCGCTCGATACAAGAAGAAGAATCTTGTTCCGGTTCATGACGCTCAGTGCCTCGGCCAGTCCGCAGGGGACCAGTAGAAAACCCAGTTCGGCCCCCGGAAATAGGTGCCGACCACCGTCAGCACCAGGAAGCCGCAGAGGAAGCAGGTGAACAACCCAAGCGCTCCGGCACGCGTCGAGCGGTACCGGTGGACCAGCCACACCGAATAGGCTCCGTAGATCGCCGTCAACAGCGTCCCCGGATTCAGCAGGGTCACCAGCAGTTGCCCGACACTCGGGAACCACTCCCGGATCCAGCCGAAGCGGATCACAAACGCCTCCACCAGAATCGCCGTGCCCAATCCCACCGCCAGCGCCCGCTTCACCAGCGGCCAGCCGCCGGGTCCGCCGAACCACACGCCGGTGCCCGCCCGCTCGCGGTCGAGGTACGGGATCAGCCCCAGCCCCGCCAGCACGATCGACGGGACTCCGATGCCGCCCATGAACGCCGAGAACGCCACCAGTTCCTGCAGCCCGAGGAAGTACCACGGCGCCTTGGCGGGATTCTCCGGGACGCTCGGGTTAGCGAGTTCCTTCAGGGGCGCGTCCGAAAACAGCGACAGGCCCACGCACACCAACGTAGTCAGCATCAGCACCGCCAGTTCGGCATAGAAGAGGTGCGGCATCGCAGGCACGGTGTTTTCCGGCCCGCGCCCCACGGCCTCGGTCCGCCCGCGCACGATGGCCGCCAGTTGGTACGTCTTCTCGGGCGCCTGCGTGAAGACCGGATACACCGGCCCGGGCGGAGTCCCCAACCGGGAATCGGCGTCCTCGGGTCGCGCCAAACCGCCGTCCTTGCGCACGCGCCAGAAGTGGACACTCAACAGCGCCACCAGCGCTAGCGGCAGGATCATCACGTGCAGCAGGTAAAACCGGATCAGCGCTTCTTCCCCGACGATCTCCGAGCCGAGCAGCAGCGAGCGCTGGAACCCGCCGGGATCGAACCACTCCGTGATGCCCAGCGCGTCGGTCACCTCGCGCGGCGACTGTGCAATGTTCGCGCCGATCGTGATCGCCCAGTACGCCAGCTGATCCCACGGCAGCAGGTATCCGGTAAACGACAGTCCGAGCGTAACGGCGAGCAGCGCCATCCCGATCAGCCAGTTGAACTCGCGCGGCCTCCGGTATGCCGCCGTGTAGAACACCCGCGCCATGTGCAGGATCACGCCCACCACCATCACGTTCGCCGCCCAGCGGTGGATGTTGCGCATGAAACGGCCCGTCGGCACCACGAAGTGGATGTCTTTGATGGACTGGTAGGCTACGTCGGGATAGGGCTTGTAATAGAACATCAGCAGCACCCCGGTCACCAGCGTGATGAGGAACGCCGCCATCGTGGCGATCCCCAGCCCCGCGGTGGTGGTCCAGCGCAGCGACCAGCGGTGGACCCGCACGGAGTGCAGGTGCAGGAAGACGTTCCCGAACACGAAGGTCGAGCGCGTCCGGTCCGTCGACGGATTGCCGCTCCGCAACGCCGTGTCCCGGATCCGGCGGGGTGCGGCGCGCAGGTTCCCCACCAGCTCAGCCATCGCGGACTTGGGTTCGGTCACCGTGCTCATGCCAGCTTCACCTTGGTCCCGGCCGGTACCACCTTGCCTTCGTCGATTTGGACTTCGCCGTCCTTCACCTTCACCAGCAGCCAAGGGAGCGGACGCGGCGCCGGACCTTTGACCACGGCGCCCGCGCCGTCGAAGCGCGACCCGTGGCACGGGCACTCGAATCCGGCCGCCTGCGGTTTCACGACGCACCCTAGATGCGTGCAGATGGTCGAGACCGCATACACGCCCTCGCCGTCGCGGTACACCGCGACCGCCCGCCCGGCCGGCACGAACGCCTCCCCAGCCGGGAGCGACTCGGGTAACGTCACGGGGAAAGTCTTCGACGGGGCGGCCACCACGGCCGCCTTCGGCAGCCGCAGGGCGCCGAACATCCCGAACAGCAGCGCGGCGCCGGTAGACCATAGCGAAGCGAGCCCCAGCCAGTCCCGCCGCGGCATCGGCTCGGGATCCAATCGCGATTTCATGCTTCCGGGAACCACGCTCATGCGCACCTCCAACTCGTCTGCGTGATCGCGCGCTCCATCGCGATCGCGTCCACCGGGCACCGCATCGCGCACAGCGCGCAACGGATGCAGCGGTCTTCGTCCTTGAGAATCGCGGAGTCGGCTCCGGGATCGGCGTCCGCCCCGAAACCCGCGGCGCACTCCAGGTCCGCCAGCGCCACCAGCTTCAGGCATTGGGTCGGGCAGACATCGGCGCAGCCGCCGCACAGCACGCACCGCGCGCCGTCGAAGACCGGAGTGACCCCGCAATCCAGACAGCGCGAAGCTTCGCGCATCGCCAGCTCCACCGTGTAACCCGTCTCCACCGGCACATCGGGATGCTCCATGCGCGCGCCCGGTTCCACCACCGGCACGGCCTGCCGGCGGATGGATTCGTAGCCCCGCTCCCGCCGGTACCGATCGAGGATCGCGTGGCTGGTACAAACCTCCGCCACGAGCGTCCGCCCCGTCACGTACTCGTAAACCGAACGCGCCGCCGCTTTGCCGGACGCCACGGCGTCGATGAGCAACCGCGTTCCGTGCGCCAGATCCCCGGCGAGGAAGACGCCGGGAGCGGTGGTGGCCAGCGTCTGCGGGTCGCTCTTCGGCCAGCCCGGACGCGCCATCTCGAGGTCCGCGCCGCCGTCCCCGAGGAACCCCAGCGCCGGCGCCTGCCCCACCGCCAGCAGCACCGTGTCGCAGGCCACCGCCCTGCGATCCCCTTCGTCGAACACCGGCGCGAAACGCCGGTTCTCGTCATACACCCGCAGGCACCGGCGGAAGTGCACCGCCACGGGACCGCCGTCCACGCCCCGCTCGATGGCGACCGGACCCCAGCCATTCAGCCGCTCAATGCCTTCCTCGTCGCCTTCCAGGATCTCGAGCGTATCGGCCGGCATCTGCTCCAGCCCTTCGAGCGACGCCAGCACCACCCGCGAAGTCCCGGTGAGGCGCGCCGCCGTCCGCGCCGCGTCGTAAGCGACCTGCCGCACCACCGTCCGCGCGACGTCGTAGGCGACGTTCCCGCCCCCGATCACCACCACTTCGCGGCCCAGGTCCAGCGGCTCGCCAAGCGAGACCGCGCGCAGTAAATCCACGCCGCCGTAAACCCGGGGACCTTGCTCTCCGGGCAGGCCCAACCCGCGCGAGTTCTTGGCGCCCACCGCCAGGATCACCGCCGCGTGCTGCTGCCGCAGGTCCGCGAAACCAATGTCCCGCCCCACCGCCACCCCGCACCGGATCTCCACGCCCAGCGCCTCGATCACCGCCACCTCGCGACGGATCACCTCGCGGGGCAGGCGGTACGCCGGAACGCCCACCGCCAGCATGCCGGCGGCCACCGGTTCCGCCTCGTAGACCACCGGCCGGAAGCCCAGCAGCGCCAGGTCGTGTGCCGCGGAAAGCCCCGCCGGGCCCGCCCCAATGATGGCGACGGTTTCGCCGTTGGCCTTGACAAGCCTGTGGTCCGCCGCGCCGCGGATCAGTGCCGCCATTTCCTCGGCGTGCGCCGACACGTGATTGGTCCAGTTGGTGACCCTGGCGAGGACTTCGCCGGGGGCGCACCCCAGGTCCGGACCCGCTCGCTCACACGCGAATCGCTTCAAAGCCCGGATCGCAATCGGCCGGTCGGCGGCGACAAAGTGCCCGTCGTCGTCTACTCGCGGGACCTTGCCCCGCCGGCAGGCCGCTTCGCAAGGCGCTCCACAGATGCGCCCGCAAATCGAAGCGAACGGATTCGGACCCCGCGCGATCAGATAGGCCTCTTCGAAGCGGCCCTCTGCGATCGCCCGCACGTAACCGCGGGCGTCCGTGTGCACCGGACAGGCCACCTGACAGGAGATCAGCCCTGCGTGGTAACCCTCCCCCGGGATCTCGAATCGCAATGCGGCCACGGCGTCGTCCGAAGTCCGAGATTCGCGGCGTCGTTCCGTCTGAGCTGTGCGCCGCGGCTCGTTTCAGAACAAGGATAACTATTATCCGCATTAGATGCAAGATAAATTCTCACCCTCTCCGCCGGCGCCTGATCTCGAACACGTCGTGGGACGAGTGCCCGCCCTCCCAGACGTTCGTCGCGCCACAAAGAAATCAAACCCGGCGGTGGTCGCCCCCGAAACCAACGCCGAAATCGCCTCGCGGCCGCGCCACCCCGGTCCACCAGCCGATCGGTTGAATCGCGAATGCTGTCGGCTTGGGGATCGAACTCGCTCAGGCGGACCGCGTTCTGATACGCGAGGATCAGCAGCGCGCGGAAATTCCTGGGATCCGACCGCAGTGTGCGCTCCGCGAAAGCCGTCAAATGTTCGTAGTCCACCTGCCGCTGAAGGCTCGCCGCCATCTGCAGGATGGCCCAGTCGCGGTACGCCGTCGCCGGGAACTTCGCGAGCAATTCGCCAAGCGGGGCGAGCCTGGCCTGGGGATCAGGGGCGGATTGCACCGCCGCATCGCTGCCATCTCCGCGGGATCTTGCGGTGGGGCTTGGCCCAACAAGGCGTAGGCCGATACCCCTGCCACGACCACCAAGCGGCGCACTCCGAGTCGGAGGCGAGACGGAGATTCCGGCGGTCTTTCTGGAATTTCACATATCATAACGCCCTGCAGACGCCTACGGCACGAAGGCGGGGATCAGCTGGGATCTGATATCCGAACACGCTGGCGGACCAGTGCATCATTAACAAAACATAGCGCTTAGAACCGACGGTTGCCCCGGGCGACATGGTAAACTGATGGGGTTCCGGTTCCAGCCCTATGAAAAAACTCCGCATCCCCGAGAGCCTCACCAGCATGGCGTTCCGGCACATTCGGACCTACCTGTTGAACGGTGAACTCGCGGAGGGAGAGCGACTCACCGAGGAGTCCGTGGCGCAGCGGTTGGGCATCAGCAAGTCGCCGGTGCGGGAGGCCTTCAATCGCCTGGAAGCGGACGGGCTGATCCGGATCGAGCCGCGGCGCGGCGTGTATCTGCGGACCTTTTCGGTGAAGGAGATCGAGGATCTCTACGACTTCCGCGAAGCGCTGGAAGTTCATGCCGTGCGGCATGCGCGGATCACTCCGGAACTGATCGCGGACCTGCAGGAGAACCTCGCGCGGCACGCCGAGTATCACGCCGCGCGCGACCGCTCGAACTACATCGCGGTGGACATCCAATTTCACGCGGCCATCGCGGCGGCCACCGGCAATGCGATGCTCGGCCAGGCGCTCGAGCGGCTCCAGGACCAGTTGAGCATCCTGCGGCGGAAGACGTTCGATCTGTCGTCCAGCAAGGCCGTCGCGGCGCACCAGGCGATCACCACCGCGCTGGCGGCCGGGGATCGGGAAGCTGCCGCCGCCGTGATGCAGCGGCATATCCGGGAGACGTGTGTGCAGCTCACCAGCTTCATCGCTTCCGCCGGCGCGGCGCGCCAGAGCGCGGGCTGAGGCCGCGGGCTCAAGCGCGAAACATTCGGCGAATTTCGGCCCGGCTGGAGCCTAGGATCCGCCTCACATAAGCGTCCTCGGCGGACGGCAGAGATTCCTCTTCCAGGGTCAACCACCCATTCCATCCGGTCCGCCGGAGGGCGCCGGCCAGGCCCGGGAAGTCAACGGTCCCCTGGCCCAGCGGAACCTGTTTGCCGTCCCTCATGTCGCGGAGGTGGAAGGCGTCGATGCGCGCGTGGTGAGCGGCGCAGAACTTGGCGATGTCGGCGCCACCCTGCACGGCGTTGCCGATGTCCACCAGTAGGGAGAGCCCGGCAGGATCGGTTTCCCGCAACAGGCGGAGGACGCCGGCCTGCTCCCGCCGGTAATCCACCGGGTAGTTGTGCGACACCAGGCGGACCTTGATTCCGCGGCAATGCTCGCCGAGTTGCTGCAGCAGTTCCACCTTGCGCCGGAACGCCGCATCGTCCAGCTCCGCGTTGCCGCCGGCGCCGGCGCTCACCGCGAAATGCCGCGCTCCGAGCGCCGCGGCGCCGTCGGCATATCGCTTCAATTCGTCGAGCGGCCGCTGCAGGTCCGTATGCGGGCCATAGAAAGTCACGCCGGTCTCGGCGAGGCGCGCGCGCCCGTCCCGGGGTCTGGCGAACTGCGAGGCGACGTACCGGACGTTGCACTCGAACGCCTGGAAGCCCAGCTCGCGCAACGCGCGGACCTTCTCGAGCAGCACGGGAAACTCGGTGGATTGCAGCTTCCAGGCGTTGGTCTGGCAGCCAATCCGCTTGGCGCTCGGCGCGGCGCTGGCCGGCAGGGCGCAGGCCGCCGCCAGCAAAGCGCGCCGCGACAGCCGGCTCACGGCACCACCGCGGGCGGCACCGGCGTCTTTTTCGACGGATCCCGCGGCTGCATGAACTCCACCCGCGTGCCATCGGTATCGAAGAGATTGCATTGCCACCGCTCGTCGCGGCCGAAGCGCGGCTCCTGGCGGCGGTACTCCTTGCCGCGCTCCAGTCCCACCTGATGCGTGGCCCGCGCGTCCGGCACCTGGAAGGCGAAGTGGCCGGCCTCTCCTGCGATCTCGCGATTCAGCGCCACGCCGCCGCGGTTCACGATTTCGACGTAATCCCCGCTCGTGCCCGGCAGCCGGAGGTGCACCAGCACCAGATTCCCCGAGTTCGTGCGGCTCCAGGTCTCGTTGAATCCCAGGGCCTTGGTGTAGAAGTCGCGAGCAGCAGCCATGTCGATCGTGACGATCCCCGCGTGCTGCAGTTCCACGGCCATGCGCCGCGCGCCCAGCGCCTTGCCGCGCGTACGCCGCTGTTGGGAGTCCCGCGTGTACTCGACAAACTCCAGATACTCCAGCTTCTGGCCCGGCAGCGGTCCGAGCCGGAAACTCTTCCCCTGCCCCTGCGGCAGCACCTCCACCGGCGAGGGCGACAGGCCGCGCGCCAGCAGGATCCGCCGCGCCTTTTCCGCGCTGCTCGTGCGGAACGCGATATGGGTCATGGGAACCAGGTCGTTGCTCTGCAACCCCGGGATCAGCTTGAGGAACTCGTCGTCGTTCACTTTGAAGTACGCGGCGGTGACGGCGCCGCCGGGGCCGGTGATCCGGAAGGCTTCTTCCAGGCCCAGCACCTTCTCGTAGAACGGACGGGCCGTTTCGAGGTTCGCCACCCGCACGCCGGCGTGCGCCAAACCCAGCAGCGGCAGGTCCTCGGCGCGAACCCCCGGCAAAAGGGCCAGCACCGCCGTCATCAGGCGCAACACGGGAGGTTTCATAGCTGGATTACCGCGCTCAGGCGACGATGTCGTGCAGCACCCGCGCGGGGTTCACGCCGATCAGCGTCTCCACGCGGCCATCGTAATCGTAGGTCAGCTTCCGGACATCCATGCCCAGTAAGTGCAGGATAGTCGCGTGCATATCGCTGTGCGAAACCGGGTTCTCGATCGCCTCGTAGCCCCACTCGTCGGTGGCGCCGTAGATGGTGCCGCCCTTGATGCCGCCGCCCGCCATCCACGTCGTGAAGCCCCGCGGATTGTGGTCACGCCCGTCTTTCACCTGCACGGTCGGCAGCCGCCCGAACTCGCCGCCCCAGACCACCAGCGTCGAATCCAGCAGCCCGCGCTGCTTCAGGTCCTTGAGCAGGCCCGCGATCGGACCGTCGGTCTGCCGGCAGGCCGAACGCAGCCCGTTCGTCAGGTTGCTGTGGTGGTCCCACGCGCTTAACTGCAACTGAACGAAGCGCACGCCGCTTTCGACCAGGCGGCGCGCCAGCAGACACCGCAATCCGGTGGACCGCAGGTCGGGTTCGTCCAGTCCGTACAGCCGCCTGGTCGCTTCCGGCTCTTTGGAGAAGTCCACTTGCCGCATCGCTTCCACCTGCATGCGCGCGGCGAGCTCGAAGTTAGCAATGCGCGTATCGAGCTCGTACAGCTCCGGATGTTTGTCGCGGCTCATCCGATTCAAGCCGTTCACCATGCCGATCAGGCTGTTTTCCTGCTCCACGGACCAGGCGGCCGGGCGTTGCAGGTCGGGCAGCGGGATGCCCTCCGGTTCCATCAGGGTCCCCTGGAAGGTCGACGGGAGGAAGCCCGACCAGAACTTCCGCAGCCCGCCCTCCTGCAGCGCCACGAAGGCCGGCAGGTTCTGGTTCACTGAGCCGAGTCCGTACACCACCCAAGCGCCCATGGTCGGAAAACCCACGGTGTTCCGGCCGGTGAGGTAGTGGCAGGTGGCGGTATCGTGGTCCACGCGCTCGGTGACGCCGGAGCGGATCACCGCGACGTCGTCGATCACCGACGCGAGGCCCGGCAAGAGTTCCGAAACCTCGATGCCGGACTGCCCGTACTTGGCGAACCGGAACGGGCTGCCCCACACCTTGGGCTTCGCGTCGAACGAGCGCGAGGACACCTTGATCGGGATATCCTGCCCGTCGTACTTGTTCAGCAGCGGCTTCGGATCCAGCAGGTCCATCTGGCTGGGGCCGCCGGGCATGAACAGAAAGATCACCGACTTCGCCTTGGGGGCGAAGTGTGGCTGCCGCGGCCGCAGGTCGAGGACCGGCGCCCCGTCCGCGCCGCGCATCACGTCCGGAAACAGCGCGCTCAGCACCACGCTTCCCAGGCCGCCCATGCTGCGCGCCAGGATCTCTCTCCGGGATAACGGCGTTCTGGAGGTGCGGTCAGCCATTGGTATTGCTCCTAATCAAGATACAGGAACTCACTCGAGGCGAGCAGCGCCTGGCAGAACAGCCGCATGCCGAACTCGGCGTCCTTCTGCGCGGAGATCTGCGCGAAGCCGAACTCGATCTCCTTCTCGGACGCCGGGCGCGCATAGGTCAACTCGATGGCCCGGCGCACCCGGGCCACCAGGTCATCGCCGGATTCTTTCCGTGTGCGGTCCGCCAGTTTGGCCGCGGCGGCGAGCATCAACGGATTGTGCAGCGCCGAAAGCGCCTGCCGCGCCGCCGCGGTCCGGAACCGGACGGCGGCATTGGTCTCCATCATCGGAGCGTCGTAAGCGCCCAGCAGGCCCACCACGTACGTGCGCCGGGCCTGGACGTAAATCGTGCGGCGGGTGGCTTGCCGGCTGCCGTCCAACTGGGCGGCGGCGGGCTTTCCGCACGCCGGCGGAAAGAACCGAGTATGGCCTTCGATCTTGTCGTCCAGGCGTCCCGAGGCCTCTGTGTGATAGCTGCCATCGGGCAGCGTGCAGAGCGCGATCGGCGGACCATACATGGCGCGCGTCAATTGCCCGCTGACCGCGAGCACGCCGTCGCGCACCGCCTCGGACTCCAGCCGCCGCGGCGCCCACCGGGCCAGCCACTGATTCGACTCGTCGGCCTGGAACTTGCTCCGCTCCACCGCCGATGATTGCCGGTACGCGCTCGAACGCATGATTTCGCGGTGCAGCCACTTGAGGCTCCAACCGTTCTCGACAAAGCTCACCGCCAGCCAATCGAGTAGTTCCGGGTGCGTGGGGCGGGCTCCCTGGGAGCCGAAGTCGTCCGGCGTCGCGACAATCCCCGTGCCGAAGTGATACTGCCACACGCGGTTCACGATCACCCGCGCCGTCAGCGGATGGTCCGGCTGCGTTAGCCAGTTGGCGAAGGCCAGCCGCCGGCCGGTATGGGGCGTTCCCGGCGGCGGAGGCGGGATCCGGAACGGGTTCTTCGGATCGTCCAGGATCAGCGGGATCCCGGGTTCGATCACCTCGCGCGGGCTGTCGAAGTTGCCGCGCGCCAGCAGTTGCGTTTTCGCTTCTGGCGATACGTCCCAGGCTCCCCAGATCATCTGGGGCTTCACCTGGCGGACCGCCTGGTTCTCCACTTCCTGATCGGCCTCGAACTTCGCGACCACCGGATCGAGGGCGGCGAGATCCTCATCCTCGATCTGGAACTTCGCAGCGTTCTCTTTCAGCAGTTTCGTCTGGTCGGGGGTCCGCTCCGGCGCCGGGGTCCGGCTGGCCTTCAAGAGTTGGCCGCGCAGCGGCTCGGCCATCTTCTCGTACTGCGTCTCCCGCCAGCGCTCCCGCGCCGCCGCGTAGACCGCCGCCGTCTGCTTGCCGGCCTTCTTGCGGCGGCCTTCGAGTTCCTGGACGGCTTGCACGTACTTGTCGATCTCGGCCTGGGTCGCGTTCGGGATCAGCCGGATCGGCCAGGCGCCCCACCCGAGGTTCGCGGGCAGCCATTTGCTCTCGCCCTTGGCCTTCGGGAACGAGTCGTCCGGATCGTACACGGGCCGGTACAAGGCCATGATCCGGTAGTAGTCTTTTTGCAAAACCGGATCGTATTTGTGGTCGTGGCAGCGCGCGCAGTTGATGTTGAGTCCCATCACCGCCTTCACCGAAACCTCGGTGACCGCGTGCGCCGCATCGAATTGCTTGTCGATCTCGTAAATCGACTGGTTGTCGGTGCCGTCCGGAGTCAGCCGGAGGAATCCCGTCGCGATCAGCCGGTCCACGGTCTCCGGCGGCAGTTTCTCGCCGATCCGCCAGTTCGACATCTGGTCGCCGGCCAGTTGCTCCATCAGAAACTGGTTGTACGGCATGTCGCGATTCAGGGCCTTGATCACCCAGTCGCGATACTGCCAGGCATACGGACGCGGTTCGTCGCCCAGGTAGCCGTTGGAATCCGCATAGCCCGCGACATCCAGCCAGTGCCGCGCCCAACGCTCTCCGTACCCCGGGTTGTCGAGCAGGCGATCCACGAGTTTTTCGAAAGCGTTCGGCGCCGGATCCCTCACGAACGCGGCGACTTCCTCCGGCGTGGGCGGCAGCCCCGTCAGATCGAAGTACGCGCGCCGGATTAGCTTTTCGCGCGGGGCGTCCGGGTTCATCGTCAGCTTCTTGTCCTGCAGCTTCTGCAGAATGAAAGCGTCGATCGGGCTCCGCACTCGCTGCTTGGCGGCCACCTCCGGAGCGGGCCGCTTGACGGGTCGCTGGAACGACCAGAACTTTCGCGCTTCGTCGTTGATCCGCGCTTCCGGCGCCAGCGTCTGCACGGCCGGCTGAATCGACGGGAACTGCCCCTTCTCGATCCACGCGCGCACCATCGCCAGTTCCTCGCGTGTCAGGCGCTTGCCCCCGATCGGCATCTGCCCGGTTTCGACTTTCTGAAACAGCAGGCTGGCATCCGGCTTTCCCGGCTCGATCGCCTTGCCGCTGCCGCCGCCCCGCATGAGGCTTTCGAGCGTGCGCAGATCGAGTCCGCCCGACGCCTTGGCGTTGTGGCAGGCCAGGCACCGCTGCGTGAACAGCGGCAGCACCTCGTGCTGATAGGTGGGGGTCTGCGCGCAGAGCCCGAACGAAGCGGCAGCAAGAACGGCCGCCATGCGGCTGCTCCGCGAGAGCGAACGCACGGGATTCGCGAGCGTCAAATCCATTCCTCCTGGCGCGCCGAACGTGTGATATATAATATCTTCCTCGCCCCAGTCCGTCAAGCTACCCCGGCCAACCGCTCCGCTGGGATCGGCGCAATCCTGCGGATCAGAACTAGGCACGCCAGCGTCCCGAGCAAAGGCATGATGCTGGCGGCCACGAACACCGGCACGTACGAATAGCGATCCACCACGATTCCGGTGGCCAGGGTCACGCCCAGATTGACGATCCCTTCCCCGACGCCGGTTACCCCGGCTACTCTCGCCAGCACCGCGCCGGGGAACAAGTCGGTGAGGGTCCCGATGTGCGTCGCGACGAAGCTGCTGATACCGAGAATCGCCACGCAGATGGCCACGATGGGCAGCACCTCGCCGGGCGCCACCGGGACCAGCGCGCTGCAGGCGCACAGCACGGCGCTCAACCCGAACGACAGCTTGCGC
The DNA here is from genome assembly GCA_964471915.1 of uncultured Solibacteraceae bacterium. GTDB lineage: Bacteria > Acidobacteriota > Terriglobia > Bryobacterales > Bryobacteraceae > JAIEPW01. The sequence continues at coordinate 36,376 of CAYYID010000028.1, read as the reverse complement.
GCCGCGTTGGCGCTCCAGCCGCGCCCCAGCAGGAATCCCGAAAACCATCCGCCCACGATGTTGCCCATGCCCGCGAACAGAAACGGCACCCCAGCCAGCCAGGCGATCGCGTCCATGCTCAAGTGCCGCTCCCGTTTCAGATACTCGGGCAGCCAGTACCAGTAGAAATGGAGCACGGGTCCGCTGAAGGCGCGCATCAGCAGCACGGCCCAAACTTCGCGCAAGCGCACCAGCCGCGCCAGCGGAATCGCATCGGCTGCTTGCACCACGGTGTGGCGATCGCGGTAGAACAACAGCCACGGCGCCAGCCACAGCAGGCCCACGGCGCTGGGGACCACGAACGTCATGCGCCAGCCGAAGGCCGCGGAGATCGCGACGATCAGGGGCGGCGCCACGAAGGCCCCGATCACGGTGCCGCTATTGAAGATGCCCCCGGCCAGCGCTCGCTCCCTCTGCGGGAACCACTGCGAGATCACCTTGATGCCGCCCGAGTAGTTGCCGCACTCGCCGATCCCCATCAGGAGGCGGAACCCGCAGAGCGCGGCCGTGGTCTTCGCGATGGCGTGCAGCCCGTTCGCGGCCGACCACCACAGCATCAGCACCGTGAGGCCGATCCGCGCGCCCCAGCGGTCCATCAGCATCCCCGCCGGCACCTGCGCCAGGGTCATTCCCAACAGGAAGCTGGCGACGATGTAGGAGTACTGTGTGTTGCTCAGGCGCAACTCGTCCCGGATCACCGGCGCCAGCACCGAAAGCACCTGGCGGTCCAGCAGGTTGATGGTGATCGAGAAGAACAGCAACGTCAGGACTCCCCACCGGCGGCGATCGGCCGCCGGCGGGGACGTTCCTGCCGCGGGGGAGTTCCCGGTGCCGTTGTGCTGCATCGCTCAGCGCGTTTCTGTCACCGGGGCGGGATTCCTCAGAACCGGAACCGCAGCGCCAGTTGCATCGTGCGCGCCGTCGAAATCGTGGACGTGATCCGCGCTGGCGTGCTGGCGCCCGACGGATTGATGCTCGCGTCGGGGAACCCGAAGGTCGGGTGGTTCAACACGTTGAACGATTCCGCGCGGAAGTCGAGGGTCTTCCCTTCCCGGATGACGAACTGCCGCGTCAGACCCAGGTCGAGGTTAAAGCCCCCCGGGCCGTAGAGGATGTTGACGCCGGAATTACCCTGCCGTAGCAGCGCACCCGGAGTGGTCGACTGCACCGGCAGCACGAAGCAGCTCTTGTCGAACCACCGGAACACCGTCGGATTCGACAGCCGCCCCGAGCAGACCCGGTCCGGACGATCTTCCACGCGATTCAGGCCGCGCATCAGCAGCAGGTCCGTGCCCGCCAGCGTGGGTGTGATCGGGAACCCGCTGCGCTTGCTCATGATCCCGGTCACCTGCCACCCCTTGATGAGATACCCGGCCACCCCCTCGACGTTACCGAGCTTGCGCCCGGGGCCGAACGGCAATTCGAATACCGAGGAAACCACTAAGTTGTGGCGCAGATCGGTATCCAGCGGCCCGCGGTCAATGGCCGGGAATCGCGGGTCGCTGCGCCCCACGGTCACGCCGGTGTTCTTGGAGTAGGTGTACGCCGTCGTGAACGTCAGGCCGCGACTGAATCGGCGCGTGGCCTGCATTTGCAGCGACTGGTAGCTGGAAGTGTTGCGGCTGGTAGTCACCGCCACGTTGGCGAACCTCGTATCCGCGCGCCTTTGCGTCTGCCCGGGCGCCAGCACCACGCCGCTCGGCTCGAAGGCGTTGTAGATGCAGCAGGTGCCTCCGTCCGCGATATGCCGGCCCAGGACGGAAACGTAGCCGGCGGAGGCCGAGATGTCACCCGGCAGCTGGTGCTCCAAGGTCAGGTTGAATTGATAAGTGACGGGCAGCTTGCGGAACGGATCGTGACCCTGGACATTCGGCGCGGCGGCGCCGGCGGTCGCCAGCGGATTCGCCAGCAGCAACGGCGGCGGCGCGTTGCCCGCCGGCGGCACCGTGTAGGTCGGCGTCGCGGTCGACGACACGAACGGGTAGTTGTTCGTCCCGACCTCGTTTTCCTGGTTGCCGCCCCAGCGGCCGACGAAGATCCCGGCCGCCCCTCGAATCACCGACTTTGACGTCGGCTGCCAGGCGAAGCCCGCGCGCGGCTGCCAGTTGTTCTTCTGCGAGGCGAGGCAACTGTCGGACGGCACGCCGATCGACGAGCAGCCCACGAACACGCCCGGCGTTTGCTGCAGGGCAGAAGGCAGCAGGCGCGGCGAGAGCTGCCCGCCTTGCTCGGCAATGCCGATCCGGCCCGTGAAGCGGCCGTTCACGATCTCCGGCTGCGCGTAGGAATGCGGGTTCGCCACCGGACGCCGGTAGTAGTCGTACCGGAGCCCGAAGTTCAGCGTCAGCTTGCGGTTCACCCGCCAGGAATCGTTGACGTAGCCGGCCCAGATTCCTGCGTAACGGTCGATCCGCTCCACCGGGCTGCGCGTGGAGAACGACGCCAGGTAGCCCAGCAGGAAGTCCGCGAACGCGTTCCCCGCGGGACACGCCGTCGGGTCCGAACCACCCGGGCAGAACGTCGTCCCGTTCGCGCCGAGGTTGATGGTGCGCCCGTTGAACGTCACCGTCGCCCGGTTGCGCGTCTGCGCGCCGTTGAAAGTGAAGGCCCCTGTCGAGAAGTTGCTGTTCTCGGTGAACAGGTTCGTCCGGCGCATCTGGCCGCCGACCTTGATGCTGTGGGACCCCTTGATGATCGTCAGGTTCTCCACCAGTTCGAAGTTGTTCTCGCCGGATACCAGCGGACGCGCCTCGCCCGACGACAGCGTGACCGTCCCGGTCGGAAGCCCGAAGTTAAAGCGCGGCAGTCCCTTGTAGGCGTTCGGCGAGAGCGCCGAGGCCAACCCGAACTGCGCCGCGTAATCGGTGTTGTCGCCTTTCAGATAATTCTGGGGATTCGTGAGGAATCCGCCCCGGAACTCGTTGATCATGGTCGAACTGAACGTGTGGTACCAACTGCCGCTGAGGTTCTGTCCGCCGATGTCGGCGATGTCAGAGCCCACGATCGAGCCTTGAATGTTCGTCGCCAGCGGCCCGTCTCCCACCTGGTGATTGGATGCATAGGTGTACCGTCCGCTAAACGTATCCCGCGACGAACGAGCGTAATCCACGCGCGCGTTGTACTGGTTCGCGGAAAAGGTCTTCCGCGGCACGTACAGGAAATTGTTCGACTGGCTGATCGGCAAACCACCCCGCAGGTCTGGATTCCCGGCCAGATTCGGCGCCGGGAGCACTTGCAGAACCTTCACCGCCACCGGGTCGAAGCGATCCAGTGGAATCCGGTTGTCGGGAAACGGCTGTCCCGACCGGGGATCGAAGATCACGTTGCCCGCCGGGAAGATCCCCCGGCGCTGATCATTGGATGGCACGCTGAGAATCTGCGGCGAGGAGAATACTTCCCGGGTGCCTTCGTAGTTGAAGAAGTAGAACAACTTGTCTTTCTTCACCGGTCCGCCGATCGACCCGCCGAACTGGTTGCGCTTCAGCAGGGGCGGCGTCTTCGGACCCGAAAACGCCCACTGGCTGGCGTCGAACTTGTCGTTGCGCAGGAAGTGGAACAACGTGCCGTGCAGGCCGTTGCCGCCCGACTTCGTCACGACGTCCACCTGCGCCGGACCCTGCCCGTACTCGGCCGAGAAGTTCGCCGTCTGGAACTTGAACTCCTCGATCGCGTCCACCGACACGGCGATGTTGGCGCCGCCGAACTGCCGCTCGGCGTTCTCGATGCCGTCGATGCGGAAGTTCGTGTAAGCGCCGCTCTGGCCGTTCACGCCGAAAGCCGGCATGCCGTTCCGCTGCGTACCATTGCGGAAGTTGTTGCCGGAGGGGATGTCGCGGATGGCGGGTACCGTCCCAGGCGAGAGCTGCAGCAACTGCGTGAAGAACCGGCCGTTCAACGGCAGGTTCACGACGCTCTTGCTGTTTACGACCGTGCCGACGCTCGCCTCGACTGTCTGCAGGATGGGGACCGAGTCACCCGCCACCTGCACCACTTGCTTCTCGGAGCCGGCCGTAAGCGTGACGTCGATCTGGGCCTGCTGATTCACGCTGAGCACCACGCCCGAGTACCGCTTGGCCTCGAAACCCTTCGCGGTCACTTCAATCAGGTACTCGCCGGGATTCAGTTCCGGCACGACGAAGAAGCCGGCCCCCGTCGTCTGCGTGGTTCGCACCACACCGGTCCGGACGCTGGTGACATTCACCTGCGCGCCGGGTATCACGGCCTTGCTCGTGTCGACTACGGTGCCGCTCACCGTTGCATTGCCGGTCTGCGCCCAGCCCACACTGGCGAACGCGAAGATCCCAATCGTCAGGCCGATCCTTACCATCCCAGAGCCCTCCCACTTCGTTGTTCAGCAAGTCTGCCGCACTCTATCACACTGCCGGCAAGCTGGTATCTGATATACGATCAAGCTAAAACACTTGTTTGTCAAGGGCTTGTTGCCGGAATGGCAACTCCTTGAGTTCGGAAGGGGGCGCAATCGGCCAAGCGAACCTCGCCGTCGCGGGCGTAGGTGATCGGGCTATCCGTGTCGTCAGCGAATCCTGGGTTCACGAATGCTCGCGCGCGTCTGTTGCGTTCCGGCCGGCGAGCATGAGGGGCCCAGTGAGAGGGATGTGGATAGGTTTCGCGGGTTTTGGCCTGGGCCGCCCGCAACGCCTTCGCGATTTCTTGGCCCCGGCTAAGCTCCAAGTAGAAGTGCTCCATGAAGTGCGCGGTGCTCCGGTCGTTGACATCCGGAGGGAGAGAACGGCCGACGGGTCGGGCGGACGCCTTCGATCCAGGCCGGGCTGATCACGAACCTGCGCCGCGCGAGCAGATGCTTGTACCCGCGCGCGGGCATCGCCCTACGGGAAGCTCACCCGCTGCGTCCGCACGGATCCCGCGGCGTTGGTCATTTCCGCCTCCACCGCTCCCACCCGCGTTGCGTCCCCCGTTACCGGGAAGCTGACACGCAGCAGGAACGCGCTGCCGATCTCCTTCTGGAAAGCGCCAAAGTAGGTCCTGAAGTTTCCCGCGGCGTCCACCCGGATCGGACCGTCAAACAGCAGCGCGCCGGAGCGGTCGAAGAACTGGAACGTCATCGCGCCCGCCGAGTACGTATTGTCGAACCCGATCAGTTCGACATCGAGGTCGTTGGCGCGGCGATTGGCGCGCACCGTGTCGAGCGCGATGGGAGCCGCCGCGATGGCTACCGCAAGATCCGGCGCGGCGGGCGTCGCCAGCGCCGCGCCCAGGGTCACGGCGAAGTCCACGCGGCCCGCCGTCGTGCCGGTCTGGAAAGTCAGTTCCGTTTGCGTGCCGAAGCGTGCGAGGGGCTCCCCCGCCACCACAGTGAACGACGCGCGGCGCGCGCCGGTGGACGTGAATCGCACTGCGGGATCGTCGGCGAACCCGTCCACGGCGGGGCGGAATCCGAGTTCGAGCGTGCCCGACCCCGACACCTGCGGCGCCGGATCGAAGCGCAGCGAGACCTTGCGCTGCTGCCCGCTGGCGAGCGGGCCTGCGTCGATCACGATCGACGGCTTCTGCAGCGGCGGCGCGGACCCCACGCCCCGCAGCGTAAACCGCCGCTGGTCAACCGCCAGCACCGCCTGGTACGCGCGCGCCTCCGCGGGCTCGAAGAAGACCTCGAACGAAATCCACTCGCCCGGACCCAACAGGAATGACGCCGGCACGCTCGCCCGGAAGCCCGCTCCGCTGAGACCCACGCCGCTGACGGCCAGCGCGCTGCTCCCCGGGTTGCCGATCTCGAACAGACGGCTCGTGCGCGCGCCGGTTTCCGTGCGCGGGAAGTCGATCGCCGCGCCGTCGCTGAGCACCGCGCGTACGCCGTCGCTGCGCACGGCGACGCTGGCCGCCGCGTTCGCCGCCGCCAGCAGGATCACCGTGTTCGTGTTGACGGTCAAGCTCGCCGAGTACTCGCCCGGCGAGGCCGGCGCAAAACGGACGGCGAAGTCCGCGAAGGCCGTCGGCGCAATCAAATACGGCAGCGTGGGCGCCGCGCCAAGGCTGAAGCCCGAACCCTGAACCCGCACCGTGGCAAGCGACACCGCCGCGATTCCGCTATTGCGCACCCGGAACCGCACCTCGCGTGTCTCGCCCGCCGCGGTGGCGGGCAGCCGGTGGACCGCAGCGACGGCGGTCTCGGCCGTCCCGTCGAGCCGGTACAACTGCAATTGCGCCACGGCGGCCAGCGGCAGCAGCAAAGCGAGAGCGAGCCTCATAGCTGGTCCTCCGTCTCGGGCGCGGCCGGGATCTCGAAGACCTCCCAGCGCCCCTCGCGGCGGCGGAGGACGTAGTCGCGCGCGGCGCCACGCGCCTGGTACCAGCCGTCGCCGATCGCGAAGAACTCCACAGCGTCCAACTCCGCCGGCGCCGTGAGAATCTCGCCGCTCACCAGAACCAGCGGTCCCGCGGCTACTGCAAGCGCCCGCCCTTCGAGCAGCGCGCCGTCGGCAATCGCCAGCCGCTCCAGCCGGAGATCCGCGCCCCGCTGGACGATCCGCGTCAGCACCCCGGCCTCCCAACCCGCGGCCAGCACCCGGTCTTCCGTCACCAGGTGCGCATGCCGCTGGGCCGCGGTGTCCGAATACAACGCGCCGGTGCGCGGCTGGTACGCTCCCGCGGCGAACAGCACCACGGGACCTTCGTCGAGGTCCCAGCTCTGCGCGGCCCCGAAGCGTTCGAGCACACGCCCGCGGACCTGCCAGCCGGCGCGGCCGTCATGGCAGAACTGCGCGACGGCGTCGCGCGCGGCGGGTCCGGTGCGAAAAGCGCCCGCGATGCCGTCGAGGCGGCGCAGCCCGCCGTCGCGATCCAGAGTCCAGCCGATGGAAGGTGGTTCCTGCGCGGCGGCAACGAGAGCCAGAAAACAGATTGCGAATCGCATGTCAGGGCCTCCCCACTCCGATGGACGGACTTCCAATGCGCAGCGAGGCGGCCGCTGGCGCGGGGGCCCCGCCACTGCCCCGGAGTCCGCCGGCGGCCAGCGCGCCGCCCGCGCCCGCCGCCGCCAGCACGGTGATCCACAGCCACTTGCGATTGGGACGCGCGGCGCTCACCGCGGGTCCGCCCCGCGGCAGGCTGTCGGACAGGTGGACCGTCGCCAGCAGCCCGGCGCGCGCGGCCCCCTTGCTGGCGGTGATGCGGACGGTCACCGGACCTGGGCTCCGGTTCCATTGCATTCCCCAAACGGTCGCCAGGCCGTCGGGTTTGGTGGTGACGATCTCGGTGCGCGTGCCGGAGGGGAAGGTGCCGGAAGGTCCGTCCTCGGGCAGCCGGAAACTGACCGCGGCGAGGGGGACGGGTTTGCCTGTTTCGTCCACGATTTGGACGGTGAGTCCGCGGGCGGCGCGGGCGCCGGTGGCGTAGATGGCGCCGTCGCCCTCGACCATGCGGATCTGCAGGATGGCGGGGTCCGCGAAGAGCGGAAGCCCGGCGAGGAGGAAGATTACGGGTCGCACAACTGATTAGTGCGGAGCCGGAGGGAATATTCTCAGGGGCAGGTGAGGGCTAAGGCCCCGCAGGGGCCTACCCAGCCGCAAGCCGCCGTTCGCACTCCCGGACCCCGGCCTCGACGCCCTCGCCCCGGTACAGGTCCCGCGCCTCGCGCCACAGCGCTCGGGCGGCGTCCCGGCCTCGCAGGGCCTCCGCCGCGATCGCCATCCCCCGCAGCGCGTTCGCGAGATCGAGGGGGTGCGTCGCGGGTTGCGCCCGGTAGAGGGCTAGAGCCTCCTCGTAGAGCGGCAGCGCGGCGTCGTAACGTCCCGCGTCGGCGTGGATATCCGCCATGTGCCGCAGGTTGTGTGCGACGCGATCCGTGTCGCCGATCGCGCGCTGGACGGCGGCGGCCTCGGCATAGCACGCCAGCGCCGCGCCCGCATCGCCGAGATCCCGTTCGGCCTGGCCCGCCCCGGCGAGCGCGAGCGCCAGGGAGCCGCGCGCCTCGGCGATGGCGGCTCGGTATTCCTTCAGGGCGTCTTCGGACCGGCCCGCGCGGCGTGCAGCCGCGGCGCGGGCGATCCGTTCGTCGTTCACGGCGCGCATCCCGCGTAGCGCAGCAACAGCGCGGGGCTTCCGGGTGTGACCACATACATGCGGTCGAACTCGGTCTCGGCGATCGGCGCGGTCTTGCCGCCGCCTAATTGCTCGACGATCTCGGGCACCGTGTTGGAATGTCCGCTGACCAGCACCGCGCCGGTCCGCGCCGCCTCGCGGACCCGCTCCACGAGTCCCTTCGTGTCGCGCCCCGAGTGCGCCTGAACTTCGATGCCCAGCTTGCGCGCCAGCGGCTCCGCGGTGAGGCGGGTCCGGGCGGCCTCGCTGGAGAACGCCGCCCGCACGCCCGCGCCCGCCAGCATGGCGGCGAGCTTATCGGCACGGCACTGGCCCGCCTCGCTGAGCGGAACGTCGTTGCCGGAGCCCGCGGCACGCTCGGCGTGGCGCACCACGATCACCGCGTGGTCGGCCGCGACCAGGCCCGCAAAGAGGAAGGTCCAGAGGAGCAGTTTCATGCCGCCTCCCACTGTACCGCCGCTCCCGTTCGGGGGCATCTCCCACCATCCCCGAACTCCTCCCCCGAACTCCCGGCCCCAACCTCCAACCTAAATTCCTCCAACCGCTTGCGGACATTCTGCCAACCCGCAAACTTGCCTCACTCCCGCTCTGAGCCAGATTTTTCCGCCCTGTGCTCCGCCCCCTCACCAACCCCCGCCAATCGGCCCTCGCCCGCGCCCAACTACCCTGCAATCAAACACTTCCCGCTGCAAGACGGAAGCACAAATGACCGGCGGACCCCCGCCGGTAAAAGCTGTGAAAAATCTACACGCGGCGCGGACTCTGACCACCGCCTGCCGGCGGGGCCTCAGTGGCGTGCGGGAACGGGCACACTGTACCGACCGGCACCTCGGCAACCGCGAGCCCCCGCCGGTAGAGTTGACTCTAGTCCGAAATCGCCAGCTCGCCCGGCTTGATCACCTGGGTCCGCGGCAGCAGCCCCCGCATCGCCAGCCGCCCCATGAACGCCAGGATGCCGGCGAACACCGCCAGCTTGATGAAATCCGAGGTCCGGTTCTGCGGCAGGAGCTTCCACAGCACGAACAACACCGGCTGGGCCGCGCACACCGCCCACACGGACCCGTAGAAGTACCGCCGTTCGTGACCCTCGCCCTTCGTGGAGGCCCGCACGCGCGGCAGGATCTTCAAAAACCCGAGCGCCCAAACGGTCCCCGCAAGCGGGAAGTAGCCGTACTGATAAATCTGCTTCATCATCCACTTGCCGGTGACCGCCGCAGCCACGAGCCCGGTGAGGTTCAGCAGCGCGAAGCTGACCACCGCTCCCCAGGCGAACGTGTAGCAGACGCGGCGGTAGAGCGGATTCGGCTTGTCCTCGGTGAAGCGGATGATGTAGGGGCGCTCCTCGCAACCGGGGAGCTGGCCGGCGAGCCCGGCGAGCCCGGTGCCGAGCAGCACCACGCCCAGCCAAGCGCCCATACGCCAGTCGAAGCCCTGGTTGAAGAGGTCGAAGACCAGCGGCCCCGGAGCCAGGAAGTAGACGAAGATCCAGAGGGGCCAGTGATTGACCCGGTAGTAGCCTTTGTTGCGGTCGCGGAGCTTGCGCTCGGTGTCGAGCTGGACACGGACGGGGGTGCTCATGCGGCAGCCCTTAGTGTCCCACAGTAGAGCGGATCTCCGGCTGAGGCCGGTTACTTCTCAGCGCCGGCTGACGCCGGTTTGGGAGACACAAAGAAATGCTCCAGGAAGCGCTTCTTCGGCTCGGCGGCTTTGACCGGCGCCTTGTTCTGCAACAGCGACATTGCCAGCGCCCGGCACTCGTGGCCGAATTCGGTGGTGAAATCCACCGTGGTGCCCGCGGCGAGCGCGTGCGTCACCGTCCGGTAGTCGTTCGGGAACGACATGTAGACCGGCAGGCCGAGTAGTTCTTCGATCTGCGCCGGCGTGATCAGCGGCCGCTTCTGGCAGCGGTTCACCAGCACGGAGATCTTGCCGTGCAAGTCCAGGGACTTGAGGAACGCGTACTTCTCGCGCGCCAGGTGGAGCGACGGCAACTCGGGGGTGCAGACCAGGAAGATCTTCTTCGATTCGTGCATCAGCTCGATCGAGTACAGCTCAAGGTTGCCGGAGAGGTCGAACACCAGGGAGCGGTAGTTCCGGCGCATGAACTCCACCATGTTCCGGACCTGGTTGGACTCGATGCGCACGTTGGGCTTCAGCGGACCGGCGTGCAGGACATCCAGATGGCCCAGGTTCGAAACCAGGGGCGCCCAGATGTTTTCGTCCATGTGCAGGCTGTGGTCGATGGCATCCGTCACCGAGAACGTATTCTGCAGCTTCAGCATGAACCGCTGCATGCCGCTGTTCAGGTCGAAGTCGACCAGGACGGTCTTGCTGTCCGGCATCTGCGCCATGGCCGCGGAGGCGTTCAGCGCGATGGTGGAGGTGCCCACGCCCGCTTTCGCCGGCAGGAAGGAATACACGTGATCGGTTTCGAGCGACGCCAGGGGCCGCCGAACCAGTTGGGACTGGGCGCGGTCCAGGGCCTCCGCCAGGGTCTTGCGCGGGAACGGCAGCGCGAGGTACTCGCGGACGCCGACGCGCATCAGATCCAGCAGAATCCGCTCGTCCAGGGTGTGCCCGATCGCCACGATCACCGCGCCCGGCAACGTGGTCTCGAGCGCCTTCAGCGTCTCGAACGCCTTCGGCATCGACTCCGTGCTCAGGAAGACCACTTCCGGGGCATGCGCCCGGATGACTCTCTGCAATTCCAGCGCTACCGGGTAGCGGTCCACCACCCTCATGCAGCCGCCGTAACCAATCTCTTCAAACGCTGCCGTCAGCTCTCTTGCTAACGCTTGATCCGGACAAATATTAATGCTTCTCACGGGACTCTTCTCTCTCCCATCCCAAATGTACGGGGCGGACGTTTCCCGTACAACGCTCGGAGTTCCCTAGTTTGCGTTAGGGTGTTTACCTAGGACGTTCCATTACCGCGCCATCCCGGGATACCCTGCTGGCGGTACGGCCTCAGGCCGGTCCGTCAAAAGCTGCTACCATCGGCCCATGGCTGGCCGCCCGTCCAAAGTCGTGAAAGTCCAGTGCCCCTGCTGCCAGGCGACCCTGGAGATCGACACCGCGCTCGGCGCCGTGCTGCACTTTACGGCGCACGAGAAGCCGCGCGAGTTCTCCGACCTGGAGGCCGCGGTCGAGCGGCAGCGCGGCGAGGCCGCCCGGCGCGAAGAGGCCTTCCGCAAGTCGGTGGAGGACAACAAGAGCCGCCAGCAACTGCTCGACCGCAAGTTCGAGGAGCTGTTCAAGAAGGTGAAAGAAGATCCAGACTCCCTGCCGCTGCCGCAGCGCGATATCGACCTCGACTGACGGCTTCCGATGCGGACCCCGGCCCAAGCCGCGATCGCCGGGCTGGCGCTGTTCACGGCGCTGGCCGCCTTCCAACTGCCCTTCCGCGAATACCCCAGCATGGAGCCCTACGACGAAGTGGAGCGTCCCCCCGATTGGGAAGAAAAGACCGAGTTCGTCTTCGGCCGCCTGATGTATCCCCAGCACCCGGAGGCGCGGTTCACCCGGTACTCCCGCTGGCGCGGCGGACGCGTCGACTGGCGCGAAGGCGCTACGAGCTGGACGCAGGACTACCCCCGCGCCGACCGCCATTTCCTGATGGCGCTCCGACGGCTGACGCGGATCCAGGCCCGGTCCGTCGAGCAGCCCGTGAATCTCGACTGGGACAACGACGTCTACAACTGGCCGTTCCTGTTCGCCGGGGAGATGGGCGACTGGCAACTGACTCAAGCCCAGGCGGCCAAGCTCCGCGACTACCTGCTGCGCGGCGGTTTCCTGCTGCTCGACGACTTCTGGGGCACCGAAGAGTGGGAGCGGTTCGAGGAGTCGATGAAGCTGGTGTTTCCGGACCGGCCCTCCGTGGAGATCGACGACAAGGACCCGATCTTTCACACGGTGTACGACCTGGACGCCCGTTACCAGGTGCCCGGGCAGTGGGCGCTCCGCAGCGGGACCACCTATCGGAACGACGGCGCGACGCCGCGCTGGCGCGGCATTTACGACGACCGGGGACGCCTGATGGTGGCCATGTACTTCAACTCGGATGTCGGGGATTCCTGGGAATGGGCCGATAATCCGCGGTATCCGGAGAAGTACTCCGCGCTCGGGATCCGGCTGGGCGTGAATTACACGATCTACTCCCTCACGCATTGAAGCGGCGGGCCCGGCCGGTCCCGCCGCGGCCGAACGGCGCTATCATGGCACGCGTGAGGGTCCATGAAAAACACACGATATGGGCTTACGCTACTGGTTCTTGCCTTGCCGGGCGCGGTGCTGGCGGACCTGAACCAAACCACGACACTGCAGGCCACCACTTCGCTGAATCTGGACACCGGCGCGACGTCCGGCGCCGGCGGCGATCTGTTGTGGAACGGAACCGCGCTCACGCCGCAAGGTAGAGCCCGGGCCGTCAACCTCGCGCTGAACCAGGCCGCGTTCGAAGGCTTCACGGAAGCCCAGGCGCGGCCCTTGCTGGTGATCGGGTCGGCGGCGCCAATTCCGGCGAGCGCCCTGTTGGTGAACACATTCTTCCTGGCGCTGTCGAACGGCGGCAACGTCGCCAAGGTTCTGGTGACGGCCAAGAGCGGCACCTCGATCACGTTGCGGTTCACGACGTTCATTGCGGCCGCGCCTACCGGGCCGACGATATCGGCGGTGCAGAACAACTCGAGCCGGATCCCGGCGGGCCTGCCGAATTCCGGTATCGCGCCAAGCAGCCTGTTCGTCGTGGTGGGCAACGGGCTGGCCGACGCCGGCGAACCGGAACTCCAGTCGAGCGCGGCGGGCCTGCCCCTCACGCTGAACGGAGCGAGCATCGCGGTGACGGTGAACGGCGTCACGACGCGCCCGCCGCTTTGGTACACCAGCCCGAGGCAGTTGGCGGCGGTGCTGCCGGCGAACACGCCGGTGGGCAACGGGACGCTGACGGTGACGTACCGGGGCGTCACCAGCGCGCCGGCGCCGGTGCAGGTGGTGCCGAGCGCGCTCGGGATCAATTATTACAACAGCAATACCGGGGTGGCGACCGACGCCGTCACGGGCGCAGTGTTGACGGTGACGAATTCGGGTACGCCGGGCCAGAACATCGTGCTCTGGGCCACGGGACTGGGCGCGGACCCCGCCGACAGCGACACGACGTTCACCACCACGCCGCACGCCGTCAACGTGCCCCTGCAGATCTACATCGGCGGGGTGGCGGCGGCCGTGCTCTATCAGGGAGCCTCGGGATACCCGGGCGTGAACCAGATCAACGTGACCATTCCGGCGTCCGCGCCGACGGGTTGTGCGGTGGCGCTGGTGGCGGTAACCGGGAGCGTGGCGAGCAACTCGGTGACGCTGCCGATCAAGAGCGGTGGCGGGGCGTGCGTGGAGTCGGTGACCGGCCTGAACGGCCAGCAGGTGGCGGCTGCGAATGTAAGGACGGGGCTGGTGTCGCTGGTGCAGGCGAACCGCCCGGGAAGCGGCAATTCGGGCGGCCTGAGCAACAGCGCGAACGCGGCGTTCGGCCGGTACGAAGGGCTGGCTGCCGCGGCCACGGGCGCGCTGCCCTCGGCGGGCGGGTGCGTCGCGGGTCCGGTGGTGGCGGGAGGGCCGGTAACCTTCAGCGGGCTGGACGCCGGAGTGATCACGCTGACCGGTCCGAACGGGCTGACGGCGACGCTCGGTTCGCAAGGCGGCCTGCGGGGGGCGTACGGGGTAACGCTCGCCAGCGGGGCGATTCCCTCGACCGGCGGGGTGTTCACGTTCCGGGGCGCCGGCGGGGCGGACGTGGGGTCGTTCACCTCCACCGTGACGCTGACGAACCCGCTGCTGAGCTGGGCCAATCAGGCCGCCGCGGCCAGCATCGACAAAGGGCAGGGGCTTACGGTCACGTGGACCGGCGGCAACCCCGGTACGTACGTCGCCATCACGGGCACGGCGGTGCCGGCGAACTCCGGGGGCGCGGGACCGGCTGCGGGCTTCACATGTCTGGCTCGCGCCGAGGAAGGGCGGTTCACGGTGCCTCCCTACATCCTGCTGGCGCTGCCCAGCGGACCGGGGGGCGCGGAGATACAGAACATCATCTATTCATCGCTTTCGGCCTCCGGGATCGACATCGGCCTGGCGCTCGGCAACGTCACGCATTCGGTGAACTCGACGTACCGGTGAGGCGGAAGGTCCGGCCGGGCGGCTGACGTGGCAGTCACAAGCGGGTCCGAAAGCCGATAAGCTCTAACGGTGTGGTGCGCTGGCAAGAAACACCGTTGATCCTCCCGCATCTGGGGGCCGCCATCGCCTGTGTGGCGATGCTGGCGCTCGGCTGGCCGTCGCGCCGCCGTCCCCGGCAGTTCTGGATCCTGCTGCTGGCGGGCGCGGTAGGAGTTTGGAATCTCGACGAGGCGATTCTCGGCGTCACGACCTCGCCGGCCGTGGCGCTGGCGGGGGCCAAAGCCGCGTACGTTCTGGGATCGCTGATCACGCTGCTCGGCTTCTGGCTGGCGAGTGAGCAGGCCGGGCTGCGGCGTCCGCTGGAGCCGCGCGGCATGGCGGCCGCGGCCGCGTTTCCCGCGCTGTGCGCGGCGGCGACGATGTTTGCGCCGGAGGTGCCGTGGATGTTCTCCGGCATGTCCCAGATCCCGCGTGCCGGACGCCTGGTGGTGCGTCTGGATCAGGGTCCGTTGTACCTCTTCCTGTTCAGCTACCTGTTCGTAATTTCGACCGTGGCCGTGATCCTGCTGGGCGGGCAGATCCTGCGCTCGCGCGGGCTGCAGCGCATCCAGTCCGCCGTGCTGGCGGCGGGGACCATCCTGCCGTGGGCGGCGTACGCGATTGACCAGCAGGTGGAGTTACAGGGAGGCAACCGGCTCTTCACGTTCGCACCGCTGACCCTGGTGGTGACCTGCGCGGCGTACTTCATCATGTTCCGGTATTTTTCGGCCTACGCGGTGCTGCCGGCGGCGCGCGATGCGGCGATGGACGCGATGGATCAGGCGGCCGTAATCACGGATCCGGCGGGCCGCGTGATGGACTGGAATCCCGCCGCGGTCCGGCTGCTCGAAGCCGGCGACGCATGGCAGGGCCGTCCGCTGCCGGAAGGGCTGCGGACCACGGGCGAAATCCGGGTGGGCGAGCGGGTGCTGCGGGGGCGGCATTCGCCCTTCTCCCTGCACGGCGAGACGCTGGGCCAGTTGTTCATGTTCCAGGACGTGACGGCGGAGCGTCAGGCGCGCGAGGCGCTGGAGGCGGCGGCGCGCGCCAAGTCCGAGTTTCTGGCCAACATGAGCCACGAGATCCGGACGCCGCTCAACGGCGTGGTGGGCGTCGCGGAGCTGCTGCGCGAGGGGCTGCGGCCGGCCGAGCAGCGGGAACTGCTCGGGGTCCTGCAGCAGTCCGCGCAGGCGCTGGCGGCGCTGGTGAACGACATTCTGGATTTCTCCAAAGCCGAGTCCGGCCAAATGACGTTGGAGGAGACTCCCTTTTCTCCGGCGGACATACTGCGCCAGGTGAGCGCGCTGTTCGAGCCGGCGGCCGCCGCCAAGGGACTCCGCTTTACGACGGTGACGGATCCGGAGGCCGAAGCGCCCGTGGTCGGCGATCCGCTGCGCCTGCGGCAGGTGTTCAGCAATCTCGCCGGCAACGCGGTGAAGTTCACGGAAGCGGGCGAGGTCACGGTGCGGCTGGGAGCCTCCGCGCCGGGCCGCCTCGAGTTCGAGGTGCGGGACACGGGCATCGGCTTCGCGCCGGCGGCCGCGGAGCGGATCTTCGACCGCTTCGTGCAGGCGGACTCCTCGACCACGCGGCAGTTCGGTGGCACGGGGTTGGGCCTGGCGATCACCAAGAGACTGGTGGAACTCATGGGCGGCGAGATCGGCGCCGATTCGGAACCGGACCGGGGCTCGCGGTTCTGGGTGCGGCTGACGTTGCCGCCCGCGCCGGACCCGGCGGCGCCGCCAAAGGAGGAGGCGCCCGTCGCGCGGCTGGCGGCCCGGGTGCTGCTGGTGGAGGACCACGCCGTGAACCAGGTGCTCACCCAGCGGCTGCTGGCGCGCCTGGGCTGCGAGACCGAACTCGCCGCCGACGGACAACAGGCCCTGGAGGTCTTCGTGCCGGGGCGGTACGACGCCATTCTGATGGACTGCCACATGCCGCGGCTGGATGGTTTCCTGGCCACCGCCGCGATCCGCCGGCGGGAGCCGCCGGGCGTCCGCGTGCCGATTATCGCCCTCACCGCGAGCGTGCTGGAAGAGGACCGCCGCCGCTGCCACGCAGCCGGCATGGACGACTTTCTGCCCAAGCCGCTAGAACTCGCGGCCTTGTCCCGGACGCTGGCGCGGTGGGTGCATGCGTCCCGCGGCGCCGGGGACAGCGTCAGCCGAGCTTAGCCTTCACCAGCTCGCTGAGCACGCGCCCGTCGGCGCGCTTGCCGCCGAGCTTCGCCTTGACGGCGGTCATGACCTTGCCCATGTCCTTGGCCGAGGCGGCGCCGGTCTCGGCGATGGCGGCGGCGACCAGCGCCTCGATCTCCTCCACGCCGGCCGCCGCGGGCATGTAAGCCTCGATCAGTTGCAGCTCGGCTTCTTCTTTCGCGGCCAGTTCGGCGCGCCCGCCCTTGCGGAACATGTCGGCGGACTCGCGGCGCTGCTTCACCAGGGACGAAAGCACCTTGAGCTCGCCGTCTTCATCCAGCGGCTTCATCGAATCGACCTGGTGCTTCTGCAGCGCGGTCTTGATCATGCGGACGGCGCTAAGGCGCGCCTCGTCCTTGGCCTTCATGGCCTCGACCATGTCTTTTTGGATCTTCTCGAGCAGGGGCATTGCGTTCTTCATTCTAGCCGAGGGCGCGCGGGTGACTTGGCGGGACCGCGCATCCCGCTGTAAGATCCTCGCATGCAACGCGCAGCGGTGTGGCTCATCCTGGCCGGTGGACTGAACGGGGAGACCCGCGGGCGGGCCGGGTTCGAGCCACCGGCCGGCTGGACCGCGGAAACCGCCGCCACCTTCAGTACATTCCGGCGGATCCAGGGAAACACCTTCTGCCAGATCTCGATCTACGACCCGCAGAGCGGCGGGGCTACGTTGGCCGCGAGCTTCGCAGCGGAATGGGGCGGCATCTTCGGGCAGAACTTCCGCCCGGCTCCGCCGCCCCGGGCCACCGAGAAACGGACCGAGGCGGGATATCGCTACGCGGACGGTGAGGGCGAGGTGGAGGACCTGCGCGGCAACCGGTTCTTCGCCAAGCTGGCCGCCTTCGAAATCGAAGGTGGCGCGCAATCCGTGGTCGGCGTGGCCACGAACCGCAGCAGCCTCGAGGGGTGTGGCGCGGAGTGGACCGCATTCCTGCGTTCGATCCGCTTCCCGGGCGGAGCCGAGAAACCCGCGACGCCCTCCGCCGGCCCCGGCGCCTTCGGGTCGCTCCGTTACGCCGCTCCGGCTGGTTGGGTGATAGCCGCCGGTCCTTCGTCCGTCCGGTTGACGCCCACAACCCTGCAGCCAGGAGAGGACCTGGCGCTGGTCTTGCTGCCGAGCCGCCCGGAAGGCCCCCTCGACCAAGCGTTCTCGGCGACCTTCGCGGAGATCGTCACGCGACACGGCGGGGCGCCGCTGCGCCGTGTCAGCGGCCAGGTCTTCGATCTTGAGGAGGTGCGCCGGACGGCGGGCGGCGTGGAGTATCTCACCGGTAGCGGCGGCATGAGCGTCAATGGCCGGGCCTACACGATCCGGCCGTACCTCTATCACGCCACGGGACGGGTGGAACGCGTGTGCGTCCTGAGCGCGGATTTCCGGGCGGAGTTGGTCACGGTGACGACCCTCTCCAACCCGCGCTTCGAACGCGATGTGCACCGCTTCCTGAGTTCGCTGCGCTTTTCTGGAATTCCCGATCCGCCTGCGCGCGCCGCGACGGCGGAAGGCCCTGGACCAACCGGCGTATGGGGTGGCAGCGCGATGTCGTTCGGGACGCTGAAGGCCCATCTGCTCGCGCTATTGAGCGACGGCAGTGCGTACTTCGGCCCGCGCTTTCCGGCCCAGGGCCTGGCCGGCATCGATCCCGCCGCCGAGCGCGAGGCTGCGCCGCGCGATTGGGGACGGTGGAGTTTTCAGAACGGAGCAGGCGAGATCCGGATGCCGTACGGATCGATCCCGCTCCGGATGGACGGGCCGGTCCTGGTGGTGACGACGTCGAACACGCCGCACCGCTTCGTCAGGCTGCCCTCGCTGACGGCTGCGCAGGTTGCCGGCAACTGGTGCTTCGAGGATGGACCGTGTCTGGCGTTGCGACCGGACGGCCGCTTCCGCGACGGAGGAGCGGCGCGGATGATCGAGCACGCCACGTACCCGTATCCGGAGTCTCCCGAAGGCGGGTCCGGAATCTTCGACCCGCACGGGCACACGCTGCGGCTGCGCTACGAAGGCGGGCGCGAGTTCCGGATCGCGCTGCCGGGCCTGATGGACAGCGGGGGCGCCGGCCGTGCGCCCCGGCTGTGGCTGGGTGCGTGGCTGGACATCCTCACGCAGCGCTAAGGCTGGCGCCGGATCTGATCATAGAGTTCGGCTACCGCATCGGCCAGCAGGCGGGGCTGCTGCCAAGGAATGTAGTGGTTGACCCCAGCAAGTACGTTTTTGCGGAAAAGGCTCTCCTTCCGGAGCCGGCCAAGCGCCCGCTCCAGATAGGCGACATTGGCCACGGGCACCTCGCGGTCCTGGTCGCCGTGCAGCATCAGCACCGGACGCTCCAGGCGCGGCAGCAGCGCGGCGAGCTTTTCGAGATCGACGCGCAGGGTCAGCAGTTCACGGTTCGTGAGGCGGATCACCGGCGGCAGGAAGTGCACGAAGGGGAAGGCTTCGCCGGCGGTCTGGAGAAAGTAGGCCTCCTCGAGCGAGGGATCGACGGCGCCGCCGACGAGCAGCGCGGCGGCGACGCGGTCCGGGTGCCGTATGGCGGCTTCGAGGGCGACGGGCGCGCCATAGGAATGACCGACCAGAATCACCGGCCGCGGCGGCCCGGCGGGGAGCAGTTCGGCGAGCACGGCGACCTGGTGGTCGAGCGACGGGCGCGCGGGTCCGGGCGCGGATCCGCCGAAGCCGGGGCGGTCGTAGGCGAGCAGGTTGGCGCCAGGCAGAGGTTCGGCGAACTGACGCCGGAAGACACCGGCGTCGCCGGGCGTGCCGTGGATCAGGACGACATCGAACGCGGCGTCCGGCGCGGCGTGGGAGTACAGGTGGATACGGGCGCCGGCGGCGGGGCGGTCCGCGGCGAGGGCTCCGGCGATGGGCCGCTCGCCGCCGAACCAGGCGACAGCAAGGTGCAGCAGGAGAAACGGCGCGGCCAACAGCAGGGCGAACAACCAGCCGCCGATCTTTACCCAGCGCCGCATCGGGATCAGGACCGGGTCTTGCGCCGCTTCGGCCCCAGCGACGAGGGCAGCAGGCGGTAGGCGGTTTCGATCCACTCGCACAGCAGGCGGCGGGTGTCGCGGGGATCGATGATTTCCTCGATGCCGAAGGCCTCGGCGGTGCGGAACGGCGACATGTACTGGCGGAGGCGGTCCTCGATGGCGGAGCGGTGCGCGGCCGGGTCGGGCGCGGCTTCGATTTCGCGCTTGTAGGCCGCCTGGACGCCGCCCTCGATGGGCAGCGACCCCCAGTCGCCGCTGGGCCAGGCGTAGCGGAGGTTCAAGCCCTGGGCGTTGCCGTGCGCCGCGCCGGCGACGCCGAAGCAGCGGCGGATCAGGATGGAGACCCACGGAACGCTGGCCTGATACACGGCCACCATGGCGCGCGCGCCGATGCGGACCGTGCCGGCCTTCTCGGCGGCGGTGCCGATGAGGAAGCCCGGATTGTCGACGAAGTTGACCACGGGCAGGTGAAAGGTGTCGCAGAGATCCACGAAGCGGATCATCTTTTCGGCGGCGGGGGCGTCGACGGCGCCGCCGCCGCGGCGCGGGTCGTTGGCCATGACGCCGATAGGGTGGCCGTTCAGGCGGGCGAGTCCCGCGACGATGGGGCGTCCGTAGCCGGGCCCGATCTCGAAGAACGAGTCGCGGTCGAGCACCAGGGAAAGGATCCGGCGGACATCGTAGGAGCGGCGGCGGTCGCGCGGGATGATGGAGAGCAGTTCTTCGTCGCGGCGTTCCGGATCGTCGTCCGGGGGCTGGACCGGCGGCGCCTCGTAGACATTCGAAGGCAGATAGCTCAGGAAGGTCCG
The DNA here is from genome assembly GCA_964471915.1 of uncultured Solibacteraceae bacterium. Lineage (GTDB taxonomy): Bacteria > Acidobacteriota > Terriglobia > Bryobacterales > Bryobacteraceae > JAIEPW01. Next base: position 16,059 of record CAYYID010000028.1, on the reverse strand, counting down.
GATGGCTTGGAACGCCTCCTCCTCGGTGGCGACCTCGTTATCGACGGCGCCGCTCATCTGCGTGTGGATGAAGGATCCGCCGAGTTCCTCTTTGTTGACCTTTTCGCCGACGCCGCGCTCCACGACTGGGGGTCCCGCCACGAAGAGCTGGCTGACGCCCTTCACCATCAACGAAAAGTGTGAAGTGGCAACACGCACCGCGCCGAGCCCGGCGACGGGGCCGAGCGCGGCGGCGACTACCGGAACTTCGCCGAGCAGTTCCACCACGGTGTCCCAGCTCGGGTTGGCGGGCACGTAGGTGCGGCCGATCATTTCGAGGGTTTTGACGCTGCCGCCGCCGCCGGTGCCGTCGACCAAGCGGATCATGGGCAGGCGCAGCCCGAGCGCGAGTTTTTCGCCGTAGCCGGCCTTGTTGCCGACCACGGCGTCGGCGGCGCCGCCGCGCACGGTGAAGTCGTCGCCGCCCACCACGATACGCCGGCCGCCAATGCGGCCCGCGCCCATTACGAAGTTCGAGGGCGTGAAGCTGGTGAGGTTGCCCTGCCCGTCGTAGACGGCGCGGCCGGCGAGCGCGCCGATCTCGTGGAAGCTGCCGGGGTCCAGCAGGCGGCCGATCCGGTCGCGGACGGTGAGGCGTCCGGCGGCGCGCTGCCGCTGGACGTTGTCGGGGCCACCCATGAGGCGCGCGAGTTCCTCGCGGCGGCGGAGTTCATCGATTTCTTTTTGCCAGGACACGGTAGGGAAGGATCAAGTGTATCGAGAATCAGTCGGCATGTTGGACGCGCAGGCGTCCGAAGGCGGCGGCGCGCGGGGTTTCGAGCGGCGGAGCGCCATCGAGGCCCACGGTGATGACGTACGCCGGGCCGCGCAGCGTCTCGGGTTCCAGAGAACGGGCCTGCCAGTAGGCGGCGATCAGGCTCTCCGGAGGCTCGCCCCACATCTGGCGGACCACGATCCGCCGGCGGCCGCATTCGTGGGTGAGGACGTCGGCGGTTATCTTACGGAACCCTATGGTCCGCCCGCCGCAGGCGTAGGCCAGCACCAGCGCGTGCGCCTCCTGTTCCACCACCAGCACCGGATGCGCGGTATCGCGGTCGAGGTAGGCGAGCAGGTGGTCCATATCGGCGCGCGGCTGGGATAGGGCGGGCCGGTACCAGGCGAGCAAGGCTGTGGGAGAAGCGGCGCTAACCGCGGCGAGCACGGCGAGCGCGCCCAGGGCGCTGAGCGGAGCGAGGCGGCCCTGCGCCAGCCAGGACAGCGCCACGCCGAAGCCCGCGGCGATCCAAGGAGTGAGGTAGAAGTCGTGGCGCGTGCCTCCGAACGGGTACATTCCCGCCAGTCCGGCGGCGGCGGCGGTGAGCAGCGGCAGGATCAGGCTGGCGGCGGCCCAGCGGTCGCGCCCGGCGCGTCCGAGGGCGGCGAGAACGATGCCCCCGAGGAAGACGAAGGCCAGTCCTGGTGCGAAGCGCGTGGGCACGGTATAACCGAAAAGGGTCAGGAACCCGTGCTGGAGAAACGCCAACGCGGTCTGCTCCGTTGGCCGGAAATAGAACTCGCGCAGCCATAATTCGCGGGCCAGCACCTCGCCCTGGCTGCCCTGCAACGCGGCCAGATGAGTGTAGTAAGCCGTCACCACGATGAGCAGGTAGCCGAGGAACCACGCGGCTCCCTCGGCGAAGAAACGGGCGGAAGCGCGGTCGCGCACCAGCGCGACCCCGGCATAGATCGCCATCGCCGCCAGAAACCATACCGACATGTACATGGTGAGCAGCGCAAGCAGCAGGAACAGGCCGCTGCGCCGCAGCCAGCGCAGCGAGGCCGGCGCGCGGGAACGTTCGAAGGCGTCGAGCGCGAGCACCAGCAGCAGGGCGTGGATCGTGTAGTGGCGGACCTCGGCGGCGAGGAGCACCAGGTTCGGCGAGAAGGCGAGGATCGCGGCAGCCAGCAGTCCCGCCGCCGCGTCGAAGCGGAAGGCGAGCCAGCGGTACGCCGCCCACGGCAGCAGGGCGCCCGCGAGGATCGAGGGCAAACGGAACCACAGCTCGGAAAATCCGAACCAGGTCATGACATAGAGCAGGAGGTTGCCGAGCGGGCCGTAGGGGAAGCGCAGCGCGGCGCGATAGGCCTCAAGCGGGGTGGCTTGCAGCGGCGGCTGCAGGATCTGCGCCTCGTCGCCGTTGAGATACGTTCCGGCGGCGGCGTACAGCCGTAGCAGAAACGCGCCAAGGACGATGCCGCCCAGGATCCAGGAAGTGCGGCGCTGCGCCAGGTTCTCGATGCGCTGCCATGTATTCACGACGGACATCCTGGGGGCTGCTTCCGCCATACTAGCAGGTGGCCCCGCGCCACCACTATGATTTCGTTGCTTACCCGCGCGTTCGGTTTGGCGCGCCGCAGCGGATGGCTGCAAACCCGGTCCGGGCAGGCCGCCTTCCAGCGGTTGTACTTCCTTTACAAGCGCCACTGGGAGGATCCGTTCGCCGGACTGCTGGCCCGGCATCCGGAACTCGTCCGCGGCGGCGATGTGATCGACGCGGGCGCGAACATCGGCTACACCTCGACGGTGTTCGCGGACTTTGCGGACCGTGACGCCGCGGTGGTGGCCTTCGAGCCGGAGCCGGACAACGTCGCGCTTTTGGAGAAGGCCGCCGCGCGGCGTCCAGGGCGGATCCTCGCGGTGGCCGCGGCGCTGGGCGCGGAGCCCGGCGTCATCGGGCTGCAGTTGAATCCGCAGCACCATGGGGACCACCGGGTGACGCAGGGCAACGGCGCGGGCGTCATCGAGGTCCGGCTGGAGTCGATCGACGCGTACTGGGAGCGGGAGCGGCCGGGCCGGCCGGTGTGCTTTCTGAAGATCGACGTGCAGGGTTTCGAACTCGCGGTGCTGCGGGGCGCGGAACGAACACTGCGGGCGAATCCCGGTTGCGCGGTGGTCGTCGAATACATGCCCGAGGCCATCCAGAGCCTGCAGGAGAGTCCCGCGGAGTTGCTGGCGTGGTTCGCGGAGCGGGGGTACCGGCCCGCGGAGATCTCGCAGCGCGGGGAATTGCGCGAGGGATTTTCGGGCGAGGTGCCCGCGCGGGGGTACGTCGATCTGCTGTTTCGGCGCTGACGGGACTTTCCCGGTGCGGTGGTGCGTCGTTTACTTCTTGTCGAACAGCTTCGTCGGCGGGACCTTCTTCCAGTCGTTCAAGAACATCGACAGGCCCTGGTCCGTCATCGGGTGCTGGTAAAGCTGCTCCAGCACGTCAATCGGCATCGTCGCGACATCGGCGCCCGCAAGCGCGCATTCGAGCACCTGCCGCGTGGTGCGGATGCTCGCCGCCAGAATCTTGGTGCGGAAGCCGTAGTTGTCGTAGATCGCGCGGATCTGGCGGATCATCTCCATGCCGTCTTCGCCCACCTGGTCCTTCCGGTGCACAAACGGGCTGATGTAGGTAGCCCCGCACTTGGCCGCCAGAAACGCCTGCAGCGGGCTGAAGCAGAGGGTGACGTTGGTATGGATGCCCTCGCCGGAGAGCACCTTCACGGCCTTCAGTCCTTCGACGGAGACGCCGATCTTGGCCACCGCGTTCTTGTGCAGCGAGGCCACGATGCGCCCCTCGTGGATGATGTCCTCGGCGGTCTGGCTGATGGTCTCGACGCTGATGGGTCCGTCGACGATGGAGAAGATCTCGTGGATTACCTCTTCGAAGTCGCGGCCCGAGGACGCAATGTGGGTGGGGTTGGTGGTAACGCCGTCGATGATCCCCCAGCTCCAGGCTTTCTTGATCTGGTCGACGATGGCCGTATCGATGAATAGCTGCATTTAGGTGGTAATGGACTGCGCCGTGCCCTTCATGAAGTCTTTGTTCTTGTCGCCGACCCAGTAGCGCTCGCCGGCGATGCACCAGATGAACTCCAGCGGCTCCTGCTGCGAGAACACCGGGTGATAGTTCAGGAACGGGATGGTGACCATGTCGCCGCGGTTCACGCTGTGCACGAAGCTGAGCGTCTCCGGCGACTCGTAGACTTCCATCGCGCCGTTGCCGTTGATGAAGATGTAGACCTCTTCCTGGTCGGTGTGGTTGTGCGGCGGCCAGGAGCGCTGCTGGGGCTGGAAGAACGTGTAACCGGCGACGAGCTTTTCGGCGGGCTCGCCGACGTCGAACATCATGAAGACGTCCTTGCCCTTCAGGTGCCGGATGCGATCCTCGCGCTGCGAATACTCGGCCCAGCGGGAATAGTGCACGGGATGGGGCTTGTCCGCGGGGGCCGAGCACTGGATGAGCTTCGCGTCCGCGGCGTGCGGATTCTTCAGGACGAACTCCGCGCCGCGCGGGACATAGATGGTGTCGTAGGTCGCAAGAGCGTAGTCCTGGCCGTCGACGGTGACGACGGACGCGCCTTCCCATTGGAAGAGCAGGCTCTCGCGCTTGGGCAGGCAGTACTCCTGCGACGCGGCGCCGGCGGGGACCGAAAACTCGCCGCAACTCAAAAACTGGAGGTTCGCCGTGGCGGGCGTGAATTTCTGCCGGAAGGTAACGCCCTGGTCGGCGGCGCGGACCAGCACCGCGGGCAACACGGACGCAGCGGCGGCAGGCTGCTCCGGCGTAACGGGGTTCGTAAGGGTGGCCATTTCTTTTTAGTTTGTCACGATCTCCTGGCGTTCGGCATCCCAGCGGGCGCGGCGGCCGCTCCAGTAGGCGGCGCGGGAAAGATGACAGGGCAGCAGCCCTTCGAGCCCGGTGACGAGGTCGGCCGAAGGCTTCGTGCTCTTGGCGACGGCGTCGAGGAAGTCCACCGCGTGCGCGGTTTCGAGGGATCCTTCGGCCTTCACTTCCACCGGAGCGCCCTTCTTCGGCTTGAAGATGTAGCTGGAGCGCGCGAGGTCGAGCGTGCCTTCGGTGCCGAGGAACTCGACGGTGGGCCGCGGATTGTCCAGCGGATGCACGCTCGACTCGAACGACAGGTTCCAGCCGGTCTTGTAGCGCAGGATGGCGTTCACGGTGTCGGGGTTCGAGCGGCCGTCGGCGGCGAGGTAGATGCCGCCCGTGGCGACGGCGTCCACCGGGGTGGCGTCGCTCATCATCCACTGCGCGACGTCGGCCCAGTGATTCAGAATATCGGCGAGCACGCCGCCGCCGTACTCGGGGAAGTAGCGCCAGGAGTCGTAGCGGGCGGTGGTGTACTCGCGAAAAGGCGAGCGTCCGACGAAGCGGAGCCAGTCGAGGTTCGCGGGCTTGGGCTGGTTCGCGATCTTGCGCGCCTGCCAGGCGAAGTCGCTCCAGATGGCGCGCACGAAGAGCACCTTGCCGAGTTTGCCCTTGTCGAAAATCTCTTCCTTGGCGCGGCGGTAGTGCGCGCCGGAGCGCTGCTGCGTGCCGACGGTGAGCACCTTGCCGTACTGGCGGACCGCGCGGAGCAGTTCGGCGCCCTCATGGAGATGGTGCAGCGCGGGTTTCTCGAGGTAGACGTGCTTGCCGGCTTTGAGGGCGTCGATGGCAAGGTCCAGGTGCAGGTGGTCTGGCGTGCCGATCAGCACGGCATCGACGTCGCGGCGGGCGAGCGCTTCCTCGTGCGCCACGCACTCGTGGGCGGGCGCGCCCAGCAGGTCCTTGCCGCGGCCGCGCTGCACGTCGTACACATCGCACAGGCAGGCGAGCGTCGCGCGTCCGGTGCCGAGGAACGCCTTCATCACCTCGCGCCCGCGGCGTCCGGAGCCGATCAGCGCCATGCCGAGGCGGTCGTTGGCGCCCAGGATCCTGCGGTACGACGCGGCGGTAAGCGCAAGGGTGGTGCCGAATTGCCGTCGATTCATGTTCAGACTCCGAAGACCTTCTGCATCTGCCTGCGCGCCGGGGCGACCGCGGTATCCCCGGGCTTCACGTCGTTCAGCCGCTCTTCCTCCGTAACCAGCCACCCGGTCCATTTCGCTTTGGCGACTTCCGCGGCAAGGAGGTCGACCTTGAAGTCGCCTTCGCCAAGGATCACCTGGTCGCCCTTCTTGAAGTCCCGGATGTGCATGCCGTCGATGCGGCGGTGGTGGGCGGCGAAGAACTTGGGCATGTCGCCGCCGGCGTTGAAGGCGTGGCCGGCGTCGATGACGAAGTGCACCGCGGGATCCGCTTTCGAGATCAGGTGCGTGATCTCGGCGGCGTTGTCGCGGAACTCGGGCCCGTGGTTGTGGTAGCAGAGGCGGAGCTTGTGCTTCGCGCCCACAGCGGCGGCGCGGTTGAGTCCCGCGACCTTGGCTTGGCGGGACGCTTCGTCCGGGCAGGGTGCGCCGCTCAGGATGAGGCGTTCGGCGCCCAGCGCGGCGCCGCCCGCCGCGACCTTCTCGATGAGGTCCGCGGGCGCAAGGTGCGTCGCGGGATCGTAGTCGTTGAGGAAGATGTGCACCGCGAAGAACGTCAGCCCGCCGGCGGCGAGCTTCTTCCGCGCCTCCGCGGGATTGGCGAACTGGCCCTGCACGTTGCGGAAACCGGTCTCAAAGCCCTGGTAGCCGTAGCCCTTCAGCTTGTCGAGCACGGCGAGCAGGCTCGAGAAGTCGGCGGGGTTCACGCGCCAGGCATTGGTCTGGCAGGCGGGGCGCGGCTTGTCTCCGGCAGCGGCCAGTTCCTCGGCGGCGAGCAGGGCGAGCGGCGTAGCGAGTAGCGAGCGGCGAGTCATGGGGATCAGCCCTTCCAGATGACGATCTTGAGGTCGGTCATTTCTTCGATGGCGTACTTGGGACCTTCGCGCCCCAGGCCGCTTTCCTTTACGCCGCCGTAGGGCATGTGGTCGGCGCGGAACATGGGGACGTCGTTGATCAGGACGCCGCCAACGCGCAGTTGCTTCGCGGCGCGGAAGGCCTTTTCGATGTCGCGGGTGTAGACGCCGGCCTGAAGGCCGTAGGGCGAATCGTTCACGGCGGCGACCGCCTGGTCGAGGCTCGCGTAAGGATGGACCACCACGAGCGGGCCGAATGCTTCCTGGCAGGAGACACGCGCATCCGGCCGCACGTCCGTGAGGATGGTCGGGGGAATCGTCGCGCGCCGGCGGGGCCCGCCGGTGACGCGCGTAGCGCCCTGCGCGACTGCTTCCTCGATCCAGGCTTCGACGCGCTCGGCGGCCTCGACGGTGATCAGCGACGACACGTCGGTGGACTCTTCGAGCGGGTGGCCGATCGTCAGCTTCTCGGCGTGCTCGCGCATGCGGTGGACCAGCGCGGAGAGGATCGTTTCGTGGGCGTAAATCCGCTGCACCGAGATGCAGACCTGTCCGCTGTGGGAGAAGCCGCCCTGCACGCAGCGCAACGCGGCGTTGTCGAGGTCGGCGTCCGGCTCGACGATCACCGCGGAGTTGTTGCCGAGTTCGAGCGTCACGCGCTTGAAGCCGGCGGCGGCGCGGAGTTGCTTGCCGATAGCGGCGCTGCCGGTGAAGGTGAGCATGTCGAGCCCGGGGTGCGTGGCCATGAGCGGGCCGAGTTCGGGTCCCATGCCGTTGACGACGTTGTAAGCGCCTTTAGGCGCGCCGGCTTCCGCGAAGGCCTTGGCCAGGCGAATGGCGCTCCAAGGCGTCTTTTCGGCCGGCTTGTGGACCACGGCGTTGCCGGCGGCGAGCGCGGGCGCGACTTTGTGCAGGGCGAGGTTCAGGGGAACATTGAAGGGCGTGATCGCGCCGATGACGCCGATGGGTTCCCGGATCGTCATGGCCAGGCGGCCCTTGCCCATGGCGGCGTAGTCCATGGGGACCACTTCGCCATGGAGCTGGCGGGCTTCGATGGCGGCGGCGAGCACAGTCTGGCGGGCGCGCTCGGCCTCGACGCGGGCTTCTTTGATCGGCTTGCCGGTTTCGAGGCAGAGGATGCGGGCGAAGTCCGCGACATCGCGCTCGAGGATCGTGTAGAGGCGCATCAGCAGGTCGGCGCGGTCGCAATTGGCCATCGCGGCCATCGCGCGGTAGCCTTCGCGCGCCGCGGCGACGGCGCGGTCCAGCGTGGCGGCGTCGGCCTGGTGCATGCGGGCGGCGAGCGCGCCGTCATAGGGCAGGCGGACGTCGAACTGGCGGCCGGTTTCGATCCATTCGCCGCCGATGAAGCATGGGAAGGTGTCCACCTGCGTGGCGGTGCTCATGACGGGAGTTTAGCACCCGGGATCGGGCGTCTGCCTGACATGTCAGATACCTGCCGCGGCGAGGGATTCCCAGGCGTGGTTCCAGGTGAAGCGCTCCAGATAAAGCGCCCGGCCGTTGGCGGCCAGGCGCGCGGCCTCAGCCGGGGCTTCGAGCAGCTCGCCGACCGCCTCTGCGAAGTCCTCCGGATCGTCCGCTATGCGCAGGTGCTCGCCGTCGCGAGCGCCGAGGCCTTCGGCGCCCAGCGAAGTGGAGACTACGGGACGCCCGGCGGCCCAGGCTTCGAGGATCTTGAAGCGGGTGCCGCTGCCGGAGCGCAAGGGCACCACGCACACCTGCCCCTCGGCCAGCGCCGCCACGGCGTCCTCCACCGGGCCGGTGACGCGGATGCGGGGATCGCCCGCCGTGTCGCGCGCCACGGCCTGCGGGTTCATGCCCACCAGGCGCCATTCGAGGTCCGGAAAGCGGACGCGCAGGCGGCTCCAGATCGACGCGCGGAAGTAGCGGACGGCGTCCATGTTGGGCATGTACTCGAGGTTGCCGGAGAAGACCACGCAGGCGGCGGCGGGCACGGCGGGCGCCGCGCGCTCGGGCAGCGCGTTCGGGTAGACGAAGACGCGGGCGGCGGGAGCGATGTCCAGGACGCGCGCGGCGTCCTCGGGCGAGGCGACAAGGATGCCGGCAAAGCGCGGCAGCAGGTCCTGTTCGAGGCGGCGGTAGGCGGCCGCGAAGCGGCGCAGCGCCACCGCGACCGGCCAGGCCGCGGCGCCGGCCTTGGTCTGGTGCAGTTCGCTTTCGACGTTGTGGAGATCGAGGAAGAGCCGGTCGCAGCGGCCGGCGAGCAGCGGCAGGTAGGGCGCGCACCAGAAGTGCTCCACCAGGCCGAGGCTGTAGCGGCCGCCGGCGAGGATCGACTCGAGGCGCGGGGCGTAGCCGCCGAAGCGGTCGGCAAGCGGCGGCACGCCGCGGAGCAAGCGCCGGACGTTGCGCGCCACGCGCGCCGGCCCCGTGCGGGTGTGCGCCGGCAGCGCGACGCCGGAGACCTGGGCGACGCGATCGCGCGGAAAGTCCGGCACCGGCGTCCCTTCGAGATGGAACACCGCGACGTCGACGGCGTAGTGCCGCCCCAGGTATTCGACCAGCGACGCAGTACGCAGCGCGCCGCCGCCGCGCGTCGGATAAGGCGCTTCCGGCGTGAGCACGAACGCTCGCGGACTACCGGGCGTGGCGCCGTTGGGCTTCGGCATACACCTCCCGGGTGCGGCGAGCGGTGTTTCGCCAGGAGAATTGGGCTGCCCGTGCCAGGGCGCGTTCCCGCAGTCCGGCCAGGCCGCCCGCGGCGGCGGCGGCGATCGCCTCGGTCCAGGCCGGCGGGTCGTCCGCCGCGGCCAGCACGGCGGCCTCGCCCGCGACTTCCATCACCGCGGGATCCCGCGAGGCGATCACCAGCGCGCCGCATTGCATCGCTTCGAGCACCGGCAGGCCGAAGCCTTCGTAGAGGGACGGATAGACGGCGGCCACGGCGCCGGAGTAGAGCGGCGGCAGATCCGCGTCGGGCACGAAGCCGAGCAGGCGGAGGCCCGGCTCGGGCGGCGGCGCGGGAAAGTCCGGGCGGGGTTGTCCGGCGAGCCAGAGATCGAGGTCCGGATGCGCGCGGCGCGCCGCGCGCCAGGCGTCGAGGAGCAGGGCGAGGTTCTTGCGACGTTCGAGCGCGCCCACATAGAGAAGATAGCGCCCCGGGGCCGGCGGCGCGGGCCGGAAGAAGCCGGCCGCGGCTAGCGGGATGGCGACGATCCGCTCGGCGGGGAAGCGGAAACGGTCCCGCACCTCGCGCCGGATGGCCTCGGTGGGGGTGATGACGAACGCGGCGCGATTGGCCCACAGGAGCAACGGGGTCCGCTGGCGGACGCGCGCCGAGGCATCGGCGCCGGCGCCGGCGGACCAGGGCGAAAGGTCGTGGACGGTCATCACGGCCGGACGGCCGCCCAGGTAGGGAACCGCGAAATCCGTGCCATGGAACACGTCGATGGAGCGGCGGGCCAGCTCGCGGCTGAGTCCCCACAGCCACCAGCGCCTTTCGGCCAGGGAGCGGGGGGGCGAGCCGGCGCGAAGGTTCAGCGGCGCGTCCGGCGGGAGGGCGAACCGCTGGTCCGAGAGCAGCCAGACGGCGTCGCCGGGTTCAGTTTCAGCCAGCGCGCGGCTCAGTTCGGCGGTGTAACGAGTGACCCCGCCCCCGGGGAGCACGAGCGGCGTGGCGTCGAGGGCGATCTGCATGAGCGCGGGGCGGCGCGTACCGCGGCGAGGCTGAGGGCATGGCCGGGCGCGGCCGCGGCCGGAGCCGAAACAATTGTACGGCAACTCGTGCCGGACAGCTCGGGCAAAACACCCGGATGTAACCGGTAACAGATGGGCGCGTTTCCGATTAAGATAGAGCTAGCGCGCGGAGGCCGGCGGTTTTCCGTGGCCGTCCGCGTTTTCGGCGAACGAATCGTTCCGGGTTGGCAGCCGGACGGACAACAGAGGACGCACGGTGGACGAGAAAGCTCTACTCGAAGAGTTGAAGCAGCTGGATCTGACGATTCAGCGCGTGAACGATCTGGCCGACCTGAAGCCGATATTTTACCGGCTGGAGGAAGTAGGCAAGCAACCGCTGCAGGATTTCGAGTGCCAGCTCATGCTCGCCGACATCAAGCAGAAGCTCGTCAACAAAGGGCGGATGCTGAAGGAGATGTCGGGCACGTCGAGCGGGGGGCCGTTCGAGTTCCGGCAGACGGGATCGCAGGCGGCCGCCACGGGCGGCGCGCTCAAGACGCCGCAGCCGCCGCCCCAGGGTCCGCCGCCGCTGGCGAATCCGAGCCATACCGGCAAGATGCAGTTGCCGACGGCGCAGCTCAAGGCGCCGTCGCCGCTGACGACGCAGGCGACGCCGACCGCGAGCATGGAAGCGCTGCCGGGCCTGCCGCCGCCGCCCCCGCGGGCGCCTTCGATCAACTGGAAGCGGGCGATCCTGCTGGGCGGGGCCGGCGGCGCGGTCCTGGCGATCGGCGGCATCGCGCTGCTGGTCCAGATGGCGCGCAAGAAGAACCCGCCTCCGCCGCCGCCCGCCAACACCGTGAGCGTCGATGTCGCCACCACGCCGCCCGGCGCCTCGGTGAAGGTGAACGGCGAGGTGAAGTGCACCGCGCCCTGCAAGGCCGACCTGGCCCCGGGCACCTATCAGTTCACGGCGCTGCTGGACGGCTATGAGCCGGCGGTCAGCTCGGTGAGCGTGGTGACGGGCGCGCCGGTCAGCGTGAACCTGGCGCTGGAACCGCAGTCCCAGACGCTGCGGCTGATTACGGAACTGCCGGGCGGCAAGGTGACGCTCGACGACAAGCCGGCCGGCGACCTGCAGGACGGCCAGTTGATTCTGGACCGGGTGGCGCCCGGCACGCACAATATCCGGGTGGCCGGCCCCACGGGCGAGGCGTCTTTCAGCGTCACGCTGGGTCCCGCCAAGGCTCCCGAGGTCGGCGACGGCATGAAGACGCGCGACGTGCTGGCGGTGCTGGTGAGCACGTTCGCCAACCAGGGGAAGCTGTACTCGTCGGGCGCGGTGAAGGTGGTGATGGACGCGAAGCCCCAGGGCGACGGCGGCCCCAAGGGCATCGAGCTGAAGGACTTCGCCCCCGGAGTCCACGAGTTCGTGGTCGGCGAGAAGAAGATGACGGAGAGCTTCGGCCCGTCGCCGATGCTGACCGTGTTCGTCAAGAGCGACCAGAACATCGGGACGCTGATCGTCGCGGCGGATCAGGAAGACGCCGCGGTGTTCGTCAACGACAAGGAACAGCGCACGCGCATCAAGCGGGGCCTGTTCCGCATGATGATGCCGCCGGGCGCGGTGAAGGTCCGGGTGGCCAAGGACGGTTTTGAGCCGGTCACGGTGGCCACGGCCAACGTGAAGAAGGGCGAAGAGGCCCGGGTGGAGTTCAAGCTGAAGGCCATGCCGCAGGTGGCGAAGCTCGAACTGCGCGGCGCGCTGCCCGGCACCCAGGTGTTCCTGGACGGCCGCGCGATCGGCACCGTAGCGCCGGACGGGACGCTCTCGGCGGGCGGCATTCAGCCCGGCGAGCATGCGCTGGAGTTGCGCCGCGAAGGGTTCAAGACCGCGCAACTGCGGCGTGCCTTCCGCTCGAACGATACGATCACGCTCTCCGGCGCGGACGTGCAACTGGTTTCGGCGATGGGCACGCTCCGGCTGGTGAAGAATCCGCCGGACTCGCAGGTGAGCTGGCGGCGCACTGATGAACAGACCCAGCACCCGATCACCGGGACGCAATTGGAACTGCCCGCGGGCAGCTACGTGATTCTGGCTCGCGCCACCGGACATGCCGACCGGACGCAGAACGTCCAGCTCGGCTCCGGTGAGACGCGCACCGTCGATGTCCAGTTGCAGCGGCAGCAGTCCGGCCCGGTGGTGAAGCCCGGCACGATTTCGGACTTCGACGAGCCCACGCGCTGGCGCCAGGACGGGACGACGTACCGGCTGGCGGGTGGCGCGAAGTACGTGCTGTACTCGATCACGCCGGCCCGCGGCGTCTTCAGCTTCACCGTGCAGAAGACCCGGGCGTCCGGCGCTTTCGGCACCAACCGCAAGATCAAGTGGGTGGTCGGGTTCAAGGACGACCGCAACTACTCGATCTTCGAACTCGACCAGAAGACCCTGGTGGTCAAGGAAGTGGTGAACGGGCGCTCCACCGAGAAGGGCAAGTACCCGCACGAGGCGAAGGACAACGCCTTCACCATGCAGATCGAGGTTTCGGCGGACCGCGTCCTGCACCGGATCAAGGACGGCGAGGAGTGGACCGTGCTGGACTCCTGGGTGCAGGCGGGCAAGGGTTTCGCCGACGGCAAGTTCGGCTTCGTGATGGAAGGCGGCGAGATCGCGATCTCGGACTTCCGTTTCACCCCGGCCCGCTAGCCGGAGCTATACTCTTTGCTGGAGAATCGACAGCCATGACCAAAGATGAGATCCTGCTCGCGCAGAAAGAGTACCTGTTTCCGGCCATCTTCCACTACTTTTCGACGCCCCTGGTGATCGAGAAGGCCAAGGACCAATACCTCTGGGACATCGACGGCAACAAGTACCTGGACTTCTTCGCCGGTATCGTTTCAATCAGCGTCGGGCACTCGAACGCCGCGGTGACGAAGAAGATCCACGAGCAGGTGGACAAGCTGATCCACGTCTCGACGGTGTTCGCCACGCAGCCCCAACTGGAACTGGCCAAGCGGATCGCGGAGATCTCGCCCGGAGGGCTGCTCAAGAAGTCGTTCTTCACGAACTCGGGCACCGAGGCGAACGAGACGGCCATCGTCGCGGCGAGGTGCTACACGGGGTCCAGCGAGATCGTCGCGCTGCGGCATAGCTACCACGGCCGCTCCGCCACCATGATGACCATGACGGGCCAGGCCACCTGGAAGATGGGCGGGGTCCCCCAACCCGGGTTCGTGCACGCGCACAACGCGTATTGCTACCGGTGCCCGATGGGCCTGACGTACCCGAAGTGCAACGTGCAGTGCGCCCGCGATGTCGAGGACCTGCTGAAGACCGCCACATCCGGCCGCGTCGCCGCCTTCATTGCCGAGCCGATCCAGGGTGTCGGCGGCTTCGTGACGCCGCCCAAGGAGTACTTCCCCGTCATCTACGACATCGTGAAGAAGCACGGCGGCATCTTCATCTCCGACGAAGTGCAGACCGGCTGGGGCCGCACGGGCGGCAAGTGGTTCGGCATCGAGCAGTGGGGCGTGCAGCCGGACATTATTACCTCGGCGAAGGGCCTGGCGAACGGCATGCCCATCGGCATGACCACGGCGCGCGCCGAGGTCGCCGACGCCATGAAGGGCGTGACGATTTCCACTTTCGGCGGCAACCCGGTGACCACCACCGCGGCCAAGGCCGTGATCGACTTCATCGACGAGCAGAAGCTGATGATCAACGCGGCCGAAGTGGGCGCGTACCTGCGCGCGCGGCTGGAAGAAATGAAGGCCAAGTTCCCGGTGGTGGGCGACGTGCGCGGCATGGGCCTGATGCAGGCCGTCGAACTGGTGGAGGATCCCGAGAAGAAGACCCCGTCGCCGGCGCTGACGTCGGCGATCATGGAGCACTGCCGCCAGGCCGGCGTGCTGCTGGGCCGGGGCGGCACGTACGGCAACTGCCTGCGCATCACGCCGCCGTTGAATATCTCCAAGGGCGACGTCGACCAGGCCATGAGCGCGCTGCAGCAAGCGCTGGTGAAGGTCAGCGCTCCGGTGCCGGCGTAGAGCGCGGCATGGACGAGCGGCAGTTTTATCGCGAATCGCGCACCACCAAGCCGGCAACGCTCAATTGCCCGTTCTGCCGGACGGTGGACACCTATGAATTGAACTGGCTGTTGCGCAAGAAGGTGGACCGGCTGCCGGGAGGCGCGGACGAGCGCGACCGCGCGAAGTTCGCCAAGGCGCAGAGCTACATGGTCCTGATCGACGACAAAGCGGACTGCAAGAAATGCCGGCGCCGTTTCGACGTCTCCGGTATCAAGACGATGGCGTTCGTTTAGGACGCCGCTCCCCGGGGAGGAACTGACTTTGAACCGCCGCCGTGCGCTGGCGCTTGCCGCCGCGCCTTTTCTGAACATCGGACGCTACCGCCTGTCGGCCCAGACGCCGCGCCAGTACTCGGCGCGCGCCGTGGACCTGGTGAAATCCTCGGTGGTGATGGACATGCTGTCGCCGTTCCGGATCAGCGGCACGCAATCCCGCGCCCTCATGCAGAAGCCCGAGACGTTCGGCGCCGCGGAACTCGAACCGTTCCGCGCCAGCGGCATCACGGCGTTCCATATCGCCGTCGGCGTTGGCGGGGCGGACGCGTACCTCTCGGTGCTGCAGTTCGTTTCGAGCTGGAACAGCTTTCTGGCCCACCATTCCGAGACGCTGAAGCGGATCGATGCGGTGGCGGACCTCGATGCCGCCAAGAAGCTCGGCAAGGTGGGCGTGCTGCTCGGGATCCAGAACTCCGATCACTTCCGGCGCCCCGACGACGTGGACTTCTTCTTCTCGCTCGGCCAGCGGATCTCACAGCTTACGTACAACGCCCGCAACCTCATCGGCAACGGCTCCACCGAACGCCGCGACGAAGGGCTGAGCGACTTCGGCCTGCGCATCGTCGAGCGGATGAACCAGGCGGGCATGGCGGTGGACGTCTCGCACTGCGGCGACCGCACCACGCTCGACGCCTTCGACGCCTCCTCGAAACCGGTCCTGATCACGCACTCCAACAGCCGCACCGTGGCGGGAGGCCATCCGCGCTGCAAGAGCGATGAGGCGATCCGCAAGATGGCCGCCAAGGGCGGGGTGATGGGCATCACCAGCGTCCGCATGTTCGTGAAGAACGCCGAGCCGACCACGCTCGACAGCGTGCTGGACCACTACGACCACGTGCGCAAGCTCGCCGGTCCGGAGTTCCTGGGCATCGGCAGCGACATCGACCTGTGGGGCTACGACGCCATGCCCGCCGCGGAGAACCGCGCACTGCGGGCGGCGTACAAGGCTGAGTACGCCTTCCGCGACAAGATCGACATCGAAGGGCTGGACCACCCGCGGCGCGTCTTCGACCTCACCGAAGGGCTGCTCCGGCGCGGCTACTCCGACGCCGACATCCGCGGCATCCTCGGCGGGAATTTCCGGCGGGTGCTCGGCCAGATCTGGCCGTCCTGAGGCACGCATGGAACGCATCGGGAGGTACGAGGTCCTCGGACTGCTGGGCGAAGGGGGCATGGGCAAGGTGTACCGCGCCCACGACCCGGAGCTGGCGCGCGACGTCGCCATCAAGGCCGTAGCGCTGCCCGCCGACGGCGACCCCATGCAGCGCTTCCTCAAGGAAGCCCGCGCCGCGGCGCGCCTCGACGGGTGCATCGCCTGGGGTGAAAGTCATGCCTGGGCTAATCCGGT
>CAYYID010000027.1:0-65476 GCA_964471915.1 uncultured Solibacteraceae bacterium | reverse complement strand
TGGACCTCGTCGGGGCCGTCGACGATGCGGAGCGTGCGGGCCGAAGCGTAGGTCTCGGCCATGCCGAAATCGTCGGTGACGCCGCCGCCGCCGAAAGCCTGGATCGCCATGTCGGCCACCCGGGTCAGCATGGCCGGCACCGCCACCTTGATCATGGCGATCTCCGCCTTGGCGACCTTGTTGCCGACCGTGTCCATCATGTAGGCGGCCTTCAGCACAAGCAGCCGCGCCTGCTCGATCTCCATCCGCGACTTCGCGATGTCCGCGCGGATCGTCCCCTGCTCCGCCAGCGTCTTGCCGAACGCCACCCGGGACTTCACGCGCTGGCACATCGATTCCAGCGCGCGCTCCGCCGCGCCGATCAGCCGCATGCAGTGGTGGATCCGCCCCGGGCCCAGGCGGCCCTGCGCGATTTCGAATCCGCGCCCCTCGCCGAGCAGCAGGTTCCCCGCCGGCACCCGGACGTTCTCATAGGTGATTTCCGCGTGGCCGTGCGGCGCGTGATCGTAGCCGAACACCGTCAGCATCCGGTCGATTTTCACGCCCGGCGTCTCCAGCGGCACCACGATCATCGACTGCTGCTTGTGCTTCTTCTCCGTGGGATTGGTCTTGCCCATGAAGATCGCGACCTTGCACCGCGGGTCCCCGGCGCCCGAACTCCACCACTTGCGCCCGTTGATGACGTAGTGGTCTCCGTCGCGCGCGATCGACGCCGAGATGTTCGTCGCGTCCGACGACGCCACCGCCGGCTCCGTCATCGAGAAGCACGACCGGATCTCGCCCGCTAGCAGCGGCTGCAGCCACTGCTCCTTCATTTCCGCGGAGCCGTACCGCTCCAGGACTTCCATGTTCCCCGTGTCCGGCGCGGAGCAGTTGAACGCCTCCGGCGCGATCGGCGACCGGCCCATGATCTCGCACAGCGGCGCGTACTCCAGGTTCGTCAGCCCCGCGCCCCGTTCGCTTTCTGGCAGGAACAGGTTCCACAGGCCCGCCGCGCGCGCCTTGGCCTTCATCTCCTCCATCACCGGCGGCACGCACCAGCGCCCGCCCTCGGCCACCTGCCGCGCGTAGACCTTCTCGTTCGGATAAACGTTCTCCGCGACGAATGCGGCAACGCGCTTCTGCAGGTCCTTGACCTTATCGGAAAACTCGAAGTTCATACCAGGCTCCTTTAGCGAAATGTCCTCATCGCGGGGTCGCTGAGGTGCGCGACGTTGTTGAAAGTGAACAGCCGGACCTCGGCCGGCGTGCGCCGGAAGGTCGAAAGCGCCGCGTTGTGCAGCACGCCGGCGAATTGAAACACGCGCCCGTCGCGGATCTCCAGCGTCCGGGCGGCGGCGATGCCGATCGGCGTGGCGGAGGTGAACACGGCGACGTGCTCCTCGTGACCGTTCGCTTGCAGCCGCGCGAACGCCGCCTCCACGCGGCCCTGGAACTGCTCCCAGCTTTCGCCGGCGAACGCGTACCGCCCGTCCACCCAAGTGCGGACCACGGTCTTGTCGCACTCGTTCCACTTGCGGTGGACCGTGGCGCCGTGCGCGCCCTTGCTGGCTTCGATCTGCGCCTGCATGTCCTCGTACTGGCGGCGGAACTCGGGGTCCGCTTCGCAGAGTTGCGGCGCGATGCCCGCGTACACGCCCGCCAGGTCGAACTCGTTCCAGCCGGCGTCGGTCTCGATCTCCGGCCGCGCCGCGAGCGCCGCCAGCGCCTCCCGCGCGGTCTGCTGCTGCCGGCTCAGCCCCCCCGCGATCACCCGGTCGAACCGCACGCCCTGCGCGGCCAGATGCTCGCCGAGCAGGCGCGCCTGCGCGCGCCCCAGGTCGCTGAGCGTGTCGTAGTGCTCGCGCGTGCCCGCTTGCCCGTGACGGATCAGATACAGCACGCTCACGCCGCCTTCTCCATTAGTTGCGCCGCGGTCTTGGCCAGCATCTCCACGCGGGGCGCGAAGTCCCGGAACCGGTCGTCCTGTGTCTGCCCCTTGTACCAGCGGTAGTAAATCTGCTGCAGGATCACCGCGAGCTTCATGTACCCCAGCACTTCGTGCCAGTTGATCGCGCGCATGTCCCGGCCGGTGGCCACGGCGTAGCGCTCGATGAACTCCTCGCGCGTGAACCAGCCGGGCGCGGACATGAAGCCGTTGCCCGAAAGGTGCGGGGCGCCACCCAGCGCCCAGTAGCAGAGCGTCAACCCGACGTCGATCAGCGGATCGCCCACCGTCGCCATCTCCCAGTCGAGCACCGCGACCACGCGGGTCGCGTCTTCGCTCAACATCAGGTTGTCGAGCTTGAAGTCGTTGTGGACCAGCGTCGGCGGCAATTCCGGCGGCACGGTCGCCTTCAGCCATTCGATCACGCGCTCCATCTCGGGCAGCGGCGTCGTCTTCGCCCGTTCCCACCGTTCGGACCACCCGATGACTTGCCGGGAGACAAAGCCCGCGGGCTTGCCCAGCGCCGTGAGGCCGTGCTTTTCGATATCCACGGCGTGCATCCGGACCAGGCAGTCGACGAAGGTCTCCGAGAGGCGGCGCGCGTAGTTCGGGATCCCGGCGATCGCTTCCGGGATCTCGCGCCGGATCACAATCCCTCGGCGCCGCTCCATCAGGTAGAACACCGCGCCGATCACGGCCGGGTCCTCGCACAGGACATAGGGTCGCGGCGCTTCGGGGAAGTGCGGATGCACCGCCTGCAGCACCCGGAACTCGCGCGCCATGTCGTGCGCCTTGGGAGCGACGGGACCCAGAGGCGCGCGCCGCAGCACGTACTCCGCGCCGCCGGACCGGAGCAGATAGGTCAGGTTCGAATGTCCGCCCGGGAACTGCTCCAGCGCGACGCCCTCCGCCGCGCCTTCCAGCTTGCCCGTCAGATAATCGCCCAGCGCCGCGAGGTCGAGTTCCTCGCCCGGACGCACCGCCGCCGTATCACGCTGCACGAATAGAAGTTAGCGCAACAGTGGGGACGGCTTCACAGTTGTACAGCCGCTCTTGATAGCGGCACGGCAAGAAAATCGTGCGGCCGGTGAGCTGTTTTCGGTCCCGGCGACCGCTACCGATTGCAGAAGCCCTATGGCACTGAAACATCCTCTCTTCACCGGCAGTCCCAGACTGCTCGAAGCCTACGAACGGCGCGGACGCCAGTCGGTGAAGCGCTCGCCGCCGGATGAGCCGGACGCCATCCGCCGCATCCAGAAGGCGCTGCGTCTACTCATGGGCGACCGCGAAATGGCTCACTCGTTCCCGGGCGGTCCGAAGGGCGAACCGACGGGCGTGTTCACCGAGGCCCTGCTCTGGTCCATCATCCGCTTTCAACAGAGGGTGTTTCCAGGCCAGATCATGAAACACGACGGCCGGGTGGGCCGGGAGACGCTCGACAAGATGCAGGAAGGTCTCGGCAGCGGCGACGACACGTTGCCGCAGGACGTGCTGAACGGACTCCTGCCGCTGAACGAAGCGCCCGCCGACCTGCTGGTATTCATCACGGGCTTCGCCGACGACGGTCTCGACGCCCAAGGCCACCCGCTCGGCGGACAGGCGTTCTTCAATCCCGCGGAGGGCGGGCCGCAGTGCGCCGAATTCGGCGGATTGAAGCGCGGCAACCGGCGCACCAAATTTCTCGGTGTGTTCGGATCGCTCGCCACGTCCACGGGCATCGCCCGGGCCGTCCAATTCATCCGGCGGGAACGGGAGAAGGACTCCAAGGTCCTGCTCTACGGCTACAGCGCCGGGGCCGAGAACCTGCTCAAGGTCACGCGCGAGCTCGACGCGTCCAACACCGGCAAGCCCGAGGCGGACCAGGTGCGGATCGACCTGCTGGTCACCAACGACGCCGCCGCCAAGTCGAGCACCTTCCTCATCGACCGGAAAGTGGGCGACTGCGTGGCGCGGAACCTGAACCTGTTCCAGACCGAGACCGGCTTGAATCCGCTCGGCTCCAAGGGCGGGCCGAACAGCGGGAAGTGCAACCCCCAAAACGTCGATATGACGCCGGCGGCCGCACACCTGGCCAATCTGGCATCGAAACTGGAGGGCAAGCACATCAGCCCGCACGGCGTGATGCAGCGGATCGCGCATCCGGGGGCGATGGCGGCGGCGCGCGACGTGATGGGCAGTTGACGGGACGGCTGCTAGCTTTTCTCCCACACCAGCTTCAGTTCCATCTCGCCGAAGCTGCCCGACAGCTTGCCTTTCACCGTCATTACCTTCCCGTCCGGCGACAGCTCCCACCGCTCGTTCTGGACGATTTCGCCCTGCATGGTCTCCCGCTTGGTCGTCAGCACGAGCACGTTTCCGTCCCACTTGAGCGACCCGGTGGCGTCACCGCCCCCCATCTGGAACTTCGTATCCGCGCCGCCGATTTCGAATTTCACGCTCCAGCGCGCGACGTTGCCCTCGCGATCCTGGGCGCTCTCCAGTTCCAGCGCCGTTCCGGCGTGTTTGATGGTGCGCGTCCACGCGTCCGGGGGGCCCATCTGGGCGAAGTCGCTCTTGGCCAGGTTGATCTTCCAGACGCCCGAGTAATCGGGGGTGGCGGCGGTCAGCGTGGCGGCCGCGCACAGGGCGGCGAGCACGACGGTTCTCATCGAGGGTTCCTCCTGAGGCATGGGGTGTGATCGTAGCGTCTTGGCACCTCGCCAACGCCTTCCTGCCGCCCATGCCGTTACCTTGGACGCATCACTCCGGGAAGTGTAAGGGAGGTGGACTTTGGCCCCCGGCTACCGCCTCAGGGTGGCGCCCAAAAAACAGGACCCGCGAGCCCCCGCCAGCAGGCGGAGG
The DNA here is from genome assembly GCA_964471915.1 of uncultured Solibacteraceae bacterium. GTDB lineage: Bacteria > Acidobacteriota > Terriglobia > Bryobacterales > Bryobacteraceae > JAIEPW01. The sequence continues at coordinate 60,708 of CAYYID010000027.1, read as the reverse complement.
TCAAAGGCCCCCGGCGTCAAAGCCCGCGCCTACCGCTGCAGCGCCACCAGCATGAACATCCGCGCAAAGGCCAGCGCCGTCAGCAGCACACAGAACCCTCCCGCGTACCGCCACACCTTCTCGACGCCCTCTCGCAGCGTCGGCTGCCGCGCGATCATCGTCACCACGAAGCCGCCCACCAGCCCGCCGATGTGCGCCGCCAGGTCGATGCCCGGCAGCAGGCTCAGCACGAGTCCGTAGGCCGCCCAGGTGACGAAGTAGCGGCGCAGTTCGGAACTGCGCTCCTGGACGCCAAAGGCGATCATGGAGCCGATCAACCCGTAAGTGCCGGCGGACGCGCCCACGCTGTAGTGTCCCAGCCCCGCGCTCAGAAAGAACCCGGCCACGGTCGAAACGAAGTAGATCACCAGAAAGCGCGCCGTGCCGTAGGTCTCCTCCACTTGCGCGCCCAGTGAATAGAGCACCCACGAATTCATCAACAGGTGCATCCAGCCGCCGTGCAAGAAGCCGGCGGTCACCAGCCGCCACCACTGTCCGCCCGCGATCGCGGGGCCGTAGCTGGCTCCCGCGCCATAAAGCACGCGCGCGCTGTCGAGCGTGGTGGCGATGAACAGGCCGATGTTGATCAGCAGGATCAGCGCCGTGGTGAAATGCGCCGCCGGAATCAACCCGCCCAGCACGTCGTCCGGCATGCGCCGGTCGATGGCTCGCGCGCCGAGTTGCAGGTCGCAATACGGACATACCTTGTCGTCCGTGGTGATGAACGCCCGGCAGTTCGGGCACATGCGCCGCTTGTCCACTACCCGCCATTCTTGCACACCGCCCGCGGTGGCAGCGGGTTACAATTGAAGGTTTCTTCATGGCGATAAACGAGCAGGAGCAACGCGCCGCGATCGTCGAAATCGGCCGTATCGTGTGGGAGAAGGGCTGGGTGGCGGCCAACGACGGGAACTTCTCGGTCCGCCTGGACGAGCAGCGCATCCTGGCGACGCCCACCAACATCTCCAAGGGCCGCATGAAGGCGGACGACCTGATTGTCTGCGACCTGGAGGGCCGCAAGCTGTCCGGAACGCGGGAGCGCACCAGCGAGATCCTGATGCACCTCACCATCTACCGGCACCGGCCCGACGTCCAGGCCGTGGCGCACGCACACACGCCCATTTCCACGGGTTTCGCCGCCGCCGGGCGGGCCTTGAACCTGGCGCTGCTACCCGAAGTGGTGGTGAACCTCGGCTGCGTGCCGCTGGCCGCGTACGGACTGCCGGGCACGCCGGCGCTTTCGGAACAGATCCTGCCGTTCGTGCCGTCCTACAACGCCATCCTGCTGGCCAACCATGGCCTGGTGACCTATGGGGACGACCTCTGGCAGGCCTACTACCGCATGGAGACCGTCGAGCACCTGGCGCGCATCCAACTGGTGGCGGAGCTGGCCGGCGGGCCCAAGCTGCTGCCCAAGGAAGAGGTCACCAAGCTGATCGGCGCGCGCGAGCGCTACGGCGTGAAGTCCGCCAACGAAATGGCGCCGGGCTGCCCGGTGACGGCCGAGGACGCCGGCGCGGCGGGAGACGCGGTGACGGTAACGCGCGAGGAGCTGATTGCACTGGTGGATGCCGCCATCGCCGCCCGCGGGCATTGAGCCGCCGCTCCGGCGGCGTGGAAACCGTGTAACATGATTCTTTGCCCGCGTTGGCGAAACAAGCGGGCGACCGGGAGAGTGGAATGGGTGAAGCGCTCGGAATGATCGAGACGCGCGGTCTGGTGGCGATGATCGAAGCCTCGGACGCCATGGTGAAGGCCGCGAACGTGCATCTGGTGGGCTGGGAGAAGATCGGCTCGGGCTACGTCACCGCGCTGGTGCGGGGCGACGTCGCCGCCGTGCGCGCGGCGACCGACGCCGGCGCCGCCGCGGCGCGCCGGGTAGGCGAGCTGATCGCCGTCCACGTGATCCCGCGCCCGCATCCGTCGCTCGAGGACGTGCTGCCCATCGGCAAGGCGTCGAAGTAAGGAGCGCGCATGATTCTCGCCCGCGTCGTGGGCAATGTGGTCGCCACGCGCAAGGACCCGCGCCTCGAAGGCTTTAAGCTCCTGCTGGTCCGTCCCGTCTCGCCGGAGGGCAAGGACGAAGGCAACTACCTCATCGCCGTCGACACCGTCAGCGCGGGCCACCGCGAGCAGGTGATCGTGGTCTCCGGCTCCTCGGCCCGCCTGGCCGAAGGCTGCAAGGACCGCCCGGTGGACGCCGCCATTGTCGGCATCGTGGACACCGTGGCGCTCGACACCCCCGCCAGAAAGGGCAAGTGATGTTTCTCGCCCGCGTCACCGGCCGCGTCGTCTCCACCATGAAAGCCCCGGGGCTCGACGCCGTGACGCTGCTGCTGGTGCAGCCGCTGAACGCGCAACTGGAGCCCGCCGGGCGCACCCTGATCGCGGCCGACGCCATCGGCGCGGGCGCCGGCGAAGTGGTTTACTGCTGCAAGGGCAAGGAGGCGAGCTTCCCGTTCCTGCCCCGCGAGGTCCCCACCGAGACCAGCGTGGTCGCGATCGTCGACGAGATCAGCCGCGAAGGAAGAACCACCCGATGCTGATCGCGCGCGTGATCGGCGAAGTGGTCACCACGGCCAAGCACCGCAGCCACGTGGGCCGCAAGGCGCTGCTGGTGCAGCCGCTGGAACTCGACGGCTCCGACCGCGGGGATCCGGTGGTGGCGCTCGACGCCGTGGACGCCGGCGCCGGCGACCGCGTGCTGCTCGTCACCGAAGGCTATTCGGCCATGACCAGCGTGGGACGCCCGGAGTCACCCATCGATATGGCCGTCGTCGGCGTGATTGACGCGGTCCACCTCGGTGACGCGCTTCCGCGTGGTCCGCATGGTGAATAGCGAAACCGCCAGTACCAGGCCCGTGCCCAGTTTCACCAGCTCCAGCGAGCGGTAGACGTTGTGCAGCCGGTCGATCCGCGCCCGCCGCGGCGCGGCTTCTTCGGTCTTCAGAAAGTCGATGCCCTGGCTCTGGTAGACGATCTCGGCCGAAACGTAGAAGTGCGAAAACGCGGTGAGCGCCAGCATGGACAGCGCCAGCAGAATCGGAAACGACCGCCGCGTGGTCGCGAACACCAGCATCAGGATCAGCACCGGCGCCAGCGCCATCTGGGTCCATTCCCAGGCCCAGAAGTAGTTGAGGTTCAGGTCCGAGATCCAGAACCGCAGCAATTTCTGGGCGTCCTGTTTGCCGATGCCGGCGATGATGTAGCCCGCCCGCTCGGCCGAGGGCGACTCGATCAACCGCTCCACGGAGCGGAAGTTGTACATCACGATCAGCGGGACCAGAATGCAGCCGGTGATCCAGGCGCCGAGAAGAAACGTGGCAATGCGCCTCGTGTGCATTTCACTATCGTAACTTTTCCCGGCCTGACTTCCCGGCCTAGCTGGCGGGAACCGCGCCGCGGAACCCGGCGCGCACCAGCGCGCGGTGCGGCAGATCCCAGACCGCTTCCAGGCTGCCGCCGTGTTCGGCGAGGATCCGGCGCGCCTGCTCGACGCTCAGCCCGGCTCCGGCCGGCGGGGGCACGCCGGACTTGCCCGCACCGTCCGGCGCGCCGAAGCTCAGCGTAAGCACGGCGCCGCCCGCGGCCCGCTCGGTCCTCACCCGCGTCGGCTGGCGCCCCGCGCTCAACTGGCGCATCAGATTCAGCAGATTCTGCAGCAGCCGGCGCAGCTGGCCGGGATCGAAGGCCACCAGCGGCAGTTCCCCCGCCAGCGCCAGTTCCACCGGCGCCTGGCGGTCCAGCGACCACGGCGCCGCGGCTTCGGCGACCGCCTCTTCCAGATCCACGGCGGCCGCACTCCCCAGCCGGGGCTCCGCCAGTTCCGTGCCGTTCGAGAGGATCCAGTTGGACTGTTCCACCAGCAACTGGATCTTGCGGAGGTGGTCCCGCGCTTTCGCGTCCTCGCGCGGCAGCACCAGGTCCAGGTAGTACGCAATCGATTCGATCGTTCCCAGAGGCTGGCGAAGATCGTGGGCCATCGTGCGCAGAACGTCGCCGTAGCCCGCTTGTTCTTTCACCGGCGCCGGGGAAAAAGCGGCGCTGATGATCGATGAATTTGACATTTTAATGATGAGATCGAAGACTTCCTGGGGAGGCGCTAATAGGTATAGCGCCCCCGCCCGCGGTGAGTCAAGAGTTTTTCAACGGCAAGATGGCTTCACGCGAGCCCCTGCAGTACTCCCTTGAGGAACCCGTGTGATTTCATCATTCCCGGCAGAGGATCGAAAGGATCAATCTCGAACTCGATGGTCAAAGTGTTGCGATAACTCATCCGTTTGAGTTCCGCAGCCACGGCGACGATGGGCAGCACTCCGTCGCCGCAGGGTACCAGCGACTTGGCGTCGCGCACGTCGCGCAAATCCTTCATGTGCAGGTCGAACAATCGGACGCCCGCCAGCTTCACCGCTTCCACCGGATTCATGCCGGCGCGCGCCGTGTGTCCGATATCGACACAGTACCCGATGCGCTCGTCCAGTCCGCGGATCTGTGCCGCCACGGTGGCGGGCGACGGATAGTTCTTGTCCTCGGGGCCGTGGTTGTGCACGGCCACGCGAATATCGAACTCGCGGACGTATTTCTCGAGCTTCGGCAGCGTCGCGGCGGTGGGTCCCGCGACGATCAGGGGCGCGCCCAGATTGCGGGCGTACTCGAACTTGCGCCGGATGTCGGCCTCGTTGTCCTCGAGGAAGTAGACGACACCGCAGGAGACGATCTCGAGGCCGGCCGCGCGGAACTCCTGCGCCGCCGCGCGCTGCTGCTCCGGCGTCAGGGTCATGGCCAGGTGCACGTCCTTGACGTTCACGCGCGGGATCCCCAGGCGCCGCAGCAGGTGGATCGCGTGGCGGCGGCTGAACTGGTCAACCGAGATGCTGGTGACGGAGAGCTTCGGCTGCCAGCCGGACACGGCGGGCTGGGCCTGCGCCAGGCCGAGCGGAACCAGCGGAGCGGCGTGGAGAAGGTCGCGGCGGCGGAAGGTCATTCCCGCAGGATAGCTTAAGCCGGGTGCGGCTATTCCTGCTGCAAAGCCGCGGCGAGATCCGCGGCGAAGCTCCGCAGCGCAGCCACGTCGGACTCGGCGGCCGGGATCTCGGCGCCGCGCGCCACGAAGAACCCGCGGTCGCCGCGCCAGACCAGCGCGGCGAAACCGTGCTCGGTGAGCTTGCCGGAAGAGCCGATGCGTCCAAAGCCGCCTTCCGGCGTCCGTTCCACCAGGGCCACGAAACCGTCGCGGGTAAAGATGAAGTGCCGTCCGGCGTCGGCAACCGGCGCGAGTTCGATGCCCGCCGCCGCCAGTTTCTCGAGGATCGCGATCATTACATTTTGTAGCGGCCCAGGTCCTCGTCGCCGAGATTCTCCAGCCAGCGCCGCAGTTCTTCGTTGTTCACCTTGTCGGCGACCGCCGCCGCGGACTTGGAGTTGCTGAGCACCGCTTCCTCGACGTAGATGGGGCAGTCCAGGCGCAGCGCCAGCGCCAGCGCGTCGCTGGGCCGGGAATCGACGCTGATCAGCTCGCCGTTGCGCTCCACCCAGATCAGCGCGTAGAAGGTATCCTCTTTCAGCTCGCTGACCACCACTTTGCGCACCCCGCATTCGAGCCCCAGCAGCAGTTGCTTGATCAGGTCGTGCGTCATGGGACGCGGCGTGGCCACTTTCTCGATTTCCAGCGCGATCGCGTTCGCTTCGTAGATGCCCACCCAGATGGGCAGGATCGTGCTGCCGTTAATGTCCTTGAGAACCACGATCGGCATGTTCGTCACGGGGTCCATCATCAACCCCCGGATCTTCATTTCGACTTCCATCGCGTCCCCCTTCTTAGTGAATGCTCTCGCCCGCCAGCGAATTCGGCCCCGCCCGGGTCACCCGCACGTCGAGATAGGAGCCCACCAGCGTCTCCCCGTTGCCGGATGGCCGGAGGAAGTTGAGCGTCTTGTGATCGCTGGTTCTGCCGATCCATTGTCCCGTCGCTTTGTTGAAGCCCTCCACCAGAACCTCGCGCACTTCGCCCACCAGCTTGGCATGGTTGCGGATCTGGATCTCGCGCTGCCGCTCCTGCACCAGGGCCAGCCGCCGGCTCTTCTCTTCTTCCGGCAGGTGATCCTCGTATTGCAAAGCCGGCGTGTTCGGACGCCGGGAGTACTTGAAGCTGAAGATCGCATCGTACTGCACTTCGTCGAGCAGCGCCATCGTCGCCTGGAAGTCCTCTTCGGTTTCGCCGGGAAAGCCGGTGATGATGTCAGTGGTGATGGCGATGGGCCGCGCCGCGGTCTTCATCCACTCGATGCGCCGCAGGTAATCTTCGCGCGTGTACTGCCGCTGCATCCGCTCCAGCACGCGCGTGGACCCGCTCTGCACCGGCAGGTGCACGTGGTTGCACAGCACGGGGTTCTCGGCGATGGCGTCGACGATGTCCTTCACGAAATCGCGCGGGTGCGAGGTGGTGAACCGCACGCGGCGGATGCCCGGCACTTCGCCGGCCGCGCGCAGCAGCCGCGCGAAGTCCCAGCCGGCCGCGGATGGATCCCGGTAGCTGTTCACGTTCTGTCCGAGCAACTGGACCTCGGTGTAGCCCATCGCGGCAAGCTGCCGCAGTTCCTCGAGGACGCTGGCCGCCGTGCGCGACCGTTCCGGACCGCGCGTGAAGGGCACCACGCAGTAGGCGCAGCTCTTGTCGCAGCCCTCGATGATGGTCAGGTAGGCGCGGTGCGGGTTGTCGCGCCGCGTGTAGGGGGTTTCGAAGGTTTCGTCGGTGTCCAGGCTGAGCCCGGTGACGCGGCGGTTGCCGGCCTCGAGCTGCACCAGCATCTCGGGCAGCCGGTTGTAGCTCGCCGAGCCGGCCACCAGCGAGACGTGCGGCGCTTTCTCGAAGATCTTGCCGCCTTCTTGCTGTGCCACGCACCCGAGCACCGCGAATACCTTGCCCTTGCCCGCGTCCTTCTTGAACTGCTGCAGGCGGTGGAAGACCTTCTGTTCGGCTTTGTCGCGAATCGAGCAGGTGTTGTAGAAGACGAGTTCGGCGTCGTCCGGCGTGTCCACCTGCCGGTAGCCCTGGCTGACGAGCGTGCCGATCACCTTTTCGGAATCGTGCGCGTTCATCTGGCAGCCGAACGTCTCGATGTAGAACGTCTTCACTCTTTTCTTATTGTAGCCGCGGTCCGCGCCGCGCGATCAGGACCACGCGCGGATCTGCTTCCAGAACTCGGGCCAGGGAGCGCGCAGCCCGCGGCAGACCCAGATGTTCTGGCTGAACTTCGTCTCCTCGTTGGCGACGCCCAGCGCGTTCGTGATCCGGGACTGCCACTCGCAGGCGTGAAAATGCCGTCGCACGAACGCCTCGGAGACGCCCGTGACCACCAGGGTCTGGGGCTCGCGGCGGTCGTAGCCGCGCAGCCAGAACGAGTTGGCGCGGCTCATGGGCTCGGGGAGCCCGTGGCTGGGCCCATACAGGACCAGGGCGCCGGCCTCGCCGTAGTTGCCGGCGAAGATCCCGGCGGTGTTCTGCTCGGCGGCGGGGAGCGAACGGTACGCCGCCGCGGTCTGCGCCACGAACTCGGGCCAGCCGACCTCCTCGGCAAGATCGCCGTTGATCGAGGTGACGGTCCGGAACCAGGCGGATCCGGCGGGCGCCGCCGGGACGCCCAGCGCCCAGCAGGAGAGGATCGCCACGCCCACCGCGACGTGCTGCGCCAGGCGCACCCGGCGCGGCCAGGCGTCCACCAATACGGCGCCCGCCGCGAACAACATGGGATACAGAGGCGTCGTGTAGTAGTCCCGAGCCTGGGCGAGCGTGTACAGCACCAGCGAGACGGCGAACGCCCACCCGATCGGTCGGTAGCGCGCGCCTGCGGGGTGGCGGAAATAGAACCACAGTCCCGCGATCCACAGGGGTACGGTCAGCACGTGCGCCGGCACGAAGAATTGTTTCCAGAGAAAGCCGTCCGTGCGGCCGATGGCGACGTCGCGCGCGTGGATGGCGCGGGTGAACTCGAGCGCCAGGAAGTCGTGCCGCCACTGCCACGCGGCCAGCGGCGCCACCAGCACCGCCGCGAGGACGGCGCCGATCCACAGCCATTTCGAGAACAGCAGTTCCCGGGCCGGCGTGAGCAGCAATCCGGTGAGCAATCCGGCGACCACCACCACGATGGTGTAGCGCGTATTCAGTCCCAGACCGAGCGCGAGGGCCGCCGCCGCCAGCCATCGCGGGTCGCGGGTGTGGAGCAGCCGCAGCACGATCCAAGCGAGCAGCACGCTCCAGAGGTAATCGAACGAAACGTACTGAAACAGGTGTCCCGCGATCGTGGACACCGGCGAGGCGGCGGCAGCCAGCGCGGCCAGCACCTGTGCGCGGCGTCCGCCGCCCAGTTCGCGCGCCATCATCCCGGTGAGGACCATGCCGCCGCACTGGGCGAGAGCGGTGAGCAGGCGGACGCCGGCCGGCGCGGCGCCGAACAGTTCCAGGCCGAGGCGCGCCAGAAACGGCGTCAGCGCGGGATACGCCGGGAAGCTCCAGTCGAGGTAGCGGGCGTCGGCGAGCGTGGCCAGTTCGTCGCGATGGAAACCGTACTGCCCGTTGGTGAGCGTGTGCAGCAGCAGACGCACCGCCGCGAGGGCGAGCAGGGCACGGAGCGCAAGGGGAGGGCGCGCCATGGGTAGAACTATAGCGCGGTCGGGGCTCGAATTCGGCGCCATCACCCGCCTGCCCCCGGATCTCGAGCCGCACCAGTGGCGCATTGCAAGGAAAGAAGTTACGAGCCATGGCCGAAGTTCCGGGTGCATCCGGGTGATGGCGCCGATCTCGGCCTAAGGGATTCTGCTCATTGCTCCGCCTTCCCAAAACCCTTAGGCTGTGGGCATGCGTCTCCGGACCCTCCTTCCCGCCTCCCTTATCTGCGGCATCCTGGCTGCCCAGCAATCCTCGGTGACCGTGACGCGAGACGTCAATGGCCGCCCCGTCAGCGGGCCCCGCATCGAGTCGGACGGCGGCCAGCGCACGGAACTGCTGCAGTCGATCAACGGGCGGCTGGTGCCGGTGGAGCGCGTCGAAGAGAAGGTGCTCCGCGACGACGCCGGGGGCCGCGTGGTGGAGCGCGTAGTCCGGAAGTTCGACGCGAACGGCAACCCGGGCCTGGCCGAGAAGACGCTGATCGAGGAGACGAAGTCCGCGAGCGGCTCCACGGTGCGCGCGACCACGTTCCGCAGCGACATCAACGGCCGGTTCGAGCCGGCGGAGCGGTCGCTGACGCAGTCGGCAAAGTCCGGGACGTCGGTCGCGACGGACACGGTGATCGAGCGTCCGAACTTGAACGGCGGGTTCCAGACCGTGGAGAAGCGGTCGTCGGTGGCGCAGGAGCGCCCGGACGGCCGCGTGGAGAACACGACGGTATACCGGCCGGACGGCGGCGGGCGGTTCGTGGAAGCGCGGCGGGAGAGCCGCGAGGAGACCAAGAAAGGCGACCAGGTGAGCATCAACGCCGCTACGTATGAGCCGGACGTGCAGGGCCGGCTGGCGCTGCGGTCCCAGATCGCGGAGCGGAGCGTGAAGAACGCTGACGGCTCCACGTCGGTGGAGCGCAACCTGTACCGCGTGGAGGCGCCCGGCGTGGCGGGCAACACCGGCGCGGCGCCGCGCCTGATCGAGCAGCAGTTGATCGACCGCAAGGCCGCCGATGGCGGCGTGGTGGAGAGCCTCAGCGTGCGGCGTCCTTCGGCGTCGAACCCTGGCGCGCTCGGCGCGCCGGAGAAGATCGCCGAGACGGTGTGCAAGGGCAAGTGCGACGGCAAGTGAGCCGCTAATCGCGCAAGCGCCACACGCCCAGAGCCTTGTCGGCGTACGCCCCGCCGCCCTCGCGGCAGCCTTCGACGAGCAGTTCCGCGGGAGCGCCCAGTCCAAAGGGCGGCCGCGCCAGGTTCAGCGGACGCCAGTCGCCGTCCTCGATGTCGTGGTTCAACGCGATTTCTGGAAACGTGGTCGCCAGCAGCCAGCGCGAGCCGCTCTTTCGGATGTTCGCGAGCGCCCGCTCGATGTTCGGGAAGCTCAGGTGCACCAGGCAATCGCGGCACAGCACGGCGTCCGACACGGGCAGCGGATCGCGGGTGAGGTCGAGCGTCAGGAAGCGGCGCCCGGCGCCGGCGAAGCGGGTCTCGTTCTCCGCGACCAGCGCCGGAACAATGTCGCCTCCGGTGTAGGCGCAGGCCAGGTCCGTCTCGGAGAGCCAGCGGAAATCGCCGCACGGAACGTCCAGCAGCTCGCGGACCCCGAGCCGCGCCAGCAACCCGGGTAGTTCCCGGCGCAGCGCTTCCGTCTCGTCGAGGCCGGAGCCCGCTCCGGAGCGCGACTCCGCCCCTTCCCAGAGATTCCGCTGGTGGATGTAGGCGAACCGCGCGCCGAGGTCCAGTGCGGCAAGTTCCTCGCGGTGTTCAGCGAAGCGCAGTTGCGCGATCACGCGCGGGCGCTCGGCGTCACTTGCCATCGACGGTGAAGCACAGGAGCACGTTGCCCGGCGCGCCGGCCCACTGGCCGGATCCGGAGTTCGAGTACAGCTTGCCGCCCACCACCGCGGGACCGCCGTAGTCGATCGAGGCGCCCTTGCCGGGCACGCCGTTCACCGTCGGATACTCGCGCGCGGTATTGAAGTCCCACACGATCTTGCCGGTCTTGGTTTCGTAGCCGCGCAGGTGGCCGTCGACGGAGCCCGAGAACACGACCCCCGGGATCGCGGTGACCGCGGCGCTCTGCGCGGGGTTGCAGCCCCGCGAGCCAGGCTTGCATTCGAGCGGCGGCGCCGGCACGTGCCAGACCTTCTCGCCGGTGGCGAGGTTCAGGGCGGAAATGCCGGGCTGGCCGTCCTTCTGGAACAGGTCCGAAGCCGCGGCGTACACCTGCTCGTCGTCGGCCGCGTGGCCCCACTCGACGCCGCCCAGCGCGCCGCCCTTGGAGACGCGCGTCTGCCACAGGATCTTGCCCCGGTCGTCCGGATCCAGCCCGTAAACGACTCCGGACTTCTGCGCCACGACGATGATCTCCTTGCCGTTTTTCAGCTTCCGGATGATGGGCGAGGTCCCGAAGTCGTAGTCCGGCCCGCGGTTCTCCGGGCAGTTCGGATTCCCGGGACGGCCACAGCCCATAGTGAAGTTGTCGCCGGGCGTCACCTGGGTGGCCCACTTCATGGAGCCGGTTTCGAGGTCGTAGGCGATCACCGCGTCGGAGTACTTGGTGTCCACGCTGGTATACGAGTTGCCAGTAGAGGCGTAGATCAGCTTGCGCTTCAGGTCGATGGTTGGCCCGCTCCAAATGGCCGCGCCCGCGGGACCGTAGAGTTGGACGCCCTGTTCGGTCTTCTTGTAAGCCGACGGCGGATCCGGAATGCTGAACGCCTTGTACAACACCTTGCCGGTCTTGGCGTCGAGCGCCGAAACCGAGCCGCGGAACTTGCAGCACTCATACTTGCCGTTCATCGCCGAGGCTTCCTCGACGCTCGACATGGGGACGTACAGGCGTCCGTTGGCGTAGACCGGGGATCCGGTGACGCGCGCCACCGGATGATCGTCCAGCTTCTGGGTCCACAGGACCTTGCCGGTCAGGGCGTCGACGGCGTGCGCGGTGGCGCGGGTGTCGCCGAATAGCGCCACGAAGGCGTTGTCAATGCGGGCGATGGAGATGGCGGCGCGCACCGCCGATCCCGCGTCGTAGGACCAGTACAGGCAGCCCGAGTTCGCATCCAGCGAGTAGACCTTACCGTTCATCGCGCCGAAGAACACGCGTCCGCCGACCACCACCGGCTGGGCGGCCATCACGTTCGCGCCCGGTACGGCGAAGGCCCACTTCACCTGCAGCCGCGGCACGTCCTCGGCCTTGATGCCCGGCTTCGCCTGGTAGCGCGACCCGGCCACTTCCCCGCCCCAGCCGTTCCAATCCGTGGCGTTGATGGCGAAGCGCGGCGCCGGTCCCTGGCACGCGCCCTGCTCGCCTTGCGTCACCACGGATCCGAAGTCCTTCGCCGCGACGAACTTCGCGATGGCGCGCATTTCGTCTTCCGCGAGGCCCGCGGACTGCGGCTTCATCGCGCCCTTCGCCATGACGTCCAGCAGGTTCTCCGGCGTGCGGGTGCGCATGTCCTCCAGCGAGGGCATGCGGTCCTGCTTCGGGCCGGCGTGGCAGATCGCGCAGCGCTGCTTGTAGAGCGCCTCGCCATCGGGCGGCGCTGCCGCCAGGGAGCAGGCCAAAAGCGTAAAGACAGGTAAAGTGCGCATCATCATGGTGGATTGCTTTTAAGACGTTATCACAGGGTTATTCGTTCGCCGGAACGTAGCCGCGGTCGCGGATGGCCTGCCGCGCCGCGGTGAGCGCCGCGGGCAGGACGTAGACGAACGCGCCGACACGTTCCGCGCGAAAAATGATGCCGCCCACGTAGGTGTCGGTCTCCACGGCATAGTCGATGCCCGCCTGGGTGAGGATCTCCTCGACGGCGAGCGCATGCCGCAGCTTCTTGCCGATGTAGAGCAGGTCGAGTTCCTGGTCGCCGAAGAACTCCGGGTCGCGGCGCATGGTTAGCGGGGCGGCCGGACCGTCTTCACGAACTCGTCGTAGGCTTCCTGGCCGTCGTTGGCGATCACCCAGGCGGCAAAGTCGTTGCCGACCTTCTCGAGGTTCTTGAGGATGTTCGGATTCTTGCGCGCCACGCGCATTTCGAGGACCACGAGCTTTACTTTCTCCCAGGTGAAGAGCAGTTCGCGCCCGCTCTGGAAGAACAGCTCCTGGTTCAGGACGCCGTTGACGATGAAGGTGGCCACCATGTCCCAATAGGTGGTGACCATGCGATAGCTGGCGTTCATGCCGGAGCCCGGGGGCGCGGCCTTCATGGCTTCTTCGAGGGTGTAGGCGCGGAACTCGCCGCCCATCCACTCGCGGGCTTTGCGCATGCGCTCCTCGCGGCGCATTTCATAGAGCTGCAGGATCAGTTTGGCGTCTTCGTGGGTACCAGGCATTGCCTTACAGTGTACCCGCGATCCTGATGGCCCTAGGTCAGAGGATCCGGCGCTCCTCCACGATGCTCCAACTGGTGCGGGCGAGGTCGGCGCACTCCGCGAGGTCGCGCGTGGCGGCTTCGCCTTCCGGGGTCTGCCAGGCGGCCTGCATGGCGTCGTAGCTCGAGAAGGTCAGTTCGCTGATGGCGTCCCAGGGCGGCGGCTGGCGTGCCGGGTCGGACGCCGGCAGGTTCTGGGTATAGCGGACCAGCCCCGGGATCGCCGCGGCCAGCCGGCCGTGCACGGCGACGAAGTACTCGCGGAAGCGGGCGGCGTCCCAATCGGGACGCCGGTACACGGCCACGACGAACTTCAGCATGCTTAGAACTGCAGGCGCAGCGCGAACTGGATTTCACGGCCGCGGCCCGCGGCGGTTACCACGCCGAAGTTCGCGCCGTTGATCGACGTGCCGGGGCGGCCGAAGTTGACGTTGTTCAGCGCGTTGAAGAACTCGGAGCGGAACTGCAACATCCAGCCCTCGCGGATCGGGATGTTCTTGAACAGCGAGATGTCCACCGTGCGCTGGCCGTCCTGCTCGATGATGTTGCGGCCGGAGTTGCCAAACGTGTTGGCCGGGTTCAGCAGGAAGGCGGAAGTATCGAACCAGCGTTGCGGCGTTTGCTGGTCCTTGGGCAGGTTGCCGTCGGCCAAGCGGTTCGGCCGTTGGGCGTTGAGAATCCCGGTGCCGGACTGGTCGCCGACGATGACCACGGAGAACGGCAGGCCGCTCTGGAGCTGGAGGATGCCGTTGGCCTGCCAGCCGCCGATGACGTAGTTCACGGCGCGGTTCGCGCCGGCGAGGAACGCCTTCCCCTTGCCGAAGGGCAGTTCCCAGGTGCCGCTCAAGACGAAGCGCTGCCGCGCGTCCCAGGAGCTGCGGCCGTAGTCGAGCCGCCGGTTGTTGACGATCGAGTGCGACCCGCCTTCGTCGTTGGAGGCGGAGAACGTGTCCAGCGATTTCGCCCACGTGTAGCTGGTGAGGAACTGGTAGCCCTTGCTGAACCGGCGCTCGAAGCGGACCGTCATGGCGTGGTAGTTCGAGACCTCGGCCGACGGATTGATGAAGATCGAGGAGAACTGCGGATACGGCCGCCGCTGCTGCACGCTCGCGGTTTCGCCCGGGCGCAGCAGCCGCGCCTGGTTCATGTCCTCACGCGACTGGAGCTTGGTTCCGAAGTTACCCGTATAGCCGACTTCCAGCACCGTCTCCCAGGGCATTTTCTGCTGAATGTTGAAGTTCCACTGCTGCATGTAGGGCGTGTTGCGGTCCAGATCCGCGGTGTTGACCGACGCCCCGCCGATGGAGGTAACCGATTGGGCGCTTTCCCACAGCGTATCCATGAGGCGGGGACGCTGGTTCGCGGCCACGTTGGTCACGGTCTGCTCGACGGTGGCGCCCGGGTTACTCGACACGGTGATCGTGTAATTGCCCTGGTTGGTGGCGTAGAAGATCCCGTAGCCGGTCCGGATCACGGTGCCGGGACGGAGCTGGTAGGCGATGCCGAAACGCGGCGCCCAATCCGCGAAGTCCGGCCGCACGACGCCGTCCCGCACGCCGCCGACGATGATCCACGGGGCGGACGCATTCGAGCCGAAGGCGCTCGGCGGATTGGCCACGCGCTGCGCGCCGCCGGGCACGCTCATGTCGAAGAAACCTTCGGTGCCGCTCAGTTCCCGCAGCGGTTGCGTGTACTCGTAACGCATGCCGATGTTCAGGGTGAGCTTGTTCGAGATCTTGAAGTCGTCCTGGAAGAACGCCGCGTACTGTGTGTTGCGGAAGTCCCCGATGCGGTACAGGTTCCGGATCAGCCCCTGCTGGTAAGCGCCGAGCAGGAAGTCCGCGAACGCGTGTCCCGAATAGCGGGCCTGGAAGGTCAGGCGGCCGTTGGTCTGGTTGGTGGTCACCTGCGGATTCCGGTTGTGGCGGATGTCGCCGCCGAAGGTCATGGTGTGACGCCCCCGGATCAAATTCATGGTGTTCGAGAGCGTGTACAGGTTCGACCAGTTCCGGAACGTCTGCTCGGTGTGGCCCATGTTGGACAGGCCGGCGATGGTGAAGCGGGGCAGGTTGAAGTCCTGGGGATCCACCAGGAGGTTGCGGAACCCGAGCGCGCTCGACAGGTCCGAATCCGCCGCGATCAGGTTCGCGCCCGCAAAGGCCCGGTTGAAGCCGAGCTTAAAGGTGTTGATCGTCGCGGGACCGAAGATGTGAGTCTCCTGGAACACCGCGTTGTGCGCGTTCAGCGGCAGCGACGCCCCCTGGAACGGCTGCAGCCCGGGCTGCGTCAGGTCCCAGTTGGACTTGGAGTAGCGCACGAAGAGGCTGTCCTTGGCCGACAGCGTGTAGTCGCCGCGGACATGGAACTGATCGAAATCGTCGGAGTCCTTGGGAGTGCCCACCAGGTTGCCCTGCCCGGAGGTGGAGTTCGGGGCGGGCATGTAGGAAGTCATGAACCTGGCCGCGATCGGCGAGAAGCGGTCGCGGGGGATGCGGTTGCCGGGGAACGGCTGGAAGTTGTTGAGCGGATCGCGCAGCGTGAGGCCGGCGATGCGCGAGAAGTCGCCGTCGCGCCATTCGAGCGGCGCCACCTGGTTGAAGTTCGTGTTCGCCCGCCGCTGCCGCCGGCTCTCCCAATTGAAGAAGAAGAACAGCTTGTTCCGGGCGATGGGACCGCCGAGCGATGCACCGAACTGGTTCAGCCGGAACGCCGGCTTTTCGCCCTCGTCGAAGAAGCTGCGCGCGTCGAAGACGTTGTTGCGCAGGAAGTGGTAGGCCGCGCCGTGGAAGTCGTTCGACCCGCTGCGGATGTTGACGTTGATGATGCCGGGGCTGGAGCCGTACTCGGCCGAGTACTGGCTGCGCTGGACCTTGAATTCGCGGATCGCGTCCACGCTGGGCAGGATCGAGATCTCGCCGAAGCGCGCGCCGCGCGCCTCCACGCCGTCGATCAGGAAGCTATTGAAGCTGGCGCGCCCACCGGCGACGTGCACGGTGATTTCGTTACGCCCGTACCGGTTCGACTGGGCCGTATTGCCGGTGGCCGCCACGGCTCCGGCCGAGAGGGTGGCGAGTTGCAGGAAGTTGCGTCCGTTCAGCGGCAGCTCGGCGACGGCTTTCTGCTCGATCACCTGGCCGATGGTCGTCGTGTCGGTCTGCAGCGCCGCCGCCGAGGCTTCGACGGTGACGCGCTCGCTGACGTCGCCGATGTCCAGGGTGATGTCGAAGCGCAACGTCTGGTCGATCTGCAGGCCAATGCCCGAGATTTCGGAACTCTTGAAGCCCGCGCTGGTCGCCGCCAGCTTGTACTCGCCGGGGGCGAGCGAAGCGAAGAGAAACCGCCCGGCCTCGTCCGCCGGCGCCTGCCGCAGCGCGCCCGTGGCCGTATTGGTCAGGGTCACCTGCGCGCGCGGAATCGCGGCGCCGGACTTGTCGGTCACGTTGCCGGTGATCGACCCGGAAACCGTTTGTCCCCACGCCGCGGAACTTGCCGCCAGCGCCAACAGCATCACCTTCATCCGCATGTGCCAGACCTCCCGAAGTGGGCCAATTGCATCACATTAGCCATCGGCGCGCAACTCGACCCGGGTGTCTCCAGAAGACACCGGAGCCCGGCCAGAGGTTACACCGCTCATGTGACAATCGAATTCGTAGGAAACCCATGACCCTGCCCCACACCCGCGCCGCCGTTGTTCAGATCGCCTCCGCCGCCTTCGACCGGGAGGCCACGCTCGAGAAAGTGCGGCATTGGGCCGCCAAGGCCGCCGGCGAAGGCGCCCAACTGGTCCTGTTTCCCGAGGCGCTGGTGAGCGCCTATCCGTGGGGACAGCGCTTCGGCGCGATGATCGGCAACCGGACCGAGGAAGGCCGGGAATGGTTCCGGCGCTACTGGGCGAGCGCGGTGGACGTCCCCGGCCCGGCCGTGGACGCGCTGGCCGGCCTGGCCGGCGAGCTGAAGATCCATCTGGTGATCGGGGTGATCGAGCGCGACGGCGGCACCCTGTACTGCACGGTGCTGTTCTTTTCGCCCTCGGGTTATCTCGGCAAGCACCGCAAGGTGATGCCGACGGCGATGGAGCGGCTGTGCTGGGGTTACGGCGACGGCTCCACGCTGCCGGCTTACGATACACCGCTCGGCAAGGTGGGCGCGGTGATCTGCTGGGAGAACTACATGCCGCTCATGAGGACCGCGATGTACGCCAAAGGGGTCCAGATCTATTGCGCACCCACCGCCGATCAGCGCGACGTGTGGGCGGCGTCCATGCGGCACATCGCCGTGGAAGGCCGCTGCTTCGTATTGTCGGCGAATCAGTTCACGACTCGCGCGGACTTTCCCGCCGACTACCCGGCCGAGGAAGACGCCTGCCGCTGCCGCGGGGGCAGCATGATTGTGGATCCGTTCGGGCGGGTGCTCGCCGGGCCGCACTACGAAGGCGAGGCGGTGCTGGTGGCGGACCTGGACCTGAACGAGATCCCCAAGGGCAAGTTCGACTTCGACGCCGTGGGCCACTACGCGCGGCCGGACATCTTCCAACTGACCGTGGACGAGCGGCCGAAACCCGCCGTGCGCTCGGTTTCGGCGACGGACTGAGGGACGTCATGGCGTACCGGTGGCTGGCGCAGTACTACGATACCTTCTTTCTGCCATTCCGCGCACCGTTCGACGCCACGCGCCGCGAGATTCTGGATCCGCTGTTGCCGGAGGTGCAGTCGGCCTGCGACCTGGCGTGCGGCACGGGCACGACGGCGATCGAACTGGCGCAGCGGGGCATCCGGACCTGCGCCGTGGATGTTTCGCCGGAGATGTGCCGGCAGGCGCGGGCCAAGGCCCGGCGGTCCGGCGTCCGGGTGCGAGTGCTGCAGGGCGACATGCGGTGGTTCCGGCTCCCTGAGCCGGTGGATCTGGTGACGTGCGAATACGACGCCATTAACCATGTGCCGCGGCACGAGGATCTGGCGAAGGTGGTGAAGGCGGTAGCCCGGGCTCTGAAGCCCGGCGGTCATTTCTTCTTCGACGTGAACATGCAGGGGGCGTTCGAGCGGTATTGGAGCGGGACCGTCTGGCTGGAGGAACAGCAGGTGGCCGCGGTGATGCGGAACGGGCGGGATCTGGAGGCGCGGCGGGCATTCTGCGAGATCGAGTGGTTCCTGAAGCGCGGGAAGCTGTGGCGGCGGGAGAAGGAGCGCGTGGACGAGGTCTGGTGGTCCGCCCGGGAGATCCGGGCGGCGCTGGCCGGGGCGGGGTTCGGGCGGATCCGGGCCTGGGACGCGGCGCCGTTCTTTGCCGGGAAGATCCCGATGGAGCCGCGCTGCCGGACGGTGTACGTGGCACAGCGGCGGCCGTAGCAAAACATTTCCCCGCGAAACTGTTTCTGGCGTAGAATAGCGGGGAGATGCCGTCCTATCGTATCTTCCGCCTTAAACCGCACTTGCGGCAGGGTTTCCGCGCCGCGCCGCACCTTTCGGGGCTAACCCAGGTAAAGCCTAGGGACTACCAGGAGGAACCGGAGGTCCAGGAGGCGCCGACCCCGTATGCCCTGTGGGGGGAGTTGCGCGACACCGAAAGTCCGCTGGAGGTCGGCGATATTTTAGACTCCGGCGAGACCCTCTGCATCGTCAAATATGTCGGTTTCGAGACAGCCCAGTGGGTGGTGCCGGAAGTCAAGCCGGCCGAGGACACCCCGGAGCCGCAACCGGCTCCGGCGGAGCCCGTGGAAAGGTGAGATACTAGGTTCTAGCAATGGCTTGTAGTTCCGGGCTGGGCGAGCGCGTAAACTCGTTTGCCCTAGTTTCCTACGTTCCTGATCCGCTGGGACGCTACCTTTCGGATCTCAGAGCGGCCCTGGTGCCGGGATGCACGGCTCTCTCTCACGTAACGCTGTTGCCGCCGCGCCCCTTGGAGCAGCCGGAACTCGCGTGGAAACAGGCAGTTGCGACCCTCGGCGATTTCCACCCGTTCGAACTGGAACTGGGGCCGATCGAGGTCTTCCCGGTCACGAACGTGGTGTACATCGCGATCCTCAAGGGCGCCCGGCAACTGGTGGAGATCCATGCGGCGCTGAATCAGGGCGCCATGGAGTACCGCGAACCCTACGAGTACCACCCCCACCTCACTCTGGCGCAGGAGCTGTGCACCGAGACTCAGGCGCCGGTGCTGGCTCAAGCCCAGGCCTCCTGGGAGGACTGCCCCTACCGCAGGAGCTACGTGGTGGACCCGCTGTATTTCGTCCAGAACCAGCTTGAGGCGGAAAGCGGCCTGAGCACCTGGCTGGATCTGGAGCGGCACAGTTTGGCGCGGGCCGCCGTCCGGATCGCCTGACGCGATCTTTTGCGACTTTTCGCACCCCGAATCGTCAGTAGGCTAAGGCTGGGATGAGGATCCTTCAGTTCACCGGCGGCGCCGCCCAGATGTACTGCGGGTCGTGTCTGCGCGACAACAACGTCGCGGCGGACCTGATGTCGCGCGGCCACCAGGTGACGCTGGTTCCTCTGTACACGCCCACGACCACCGACGAGAAAAACGTCAGCGCCTCCAAGGTGTTCTTCGGGGGCATTTCGATCTACCTGGAGCAGCACTGGGGCCTGTTCCGACACACGCCGTGGCTGGTGGACCGGCTGTGGGATTCGAAGTTCGCCTTGAAGCTGGCCTCGCGCCGCCAGGTGAAGGTGGATCCGAAGTTCCTGGGCGAGATGACGATCTCGATGCTCAAGGGCGAGCACGGTCCGCTGCGCAAGGAATTTGCGAAGCTGCTGGCGTGGCTGGAGACGGAGCCGCGGCCGGACGTGATCAATCTGCCGTTCGCGTTGCTGATCGCGCTGGCGGAGCCGCTGCGGCGCGCCCTGGAGCGGCCGGTGTGCCTGACGCTGCAGGGCGACGATGTGTTTCTGGACGGCCTGGCCGAGCCGTGGCGGAGCGAGGCGATGCGCCTGATCCGCGAGCAGGTGGCCCAGGTGGACCGGTTCATCGCCACCAGCCACTACTATGCGGACTACATGGCGGAGTACTTCGCGATTCCGCGGGAGCGGATCGACGTGGTGCGCATCGGGATCCATATGGCGGATTTCCGTCGCCGCACCGCGCCGCACCGCGAGGAACTCACCATCGGGTACTTCGCGCGGGTGGCGCCGGAGAAGGGGCTCCACCTGCTGGCCGAGGCCTACCGGCGGCTGCGGACTGATTACGGGTTCGAGGGACTGCGTCTGGAAGCGGCCGGTTATCTGCCCGTGGAGCACCGGCACTACCTGGAGAGCATCGAGCACCAGATGCAGGAATGGGGCTACGGCGCGGAGTTCCACTACCGCGGCACGCTGGACCGGGAACAGAAAGTGGAGTTCCTGGCGGGGCTGGATCTCCTGAGCGTGCCGAGCCCGTACAAAGAACCCAAGGGCCTGTATCTGCTGGAGGCGATGGCGTCCGGCGTGCCGGTGGTGTCGCCGGCGCACGGGTCGTTCCCGGAGGTGCTCGAAAAGAGCGGCGGCGGACTGCTGTTCGAGCCCGACGACGCGGCGAGCCTCGCGGAGAAGCTGGCGCTGCTGGTGCGGGATCGCGAACTGCGGCTGGCGCTCGGGCAGCGCGCCTACGACGGCGTGCGCGCACATTACACCGCGGCGAAAATGGTGGACGAGACGCTGGAGGCTTACGAGCGTCTGAGAAGTGAGCGTTCCGCCGTCGCCGGTTGATATGCGCTATCTACTCCTTCTACTGCCCGCACTGCTCGCCGCCCAGGATTGGAACCAGTGGCGTGGCCCGGAGCGCGACGGTGTGCTGCGGGGTTTCTCGACTCCGGCGGCGTGGCCCAAGACGCTGGCCAAGAAGTGGACGGCGCCGGTGGGCGAAGGCTATTCCTCGCCGGTGATCGCGGGAAACGCGGTGTTCGTCTTCACGCGCGACGGCGCCCAGGAGGCGCTAACGCGCCTGGACCTGGCGACCGGGCAGGTGGTCTGGCGCAAGAGCTACGCGGCGCCCTTTAACAAGAACCAGTACGCCGCGAAGATGGCCGCGGGTCCGTTTTCGACGCCGCTGGCCGCGGGCGGGCGGGTGTTCACGCTCGGGGTGATGGGGGTCCTGACGGCGTGGGACGCCGCGACGGGCAATGTCGCGTGGCGCAAGGATTTCTCGAAGGGTATCTCGACCGCCAAACTCTTCACCGGCAGTTCGATGTCGCCGGTGCTGGAAGGCGGCAAGCTGATCGTCCATGCGGGCGACGACTCCGGCGCGAACCTGATCGCGTTTGACCCGGCCACCGGCGCGGAAAAGTGGAATGTGCGCACGGAAGAAGGTCCCGGTTATGCGTCGCCGGTCGCGGTAAATGCCGCGGGCGGCCGGCAGTTGGTGACGCTGACGGATCGCACGGCGATCGGCTTCGATCCGGCGACGGGCCAGCGGTTGTGGACGCTGCCATTCAAGGATGAATGGCTGGAAAACATCGTGACGCCGGTGGTGGCGGGCGACGTGGTGGTGCTGAGCGGGGTCCGGACGCCAACGCGGGCGTGGAAGATCACGCGGCAGGGTCCCGAGAAGCTGTGGGAGAACGCGGCGGTCTCGATGTACATGAACACGCCGGTGGCCGCGGACGGCTATCTGTATGGCTTGTCCGCGAAGAAGAAGGGGCAGTTCGTGTGCCTGGATCTGAAGACGGGCCAGGCGGCGTGGACCACCGAGGGCCGGGACGCGAACCAGGCGGCGATCGTCGCCGCGGGCCGCGAGTTGCTGATCCAGACCGAGGCGGGGGATCTGCTGGTGGTGAAGCGGTCACCGGCGAAGTTCGAGCTGGTGTCGCGGTATGCGACGGGGGAATCGGCGGTGTATGCGCATCCGGCGTTCGCGGGGAAGCGGATGCTGGTGAAGGACGAGCGGTCGCTGACGCTGTGGGAACTGCCGTAAGGGGCGGCGGCTTACTTCACGGACTCAATGAGCCGGATTTCGCGCTTCAGGAGCTGGTTGACCATTTCTCCGAGGGGAATGCCCTTTTCGGCGGCTCGCTCAGCGAGGTAACGTTGCACGTCGGCGTCGAGGTAAACGGGCAGGCGCAACTCGGCGTCGGCCCGGAAGAACTTGCCGCGTTCACCTTTCGCAAAGTCGTATTCAGGCTTCATTGCTGTTCCTCGTAGCAGCGAGTCTCCGGTTTGGTAGGCCGACGGGCCGAGATGATTCTAATGCTTGCCGTTCGTTCGTCGAGTTGTTCGAAGGTGTGAACAACGAGCACATATCGGCCGCGCACATCCTTCCCTATCGTAATCCACCGCGCCTCCGCGACGCTGTGCTCGTCGTCCGCGATCGAGAGGGCGAGCGGATCGAGGAACACCTCGGAAGCTCGCTCGAAATCCACTCGATGCTTGCTGAAGTTGACCTTTGCCTTGGCCGGATCCCATTCGAACTCATAGAAGAACGCTGCCATGAGTAGGTCCTATGTTACTCCGAACGCCAACCGGCGCCGATGCAAGCGCCTTGGTGCGCAACTCTGCGGCGGCCCGGCCTACTCCGCCGCCACCGGTTGCGGCTCGCCGCTCGGCCGGTGCGGCGTGGGAGCGAGCGCCAGCTTCGGCGCGAACGCGGTGAAGATCGCCACCGCCACCGCCGTCGCGATCATCGTGGGGACATAGTGGAAGCGGTCGATGGCCGCGCCTGCTACCCACGCGCCGATGCCGCCGCCGAGAAATAGCGAGAACGCGAACACCGCGACCGCGGTGCCGCGCTTGGCCGGCGCCAGCTCCGTCGCGTGCGCCTGCAGCGTCGAGTGCGCCAGGATGAAGCCCGCGCCGCCGAGCAGCATCGCGAGCGGCACGAAGAACCACACCGGATCCTGCCACAGTAAGAGATACTGCACCGTCATCATGCTGCCGCCCGCCAGCAGCAGGTTGCGTTCGCCGAAGCGGGCCACCAGGCGTCCCACGGCACGCGCCGTGATGCTGCCCGCGACGGCGCCGATCATCAAGAGGAAGCCGATGGTGGCATAGCCGAGGTGGTTGCGCTGGTAGAGCAGCGCGCCGAAGTAACTGGAGGTACTGAGCAGCGCGAAACCCTCGAACAGGACCAGGCCGTAAAAGAACAGCGCGCGATTGCCGGCCGCGCGGTAGATTTCGGCGTAGGGCGCCAGCAAGCCCCCGGACACGGCGGGCGCGGCCGCGGACTGTGGCGACGGGATTCTCAGCAGTAGCGCCGCGGCGGCCAGCGCGACGATCCCGTAGCCCCAGAACAGCCACCGCCACGACACGAGGCTGGCGATGAC
This sequence comes from uncultured Solibacteraceae bacterium, assembly GCA_964471915.1. Classification (GTDB taxonomy): domain Bacteria; phylum Acidobacteriota; class Terriglobia; order Bryobacterales; family Bryobacteraceae; genus JAIEPW01. The sequence goes on along the minus strand of CAYYID010000027.1, from coordinate 37,416 downwards.
GCCGCCCATCGCCGCGGAGACCACGCCGCCCAGCGCGCCGGCGCTGACAATGTGTCCGAGCGCGGCCTGGCGCTTCTCGTAGGGCACCGCGTCGCCGATGTAGGCGAACGACACCGGGATGACGCCCGCGGCGGCCGCTCCGGTAGCGAAGCGGATCAGCACCAGCGACACCAGGTTCGGCATGAAGCCGGCGATGAAGGTGCCGAACGCGAAGAGCCCGAGCGCCACGCCCATTACCTTCTGGCGGCTGTAGCGGTCCGCGAGCGGCCCGTAGACGAGCTGGAACAGGCCGTAGGGGATCGCGTACCAGGTGACCAGGTGTCCCGCGCTGGCGATCGAGACGCCAAAGTCGGTCGAGATGGCCGGCAGGAGAGGCGAAATCACGCGCGCTTCCGCCGAGACGAGAAACGCCGCAATCTGCAGCGCAATCATCAGAAGTGCGGCGACACGTTCGCCGGACGGGCCTGCGGAAGAGGACTTCATGCTCGCAGCGGGGATACTTCGAGGCTAACACACGGGGCTTGACCAAAACCGCTCCCGATTCCGCAGGGATCAATGGAGGATTCCGCCATGGCCGTCTCCCAACTCGCTCGCGACGTGGCCGCGTTTCTGACCTCGAAGGACCCCGCGATCACGCAGGCCCTGTCGCGGCTCGACTTTTCGATCGACGCCATCCGGCTGGACCCCGCCGGTTACCGCTGGATGGGCAAGTTGATGATCGAGGGCGGCATCGAGGTCACCGAAGCGAAGGCCTCCGGCGATTCCGCCACCGCCGCGGTATATACGTCGCTGCTCGACAAGATGACGTTGCGCCCGGGGCTGAAACTCGAGGGCGACGGCAACGCCGCGATCCTCGAACAGGCGGGTGTGGTGCATGAGACGACACATGCGCTGGTGGACTTCCACGGTTTCGCCACCACGAACGCGGTGGAGGAAGCCGCGGGTTATCTGGCGCAGGTCACCTATGCGAAGGCGCGGTCCCGCGTGCACTTCAGCGCCGACCCGAAGGCGCAGGCGATTCTCTCGGCGGCGGTGGACATCGTGATGAACCGGCGCTTGCTGGTGAAGACCGGGCAGAAGCTCGCCTCCAGCGACAGCGACGTCAAGGCGCTGGTGGAGGCAATCCGGCAGCACCCGGCCGCGTATCCGGACGCCGACGAGCAGAATCACTCGAACGGGATCTTCGGCGGGCAAGTGAAGGGCTCGTACCGCAGCAGCAAGTTCGGGTGAGCCGGCGGCTACAGCCAGGCGATGGCCGGATCCGCCGTGGCCTGCATCCGCGCGCGGAGGCGTTCGCGCAAGCGGCGCGCGATGTCCGGATGCCGCGAGGAGAGGTCCGCCGTCTCGCCCGGATCCGCTTCGTAGTCGAACAGGCCCTGCTTCTTCGACTGCCAGACGATGAGCTTGTAGCGGGCGATCCGGACCTCGCGGTAGGGCTCGACGGCGATGTTCACCGCGAGCGCTTCGGGGCGCGGATCATCCCAGGAAGCGAAAGCCTCCTCGGGTCCCCCGCGGCCGCGGGCGAGCACGGCGGAGAGGTCGCGGCCCGCCAGCGGCTGCTTGGGCTGCAGGCCCGCGAGGGCCAGCCAGGTGGCAGGCAGATCCACGGACGCGGCGAGGCAGTCCGTCACCACGCCCCGCTTCACGCCAGGCCCGGCGGCGATGAGGGGCACGCGGACCGATTCTTCCCAGGGATAGACCTTGCCCGTCCAGCCGCGGCTGCCGCAGGTGTAGCCGTTGTCGCCGAGAAAAAAGATCACCGTGTTTCGGGCATGCGGCGAACCGTCCAGGGCGTCGAGCAGGCGGCCGACGTTGGCGTCGAGGTGCGAGATGGCGCCGTAGTAGGTGCGCCAGTCAAAATCACCGGCGTCCTTCGGATGATGCGCCGTAGCAAGCGACCGCTGGTCGCGGGCGGCGTACATCTCCTTATAGGCGTTGGGGAGTTCGTAGGGCGCGTGCGGCGCGGTATAGGAAAGCCACAGGAAGAAAGGCTGCTTCGCCGCCTGCACGTACTCGATGGCCGCGCTGGTGAGGTTCTCGGTGACGTGCCCGGGTCGCGGCTCCGGCGCGCCGGAGCCTTTGCTCAGGGGCAGATTGTAGCGCGTGCCCTGCACGACGCCCCACAGGGGCTGTGACGCGAAGCCACACGCGGATGGCGAGTCTTGTAGGTGCCACTTGCCGATCAAGGCGGTATCGTAGCCGGCGTCGCGCAACTGGCTGGCCACCGTGGTCCCGGGTCCTTGGGGAAAGCGGAGGGTCCCGTTCGAGCGGACGCCGGTCTGGTAGCTCTCCCGTCCGCTCATCAGGATGCCGCGGCTGGGCGCGCATTGCGGCGTGGAGATGGTGGCGTTGCGAAAGTAGACGCCGCGGCGCGCCAGCGCGTCCAGGCCGGGGGTCCGGATGCGCGGGTTTCCGGCCACGCCGAGGCTCTCCCAGTTGTGGTCATCGCTGAGCACGAACAGGATGTTCGGCCGGGGGGCCGCGGCCAGAGGCTGGGCGAGCGCGGCGCCGGCGAGCAAGTCACGGCGGGTCAGACGCATGGCGAGAGGCTATCACAGCTCACCAGCCGTAGCCGGCGAGGATCTTGCGCGCGATCTCCGCCACCGCGTCGAACACGTCGCCGTTGGTCATCACCACCACGCCGTGGCCGCCGTCGAGCGACGCCAGCAGGATGCAGCGGAAGCCCTTGTTGCCGCCGGTGTGCCCGAAGAAACGCTTGGGCTTATCCGAGGGCAGCAGCAGCTCGAAGCCCAGACCGAAGCTGCCGGGCAGGTACTCCGTGGTCATTTGCCGCGCCAGCTCGCGCGCGAGCACCGCGCCGGGCAGACCCAGGCGCGCGCGCTGGATCGCCAGGGCGAAGCGCGCCAGGTCGCTCGGCGTGGTCCAGAGTCCCGCGGCGGCCATCTCGGGATAGACGTGGCGCTCGCCGGCCACCACCACGCCTTTCTCGTGCCCGGCGGTGGCGAAGGGGAGCAACCGCTCGGGCAGCGGCTGCTCGTAAGTGCTGGAGCGCATGGCCAGCCGGTCGAGCACCAGCGCGCGCATCAGCTCGGGGAACGGGAGTCCGGTCTGGTCGGTGAGCAGCAACTGCAGGATCGTGTAGCCGCCGCCCGAGTACTCGAACTTCGTATTGGGCGCGAAAGCCACGCGGACGTCCTTCGTATTGGCCGGCGGCGCGCCGTCCAGCACCTGCGCAACGGTGGGCAGCGGCGCGCCCGCCGGATAGCCGGGGAAGCCATGAATAGTGAGTCCGCCGGTGTGGCTCAACAAGTGGCGCAGGTTGATGGGCGTGGCGCGCGTGAACTCGTTCTCGGGGAGCTTCCAGCTCTTGAGGTACGCATTGACGTTGCGGTCCAGGTCGAGCCGCCGGTCCTCGGCCAGACGCATCGCGGCCAGCGCGGCGACGGGCTTGCTGATGGAGGCGGCCTGGAACAGCGTCTGCGCGTCGACGGGCTGCTTCTTTGCGGCGTTCGCGACCCCGAAGCCGCGCGCCCATTCGATTTCGAAGTCGCGGAAGACGGCGACGCCGGCGCCCGGGACGTTGTGCTTGCGCAGGATGGCGTCGATGTCGGCGGCGAGGGCTCCGACGCGGGCGGGCAGATCCTGGGCAGGCAGCGACGCGAGGGCCACGCAGGCGAGCAGGAACGGGCGCATCACCGGACTATGATAGAGCCTCGGCGGCTGCGAAGGCGCTGGCCCAGGCCCACTGGAAGTTGTAGCCGCCCAGCCAGCCGGTGACGTCCACGACTTCGCCGAGGAAGTAGAGGCCGGGGACCCGTTTGGCTTCCATGGTCTTGGAGCTAAGTTCGGCCGTGGAGACGCCGCCCGCGGTGACCTCAGCCTTCTCGAAGCCTTCGGTGCCCGCGGGGATGATCCGCCAGCGGTGCAGATCTTGGGCCAGGCGCTCGATCTCGGCATTCGAGAGCGCGGCGACGGGCTTTACGTCGTGCGGCAGCCACTGGTCGGCAAGCCGCTTCGGCAAGTGCGCGGCGAGCGCAGTCCGGGCGAGCGCGGCGTCGCCCTGCGCGCGCCGCGCGGCGAGCTCGACGGCGAAGTCGACACCGGGCAGCGCGTCGATGTCGAGGGCGGCGCCAGGGGTCCAGTAGGAGGAGGCCTGGAGGATCGCCGGGCCGCTCAAGCCGCGGTGCGTGAACAGGACTTTCTCCGCGAAGCGCGCGCCGCCGGCCGCGACCGATGCGGGGAACGAGACGCCGGCCAGATCCCGCCAGCGGGCCAGGTCAGCTTCGGAGAACGTCAAGGGCACCAGCGCGGGGCGCGGCGGAACGATCCGCAGGCCGAACTGCCGCGCGAGGCGGTAGCCGAGATCGGTGGCGCCGATCTTGGGGATGGAAAGTCCGCCGGTGGCGACAATCAGGCGCGGGGCGGCGAACACACCGCGCGAGGTTTCGACGCGGAAGCCCGCGGCCACCGAAGTAATGTCGCAATCGGTGACGAGTTCCGCGCCGCGGCACTCGGCCTCGAGCATGCGGACGATTTCGCGGGCGGAGCCGTCGCAGAAGAGCTGGCCGAGGGTCTTTTCGTGGTAGCGGATGCCGTGGCGCTCGACGAGCGCGAGGAAGTCCGCCGGGGTGTAGCGCGCGAGCGCGGATTTGGCGAAGTGCGGGTTGTCGCTGAGGAAGTTCGCGGCGGAGGTCCGGAGGTTGGTGAAGTTGCAGCGGCCGCCGCCGGAGATGAGGATCTTGCGGCCGGGGTCGCGGTTGCGTTCGAGGATCGCGACACGGGCACCGCGCTGGACGGCGCAGCCGGCGTAGAACAGGCCCGCGGCGCCCGCGCCGAGGACCAGGGCATCAAACTCAGACATCGCCGCGAACGGTGAAACCGCGGCGCCGCAGCGCGCTGACCGCCGCGAACAGCGACTCGCTGCGCACCAGCACGTAGTCGGTGTCGAAAGTCGAGACGGCGAAGATGCTGATCTGCGCCTCGGCGAGCGGCTTCGCGATCTCGCTGAGGACGCCGGTGAGGGAGAAGTCGAGCGGACCCTCGACGCGCAGCAGCGCCCAGCCGGCTTCGAAGCGCACGCCGATCGGCGCGTGTTCCTCTTCACAGACCAGCGACACTTCGTCGCCCGCGCGGGTGAGGGACCAGAACGCGCCCGCGGGCGCGGGGACGCGATCCGCCGGAGTCATGCGGCAGATCGCGTACCGTCCCGCAACCACGTCGAGCGTCTTCACGCCGTGCGCATCGCCTCGCTGGTGTCGCTGCCGGCCGCCGCAGCCTGCGCCGCCGCCAGCCGGGCGATCGGCACCCGATAGGGAGAGCACGAGACGTAATCCATGCCCACCTGGTAGCAGAACTCGACCGAGTTGGGGTCGCCGCCGTGCTCGCCGCAGATGCCGACCTCGAGATCCGGCCGCGTGCGCTTGCCGAGCTCGACGGCGAGCTGGATCACCTTGCCGACCCCGCCACGGTCGATCACCGCGAAGGGATCCGCGCTAAAGACCTTGATGTCCTCATAGTGCTTGGAGAACTTCGTGTAGTCGTCGCGCGACAGGCCCATGGTGGTCTGCGTAAGGTCGTTGGTGCCGAAGCTGAAGAACTCGGCGTGCTTCGCGATCTCGTCGGCGGTGATCGCCGCGCGGGGGATCTCGATCATGGTGCCGACCATGTACACGAGATCCGGCATCTTCGCCGCATCCAGGACTTCCTTGGCGACGCGGACCACGATCGCCTTCTGGTTTTCGAGCTCCTTGTCGGAGCCCACCAGCGGGATCATGACTTCCGGGATGACCGTCACGCCCTTCTTCGCCACCTGCACGGCGGCTTCGAAGATGGCGCGCGCCTGCATCTCCGTGATCTCCGGGTAGGTGATGCCCAGGCGGCAGCCGCGGTGGCCGAGCATCGGGTTGAACTCGTGGAGCTCCTCGACGCGCTTCAGCAGCTCGGGGAGCTGCTTCTTCAGCTCCTTCACTTCGATGTTGAACTGCTGGGACATCTCCTTCTTGGCCTTCGCGTCGGCATAGGGGAGCTTCGCCAGCGCCACCATGAGGTCCTCGCGCTTGGGCAGGAACTCGTGCAGCGGCGGATCCAGCGTGCGGATCACCACCGGATAGCCGTTCATGGCTTCAAAAAGGCCGGCGAAGTCCCTGCGCTGCATGGGCAGCAGCTTCAGCAGGGCCTTTTTGCGGGTCTTTTCGTCGCGGGCGAGGATCATGGCCTGCATGTGCGGGATGCGATCCTCGGCGAAGAACATGTGCTCGGTGCGGCAGAGGCCGATGCCCTCGGCGCCGAAAGCGCGTGCAGCCTTGGCGTCGCGCGGAATGTCCGCGTTGGCGCGGACCCCGAACTTGCCGCGGAACTCGTCGGCCCACTCCATCAGCTTCGCGAAGTGGTGCGACGACGGATCCGGATCGTTCGTCTTGGCCTGGCCGAGATAGACATCGCCGGTCGTGCCGTCGATCGAGATCCAGTCGCCCTGCTTGACGACGATCTTCTTGCCGCCGGTCTCGACGGTGAACTGCCGGGCCTTCTCCTCGATGTGGATGGCGCCCGCGCCGACAATGCAGGGGCGTCCCATGCCGCGCGCCACCACCGCCGCGTGCGAGCTCTTGCCGCCGACCGCCGTGAGGATGCCGCGCGAAACGTCCATACCGTGGATGTCGTCGGGCGTGGTCTCCTTGCGGACGAGAATCACCGGTTTCTTGTCTTTGGCGAGTTCCACCGCCTCATCGGCCGTGAACGCCGCGCGGCCCACCGCCGCGCCGGGTGACGCCGCGATGCCGGTCGACAGCTTGGTCAGCTTGCGCAGCGACGGCACGTCGAAGATGGGGTGCAGCAACTGGTCCAACTGGCTGGGCGCGACGCGCAGCACCGCTTCTTTCTTGGAAATCAGCCCTTCCTCGCACATTTCCACGGCGACGCGCACCGCGGCCATGCCTGTGCGCTTGCCGTTGCGGGTCTGCAGCATGAACAGCTTGCCGTCTTCGATGGTGAACTCGAAGTCCTGCATGTCGCGGTAGTGCTGCTCGAGGCGCGTGGTGATCTCCTTCAACTGCGCGTACGCCTGGGGCTGCAGCTTTTCGAGGTCCACGATCGGATGCGGGGTGCGGATGCCGGCGACGACGTCCTCGCCCTGCGCGTTCATCAGAAATTCGCCGTAGAACAGCTTCTCGCCGGACCCCGGGTCGCGCGTGAAGCCCACGCCGGTGCCCGACGTCTCGCCGAGGTTGCCGAACACCATCGCCTGCACGTTCGCCGCCGTGCCGATGTGGTCCGGGATCTTCTCCATCTTGCGGTAGTAGGCCGCCTTGGGGTTCCACCAGGAATTGAAGACCGCGTTGCGGGCCAGCTTCAACTGCTCGCGCGCATCCTGGGGGAACTCGCGCTTCGTTTCCTTGAGCACCAGCTTCTTGTACTCGCCGCAGATCGCTTCCAGGTCCTTGGCCGATAGATCCGTATCCAGCTTCACCTTCGCCTTGTGCTTGCGCGTGTCGAAGATATGGTCGAATTTCTCCATGTCGATGCCGAGCGCCACTTCGCCGAACATCTGGATGAAGCGGCGGTAGGAATCCCAGGCAAAGCGGGGATTCCCGGACTTGCGGATCAGCCCCTGGATGGTCGTATCGTTCAGGCCCAGGTTCAGGATGGTATTCATCATGCCGGGCATCGAGAACTTCGCGCCGCTGCGCACGCTGACCAGCAGCGGGTTATCCGGATCGCCGAGGTTCTGGCCCATCTGCGCTTCCAGGCGCCCCAGCGCCTCGGCCATTTGCTGCTCGATCTCCGCGGGCACCTGGTTGCCGTTCTCGAAGAACACCGTGCAGACCTCGGTGGACACCGTGAAGCCCGGGGGCACGGGCACGCCGGCCCGCGACATCTCGGCGAGGCCCGCGCCTTTGCCGCCGAGCACATCCTTCATCTTGCCGTCGCCCTCGGCGGTGCCGCCGCCGAAGCTGTAGACGTACTTCTTCATTGCGTTGTCTCCTATTGCGTGACGATCTCCGCGAAGTCGGCGATCGTGGAAAACTCGATCAGCAGGTGGGCGAGCAGCGTCAGCCGGTTCTGCCGCACGCGCGTATCGGGCGCGTTCACCAGCACCTTGTCGAAGAACCGGTCCACCGCCGGCCGCAGCCCGGCGATCAGTTCCAAAGCCGGGCGATAGGCCAGCCCGTGCGCGCTCTGCTTGGCCGCGGTGAACGCGCGGTACAGCTCCAGTTCCGGGCCCTCTTCGAGCAGCGCTGCGTCGATCGCGCCCGGCGCCCCGAAATCGGCCTGCTTGAGGATGTTCCGGATCCGCTTGAAGCTCGCTGCCAGCGGTTCGAAGTTTTCGGTCGGCCGGACTTCGGCGAGCGCCGTCAGCCGCGCTTCAACGTCACTCAGCAGTTCCGCGCCGGGCGCCAGCACCGCCGCCACCTCGTCATAGCGGAAACCGCGGACGTCCTTGAAGTAGTAGCGAATCCGGTCCAGCAGGAACTCGTGCAACGTCGCGTCGCCGGCGGTCAGCCGCGAGAGCGGCAGATCCAGCGGACCTTCCACCAGGATCTTCACCACGCCCTGCGCCGCGCGGCGCAGGGCGAACGGGTCCTTGGACCCCGTGGGGGCCATGCCCACGGCGAAGCAGCCGCGCAGCGTGTCCACTTTGTCGGCCAGCGAGAGCAGGCGTCCCTCGGCCGTGGCGGGAATCGCGCCCTCCATGCTCAGCGGCTGGTAGTGCTCGTAGATGGCGCGCCACACCGGCTCCGGCTCCTGCTGGTGCCGCGCGTAGAGCCCGCCGATCACGCCCTGCAGGTCCGTGAATTCCTTCACCATCTCGGTGGTGAGGTCGGTCTTGGCGAGTTCGGCCGCGCGCACGGCGTGGTCGTTGCCGCCCAGTTCCCGCACCAGCGCCGCGACGCGCTTGGTCTTCTCGAGATACGACCCGAGCTTGGCCTGGAAGGTGACGTTGCCGAGATCCGGGATCCTCTGGGCGAGGGTCTTCTGCTGGTCGACGTCCCAGAAGAAGCGCGCATCGTTGAAGCGCGCGCGCAGCACGCGTTCGTTCCCGCGGCGCACCCAGCCCTCGGGATCCGCGCTGGTGTTCATCACCGCGACGAAGTTCGGCGCCAGGTTGCCGTGCGCATCCTCGACGGAAAAATACTTCTGGTGGTGGCGCATCACCGTCGTCAGCACCTCGCGCGGCAGCGTCAGGTACTCGCGGTCGAAGCTCCCCAGGATGCACGCCGGCTGTTCCGTGATGTAGACCAGCGTCTCGAGCAGCTTCTCGTCCGGCTGCACGCGCACGCCGAGCTGCTCGATGCCGGCCAGGATCTTCGCCCGGCGCTCGGCGGCACGCAGGATCACGCCGTTCTCGCGCAGCGCCGGTTCGTAACCGGAGATCGATACCGGGATCGGCCCGGGCTGTCCCAGGCGGCGATGGCCGCGCGTGGCGTTGCCCGCCGCAACCCCGGCGTAGGCAAACTCCACCACCTGCTCGCCCAGCAGCGCCACGATCCACCGCACCGGCCGGATGAACCGCGCTCCGCCCTTGCCGGTCCAGTACATGGTCTTGGGGAAGTAAAGCTGGCCGATCAGCACCGGGAGATGTTCGGCGAGGATGGCGCGCGCCTCGCGCCCGGCCGTCTGCTTGCGAAACGCGAAGTACTCGCCCTTCGCGGTCGTCTCAGTGAAAAGGTCTTCCACCTTCACGCCCTGTTTCTTGGCGAACCCGGCGGCCGCGCCCGGACCGGCGGATTTCGGCGGCCCCAGCGCCAAGTCCTCGGAGTCCGCCTGCCGCTCGATGATCCCCGCGGCGCGCAGCACCAGCCGGCGCGGCGTCGCGTCGCACCAGACGACGCTGCCGCCCAGCTTGTGCTCGGCCAGCAGCTTCTCGAAGCGTTCGCGCAAGTCGCCGAGCGCGGGCACGATCATCCAGTCGGGAATTTCCTCGGTGCCGATTTCGAGCAGGAAGTCGAACGTCATGCTATGCCGCCTCCCACCCGTACTGCTGGTTCATCCACGCCTGCGCCACGCCCACCGCGATCTTCCGCACGCGCGCGATCACGCCCACGCGCTCGGTCACCGAAATCGCCCCGCGCGCGTCCAGCAGGTTGAAGGTGTTCGAGCACTTCAGCACTTGCTCGTACGCCGCCAGCAACGGGAACCGCTGCTTCTGCTCCGCTTTGGGATACAGATCGAGCAGGCGCTGCGCCTCGGCTTCATGCTTGGCGAACAGATCCCACAGCATCTTCACATCGGCCAGCTCGAAGTTGTACACCGACATCTGCTGCTCATCGGCAAAGCGGACCTCGCTGTACTTCACGCCGGAGACCCACTCGATGTCGTACACCGAATCGACACCCTGCAGAAAGGCGCTCAGGCGCTCCAGCCCGTAGGTGATCTCGGCGGGCACCAGATCCAGGTCCACGCCGCCGCACTGCTGGAAGTAGGTGAACTGGGTGATCTCGAGGCCGTCGAGCATCACCTGCCAGCCGATGCCCCACGCCCCCAGCGTCGGGGCCTCCCAGTTGTCTTCCTCGAACTTGATGTCGTGTTTCGTCAGGTCGATGCCGATCGCTTCGAGCGACCCGAGGTACAGGTCCAGCACGTCGTCCGGCGTCGGCTTGAGGATTACCTGCAGTTGCTGGTGCTTGTAGAGGCGGTTCGGATTCTCGCCGTAGCGTCCGTCGGCCGGCCGCCGCGAGGGCTGCACGTAAGCCGTTTTGTAGGGCTTCGGTCCGAGGACGCGCAGAAACGTTTCGGGGGACATCGTGCCCGCGCCGAGTTCCAGGTCGTAGGGTTCCTGAACGATGGCTCCGCGCTCGGCCCAATACGCTTTGAGCTGGAAGAGGGTCTGCTGATAGGAATCCATTGAAGACTTGCAGCCGGTTGATGACAAACGGGATACAGTGTTCGTCTACCGGGTAAGCTTTAGGTTAGCATGGCGCAACTCATCGAGACCTTCCTGGGGGACGTGCCCGCGCTGGTGGCGCCGGCCGAGGGCGAAGCGCCGCTGGTGGTGCTGTGGCACGGCTTCGGGCCGCCGCGCAGCGAGGCCGAAATGGCCGCGGCGCTGCCGCTCGAGGGGCTCGATGCGCACCGCGTGTACGCCGGCCTGCCCGACTTCGGACGCCGCGCTCCCGCCGACTGGCTGACCGAGCTGCCGCGCCGCCAGCGCGACGACTACCTGCAGCAATTGCTGGGCCCCGTCGTCGAGCAGGCGGCGCGCGAACTGCCCTGCATCGTCCGCGAGATGACGGTGCGCTATCCCGTGGACCTGAGCCTCGGCATCGGGCTCGCGGGGTTCTCCGCCGGCGGCATCGCCACGCTGCTGGCGCTCGCCGAGCACTCCGTGCCCGTGAACTCCGCGGTGGTGATCGGCGTGACGCGCAACGCGGCGCTGCTGGTGGACCTGTTGGAGCGGAAGTTCGACATTCCCTACCAGTGGTCGCCTGGAGCGCTGGCCCAGGCGCGGCGGCTGGACTTCGAGGAGCGCGCCGCTGAGATCCGCGCCTCCGGCGCCGAGCTGCTGCTGTTGCACGGCGACGAAGACGACTACTTCCCGGCGGACGACGCCTTCGATCTTGGCGCCAGCCTGGAAGCGCGGGTGGAGATCATCGAAGGGTTGAAGCACTTTCTAGCGCCGGGGCAGCAGCCGGTGGGGGACCTCATGGAGCAGTGGTTCGCCGAGCGGCTGTAGGCGCTACAGCGCCTCCAGCATCGGCGCGGTGAGCAGCCGGCGCTCCGCGTGCGCCTCGATTTCGCGGTCCAGTGCGCGCCGCAGGTCCGCGGCCGTCGCCTTGGTCCACTCGCGCTGTTCCAGCTTACCCACGGGCGCGCGCATCATTTCTTCGGCGATGGCGACGGACTCCGCGCGCAGCTTCAGGTCCGGCAGAAAGCCGCCCAGCCGCACCGACCACAACGCGAAGTACGTGATGCCGCGCCAGGCGCTGCCGCCCGCGCGCAGGTCGTCGACCACCGACGCGAGCAGGCGGTACATCAGCTCGCCCGGCTCCATGGGCGGCAGCAGGTGCTCGGCAACTTCGGCAATGTAGTCGAGCGCCAGCGACGTCTCGTAGCTGGCTTGCAGCGCAAACGGCGACGCAATCAGCTCGCACGAATAGAGGTTCACCAGCTCGCGGTTCTCTTTTTGGAGATACGTCATCCGCACCTGGCTCAGCCGTTCCAGCCCCGCGCCGAACGCGCTCTTCGGCTTGCGGGCGCGCTTGGCGACTCCGCGGAGCTTGCCTTGGTCGCGCGTCAGGAAGCTGACGATCAGGTCGCCTTCCTGGAACGGATAACTGCGGAGCACGAACGATTCGCTGACGCGCGAGGCCATCTCGCCCTAGCGTACGCGACTGAAGATCAGGCCGCGGGCGCGCCCTTCACTCACCCGGAAGCCGGTGACATTGTCGGCATCGTCGCGCTCGAAACGAACGGTGACGCCGCGCGAGCGGAAGACGCCGCGTTCCACCGGTTCGAGCACCAGATCGCCGCCCTGCTCGCGCAGGACGGTCAGCACCTTGTCCCGCACGGCCAGGCGGAAGGTCGTGTCCAGTTCCTCGGAGTAGTAGGCGCCGAGGTAGGGGTCGAACGGCGGCATCGCGATCAGCCGCTTGCCGAGCTCGGGCTTGGCCGGCTCCACGGGCGCGGGTTTCATTTTGTCCCCAAGGTAGAGGTCGGCGATCTTCCTCGCAAGGGCCGGGGCGTTCGCGTTCGAGGCGTTGCACAGCACCAGCACGGAGAAGTTCTGCTCCGGGAACTGGAGCCGGTCCGCCGAGTAGCCGCGGAATCCGCCGGAGTGGCCGACCGTCTTCAACCCGCGGTACTCCTGGACGCCGAGTCCGAAGGCGTAGAAGATCTTCTCACCGTTGTTCTTGAGCCCCTGCGTCGTGATGCGGGACACCAGGTCCGCCGGCTGCAGCCGGTTGGCGAAGAAGTTCTGGTCCCACTGTGCCAGCTCGTCGAGGCTGGAGAAAGCCGCGCCGTCGCCGTACACGTCGAGCGTGGCGGCGTTGGTGCGCCAACCGCCGGCCGTCCGCGGTGAGTAGCCGACGGCGCGGTTCCAGATGATCTCGTTATGGTCGTCGGCCCACAACGAGGCGTTCATCCCCAGAGGCCCGAAGATGCGCTCGCGCGAGAACTCGCGCAGCGTCTTGCCCGAGGCGCGCTTCACGATCACCGAGAGCAGGAAATAGCCGGAGTTCGAGTAGAGGTAGTCATCACCCGGAGCGAAGTTCAGCGCCTTTTGCCGCGCCAGCAGCCGGATCACTTCGTCGTCGCTGGTGTAGTAGTTGTCCGGCTTCCCGGCCAGCCCTTGCAGGGAAAGGTAGTCGCGGATCCCGCTGGTGTGGTGCACCAGGTGCCGCACCTTCACGTTCCCCACCACCGCGGCGGGCAGTTCCGGAACCCACTTGCGCAGGGGATCGTCGAGCGAGAGCTTGCGATCCGCGTCCAGCATCGCGATCGCCGCGGCCGTCAGTTGCTTCGAGACGCTCGCCAGGTAGAACAGCGACTGCGGCGTGATCGGGACGCCGTGCTCGAGGTCCGCCATGCCGTAGCCCTTCTTGTAGAGCGTTTCACCCTTGCCGTAGACGCCGGCGGCGCAGCCCGGCGAGTCCGGGCGATTCCAAGGGGCGAAAATCTGGTCCACCTGGTCGGAGCGGGTGTCGGCGAAGGCGGCGGCGGCCGCGAGAAGCGCGAAGGCAAGACGCATGGCGGCAGGATAACAGCCGTCCTGGTCCGGTTTCAGTACTAAGGTGACAGCGAGCCGGAAATGCCAATCACTTCTCGGCGATCAGGCGCACCAACCTTACCGGTTTTCTCGCCCATTCGTGCTGATCCACGGTGTCCTGGTACTTGAGAATGCGGAACCCCTCGAAGATCTTGAGCAGTTCGTTGGTGCCGTACTCGAAAGGGGCGTTGGCGCCTTCCTGGTGACTGCATTCGACGACGATGATGCCGCCGGGCTTCAGCGCCTGACGAATCCGAAAGACGCTCCGCTTCTCGATCGGGTAGATCAGGGCGATGAGGTCCCATTGCTCAGTTCCGAAATCGAACTCCTCGTCCGACGCCAGGACGCTGCGAATGCGCACTCCGGCCGCTCGCGCCGCCTGCTGCGCCTGGGCCAGTCCGGTCTTCGCCGTATCGAAGCCGGTGACATCCCAGCCCAGCCGGGCGAGGTGGATGGCATTCCTGCCTTGACCCATTGCGATGTCGAGCGCACGGCCGGGCTTCCGGTTCTTCACCGCCTCGGCCAGTAGCCGGTTCGGGGCGGTCGGGAACTCGGGCCTGGCCGCGGCGTACACGCCGTCGTAGAAGACGCCCTCGTCCCGCGAGGCGATGATGGAAACGGTTTGTGCCGCCTCGGCTGGTTTCAGCCCGCCCGCGATCAGGCGGGCGGTGTACTTCGCCGTGGCGTCTTCCCACGGCAACGAACGGTTCTCCGGGGCGTTCCGCCAGGCGAGGAAAGTCCGGTAGGCGGCCTCGCCGTCAACCTGAGCCCATCCCAATAGGGAGAACGCGAACAGAATTGCGGCCCGCCGCTGCATCCCCCCATCTTAAGCGGGCCGCCGGGCGATGGCGTCATTGGAACAGCGCTCGAAACGCCGGGCGGTCCCGGATCCCGGCGAAGGCGGGCAGGTCGACCAGCGCCCGGGGACGGAACCGCTCGGGGATCGACGCGAGCCACGCGATCGCCTTCTCCGCGTCGCCCGCCAGCGCCGCCGCCGTCGCCGCCGGCACTCCCAGGTCCCGCGGACCCACGCCGCCCAGCGCCTTCACCCGGTCGAACACCGCCAGCGCCTCCCCGTACTTTTTCGCTCCCACCAGCGCCTCGCCGTAGGCGAGCAGCAGCGTGGCCGACCGCGGATTGCGCTCCGCGAGGCCCGTGTACAGCGTCACGGCGCGCTCGAAGTCCTCGCGCGCCACCGCCCCCGCCGCTTCAGCCTCGGTCCGGCTGCGGGCCAGCGCCGCGTGATACTCCGGGGCGGACGCCGCCTTTGCGAACTGGAACGTGGCTTCGATCACCGCGCGCGTCGTGTCGTCGTCGTTGCGCACCTCGAAGCCGTGGTACCCCCCGGCGTGGTTCAGCAGCGTGAACGGCGCGTTGTGGCGTGCGGCCTCGGCGGCCATCTCGGCGATGGCCCGGTTCAGCGGCGGCCGGTCGAGCCCGGCGCGCACCAGCAGCACGGGCAGATCCGGGCGGAAGGCCGGTTGCGCCGCCGCGCCGTAGTAGAAAATCGCGGCTTTGAGAGCCGACCGCTTCGGGTCCATCGCCAGGGGCCAGCCCGCGCTGACATTACCCGACTCGGCGAACAGGACTACGCGCGCAGGGTCCACGCCGAGTTCCTGGGCATGCTGCTGCAAGTAGCCGAGCAACCGGTCGAAGGTCGCGGGAACCCCCTCCGCGGAGGTGTCGGGGTTGATCGCGGCGAAGCCGTGGGTGGTGGCGGCGCGGGCCCAGCCCACGTAGCCGGCCCAGTCGCGTTGTGAGTTCGCCCGGGCGTTGAGAAAGACGATCACCGGCAGTTTGCCGGCCGCGCCGGCGGGCCGGTAGAAGTCCATCACGACCGCATCCGCGTAGGCGAGGTCCTTGCGCACTTCCACCCGGCCGGGGGGCGGGACGGGATAGACGAAACGATCCTCGGCGCAAAGCAGCGCCGCGGTGACGAGCAGAGTCGGGATGCGCATAGTGCTTCGACGCGGCTCTGGCCGCGACGATACGTTACTCCGCCCCAAAGCTTGAGCTTAGAGCTTCGCCGCGCGCTTTCCGAGACGGGAAACCACCGCGGCCAGCGCGGCGCAGACCAGCGCACTGATCGACGGTATCAGCCAGAAATCAGCAAGCAGCGAGGGCGCATCCGTCAGGAGCACCCGGGATGGTTCCGCCCACAAGTAGCGGATCGGGATCCGCGCTCCCTTTCCATGGGCCTGCCAGTAGGCGAGGTCCTCGATCCGGACTTCGGTTTCGACCGGCCCGCCGCCCGGTCCGGCAAAGCGGAGGCGGAGCGACAGTTCGGACTGGCGTCGGGTAACGGGCCGGTCCAGGCGCGCTACCACCGTGGCGTCCGCCGCGACGCCGTCCGCGAGGAACAAACGCCGGTTCGCCGCCTCGCGCCAGGCGGCGACGCCCCAAACCAGCAGGAAAACGAGGCAGAAACCGCCGGCCGCCAGAAAGAATGCCGCGATCCAGCGCGCCATCCGGGCCAGCAGCGCCGCATCTCCCGATCCGGCGAAGCGCGTCAATTCCCGGCTCCCGGCTCCGCGGCAGTCTGGCACGGCGCGCCGTGGCAACGGCGTTGGGTGAAGTGCGAAGCCGGCATCGTGCTCCCAGTCTACCCTCCGGCCCGCCCCGCGAGCTGTTTCCAATAGAAAAGGCCGCCCTTGCGGGGCGGCCTCCTCGTTAGATTGTTTGATGGTGGTTTGGACCGTGCCCTAGGGACGGTTCACGTTCTCGGCCTGCAGGCCCTTAGGACCCCGCTTGACCTCGAACTCCACCTCCGCGCCTTCCTCGAGCGTCCGGTAACCGGACATCTGGATGGCTGAGAAATGGACGAACACGTCCTCGCCGTTCGCGCGCTGGATGAAACCATAGCCCTTTGCGGCGTTGAACCACTTCACGACACCTTTTTCTCTCACTACTTGTATCTCCTAAATCACATGGCTCCCAAGACTAACTCCGAGGTTTCCCAACGGGCTGGCCCGAGCGCCACCATGCAAAACTGGGTGATATTGTCTCATGGGGTGTCAAGCCCCGCAAGATCCAATTCGCTCTGGTACTGCCTCCCTCCGAACATTCCCTCACAGAAATGTTCGGAAGGCGAAGGTCGTGTAACTTATTGTAAATAATGAGCTAGCCGCTCGTCAGAACAGCAGCCGCAGCGCGAACTGCACCAACCGCGGGTTGTTCGACGTCGACACGATCCGTCCGAACGAGCCCGCGTTCACCACGTCCCCGGTCAGGGGGTTCAGGGTTCCGCCGGAGCCCGCCACCGCGTTCAGATCCGAGATCGGGTTCGCATAGTTCACGTGGTTGAAGAAGTTGAAGAACTCGGCGCGGAACTCCAGGCCCACCTTCTCCGTGATCCTGAACCGCTTGAAGGCCGAGAAATCCACGTTGTGCTGGTTCGGGCCATAGAGGATGTTGCGGCCCACGCGGCCGATATCCGTGCCCAGCGCGCCGGCGATCACGCTGCCGCCGGAGCTGGGAATCGGCGCGCCCGCGGCCACCACCGGCCGCCGGAACGCCGCCGGGTTGAAGAAGTACCCGGCCGGCACGTTCGAGGTGGCGGTGGCGTTCGTCGCCCCCGCCGCGTAGTCGGGACGGGCGAGCGGCGCGCCGCCGCCCGAGATGCCGTAGAAGCTGCCGGCGCCCGTGTCCACGATGTCGATCGGGATCCCGGTCATCGAGGTCCAGATCCCGGCCACCTGCCAGCCATGGAACACGGCTTTCGCAAAGCCGTTCTGCGCGAACTCCGGCTTCGGCAGCTCATACAGGCCGCTTAGCACGAAGCGGTGCCGGCGGTCGAAGTCCGAAGGTCCGCGGTTGGCGCGGTTGTTGAACTGGTTGCCCAGGATCCCGCTGGTCTCGCCGACGGCCCCCGGATTCACCACGCCGCCGAACCCCGCGCCCGCTCCCTGCCCCGACGCGTTATCGAGCGACTTCGCCCACGTGTACGACGCCAGCATCTGCAGACCCCGCGAGAAGCGCTTGGTCAGGCTGGCCTGCAGCGAATGGTAGACGCTCTGTGCCGTGGACTGGTTCTGGAAGAAGCCGTTCACCGAAACGCCCTGGTACGGCGCGCGCAGGCTGGCGTTGGCCGGCGTGGTGACGCTGATCACGTCGCCCGTTACCGCGTTGCGGATCGGATTCTGCGGCGACGCCAGCGGCGCCTGGTTGATGGCGACCTGCCGGAACAGGTTCAGCCCGCGGGTGCCCACCCAGCCGGCTTCCACCAGCCAGTCCTTGAACATGGTCCATTGCGTCGTGAAGTTGGCCTGGTGCAGGTACGGCGTCGCGATGTTGCGGTCGAAGTGCGTGCCCGAGAGGGCGACGCCGGGGACCAGCGTCGGAAACGCGCTCGCCGACGGAACCGCCGGGAAGGGATTCGCGATCGCTCCCACCGCGGTCGCGCCGAAGACCTGCGCGCCGAAGACGTATGTCGGCGGCGCGATCACGTTCAGCGTGATGTACTGGGCCGACGTCCGCGAGTAGTACAGGCCGTAGCCGCCGCGGAACACCAGGCGCTCGCTCGCGAACGGCGCGTACGCGAACCCGAAGCGCGGACCGAAGTTGTTCCAGTCCTTGTTCTTCAGCACCGAGTCGCTGACGTTCGGGATGTTCGGGTCATCGAAGGCCCGGGTGACGTTGCCGGCCTGCACATACCCGCCCACCGGCGGACCGATCGGCACGCCGCCGATGGCCAGCGGCCGCGGCTGGTACAGGCCAGGATCGAAGGTCGCAATGCGGCCCCGCGTGTCCGTGAACGGCGCCGCGTACTCATAGCGGACGCCGAAATTCAGAGTCAGCTTGCGCGACACCTTCCAGTCGTCCTGCGCGAACAACGCCCAGTCGAGCGCCCGCAGGGAGCGATTGCCGATACCGGAGCCGAAAATGGTGACGAACGGCCGCCCCACCAGAAACTCGTTGAAGCTCAGGAAGTCGATCTGCCCGCGCGTGAAGAACCCGAGGAAGTAGTTATTCTCGTTGCGGCGGACCTCGCCGCCGACGCGGAAATTGTGCCTGCCGCGCGTAATGGAGAGCGTGTCGGCCAGCGTCGCCGAGGGCGCGACGGCCTGCACGTCAATGGTCGGCGAGGTGCCGATGACGAAGCCGCCCGCCGCCGCCGCCACCCGGATCATGCCGAGGCCGGGGTACTGGTTCTGGTTCCCGCGCGTGATCCCGATGTCGGAGTCCTTGATCGGGTGCTGCGGGAAAGCGTCCACGCGCAGGAAGTTGTAACCCGCGCGCAGCTCATTGACGATGTTCGGCGTGAAGATCCGGATGTAGTTCAGCGAAGCCAGCCGTCCATTGTTCTGCTGCTTGTTACCCCAGCCGGCGAGGTTCGACCCGCTGCCCACGAAGCTGGGCAGGGCCAGCACCTGCGGCGAGTTGAAAAAGAACAGCTTCACCGAGAGCGACCCGCGCTCCGACATGCGCCAGTCGACGTTGGCATTGAACTGGTTCTCGTCGTAGAGCGACTTCGTAAACCCGGTGTAGCGGCCGTTGGCCTGCGGCGTCGGGATCGCGTAGCTGCCGTCCGCGAGCCGCGCATTCAGCAGCGCCAGCGCCGTGCGGTTGATCGCGGTAGCCGGCTGGCCCGCCGCGATCAGCGGCTGGAACGTGCGCAGCAGCGTCGCCTCGCTGCGGTCGTTGGTGAGCCCCGGGGCGATCAGGATGTTCTGCGACACGGAGTTGATCACGCTGGCCGCGTTGCGTTCCCGGGTGCCCTGGTAGGAGCCGAAGAAGAACAGCTTGTCCTTGACGATCGGCCCGCCGAGCATGCCGCCGAAGATGTTGCGCTTCAGCGGCGGCCGCGCGATGCCCGCCGCCTTCAGGAAGGGGTTGTTCGCATTGAATTTGTCGTTGCGCAGGTAGTAATACGCTCCGCCGTGGAACTCGTTGGACCCGCTCTTGGTGATCGCCTGCACGTTGCCGCCGGCATTGCGCCCGAACGTCGCGTCGTAGAGCGACGTCTGCACCTTGAACTCCTGGATCGTCTCCGGCGCCGGAATCGACAGCGACGGCGCCGAGTTCGTGCCGATCGAGTTCGCGTCGATGCCGTTGATCACGTAGTTGTTCTGCGTCACGCGCGCGCCGTTCACGGAGATGTTCTGCGAATTGCGGCCCACGGCCGTATTGTCGGCCAGGGCGACCGCGGCGCCGGTCGACAGGCCCAGGATCTGCGTGAAGTTCCGCGTGGCGAGCGGCAGCTCGCCGAGCTGGCGGGAATCGACGACGCGGCCCATCACCGGCGCCGAGGTTTGCGCCAGGGCGCCTTCGCCGGTCACCGTAACGCTTTCGCTCGGACTGCCCGAGACGGTGAGCGAGGCGTCGAGCGTCGTGGTCTCGGTCACCCGCACCGGCACTGGATCGAAGGTCACGCTCTTGAAGCCGCCCGCCGTCACCGTCACTTTGTAGCTACCCGGCGGCAGCAGCGTGAAGAGGAAATTCCCCGCGCTGTCGGACTGCGCCTCGCGGCGCACGCCGGCGTCGCCCGCCAGTTCCACCTTCGCGCCGGCCACCACCGCGCCCGAAGGATCCCGCACTACCCCCGAGATCTGGCCGGTCGCCGAGGTCTGGGCCAGCGCCCAGCCCGCCGTGAACAGCAATAACCCGATGCACACTGCCATGCGAAACTTCATGACTTTCCCTTCCCTTGGCGTGGTTTCTTCAGCGCCGGGCCGCGCAGCCCGTGCGTGACGAGGTGGATCAACTGCTCGATAGCCGCGTCGTCCGGCATGCCCAGGTGCTGCTTGCCGCCGAAGAGCTTCTCGACCAGAAAGTACGTGAAAAACTGCAGGTAGATCGCCGTGAACGCCAGCGCCGGGTCCGTGCCGCTCCAGTTGCCGTTGCCCGCCGCCGCGCGCAGCCGGTCCCCCAGCCGCGCTTCCATGTTCTGCGCCAGTTCCCGGAAACTGCCGGCGAAATGCTTGTTGCCGAACTCCACGACGTCGATGTACATCAGCCGCCAGTAGTCCGGATTGCCGTACACGATCTTCTGCACCGCCTCGGCCAGCCGCCGCAGGCCCGCCGGCTCGAACACCGTTTCCAGGCCCGCCAGCGCCGCGCCGCGCAGCTGCTCCATCCGCGCCTCGTAGTCCGCCACGATCGCCGAGAAGAGCTTCTCCTTGGT
The DNA here is from genome assembly GCA_964471915.1 of uncultured Solibacteraceae bacterium. GTDB lineage: Bacteria > Acidobacteriota > Terriglobia > Bryobacterales > Bryobacteraceae > JAIEPW01. Next base: position 16,627 of record CAYYID010000027.1, on the reverse strand, counting down.
CGGGTAGTAGTTGTAGATGTTACCCACCGAGACGCCGCAGACCCGGGCGATCTCGCGGATCGAAGTCCCGTGGTAGCCCTGCTTGATGAAAGCCCGGCGCGCCGCGGCTTCGATCTTCCGCTTGTTCTTCTCGAGGCTGACATCCCTTAGGCGAGGCATAACGCGAGCGAACGCTCGTTTTGTAACAGCCTAGAGACATCCCGGCCCGGTGTCAAGAGAAAAAACGAACGCTCGTTCGCGGTGAACAGCGAACGGGCTTAGGGCAGCTTCGGCATCGGCGTGCGGAACTCGCCCGCGAACACCTCGGCAAAGACGCGGACGGTCTCGGCGTGCAGCGCGCCGTTGGTCGCCAGCACGTGGTCGCCGGTCAACGCCAGCGGCCCGCCCCGCATGTCGGTCACCTGGCCGCCGGCCTCTTCCACCAGCAGGATCCCGGCCGCCATGTCCCAGGGTTTCAGCCCGAACTCCCAGAACCCGTCCAGGCGTCCGCAGGCGACATACGCCAGGTCGATCGCTGCCGACCCGCCGCGCCGCACCCCGTGCGAAACCATCGCGAGCTGGTAGAAGAAGTGCACGTTGATGTTGTGGTGCCGCTTCCGGCTCGGGAACCCCGTGGAGCACAGCGACTCCGCCACCCGTGCGGCCTGCGACACGTGGATCTTCTTGCCGTTCAGGTACGCGCCCGCGCCGCGCTCCGCCGCGAACATCTCGTTGCGCGACGGATCGAACGTCGCCGCCGCGATCATCCGCCCGTCCTTCTCCAGCCCCAGCGTCGCGGCGAACATCGGGTACCCGTGCGCGTAGTTCGTGGTCCCATCCAGCGGATCGACGTACCAGCGGTATCCCGACGTGCTCGCCTGCTCGGAGCCTTCCTCCGCCAGGATGCCGTGCGTGGGAAAGTGCGAGCGCAGCCGCTCCACAATCAACTGCTCGCTTGCGCGGTCCGCCGCCGTCACCAGGTCGAACTCGCCCTTCGACTCCGCGGGCGGCCGCCGCTCCGCCATCTGCAGCAGCAGCGCCCCGGCCTCGCGCGCGATCTCCACGGCCGTCTCCAGGAAGCCGGCCATTACCCGATCTCGTACAAGTACTTGATGTCGTGTTTGAAGACGAACAGATTCGGCGCGCCCGTCCGCGTCAGCCGGATGAACCGGCGGTCGTAGAACTCGATCCGCCCCTCCACCTCGGAGTTGTCGGTGAGCTTGATTCGCACGGGTGTCTGTTTCTCGATGAGGCTCTTCAGGTACTTCACCTCTTCGAAAGTCTGCTCGGGAGCTTTGGTTTTTGCGGTGGCCAAACGAAATTGCGGCGCCTTCCGGACTATTTTTCCCCCGCCGCCTCTCCTGACCCATAATAGCCGTTGCGCGTAATCGCCCGCAAATCCGGACGCTGCAGTTCCACGCGCAGCGGATGAAAGCGGTCCTTGGCCGGCGGCACGTTCTTGGGGTAAAAGCCGATCAGGTATTGCGTGCGCAGCTCTTTCAGAATCTCCGCGAAGGCCGTGTCCAGCCCCCCGGCGTCTGCCGGCCGGAACACGCGGCCGCCGGTCCGCTGCGCGAACGTCGTCAGCGCGTTTTCGCCGCCCACGTTCCGCCCGGCTTCGTTGGTGATAGGCGTCACCAGGATCGGATAGATCACGGCGTCGGCGAGCTGTGCCGCTTCGAGCGCCGCGTGGAAGTCCTTCGCGGACGTCGTGTCGCCGCCGTCGGACACCACCACCAGCACGTGCCGCCCCGTGCGGTCCTCCATGTCGCTGGCCGCCAGGTAAATGGCGTCATAGAGCGACGTCCCGCCCTCGGATTTCACGCGTTTCAGAGCCTGTTCGAACCGTCCCACGCGCCGCGTGTAGTTGCTCTCCAGGTACACGCGCCAGTTGAAGCTGTAGAGCGCCGCCGTGTCCTCCGGATTGCCGGAGCCGAAGACGGCCTTAAGAAAACGCCCCACGGCGTCCAGTTCGTACCGCATTTCCTTGGCCGTGGATCCGCTGGCGTCCACCAGGATCGCGATCGAAAGCGGCTGCTCGGTCTGGCGCTCGAACACCGCGATCTCCTGCGGCGCCCCCCGGTCAAACACCCGGAAATCGGACTTTTCGAGCGACCCCACCAGCGCGCCCGCCTGGTCCTTCACGGTCACCAGCATCCGGACGAGCTTCACGTCCACGCGGATGGTCAGCTCCTGCGCGGCGAGGAGGCCGAGCAGGCAGAAAACACCCGCGAACGGGCCGATGAGGACGCGGAGCGGCACCAGTTGCAATACTAACAGACTGGTTCTACAGGACTTTTGGTTTCAGATATTCTTCGCGCCGGGACGGGTCTGCGTCGATTCTTCATGGGCGACCGTGTCCGCCGCGTACACGAGGCAGGCCCGGATGTCCTCGTCCGTCAACCGCGGGTACGCATCCCGCAACGTCGCGCGATCCGCGCCTTCGGCCAGCTTGCGCAGAATCAACTCGACGGTGATCCGCGTGCCCCGAATGACGGGCTTGCCGAGCATGACGTCCGGGTTGATCTCAATACGGCTCATCGACCGCCCTGCCGGACCCCCTCGTCCCACTCACCCTCCACCCACACCTCGCCGTCGGCGAAAAATTCCTTCTTCCAGATCGGGACCGTCTTCTTCAGCCGGTTGATCCCCGCCAGCGCCGCGTCGAACGCCGGCTTCCGGTGCGGCGCCGTCACGATCACGCTCACGCTCGCCTCGCCGATCTCCAGCCGCCCCAGCCGGTGCACCAGGGCGATCCGCCCGATCGCAAACTCCGCGGCGATCTCGCGCCCCAGCTTCGCCAGCACCTCGATCGCCATCGCCTCATAACATTCGTAGTCGAGATACAGCGTCGCGCGACCCTTGGTGTTGTTGCGCACCACGCCGTCGAACACCACCACCGCGCCGTCCTCGCCCCGCAGCAGTTCGCGAGCCAGCGCCGCGGAATCGATCGGCTCCCGCGTCAGCGCAAAGAAGTGACCCGCCGCGTCCGCCACGCGGTTCGTCCACTGCGTGCCGCCGCTCACCGGCGGCAGGAAAGCGATCTCGTCGCCATCGGCCACGGCCGTCTCCCGCCCGCAGAACTCCCGGTTCCGCGCCGGCACGATCGAACTGGCCATCGTCTGCAGCCGCGGATGCGCGGCCGCATAGCGGTCGAAAATCGCGCCGACGTTCTCCCCGCCGGCGAGCGCCAGCGTCTCTTCGCTCCGCCCCACGGCGTCCTTGGCCATGCCGAAAAACAGTACCCGGATCGTCACTGCTTCCTATCGTAGCGGGCCGGCCGGCCGCGAGGAACCTGCCGGTTGGTGCTAAAATCAGCCCAAGTCGGCCCCTTGCCGACTCGGTGCGACACAGTTCCAACTCTCCCGTCTATGCGATTTCTCCGGATCACCCTCTGCCACCTGATGGTTGCCCTGGCGTTGACGGCTCAGGCGCCCTCCGGAAGCAGCTATATCCAGCTTCGCCCCCAACAGCAGAAACTCGTAAACGCCTGGATTGCCGAGTACAACAAGATCACCAAGAAGCGGCTCGACCCCGGAAGTTACGACGCGCTGCCGCTCTCCACGCGCACCACCTTCGACGCCGTAACCCACGCGCTGCTGAATACCGATCTCACCAACGCCGCCGGCAAACGCCTCGGCACGGCGCTGGACCTCGTGCAACTGGTGGAAGCCGCGCACGGCCAGATTCCCGACGTCCGGGGCGACCGCCAGTTCCGCCTCTACGTGAAGTTGAAACCGGGCGCGCTCGACCGGCTCTACCAGAGCCGCGAGTTTAAGCGCACGAAAGACAACACCGTCTACCACATCGGCTACCCGATCAACTTCCGCCAGCAAGGGGGCACGCCGTCGATCCAGATCTCGGTCACCCGGACCGGCCGCCGGGCGGACATCGATGTCGATTACCGCTCCTCCCGCGGACCTGTCGCCCTGGTCAACGGCCACCTCACCGCGGCGAACTCCGATGTCCGCGCCGGCAAGAACTCGGTCAAGCACGCCTCCCGCTGGAACGGTTTCGAGAACTGGTGGCGCGACTTGCTGGGTCTCTTCGCGCCGCCGAAGGAGACCATCGCCGTGGCGCTGGATACTCCGATCGCCGTCCAGCCGCGGATCAAGGACTCCGAGCCGCTCGAGGAAGCCGTCGCCGACCACTTCCAGACCTGGCTGGTCGACGGCGCGCCCGAGAAGGCCCTGCCCTACATCTCAATTCGCTCCTACGCCTGCCTGGCCGAGTTCCAAACCGGCGAGAACATCGACAGCGGGCTGGCCGCGCTCCGGATCCTCGAGCACATGCGCAAGGGGCTGGCCGCGTACGGCAAGTCCGCCGACCTCACGGAAGTGATTCAGGCCGTACCGCTCCAGGCTCCCGGAGCGCGGCCGGTCAAGAACTCGCGCGAAAAGCTGTTCACCCTGGAACGCTTGACGCCGGAGGCCGCGCGCCAGCTCGACTGCCGCATCCGCCAAAACCTCACGCTGGCCCAGGAGATCCCCGACAGTGTCTACGAAGAAGCGTACGGCGCCGTCACCCGCCTGATCCGCGAGAAGGGCGCCCCCACATACCTCACCCAGGTCTGGACCAAGGAAGAGGGCTATTGGAAGATCATCACCTGGCAGATCGGGCATCCCTTCGAGAAGCCAGACACGCCGTCGGTAATGGCCGCGGCTTCCACGGCGGCCAAACCGGCAGCAGGCTTCGTTCCCGACCCTGCCTTGCTTGCCGGACTCGGCAAGTTCTTCGAACTGTGGATCGGCCAGCGCCAGTACGCCGCCGCCGCCGCGTTCTTCGCGCCCGAAGCGTCGCGGTGCGAAGACGTCGGCGGCTCGCCCGCGGAGTTCCTGAAGTCCGTCGGCCAGCTTCTGCCCAAGAAGGGGACCGTCGCCGACCTGATCTCGGCCGTGCCGTTCGGGCACGACCAGATGCGCGAGGTCGCGCATCCGGCGAGCAAACAGTACCTGCTGGCGCGGGTCTCGGACGAGCTTGCCGCCATGAACGAATGCAACGCGGCAGCCCCGCCGCGCTCCGCCGGCGCCAAGGCGCCTACCTTCCGCCAGAATCGTTTTCAGACCATCTTCCGCCTGGGCAAGGGTGCCGGCACCCCGGCGTCGGTCCGGCTCCAGTGGGCCAAACGCGGCGCGGACTGGCAGATCACCTCGGCTGATATCGTCGACCGCTAACGTCTCGCACGGCGTTCGGATGCTTGGATCTGACACGCTTCACGGGTAAGAAGTTGCACCGATGGCGGGGCGGCGCCCTCAGGAGGTGGAAAAAACTACCAAGGCAGGCTTCTGCCCCGCCGCGGCATGAGGTGCGAAAGTGGCTCAGGATCGTCCTCAGCCGAGTTGGGGCTCGCGGCAGGATGAGGTTAAGTTGATTGTGCGCAGCGAGTTAGCGGACGTGGTCCCGCAGTTCGGGGGATGGTGGGGGATGCCCCCGTTCTGCCCCATCAACCGCGTCTGGTGCTTTTCGATCAGCTTCGGCTCGAAGGTGCCGTTGCGGTCGCGCGGCACCTCGATGGTCATCTCGCCCGCTTCGCCCTTCAGCGTCTTCCGGCTCTTGCCGTTGCGGGAGTTGCCGGTCCCGTAGCCCGCCACTGCATGCTTTTCGTAGCCGAGATGGTGGTTCAGCTCGCCGGCCAGCATCCGCTCTACCAGCGCTTTGGTCAACTCCTTCACCAGCCCGTCGGGGCCGATCAGGCTCCCGCCGCTGCTGGCGATCAATTCGTCGATTAACTCTTTTCGGATTGTCATTCGGTTCTCCTATGGTCGTCTGTCCACGAGAACCGCGTTTACACAATCCTTTCTACACCCTCCCGGCTGGCGGATCACCGCCGCGGACATCGTCGATCGCTGGTCGCGCGATGATCCACCGGTGGTAACGGCGCTGTACAATCGTCCGGCATGAAGCTGCTCTTCGCGCTCGCCGCCGTCGCCCTCGCCCAGGAACCCGCCGACCTCGTCATCCGCAACGCCAAGGTCTTCACCGCGGACGCCCAGCGCTCCCTCGCGCGCACCGTCATCGTCAAAGGCGACCGCATCGCCGCCGTCGGCGGCGAGGATCTCGCCGCGAAGTACAAAGCCGCCCGCACCCTCGACGCGGGCGGACGCCTGGTCATCCCCGGCTTCAACGACACCCACATCCACCTGCGCGGCAATCCGCCTTACTACGTCGAGCTCGAGGACGCCCGCTCCGTCCAGGAGATCATCGAACGCGTCAGCACCATGGCCGACAAGCTGGGCCCCGGCCAATGGATCACCGGCGCCAACTGGAGCGAGGACCAGCTCGAGGAGAAGCGCCGCCCCCTCCGCGCCGACCTCGACAAAGCCGCGCCCGAGAATCCCGTGGTGCTCACCCGCGCGGGCGGCCATTCCGCCGTCGGCAACTCCCTGGCGCTGAAGGCCGCCGGCATCACCCGCGCCACGCCGGACCCCGACCGCGGCGTCATCGAAAAGGACCCCAATGGCGAGCCCAACGGCGTGGTCCGCGAGCGCAACGACCTCTTTATGCGGCACGTCCCGCGCCCCGCGCGCGAGTCCCTGCGCCCCAGCTTGATCGCGCGCCTCAAATGGTTGCTCTCGCTCGGCATCACCAGCTTCATCCTCGCCGGTGCTTCGCCCGACGATTACGCCGACTGGCAGGCCATCTACGCGCAGCACGGCGCGGACCTGCCCCGCGCCACCATCCAGATCTACTGGCCCGGCGTCGACGGGCTCAAGCGCTTCGGCAAGAAGACCGGCGACGGCGACGAACGGATCCGCGTCGGCGCCATCAAGATGCTCATCGACGGCGGCTTCACCGGCCCCGCCGCCTATACCATCGCGCCCTATAAAGGACAGGGCGACTACCGCGGCAAGCTCACCCTGACGCCCGCGGAACTGTACGACCGGATCCGCGCGAGCCACAATGCCGGCTGGCAGCTCGGCCTCCACACCATCGGCGACGCCGCCATCCAGCTCACCGTGGACACCTTCGAGCGCGTTCTCAAAGAGTCCCCACGCCCGGACCACCGCCACTACCTCAACCACTTCAGCATGACGCCCCCGCCCGAAACCTACGACAAGATGAAGCGGCTCGACTTGTGGATCTCCCAGCAGCCCAACTTCACCTACACCCTCGAAGGCCGTTACAACGACAACCTGGACCCGGCGCGCGCGGCCCTCAACAACCCTGTCGGCACGCCCTGGCGCAAAGGGATCTTCATGGCCATCTCCAGCGATATCCTCCCCATCGGCCCCATGGTGGGCCTCTACGCGGCTGTCACCCGGAAGGGCATGAGCGGCGCCGTCTACGGGCCCGAGGAGCGGATCTCCATCCAGGACGCCTTGATCGGGTACACCCGCAACACCGCCTACTTCAGCCGCGAGGAAAAACTCAAAGGCGCCATCGAAGCCGGGAAACTCGCGGATCTCGTTGTTCTGGAACAGGATCTGCTGACCATCAACCCGTCGAAGATCCTCGACACCAAGGTCCACACCACGGTGCTCGGCGGGCGGCTCGTCTATACTTCTAGAAAGTAGTCTATACTTCTAGAAAGATGGCCTTCAGCATCAAAAACCCGGAAGCCGACCGCCTGGCGCGGGAGCTGGCGACGGTAACGGGGGAGAGCCTCACCGACGCCGTTCTCGCCGCGCTGCGCGAGCGTCTGCAGCGGGTCAATTCGCGGCGGGACGACCGGCTCATCGAGGAACTAAACGCCATCGCGCGGCGTTGCGCCGCCCTGCCGGAACGGGACGCCCGCAGCACCGAAGAGATCCTCGGCTACGACGAGCACGGGCTGCCCTCCTGAGATGGTGATCGATTCCTCCGCCGTCCTGGCGATCCTGCTCGAGGAGCCCGAGAGTAGCCGGCTCCTGATGGCGCTGCGAGACGACCCGGTGCGCCTGATCTCCGTCGCGTCCGTTCTCGAGGCTTCGATCACCTTGGAAACGCGCCGCGGCGAGACGGCATCGCTCGCGCTGGACGCGTTCCTGGCCCGCGCCCGCTGCGAGATGGTCGCCGCCGATGTCCGCCAGCTCGAAGTCGCCCGCCAGGCCTATCGCGCCTTCGGCAAAGGCCGCCATCCCGCGCGGCTCAACTTCGGCGACTGCTTCGCCTACGCCCTCGCCAAAGTCACGGGCGAGCCGCTGCTCTGCAAGGGGGACGACTTCGCCCGCACCGACATCGCGCGCGTCGCCTACTGACCCCATGCGGTACATCCTGTTCCACAAGCCCTACGACGTGATGTGCCAGTTCACCGACCGCTTCACCAGCGGCCGCCAAACCCTCAAGGACTTCCTCGACGTGCCCGATGTCTACCCGGTCGGCCGCCTGGACCACGACAGCGAAGGGCTGCTGTTCCTCACCGACGACGGCTGGCTGCAGCACCGCCTGGCGCATCCGAAGTTCCACCACGAGAAGACCTACTGGGCGCAAGTCGAAGGGATCCCCACGCCCGAGGCGCTCGCCGAACTCCGCCGCGGCGGACTCGAGCTGGAGCGATACCACGTCCGCCCCGCCAAAGTGAAACTCATCGATCCCCCGCCCATCGGCCCGCGCCCGCGGCCCATTCGCGAGCGCAAGGAGATCCCAACGCAGTGGCTTGAAGTTAAGCTCACCGAAGGCAAGAACCGCCAGGTGCGCCGCATGACCGCGGCCGTCGGCTTCCCCACGCTGCGCCTCGTCCGCGCCGCCATCGGCGACCTGCAACTCGGCTCTCTCGCGCCGGGCGCATGGCGCGATCTCAGCGTCCTCGAACTCGCCCGCCTCAACGTCGCCGCTGGCCGCTGAGCGCGTGACGGATTCGGATTTTCCCCTGCGCATGGTTGAGCAGGAGCCGCTAACGGCTCCGCACCCTATCGGAGGAATCGACCATGTTTCAATCCTGCAAGCTCCACCTGGCGCAAGCCCCCAGCAACGGACCGTCCCGTTGGCTGCAAATCGTCCTGTTCAATCCCAAGGTCCCGCAAGTCGCCAACGGTCAGAGCCTGATCGACTACATGATGTCGGCGCAGAAGTATCCGTGGCGCGGCTCGGTCCGCACCGGCGGCAACAGCTTCAACCAGCGCGCCGACGGCTACTACGCGCTCGGCAACACGTGGGCCGAAGGCCGCTTCTGGCGCTGGTCGCCGAAAGACGGCGGCGTGCTCGAGTTCATCGACCGGGTGATGCGACCGGGCGGCAACGCCGCCACCGGCGAAGACGTGGAGATCGCCGAAGTCGTCGCCGAATTGCACGGCGCCAGCCTCTCGCAACGCGGCGTACGTCCCATCGCTTCCTCGGGCAAGGGCCGCGGCGTCGTTCGCGTCGAAACGCATATCTTCCGGGCCGGCTTCCCCCTCACCTGGGAGTGGGCCGTCGGCGACTAAGCGTCCGAAGATAATCCAACGCTCAATCGGTTACCATGGTCCGCCATGGAGGTCACGGATCTCTTGCGGCGGGCCAGCGCCGGGGACGCGGCCGCGCTGAACGACGTTCTGCCCTTCGTCTACGACGAACTGCGCCGGCTCGCCTCCGCGCATCTCCGGCAGGAGCAGGCGCCGATGACGCTGCAAGCCACCGCGCTGGTGCATGAAGCGCTGCTGCGGCTGACGAAGACACCGGGACCCGAGTACGAGAACCGTTCCCATTTCTTCGGCATCGCCGCGCGCGTGATGCGCCACGTCCTGGTGGATCAGGCGCGGGCGCGCAACGCCGCCAAGCGCGGCGGCGGCCGCAACATCCCGCTCGCGGACCTCGGCGACTTCGGCGCGCCGCCCGACGCGGAACTGCTGCTGCTCAACGACGCACTCGACCGCCTCTCCGCGGCCCATCCGTTCAAGGGCCAGCTCATCGAGCTGCGCTTCTTCGGCGGCTTCACCGTCGAAGAAATCTCCGCCTCCGTGGGCAAGCCGGATTACACCGTCCGGCGGGAGCTGCGGCTGGCCCAAGCCTGGCTGCGCCGGGAGCTGTCCCCCAAATGACCCCGGAAGTCGAACGCCTGTTCACGCTCCTGGCGGACCTCGATCCCGCGCAACGGGCCGCCTACTTCGACGCTCACGCCGTCGACCCGGCGGTGCGGGCGGAAGTCGAGTCCCTGCTCCAGCACGACGCCGCCACCGGAGCCGCGCTCGCCGCGCCCATCGTGCGCGCGGCGTCCTCGCTGCTGGCCGGCGCCGCGCCCCGCCGCTGCGGCGCCTACGAACTCCGCGAACTCCTCGGCCGCGGCGGCATGGGCTCCGTCTACCGTGCCGAACGGGCCGACGGTGAGGTGCAGAGCGAGGCCGCCGTCAAGCTCATCTCGGGCTCCGGCGACGCCGGCGCCGTCGAGCGCTTCCTCCGCGAGCGCCAGATCCTGGCGGGACTTTCCCATCCCCACATCGCCGCGTTGCTGGACGCCGGCCACACCGCGGCGGGCGAACCCTACTTCGTCATGGAACTGGTGCGCGGCCGCCGCATCGACGACTTCGCCGCCGCGCTCAGCCCGCGCGACGCCGTCAACCTTTTTCTGAAGATCTGCGACGCCGTCCAGTTCGCGCATAGCCGCCTGGTGGTGCACCGCGACCTCAAACCCAACAATATCCTGGTCACCGCCGACGGAACGCCCAAGCTCCTGGACTTCGGCATTGCGAAGCTGCTGACCCCCGCCGAAGGCGCAACGTCCACGCTGGAGCGCCTGGTCACGCCCGGCTACGGCAGCCCCGAGCAGGTCGCCGGGCGCGAAGTCACCACCGCCTCCGACGTGTACGGCCTCGGCGCGGTCCTGTTCAAGATCCTCACCGGGAAGTCCCCGCACGAAGGCAGCGGCTCGACGCCCGAGGCGATGCTCGCTTCGGCGCTCACCGCCGACGCACCGCGCGCGCGGTCCCTGCGGCCGGAGCTTCCCGCCGACCTCGACGCCATCCTCGCCAAGGCTCTCCGCCGCGAACCCGAGGCCCGCTACGCCACCGTGGACCAGCTCGCCAGCGACCTGCGCGCCTGGCTCGCCTCGCGCCCGGTGCGCGCCCGCGAGGGAGAGTGGGCATACCGCGCCGGCAAATTCATCCGCCGCCACTGGATCCCGCTCACCGCGGCGGCGGCGAGCGTCGCGGCCCTCACCATCGGGCTCTTGGTCGCCGTCCGCGAGCGCCGCCTCGCCGACGAGCGCTTCCGCATGGCGCGGGAACTCGCCGGCAAGCTGTTCCAGGTGGAAACCAAGATCCACTCGCTGACGGGCAGCACGGCCGCGCGGGAGTTCATTGCCGCAACCGCCTTGAGCTATCTGGACCGGTTGAGCGCAAAGGCAACTGAGCCGGAACTTTTGACGGAACTCGGTGACGGGTACGTCAGCCTGGCACGCGTGCTGATGCACCGCGGCGATGCGAGCCTCGGCAAGGAGCCGGAGGCGAGAGCGGCGCTGGACAAAGCCGTCAGCCTCCTGCGGCGGGCGCGGTCCGCCGATCCCCGCGACCGCGGCATTCTGACGTCGCTCATCCTGGCGGAGTTCGAAGCGCTGACCATGCGGGGACCCGAACAACGCCAGGAGGCGCCGCAGCGCGCCCGCAGCGTGACCCCACTGCTCGAAGAGCTGGAGCGGCAGCCGGATCTCAAACCGCTCGAGTTGCGGATCCTGACGGACAGCTACATGAAGCTGCACCTCGCCCTCATCAACACCGGCCATACCGAGCTGTCGCGCCGGCCGCTCGAAAAGGCAGTGGATCTCGCGCGCCGCCGGGCCGCCGCAAGTCCAAGCCCTGAGAACATCTACTCCTTGGCGACAGGCCTCCGCCTGTGGGGAACGTTCCTTCGTTATGAGGGCGAACTGGAAGGGGCAGCGGCGGCGCTGGAGGAAGCCGCCACAGTGGTCCAGCGGCTGCCGGAACAGCGGATGAAGACCATAGAAGCCACGTCGATCGCGTTCTACCAGGGGTCCGTGCTCGGCGAGGTGGATGCCCTCAGCTTGGGCCGGAGGGACGCTGCCGCGGAGGCTTTCGAGCGGTCACTGGCGCTGGTGCGCCCGCTGATCCAGAAAGACCCGGCCGACTTCAACGCCCGCCTCGATTTCGCCATGCCCGCCCTGCGTCTCGCGCGGATCCTGCGCGACCGGGATCCGGCGCGGGCGCTCGCGGTGTACGCGGAAACCCTGGCCGTGATGACGGCCGCGCCGGAGACGGCGTCCCGGCGGAAGGCGTACCTCATCCGGGCACTCGCCGGCTATTCGTTCGCCTTGCGCCGCCTCGGCCGGGAACCGGAGGCGCGCGCGAAGATCGCCGAGGCCCGCGCGCTCGACGCCTGCCCAGCCGGCAAGGTCGTCGCCGGACCGTCGTCGCACTGCGAAGCCCTCTCGATCGCCGAGGCGGAGGCCGAGACCGCCGCGGGCAATGCCGCTCGGGCGATCGCGATCTACCGCCGCCTCCTCGCGGACTTCGACCAGGAGGGCGCGAAACCCCGCGAGGACCTCGCCGACGGACTCGCCTACTCGATCAAGTACGCCCGCCTGGAGGAGTTGCTGGCCGGATCTCCGGCCGAGGCCGCCGGGTACCGTCGCCAGCGCCGCGAGCTGTGGCTCCACTGGGCAGCGCGCCGGCCGGGCAACGCCTTCGTTGCCGCGCAACTCGCCGCCGCCAACTGATTCCTCGATCGCGCTGTACGTTTCCCGCGCCGCTTCCGCAGGCTAGTCAGGAGCCGAAAATACTACATCGGCTTCCGGAGGGTCAGGGATGCCGGCTAAGGATGATTTCAACGAGATGCGGCTCCGCATTCAGGAGTACGGCGGAAAGTGGCGCGGTTTCTTTCAAGGCATGTCGAAGGCCTACACGAGCGCCTATCTATCGCAAGAAAAGATGCTGAAGAGCGTCCAAAAAGCGCAGAAAGCGGATACCAGAGCAGAGGACGCCAAGCTATTCGGCCTATCTTTGTTGACCACGCTGGTAGCCGGACCTTTCGCGAACCAGTTTGGGTTCGCGACCGAGATCTCGCCCTTGAGGAAACAAATCGAGGGCGAGTTGAACCCGCTGACTGGGTTATCGAAACTGGGGGCATCCACCGTACAGGATCTTATCATTCGTGATTGGGTGGACAGCCTGAAGGGCGTTGTGAAGAAGTCGGAGCCGTCAGTTGATCCGTATGTTCCCGTCGGCGTGACACCCGGCGAGTATGCCGCCGAGTTGATGCAGGGATCCGAGGAACGCACAAACCTCATGGCGGACGTAGCGCGCGACTGGGCCGATCGGGCCCACGAGTACACCGACGCGCAAGCCGCCCAGATGCGAAAGGACATGATGAAGAGCCGCTTCTTCACGGACGCGCCCGCCTCTGCGATGAACTCGGGCACCAAGCAGGTCCTAATGCGCAAAGCGGAACTCTCACTCTGGGTCAGTTGGGCATGGGAACGGGACAAGTCCCATTGGCAGGGGGTCAACGTCGGGGAAGACACGCCGTGGGGATCCAGTGAGAATGTGGGTGCCTGGGAGCCGGTGCGACAGCAGCTGATTGCCGTCGGCGTGCCCGCCTTCGTCGTCACGCGGTATCGGCAACGCGATTTTCGGCAGACGCCCATCTTGGACATGCCGGCGTTCATCGAATGGTCGTTCAGTCAGCATCCACAGGCCTTGCTGGCCGCCGGGTTACCGTCGGATCCGCAAGCTGTGGAGCAGGTACGCCAGCAGTGGATGCTGAGACTGCTAGCACATCAGTAGCTGCGGCCCGAATCGGAATGGCGTGCCCGCGTTCTTGGCGAGGGATGGCCAGGGCGGAGGGTCACCTTCGCAGGCGCGGGGAACAGCGATTTCCAAGCGACGTTCGCTCATTGCACCGGACCCGGGCGTGATGCTCCGGGCCAACGGATCCCACTCGAATGGAGGCAACATGTTCAGCTCTTGTAAATTGCACCTGTCCCAAACCACCGGCGCCGGCGTCGGCGTGCAGAAAAAGTGGCTCGAGGTGGTTCTCTTCAACCCTCGCAATCCCCAGCTTCAGGAGGGGCAGAGCGAGGAGGGCTTCGCCGGCGAGATGGTCCTCTTCCCGTGGCGGGGCCGCTGGCGGGTGGATGTCAACAGCGTCACCCAGAAAGTCGAGACTGCGTACACCGTCGGATCGAGCGTCCCGCCCGCCCAGAAGTATTGGCGCTGGACGACACGCGAGGGCGGGATCCTCGAGTTCGTGGAAAGCTCCCGCAACGTCGGCGGCGGCTTGCCCTTCGGGGCTTCCTCCCAGGAGGACGAGATCGCCGTCGAACTGCACGGCGCCAGAATCACCCGCCGGGGCATCGAGCCCTACGACGCCTCCGGAGAGGGCCGCGGCGTGGTCCACTTGGGATCGAACATCCTGCGCCCGGGCTACCCGCTCCGCTGGGAACGCACCATCTGAGGACGGATTTCGCAACCTCCTCGCCGCCGGCGCGTATCTGCTTTAGATGTTAATTCTCCGCCTGGCCGTTGTCGCGCTCAACACGCTGGCCGTCCTCCCCGCCCAGCCGGTCCCCGCCGCCGCCCGGGACTTCGCGGCAAAGCTCCGCGAACAGCACAAGGTCCCCGGACTCGCGGTAGCCCTGGCCAAGGGCGGCAGGATCGCCTGGACCGAGGGCTTCGGCTACGCGAACCTCGAGTGGAAAGTCCCGGTCGACGCCGAGACCCGCTTCCGCCTGGGCAGCGTCTCGAAATTGTTCACCGCAGCCATCGCGGCGCGGCTCCATGAGGCCGGCAAGCTCGACCTCGACGCCGACGTCACCCGCTACGTCCCGGCTTTCCCGGCTAAGTCCGCGCCGGTCCGCATCCGCCATTTGCTCGGGCACCTGGGCGGGGTCCGGCACTATGGCATCCAGGATCCCGTACACCGGCCCGGCTACTCGGCCTCGCTCGCCGACGGTTTGAAGATCTTCGCCACCGATCCGCTGCTCTTCGAGCCGGGATCCAAGTACGAGTACACCAGCTACGGCTACAACCTGCTGGGCGCGGCGCTCGAAAACGCCGGCGGCGCGGACTTTCTGACCCTGCTCGCGGAGCAGGTGGCCCAGCCGCTCGGGCTCACAAGCGTCGCGGGCGACGCCGCCCGCGCCATCGTCGAGAAGCGCACCGGCTTCTACGAGGTCACCCGCGACGGCGCGGTCCGCCAGGCCGCTCCCGTCGACAACGGCTACAAATGGCCCAGCGGCGGGATCGTTGCCTCGGCGCCGGACGTCGCGCGCTTCGCCGCGGCGCACTTGCGGCCCGGCTTCCTCAAACCGGAGACGCTGGCCGTCATGTTCACCTCGCAGAAGCTGACCTCGGGCGCCACAACCGGCGTCGGACTCGGCTGGCGCATCGGCAAGGACCCCCAGGGCAAGCGCGTCTACCACCACGGCGGCACCATCGACGGCGGCCGCGCCATGGTGATGGTCTATCCAGACCAGGATGTCGTCGTGGTGCTGCTAGCCAATGCCCTGGCTCGCTTCGGCGAGAAAGAAGCTATGGACCTGGCGCAGTTCTTCCTGAACTGACCGATCCCTGGTGCACACACAGCATCTGCTTTTTTTACAACAACTTGGAAGCAGAAACCCTCGCGGACCCAGTTTTCCGCCCCGTCCGCGTCTAAACCGCTATCTTACTGTGGTGAATTGATTTATTCCCAGGATGTGTTAAGATCTTACGGCACTGGCCCGATAGTACTATTAGTTTTATGTCTCAGCCAGATTCCGAAGCCGTACTCCACCAGTTCAACCGGCTCGTCCAGGAGCTGTTGCGGGGCACGCTCAACCGCAACACCTTCCGGCCCTGGGAGGTGGAACTGCTTCTGGACATCGAACACTGCAACCTGCGGGATTCCACCAAGCGCGAAACGCTCCGCCGCTACCAGAAGGCGGTGCAGCGGCACATGGAAAAGGGTGGCGAACGTCCGCTGAAGCTCTCCGAGTACCTGGAGGCCCTCAAGACCCGCCGCCAGAAGAGCGCTGCGGTCTAGGCCGCTTCGCTGGTATCCTGGACACATGGGTTGCGGTTCAGGCATGGCAGGTCCGCGCGGACCGGAGATGAATAAGTCGGGCCGCGTCGTCACGTGTGTCAAGTTCGGCAAGGAAATGCCGGGCCTCGACGAGGTTCCCTTCGAAGGACACCCCCTCGGCCAGAAGATCTTCGACAGCGTGTCGAAGGAAGCCTGGAAGATGTGGGTGGAGCACATGAAGATGCTCATGAACGAGTACCGCCTGAACCTCGGCACGCAGGAAGCGCAGACCTTCCTCATCGAGCAGATGGATCAGTACTTCTTCGGCGAGGGCGCGAAGCTCCCCGAGGGGTACGTGCCGCCGAAGACCAAGAACTAGCGCGCCACCCAGAACGTCGCCCCATTCGACGCGCGGTTCCCGATCACCGCGAACACCGGCACGCGACCCTGCAGGCCCGCCGGCACCCGGACATTCAACTGCCACAAGCCCGGGAACTCGGCGGACAAGCCGCTGAACAGCACCTCCGCCCGTTCTCCCGCGATGTAGACGCGCGGCGTCTCTACGGTCCGCGCCAGCGGATCCCGGGGCGCGGGCGCTCCCTCTGGCGCCTCCGGATCCGTGCGTCCCGCTCCCGTCGCGAAGATCTGGATCACCTCACCGGCGCGCGCCGGGTATTCGCGCGAGTTCACCCGGGAGTCCTGATTCAGGATCGCGCCCGGACGGTCCGTGTCGGCCACCGAGATCACGAACAGGCCGGGACTGGCGGCCGCCAGTTGGATCGTCGTTTCCGCCCGCACCACG